>CAYGXO010000110.1:0-4981 GCA_964353885.1 uncultured Spirochaetaceae bacterium
GACGATAGGCCCGTTGCTCAAGAGGCTGGACCTGAGCCCCACCCAGATGTGGGTTGAGATCGACCAGGCGGCAACCGAAGCAGAGCTGGGCCGAGGCAGCGCGTTCGGCAGGCCGGCACCCCAAGACGCCAAGGTTGGGGAGAGAGTCGATTTCATCGGCCCTGGTGGAAGAGTCCTCGCGTCCTACCAAGGTCTTTCTGCCGCGTACACTCCCTCCGGGACCGGCTACGTCCGCGCACGGGCGGTGCTTACTCGGCAAATCGATGGGAAGCTCGTTGAGTTCTGTGCCTGGACTCAGCCCGTATTCCTCGATTGACGGCGACAGGCCCGGGGCGTCACGTCCCGCAACTCAGAAGAGGATGGCAGGCCTGTCGCCGGCGAATCAGGGGCGATTGCCTCGCGCACGACCGCCCGACGAGATACCTTTCGGCCGAACTCGGAAGGACTCGAGCCGCGTCCTGATTCGACAGTGCGGCACGCACGATCGGGCGGCGAGGGGCATGAGTCCACGACCTTCTGGGCGTAAATCAACAAATAGTCGTTGATAGGCTATCGATAGACCGTTGCAACGACCCTACCCACTTTGCAGCTGCGCGACAGCTTCATCGATTTGTTATAACGCGTCTTCTTTATCGTTCGCTTTCAGAATCGAGTTCCTGTGTGCAGAATACTCCAAATTGGTCCGGTCAGTCCGTTCTTTCGAAATAATTCTGCGGCCTCCTCGTTCGTCCATTTAGTCCAGTTCTTTGACAAGTGATTTGCGTACCAAATGATAGAACAATCGATTTCCAGGACGTGGTTGCAGAGGTCGGGTGACATGCCGAAGGCGGAGGCTGCCTCGGTGATTGGGCTGCCGCGAGCAGCCCCGACGAGCTGTCTCTCCCAGGTGTCCACCCCTGTAAAGGACCGCCGTCCATCGTAAAAGACGCAAGCTCGACCTTTCGCGAGGAATACGGGAAACCTTTCTCTCAGCGCGCAGAAAGGTATCGATGCGCGGGATCAGGGGACTGGGAGTGTTTCAGTTCAGCTTGCTCGGATCGAGTCCCAGAGGTGCCCTGCCGATCTTGAGCAGGTGACGCAGGATCTTGCGTACCTCAGCGGGGTCGGTGATGACCGCGATGAGTCTCATCTCGGAGCCACACCAGGGACAGCGTAACGGATCTATCTCGTAGACCTTCGCACGCAGTCTGGCCCAGGCTGGCTCCCGCCGCGCAAGCGCGGCTGCCGCCCTGGGAATGAACTGGGTGAGGTGCGCGATGAAATCCGTGGCGCTCCAAAGGTTGGTGTTCTGCCTGAAATAGGGATTGTAGGAAGTGTGATACAGGACCTTCCCCCCGGAGGAGCGGTCGTAGGTGAGCTTCTGCAGCGATAGGAAAGCTCGTGCGATGTACTGGGCGAGGGCCTGGCGGGCCGTGTTGTCGCCGCCGTCCAGCCGCACGGAATTGTCAACAGAAAACCCTGAGTGCTTCCAGCAGAAGAGAGTCTCGGAGAACTGTTCCGTGATGAGGCCGAGCCTCAGGAACAGGCCGACGGTACGTTGACGCAGCAGATGGGTGAGGGGCGCGGTGTCATGGATGGGGAGGCAGTAGAACTTGCCATTCGGGTCGAAGCCGCTTTCCAGGATCAGGACCGCGCCTCTCGGCATCCCTGCATCGGCGCGGTTTCGCCATCCGTGGCATGACGTGGAAGTGAGGATTAAACCGGAGCGCGTCGCCAAAAGGCTGATAGGCGAGAATTGCAGCGCTGGAGATGGGCTTGCAGGCAGCGGCGGAGTAGAACTCGGAAATCAGCGAGAAGATGAGGCGGGAGATCCGCCCGAAGAGGCGTTGGTCGTAGCGAAGGAAAACGCGAAGGGCCTTGGGCAGCGTGAAGACAAACTGCCGGTGAGGAAGGGCGAGCAGCAGCTGCTCGTCGAGGTACTCGGAGAAGAGAAGGGACCGCTTTTGGCTGCAGGACGGGCAGAGGCGGTGCGGTGGCCCGCCCAAGGGGTGAAACACGCGGCACGAGAAGGGGCGGAAGTACTCGTGGCGGCACTCAGGTTGGAGCATCGGATGCGGGCAACACCCTGCCTGTAGTCGCCGCAGGCAAGAAAGCGGGTCGCCACGCGGGAGATCCGCTCGATGCGGAAGTTGCCGAGCTCCTTCGCGTAGCGCGCATCGGAGTCCGCCGCGAAGCTGGCGACGTGGTCTCGGAGCACACGCTGCATGGTGTTGGTGCCCTGCTGGGCGTACGCCGCCCGCAGTGAGACTGAAGGCGTCGCCGCTGCCTGCACAGACTCGCATTACGGAGTCAAATGCCATGGCACTTGTGAGGTGGCCGCGGCCGGGGTGCGCCAGCGCGTGAGGGGGCGAAGCGGAAAGCCCGCAGGGGCGCCGCAGAGGGAGAGAGCTTGCGGGCAGCGAGAGACGCCTGCCGCTGGGCAGGGCCATTCGCCCCGAGGACTTGGAGCGGAGCACCTCTTAAACGACAGCCGTCTGCGAAGCAGACGGCGAGAGCTCGACCCGCACGCCGACGGGAGACACGGCACGCCGCTACGCCGATAGGGCCCTGCCGCCCTGAGACGCCCTTCGGGCGGGGCACGCCCAGAACCTTGACTTCGCGGTCTACCAGCATGACCTTTTTCACAGAGGAGACATACCATGATCGATTTCAGCCTTTCGTGGCTGCCTTTTGTCGTCGTCGCTGTTGCGAACTTCGCCGTGAGCTGGCTCTACTATTCTCCCGCGGTGCCATGGTTCAAGACCTGGCAGGTCGGCATCGGGGTCGACCCGAAGAAGAAGGGGATGACCGAGGCGGACCGCAAGGCCATGCCCCGCATGATGGGAGGGGCCGTTGTCGCATCGTTCCTGCTCTCCTACGGGCTGCAGGTGGTCGTGCACAGCATCAGGGCGACCTCTTTCGGAACCGGTGCCCTTGTCGGCCTGGTCGCATGGCTCGCCTTCGTGGTGACCCACAGCCTGAACACCCAGTTCGAGGGCCGCAAGCCCGTCGTGCTGCTCATCAACAACTGCCTCTACGCGCTCACCTACGTCGTCTTCGGGGGCGTTGTCGCGATCTGGCGCTGAGGGGCGCGATGGAAACGACGAAGATCAGGGTCGAGGTCCTGGTCGACGCTCCGCTCGCAAAGGCCTGGGAATGCTGGACCCTCCCCGAGCACATCACCCGGTGGTACGCGGCGAGCGACGACTGGCACACGCCCCGCGCGACCAACGACGTGAAGGTCGGCGGGGGGTTCAACTTCCGCATGGAAGCCCGCAACAAGAGCGCCGGTTTCGACTTCCAGGGAAGCTACACGCTGGTCAGCCCCCGGGAGCACCTCCACTGCCTGCTGGGAGACGGGCGCCACCTGGATATCCGTTTCATTCCCGAGGCGGGGCGGCTCAGGATCGCGGAGGAGTTCGATGCGGAGTCGACCAACTCACCCGAGCACCAGCGCAAGGGCTGGCAGGCCATCCTGGACAGCTTCAAGAGGTACGTGGAAGCCGCCTGAAAGGGCGAAGCCGCAACGGTATTCGAACCCAGCTTTGCTTGGATCCGGCCTGGTAACCTGTGATGCACGCAGGAAACGTGGGCAGGCAGCGGTCGGGCGCGAGAAGGTGTCTTTTCTAGCTATATGGCTTTCTGGATCGCCGCAGGGGTATGCCCCAGCGCGAGCAGGGATCTGACCAGCAGGTCGAGAGAGACAGATGGATCTCCCGCCTCCATCTTGGCAACCCTGGACTGGCTGGACCGGATTCTCTTCGCCAAAGCAACCTGGCTGAGCCCAAGAGACCTACGCCGCTCATGCAGCTGACTGGCAAGACGCAGCTTCAATTCTACGTACGAGGCCTCTTCGTGAGACAGATCAAGAAACTCCTTCGCGGTGCCAATCCTCCACCCGGATTTCTTCAGTCTCCTGCGTTTTGCTGTCTCCATTGCTCAATCCTCACTCGCGTGCGTCGTATGCGCGAATCCGTTTTCGACAGATGTCGACAATCGATTGCGGGGTTGTCTTCGTCTTCTTGGCAAAGACCTCGAGTATCACAATCGCGTCAGAATCGACCCTGTAGATCAACCTCCAGATTGCAGTGGCCTCTCTCACTCTAAGCTCATGGCAACGGGCTCCAATGGAGGGCATGGGTCGGGACCACGGCAATCCAAGTGACTCGCCCCGCTGCAGGAGCCGGAGCAGAAAGCCCATTTCGACCCGCCCCTCGGAGGTCATTGGTGGAGTCTTCACCTCGCCATGGAGCCAGACAAGTGGTTTGTCCACAGCAACAACTTCAACTCGAGGATATGTCATATCAGACATATTGTCAAGGACGCAGGACCTGAGTGGGTGTGCATGACACTTAATGTTAGTTGTTATGATGACCGTCGGCGCCGGGAGGTTTGCCGATGGAGTTGCGCGTTGCGATGAGCGGGAGATGGTCGTATGCTGCTCTCAACCCCGACCCGGGAAAGCAGAGGGGGAAAGGGCAGGAGATGGCCTGTAAGTGTTCTGTGGCGCTGAGCGACCACGGTGGTAGGTTTGGTCAGGCCACCTCCCGCGTTTGTACCATCAATATGTGTGCCCATATGGGACCACGAATAGTGGAATGGAGGCAACGAACAGCCACCAAGGTATCCTATCCTCCTCGCTCTCCCCTGGCAATAAGGAGGAGGAGAGAATGATCGAGAGGGTACATGGGATCGATCGGCACAAGCAATTCTCGACGATCAGCGTGCTGAATCGTCAGGGGGAGGAGGTGCGGTTCCAGGGGGCCTGCCGGGAGTTTGGAAAGTGCGTGGAGGGTCTGGGACCAACGGACGCGGTGGTCTTGGAGGCTTCGACGGGATCCTTCTGGTGGGCGGATCAAATCGAGGGGCGAAGTGCTTCGTGGTGGATCCGCGGAAGTTTCGCATCATCAAAAACTCTTGGAACAAGACGGACAAGCATGATGCGCGCAACTTAGCGAAGGCGCTGTGGGTGCACGTGGTGACGGGGGAGTTCGGCATCCCG
>CAYGXO010000111.1:0-24064 GCA_964353885.1 uncultured Spirochaetaceae bacterium
CGCGAACACGCTGGACAGCATCCCCGCGCCTCTGCTGGACAGGATGGAGGTGATCCGCCTGTCGGGCTACATCGACCAGGAGAAGCTGGCAATTGCCCGGCGGTACCTCATCCCCAAGTCGCTGGAGCGCAGCGGCATCGCCAAAGGCGGCGTCAAGTACGACGCTCCTGCCCTGCTCGCCATCGCCGACGGGTACGCGCGGGAGGCCGGCCTGCGCAACTTCGAGAAAGCCCTCGACAGGATCCACCGCAAGGTCGCGCGAAAGACGCTCCAGGGCGAGCTCGAGCTGCCGCTCGCGCTCCACGCGCCGGACCTCGCCGGCTACCTCGGCAAGCCCGTGTTCCTCGACGAGGAGATGGCCGTGATCTCCAAGCCCGGCATGGCGATCGGGCTCGCGTGGACGCCGCTGGGCGGCGCGGTGCTCGCGATCGAGGCTGTCGCCAACCCCGGAAAGGAGGGCTTCCGGCTGACGGGCAAGCTCGGCGAGGTGATGCAGGAGTCGGCGAACATCGCCTACTCCTTCGTGCGGCAGGTCTCGGGGCATTTCGGCGTGAGCGTCGATTTCTGGGAGAAGAACCTCATCCACCTCCATGTGCCCGCCGGCGCCACTCCCAAGGACGGTCCCTCGGCAGGCATCACCCTTGCCGCCACGCTCCTCTCCCTGGCCACGGGAAAGAAGATCCGCAAGTCCCTGGCCATGACGGGTGAGCTCTCGCTCGTCGGGCGCGTGCTGCCCATCGGCGGGCTCAAGGAGAAAGTGATCGCTGCACGGCGGAACAGGATCCGCCAGATCATCATTCCCGCCCAGAACCGGCGCGATCTAGAGCAGATACCCGAACACGTGCGAAAGGGCATCACCTTCAATTTGGTGGAAACCATGGACGACGTCCTGAAGCGGATCTTCTGATGCGAGCGGTCCCTGTTGCGACCCCGCTCGCCGTCGCCCTCGCCTTCAGCCTCATGCCCGCGCTTCTTCGTCCCGCTGTCTCCCCCGGCCTCGGCCGCGAGGAGCCGGTGCATCCGGGGTTCTCCCTCTCGAAGACCGGCCTGGAAGGCCTGACCGCGGACTTGCCCGAGGAGACCCGCGCCCGCATTGGAGCGCGGCCACGCAGCTTCCTCGACCTGCTCGCTGGTCTGCTGGACGGTCCGCAAGACCTTCTCACCCTCGTGGACAAAGCGAACGGACTCACCCGTGCCTGGGCGCCCGCGGACCTCGTCCCGCTCTCCCGCTACCCCCTCGTGACGAGCCGGCCTGACCTGCGCCTGCGCTCCGCGCTCATTCCCGATCTGCTCGCCATGGCAGACGCCGCGACCGCCGCGGGCGCCCCGCTCGTGATCTCATCGGCCTGGCGCTCCTACGACTACCAAGAGAAGCTGTTCCAGGCCGGCCTGCGCGCTCAGGCGCGCGAAAAAGTGGAGAAGTCCCTCGCCCCGCCCGGCCATTCGCAGCACCAGCTCGGAACGGCGATCGACTTCGGCTCCATCGATGTGTCCTTTGCGGGGACCCCGGCGGGGCGCTGGATGGCCGAAAACGCATGGGCCTTCGGGTTCTCCCTCTCCTATCCCGAAGGCCAGGAGAGCCTCACCGGGTATTCGTGGGAGCCGTGGCATTACCGCTACGTCGGCAGAAGCGCCGCGCGCCTGGTCAGTGAGTTCTTCGGGGGGCGCCAGCAGGAGCTGCTCGCTTTCTACGGCGCGAGCGCGGCTGCATTCGGCCAGAAACGGAAGCGACCATAGGCGCCTCCAACGCCGGGACTGAAAAGCCGGCAATCCTACAGAAGATCCTCGAGAGGGACGACGAGCGACCCCTGCCGAACGACGCGGAAGGGCCGCGAGGTCGCATCGATGAGGGTCGAGGGAGTCGCCCCGGGGAGGTCGCCCGCGTCGAGCACCAGGTCGACAGCGGACTCGAAGGCCTCCACGATCTCGCCGATTCGCCACAACGACGCCTGCCCTGCCCGGTTGACGCTCGTGGAATACAGCGGCCGCCCGATCGACTGTATGAGACCGCGCAGGAACTCGGAGCTCGGCACGCGCAGGGCGATTGTCCCTCCAATGTGCGCGGGAAGAATGACGGTTAAAGGCCCCGGCCAGTATTTTGCTAGGCGAGGGGGAGCAGGGGAAGCGAAGCGCGAGGCCCCGGCGCTGTCCGCGACGAGCTGGAGGAACGGTTTGTCCTCGCCCCTGCCCTTGATGGCGCGAATCCTCGCCTCCGTGTCCGGCGCGATCCCGACAATGCCGTAGATCGTGTCGCATGGTACGACGGCTACACCCCCGTTCCCCAGAAGCTCTCGGAGCCTCGTGAGAGCCTCGGGGCTACCTGCGGCGATGACCATCGGGTCTTCTGCGCGACTCGCGGCGGCGGAGCGCAAGGGCGAGCACGATGAGCGAGGCCGACACGCCGATCCCCGCGAGTTTGAAGAAAGGATTCTGCGCGCCGCTCGGCCGCTTCATCCTGAGGAGAGTCCCCACCTCGTAGGCGCCGCGGCGGGCGGAAAGGCCATCGATTCGGATCACCCTGTCTCCGGGCCGGTACAGGCCGATGTTCCGGGCGGCCAGCTCGTTGGCCTCTACGCTCTCCCGCAGCCGTTTCCGGTCCGCCTCAAGCGCGGCGTTCCGCTCCCGCAGGCTCTCGACGTTCGCCTCGAGGTCCCTGCGATACCTTTCCAGCCGGGCCGTGGCGCGAAGACCCGAGTCTCCGAAGAGCCAGATCAGGAGGGAAGCGATGAGAAAGCCTGTCGCGAGGAGAGGGAGAAGCCGGCGCATGTCTGTCTCTCACTACAACGGCTGCCGGGGGGCAGAAAATGAGGAAAATCCCTCTTATTGACAACAGGAAAACACCGGCGATACACTTGATGAGGGAGAAATCGGCGAAAGTGAGAGCTCGGTTATGCCGATAGTGAGGATGGCGCAAAACGCATCCTCAGGAGACAGGAATGGCAAGGGAAACACGCGGCGGCCCTGCGAGTGAGAAGAAGCTCGAACAGTACGGCGTCTGGGTCAAGGCCGAGCCTCGGGAGGTTCTGCAATCCTTGGACCAGGAGGACTCTCTCGAGCTCTCCGACCTCGAGCCAGCCCGAGAGCTCGCCGTCGAGCTGCCGGAGGTGAGCGACGAGAGCCCCCTGACCACCGAAGAGGAGAAGCTCCTCGATGAGCTGGAGACCGAGATCGAATCAGCCGAAGGCGCCGAAGATGCCCTAGTCCCGCTCGGCAAGGCCTCGGACGAGGAGCTCCCCGAGCTCGAGCTTGAGCCGGGACACGGCGAGGAGATCGAGGTGACCCTTTCGGACAGCCTGCCGGCCGAAGAGCATTTCGACGACCTGCAGGCCCTCGAGGACGAGCTGGCCTCCGTCGCATCCCCCGCAGGCGCGGGCTCCGAGGCGCACGGGCAGTCGGCCGAGATCCTCGCCCGCATCGAGGATGAGCTGCGGTCGATCCGCACCGACCTCACGGAGCTCAAGCGGGAGCTTGCGGGTCTTCGAAGGCCCCATGCGGAAGAAAAGGGCGCCGGCTCTCGCGCGGACATGGAAGCCGCGGGAAAGTTCTTCGACGAGGACGAGGATGAGACGATCGCCCTCACGGGCGACGAGCTGGACAATATCCTGAACACGGCCGAGATCACCGAAGAGGCGGCGGAAACCCCCGCTCTCGAAGCGGAGGCTTCGGCCCAGAGACCCCTCGCGGAAGCGCCGGCCGATGCGGCGCTGGAAGACATCCTGAGCTACGAGACGCCGATCCTCGAAGAGGACCGTCTCGCCCCATCGGATGTGGATGCTGCCGAGGAGGCCCTCGGCGAGCTTGAAGCCGAACCGGAGGCCGAGACCGCGGTCGATATCGACCTCGCCGCCGACCTCGTTCTGGACCAAGCCCCCGCCCGAGCGTCTGCCGGGCTTCCCGCCGAGCTCGAGCTGGAGGCCCTTCCCGAGATAGAGCTCGTAGAGGAAGGTGGAGAGCCCGCCGAGATCGAAGCGGACCTCGAAACCGTAGCCGAGCTGGAAGCCGAGCCCGAAGAGCTGACCGCGGTCGAGGAGCCAGAAGAGCTTGCCGAAGCCGAAGAGATCTCCGAGATCGAAGAGCTCGCGCAGCCCGCCGAGAGGCCCGAGAGTTCGGTCGACCTCGAGGCGCTCGCGATCGAGAACGAGGAGTCAGTCCCGACGCTCGACCTCGCCGGACCCGACGATCTCGAGATCGGCGAGCTGGAGTCTGTCGACGAGGAGAAGGACAAGGAGATCGAGATCGCCTTCGAGGCCGAGCCGTCGACGCCTCCGCGCGCCTCCGCAATGCCCCGAAAGCCCGCTGCGCCCGAAGAGCCGCTCGAGCAGCTTCTCGAGGTGGAGGAAGTTCCCGACATCGACCCCGCCCCTCCCTCGGCAACGAAGAACAGCCCCTCGGTCGCAAAGAGCCCTGCGGCGGGAACGAGCGCCGTGCCAGAAGACCTGAAGGACGAGATCCGCGCTGTGCTGAAATACATGGATCATCTGCTGGAAGCGCTGCCCGAGGACAAGATACAGGAGTTCGCGAGCTCCGACTATTTCGTGATGTACAAGAAGCTTTTCGAGGAACTGGGACTAGGGGAGTAGATGGGGCTTCTCCGCAGAGCCGGCCGTACGGTCCGCGGGCAGCAGGGAGCGTTAGCGGAGGAACCAGCCCCTCGCGGGCGGGTAGGGCTGCTCCATAGAAGTCTCGACGTCCTGCGCGCGGCAGCTCCCAGTCCCGCGACGATTCCCTCTCCAGCCCCCCCGCAGGTCCCTGCTGCCGAAATCGCTCCAGCTGCCGGCCCTTCCGCGCCGGCCGACGCCTCGAGCATTTTGGCCGCTCTCCGAGCCCTCCCCGACGACGTCGAGCTCCCTTCGCGGCTTTTCACCGTCCTCAAGGACGCGCTGGGAATCGCGCGCGGCGCTCTGCTGCTGTACGACCCCCTGCGCATGGTCTACGCCCCGTGGGCAAGCTGCGGCCTCGACCAGACCAGTTTGCACCGGCTGCGCATCTCCCTGGGAGCCATCGGCAGCTTCAATGCTCTCGCCAACGGAAAACCCGTCACGGTCGCGGGCGCTCCCGCCCTCGCGGACTACCAGAAGTACTTTTCGTCGCGCGAGTTCTCCTCCCTGTCGCGCCTTGTGATGGCCCCGTTCATCGCCGAAGAGAAACTCGTCGGCGCGCTGCTGGTCGCCGAAGCGGCCGCGCCTTTCGACGAGGAGGCTGCTCTCGTCGCATGCCTGACGGAGGTGTGCGACGCTGCATCTCCGGCCGTCCGCCGGGCCCGGGGCGAAACCATGAAGGCGGCTGCCGAAGCCCCTCCTCGCGCGGGTGCAACGGCCGAGGAGGAGCTCACGCGGATGCTTTCGGAGCCCAGGGCGGCGGAGAGGAGGTTCCTGTTCCTCTCGGTGTCCCTCGAAGACTATCAGCGGCGGATCCTCGCGGCTCACCGCTACCTCGACCCTTTCCGGCTCCAGGAGGACTTTCGCTACTTCCTGAGCGCTTTCGCCGCGGAACTCGGGATCGCCCTTCCGCTCTCGCGGGGAGCGTTCCTCATCGGGCTTCCGGACATCGAGCCGCGGGACCTCGACCTGCTTCTCCACCAGCTCCGCTCGTTTCTCTCCGCCCTTTTCGGCTCCTACGACGGACAGGGAGCCGAGGCGACGGTGCTCCGCACCCGCCTGTACCCCAACGACGGGAAAGACATCGCCGAGCTCGTCTCCTTCTTCACACCCTGAATCCCATGGTGGAGCGGTTCACTGCGCGGTCTGGCGCACCCTCGCTGCGGATCGATGGGGTCGCCCTCCACTCCCCCTACGACCCCGCCCGCGAGGCCGAGAGATTCATCGAGGGCTTCCTGCAGGGCGAGAATCCCTCGACGATCGTTCTCCTGGGAGAAGGCCTCGGGTACGCCACGCGCGCCATCGGCGAGCGGGTGCCCTCCGCCCGACTGATCCGCGTGTTCTATTCCGAGGAGCTCTCCAGGTACTGTGAGGCGGTTTGCCCCCTCTCGTGGCATCCCGGTTGCCGCCAGTCCTTCGCCGATTTCCTCCGCGCAAACGTCGGAGAGCTGGATATGGAGGGACTGCGCGTCATCGAATGGCAGCCTTCGGCCTCGCTTTTCCCTTCGCTTTCCCGGTCGGCCAACGAAGCCCTTCGCCAGGTCCTGCAGGAGCTGAACGGGAGCCTGGTGACCACCCTCGCGGCGGGCAGGCTCTGGATCCGCAACAGCATTGCGAACTTCCTCTGCCTGGACCGGTCCCTCGCGGGGGCGCCCTGCGGCCCCGCGAGAACCGTGGTTGTCGCCGCGTCGGGCAGGAGCCTCGAGCGGGCGCTCCCCATGATCGCCAGAGCGCGCAGCAGCGTCGAGCTGTGGGCTCTCCCCTCCAGCGTCCTGTTCCTCAAAGAGAGCGGCGTACGACCGGATCTCCTTGTTATGACGGATCCCGGCCACTGGTCCATGGTCCACCTGCACTTCGCGGCTCCCCCCTGCCCGATCGCCATGCCCCTCTCCGCGGCGCGCGGCATCTGGCGCCTGGGAAGAGCAGCGGGCGCCCCGTTCCTTCTCTCGCAGCCCTCCTTCTTCGAGGAGCAGCTCCTCGGAGCTGCCGGCATCGCGGCCCCCCGCATCGCCCCCCATGGGACGGTGGCTGCCACAGCCATAGACCTCGCCCTCTCGTGCACTCGAGGCCCCGTCGTGGCCGCGGGGCTGGACATGTGCGCCGAGGACATGGCCACGCACTGCAGGCCGAACGCCTTCGACGAGCTGTTGTGGCTGCAGGAAGAGAGGATGCGCCCGCACCTGAGCCAGAGTTTCCACCGCGTCGCGGCCCAGGAGGTCGCGAGAGAGAAGTCCGGATCGATGACCGTTCGAATTCTTCGCTCCCAGCGCACGTACGCGGGGTGGTTCAGCGAGCAATCGCCGTTGGATAGGGGGCGGCTCTTCCGGCTGCGCTCCTCGCCCGTCGCGCTGCAGAGATTCGCGCCCCTCGACGGGGATGAGTTCCTTGCGCTCGCCGCCGCGCACGCTGGAGCCGAGCCCGGGCCCGGCCTTCACCACGTCGAAGGCTACCCTGATCGCGCGCGCCGCGACGCCATCGTCGCACGGCTTCTCGGGGCATGGGCTGAGGCCGTCATCCAGGGCGCGGGAGGGCTGCGCGGCAAGGGTTTCGAGGCGTTCGGCGGATCGCCGGTGCTTTTTCCGCTCGCCTACCATGTCGACGCACGCGGGCTTCTCGAGGCGCGGAAGAAGGCCCGGGCCGGGGATGCTGCCGGCGCCCTGAAGACGGCCGACTCGATCCTCGCGCGCTGCGCGGAGTTCCTGCGGGAGCTTGTCGAGAAGACCACGACGCCTCAAGCGTCCTCGACGCCTCAAGCGTCCTCGACGCCTCAAGCGTCTTCGACGCCTCAAGCGTCTTCTCATGCGTGAGCAGAACCTCATCGCCCTCGAATCGCGAAACCCGATCCTCGCGGGTCGGATCCGGCAGGCCGAGCCGAACCCCGACATCCTCTTCGTTCCTTCGCGCGCGGGCGACCTCGTGCCTTGCGCACGGGGACCAGCGCGTCCCCTCCCCCTGCACTCGCTCGCCGATCCCGTGCGGGAAGGCGAGAGGATGGCAGCATCACTCACGGGAGTGGGATTCGTCGTGGCTCTGGGCCTCGGGGGAGGCTTCCATATCCGCCCCCTGCTCGAGCGGCCCGATCTCGCCGGCCTGCTCATCATCGAGAAGGACCCCGCGACCCTCCGGGCGCTGCTCGGAGGTCGGGACATGCACCTCCTGCTTTCCGACTCAAGAGTCATCGTGGCGGCGGGTGAGGACGCCTCCGCAGTCGAGTCTCTCGTGCTCTCCGCGTACCTTCCCGCGCTCGCCGGCGATCTTCGAACCCTGCCCCTGCGGCCGTGGTGCGAGCGCGAGAAGGTGTACTTCGAGAGGGCCGCCGACGGCGTTCGCAGGGCGGCGGAGACGCTCAGGGCGGATGTCGGCGCTCAGACTTATTTCGGAAAGAGGTGGTTCTCGAACATCCTGCTGAACATGAGTGCGGCCCAGGAGGCGGTCCGGCTCGCACCGTCGCGCGAAGAGGCTCTGGTCACGGCCGCGGGCCCGTCACTCGAGGGACAGCTCTCCGAGATCGCCCGCCACAGGCCGGGGGCGACCCTGATCGCGACCGATACCTCGCTGCCCGCGCTTCGCGCGAGCGGCATCCGGCCCGATATCGTCCTGTCAATCGACTGCCAGATCTACGGATACAATCACTTCCTCTCCTGCCCTGCGAGGGAGATGCCGCTTGTGCTGCTCGACCTCGCCTCACCCCCCCTTCTGGCGAGGCTCGCGCCGAGGCGCGCCTTTTTCGCCAGCCGTCACCCCCTGTGCGAGTATCTCGGCCGCCACTGGATGCCCCTCCCCTCGATCGACACCTCGGGAGGCAATGTGGCGCATGCAGCGGTGTCTCTGGCGGACCGGCTTGGCGCGAGGACAGTGATCCTGTACGGCGCGGATTTCTCCTGCCCCGGGGGAAAATCCTACGCGCGGGGAACATATCTCTATGACGTGTTCGGGCGCAGAAGCATTCGATGCGCGCCGCTGGAAACCTCGTTCTACTCGTTCCTGTACAGGAGCGGCGAGGCGATCAGGGAGAAGACGGGAGATTCGTTCCGCTACACCACGCCTCTCCTGCTGCGGTACAGGGAGAGCATCGAGGGATTGTCGAGGAGGATCGCAGCGCGAGTGCTGGCTGCGAAGGGCGAGGGGCTTCCGCTCGACCTCGCCACCGAAGGCGAGGAGCGACAGGGGCAGCCCCGGTCGGACTGGCCGACGGGCCCCGCTCGCCGCGGAGCGAAGGGCGCCTCCGGCGCCGAGTGGCAGCTCGTTCTGCGGGAGTATGCGCGAGGGCTCGGCCGGGTGCCGCGCGCGCGGCTCCCTCTCGCTTCGTGGTTCGACGGCCTCCAGCCCGGCGAGCGGGAGCTCTGGGCCACCCTCCTTCCCCTTGCGACGGCGATGCGCCGGGAGCAATGGGCGAAGGAGCCGGCCGCGGGCGACCGGGCTTTCGAGCGCGCGCGCGAATGGGCGCTCGCCAGGCTCTCACGCGTCCTTTCGGAACACGATCCCCGCATAGCCGACGAATGACTCGGCGGGGTGCACCTCGAAGCTGGTCATGTAGCGGATCAGCTCTCCCCGGGTCGCGCCCATCGCGCGCGCGAAGCCCATAGCGGCGATCGCGCCTCCCGCCGAGCATGCGGATCGCTCCTGCAGGGCCCTGTCGAGCGCCGAGCCGACGTCCATCCCGAGAACGCTCTCGATGAATCGCCTGTCGTTGATCTCCCGCACCCACTTCAGCGCCTGCTCGCCGCTTCCGGACGGAGAAAAGCCGTAGTTGGAGCCATAGTGCGTGAGGTCAGTGGATCCCACGACGGCGATCGCCCTGCCCACCTCCTCGACGGCGCGCGCGAGAACCGCGCCGAGCGCTTCAGCCTCCCGGGAGGGCGGCGCGCGGAAACCCAGCGCCCGTGCGCGCGGGAACAGGTGCCTCACGAACGGGAGGTGGATCTCGACGGTATTATCGGCGTGCCGGTCCTCGCGGACGGGGAGGCTCCTGCGCACCTTCTCCAGCAGCTCGAGGTCGGCGGTGATTGGGCCCAGCGGCGTCTCATACGCGTCTTCGATAGCGCACAATATTCCGTCAGAAGGTCCCAGGTGGCCGCCGATAATAACGATGGTGTCCAGAGTCGGGGAAAGGGTCGAGAGGACCTCCAGCGCGAGCCTGCCCGAGAACTCCCAGCCCGCGTGGGGGGCCACCCCCGCGATCGATGGGGGCCATTCTCGTCCGGGCGGCGGCGAGAGCTCCGCGATGGCCGCGCGGGCCTGGTCGGCGGACCCGGGGTACCATCCCGGCGGGAGATACCGTTTACGGACGCTCATGGGACCCTCCAGCGGTAGAATAGAGGAGAAATCCTCCCGGGTCTACATCACATTCCACAAGGGATCGGGATAGGTGCATGGACAAGAGGTTTTCGTGGATCTTCCTCGCGGCGAGCGCCGCCTTCTTTCTGTTCATCGTCGGCCTGACCGGCTACCGCATCGAGGCCGCACGAAGGGCCAACACGGTCTCGGTTGACGAGCGCATCGGCGAGCTTGCGATGCGGGCATCCGAGCTTCGCAACGCTGCGGGAAGCTTCGAGGCGCCGTCCTTCAAGGAGGGCATGCGGAGCGCCTTCGATAGGGAGAGCAGGCTCCTGCTGCTCTCGATCCGCTCGGAGGCCGACGGCATGCTGTACCTGGTGGCCAGGAACAGGTCGTACCTGCGCGAGCCGGCCGAGCTCGACCCTGACTGGAGGGGGATTCCCTCCTACCAGTCCAGTAGAGGCTACGAGGTCCTCGTCAGCAGGCCCGTCGAGGCGAGCCCTTTCGATTCCGGGTTCGCGAATGCCAGCATCGACGCGCTCTTCGTGATCATGGGCCGTGAAGACCTGTACCCGGTGCTCCGCGACGACCTTTACCTCTTCCTCGCCTTCCTGCTGGTCTGCGGGGTATTCATCCTCATCGTCACCGGCCTCCAGCACGACGAGGCGGATGGAAGGCAGGGGCCGTCGGCCGCCGACTCGAGAGCCGGGGGATGGGCCGAGAGGACCCTGCTCTCGCCGTCAAGCGGCCTTGTGTGGGCCGAGCACCTCAAGCCGAGGCTGCGGGCGGAGATCGATCGGGCAGCTTCGAGCGACCAGGACATATCCTTCGCGAGCCTGAGCATTGACGGCAGGAGCGCCGAGGGCGCCAGGAGCGCCGGGCTCGCGGCCGCCCGCGCTTCGATCGCCAAGCTCCTGCGCGAAACCTTCGCCTCGCACGACTTGCTGTTCGAGATCGGCGAGGATTCCTTCGCGGTCATTCTCCCAGACACCGACATCGATCAGGCGGTCAAGAGCCTCGAAGCAATGAGGAGGAAGGCCGCGGGCACGACCGTCGAGGGCAAGGCAAGGACGCTCTCGATCGGAGTAAGCTCACGGGCGGGCAGGCTCGTCGAAGAGAAAACGCTCCTCCAGGAAGGCGCGATTGCGCGAGAAAAGGCCTCCCGCGAGGGGGGCAACCGGGTCGTCGGATTCCGAGCGGACCCCGCCCGGTACCGCCGCGCCCTGTCCGGGTGAGAGCCCGCGCGTGCAAAGCTCGCGCTAGAGGCTCTCCTTCGGCTTCAGTATCCCCTCCAGTCTCCACTGCGGCACGAGATACCCGAGGCTGCCCCCGCTGATCTCGCAGGGATACTGGTCCCCCGCGACCTTGTCCCCAAACTGTACAATGAAGGTCCTGTTGTCGGCGAGCGAGATCCTGACCTCGGCAACGGGCGAGGCGAGGGAGGCGCGCGCAGGATCCTGGTCGGTCAGGAAGTCTCCGCCCTCGAGCGCGAGCATGGCGCGCACAAGGGAATCCACTTTCTGCTGGTCGACGGGGCTCGCGCCGGCGCCTAATGTCCACGTCATGGCGCCCGTGACGCTCTTCTCCTTGAGCAGCGTGTACTCGATGCGCGGCGCGCCCTTGGCGCCCGCAAGCGCAAGACTGCTCGCGACCGACAGCCTTATCACCGTTTCAGCGCTGATGTCCGAGGGGAGAATTCGCAGATCCGCCCAGCTCCGTCTCTCGGTTGCGAGATACGAGGAAAGCCCTTCTCCCGTCTGGAAGACCTCCATCCCCGTTCCCGGCCTGAGGTAAAACCCCCTGCCCCCGATGCCCGCGCGGCCGACGGAGAGCTCGCACAGCTTCTCGCCCTTGGCGCCGGACAGCACGAGCTTCTTCGCCTCCTTTGAGGAAAGCCCGAGGCTGTCGGCGGTCTTCGGATCTCTTGTCACGAGGGTGCCCCGCGCGAGTGCGGCGATTTCCTTCAGCAGCCCCTCGACCTTCACCTGCGAGGCCGGATATGAGGCGCCGCTGCCTTCTATGGTCCACCCGCCCGTCCGACCCAGAGTCAATTGTGAGGAGGAATCGGCGATCTCGATCTTCCGCACGAGAACCGGTTTCAGGCCGGGGAACAGCGGCGCCTCTGAGCGGCGCTGGGAGGCTCCGGGAGGCGAGATGACGACGCCGAAGAGCAAAAGGGCGAGCAGCACGACGAAAATTGAACCCAGCACGATGGCTTTCTGCCGGAAGCTCATGTTGACTCCCTTGGGGACTCCCGTGGGGGCTCCCGTGGGGGCTCCCTCGGGGGTGCCCGCTTCTTCCTCCTGCGCAGGAGCAGCCTGGCCACGCCGGCCGCGACGACGAGCAGGGGGACGACCACGACATTGATGGCCTGGCTCGCTCGCATGGCGGCAGACCGCTGCGCGGGGTCCTGGATCCGGGACAGCCTCGTGTCGACCTGGGCGCGCGTCTTGATTGTGAGCAGGTCGTCCTCCTGCGAGAGCCATGCGGCGCAGTTGGAGAGGAAAGTCAGGTTGTACTCCGCCTGCGTGTACTGGAGCATGTCCGAGGCGAAATCGGCGTCCGCGACGACGAGGAGCCGGGTCGGCGGGCTCCTACGGGCCAGGGGGCCCTTCGGGGCGGATTCGCCCGCCCGGGTCGGCAAGGGCCGATCGGCAAAGGAGCTGGAGAACTCCCCGCTGAGGGCCACGACGAGGGGGTACTGGGCCCGGTTCGGAGCTTGCTGGGCGAGCATCTGCGAGAGGGCGGGATTGGTCTCGAACCGGCCCTCCATGCTCCACGCGTTCGGCGTGCTCTTGGCGATCGCCTGCGCCTCTACGCCCGGCACGGCCACGATTTCAAGAAGGCATGGCCAGTACAGGTCGAGCCCTGCAAATCGCGAGGTGATGGGGCTGTCACGGGCCACGTCCCTGTCCGAAACCGTCACCCAGTGGGGATAGTTCACGACCATGTACTGGCCCTGCTGCATCCTGAAGGGGATGCGCTGATTGAGGGTGTCCAATACAAGGGAATCCTTCACCCGCACGCCCCAGCCCGCGAGCGTCGCCGCGAGCGCCTTGCCAGGGCTCACGGCCGCGGCGAGCCCGGCCGAAAGGTTCACGTCCACGCTGTCCACGGCGAACAGGGCCCGCCCTCCCCTCATCACGAACTGGTCCACGGGGAGCATATCGAAGGCATCCAGGTCCCTGCCGCCGATCACGAAAAGCACGGAGATGTCCGCGGGTACCTCCTTGCCCTTCTGCACCTCACGGAGCTGGAACTGCGCGGAGAGCTCCTGCTGGAGGTATCTGAAGTGCTGCTCCAGGCTCCTCTGGGCGTCCCCGACGAGGATACCTACTGTCCTCTGCGATCCCGAGACCAGCGCCCGGATCTTCGAGGATAGGTCGTACTCCAGCGTCGAGAGGTCCGTCACGAACGGCAGCGCCTCCGAGCGGTCGAGGTACTGGATCACGATGCCCGAGTACACGGTGGCGACGGTCGTTTCTTCCCGCTCCACGACCTGCATCTGCTGCGCGACGATGCCGAGCTGCTCGGGGGCGATCGGCCGCTTCGATTTCGTGGGGTCCATGCTGGCCACGACGACCTTGCCTCGCGACATGCCGGCGTACTCGCGCAGCAGGTCCTCCACCTGCGCGGGGAAGGGATAACGGCTCCTTAGCTTTTCGGAGACATAGTATGTGAGGCTGACCTGCTCGGGGAGCCCGGCGACGATCGCCTTCGAGGCAGCCGACAGCGTGTACATCCTGTTCCGGCTGAGGTCCAGGCGCAGGAAGAAGCGCGCGCCCACGGCGGCGGCGAGGATGATGTCGGCCGCGAGGAGGACAGCAATCGCGAGGCGCTGGGAGCGGGTCCTGGCTGCTTCGTCTCTCATGACCACTTCCTCCGCAGAAGGACATGGACGTTGAGCAGCAGGAACGCTCCGGTCGCCAGGAGGAAGAACAGGACGTCCCTGCTGTCCAAGACGCCTCGCCGGAAGCTATCGTAGTGCGCCCCGAAGGAGACCCAGTTGACGAGGGCAGCGAGCCACGGCGGAAGGGTCACGATGAGGTTCAGCTGGTTCACGAGGGTGAAGGCGAGCAGCGCGAGGCCGCTCAGGATGAAGGAGGTGATCTGGTTCGTCGACAGCGAGGATACGAAAAGGCCCAGCGCGATCCCCGATGAGCCGATAAGGAGCACGCCAAGGTACTCGCCTGCGACCTGGCCCCAGTCGAACCGCCCGAGAGGGGCGAGGGACAGCGGGAGCGGGATCGACAGGGCGACGACGATGCACAGCAGCGAGAAGCAGCCCAGGAACTTGCCCAGCACGACCTCCCCTTCGCGGAAGGGAAGCGTGAGCAGGACCTCTAGGGTGCCTGTCCTCCTCTCCTCGGCCCACGAGCGCATCGTGAGGGCAGGCACGAGGAAAATGAAGACGGTCGGGATCACTGCGAAGTAGATCCGCAGCGAGGCCTCGTTGCGGGAGAAGTACTGGTTGAGGAAGAACAGCGACACCGACGTGAATACGAGGTAGGCGACAGTCACGATGTACGCAATTGGCGAATTGAAGGCGGCCTTCAGCTCCTTTGCCGCGATTGGGGTCACCCTCATTTCTCGCCTCCTTCGGAGGGGATGTTCTCTGTCAGCGTGATGAAGATGTCCTCGAGGCTGAGCCTCTGCGGGACCATAGCGACGATCCGCAGCCCCCGGGAGACCGCCCAGTCGAAGACCTGCTCCTCGGCCCCGCCGTCCGGAGCGAGCGACAGCCGCACGGCAGTCGCATCGGCCGAGAACGCGCGGACCGAGATCACCTTCCTGACGCCGGCGATCTCGCCCAGCCCACGAGCGCTCGTCTCGGCGCCGCTGCCCTTGAACGTGAGGTCCAACAGCACCTCCCCCTTCAGCGTTCGCTCGATCTCCTCCCGCGTGCCTTGGGCGGCGATGCGGCCCTCGTTCAGGATCAGGATGCGCTGGCAGGTCGCCTCGACCTCCTGAAGGATGTGCGTCGAGAGGATCACCGTCTTCTCCTTGCCCAACCTCTTGATCAGCTCGCGGATCTCCAGGATCTGGTGCGGGTCAAGGCCTGAAGTGGGCTCGTCGAGAATGAGGATGCGGGGGTCGTGCAGCAGCGCCTGAGCAAGCCCGGTCCTCTGGCGGAAACCCTTGGACAGCTCGTCGATGCCCCTGTTCATGACGGTCTCGAGGCCGCATTCCCCGATCACCAGATCCATGCGCTCGCGCCGGGCCGCGCTCGAGAGCCGTCGGGCGTCCGCGATGAACTCGAGGTATTCCCGGACGGTGAGATCGGGGTACAGCGGGGCGTTCTCGGGCAGATATCCGACGCACTCCTTCACGGCAACCGGGGACTGGAACACGTCGTGCCCGTTCACCCGGGCCGTTCCGCTCGTGGGAAACAGGTAGCAGGTGAGGATCTTCATGATCGTGGTCTTCCCGGCCCCGTTGGGACCCAGCAGACCGACGATCTCGCCGCTGCCGACCGAGAAGGAGACCTCCCTCACCGCTTGAACCGGCCCGTAGCTTTTCGACAGGCCGAGCACTTCGATCACCGGGCTCTGCATCGCAGGACTCTCCTCCAGGACATCACATCTTCAGGGTTTTGCGCAGCTCCACGACGGTTTCCTCCTTCATCGTGAAGGTGTGCTCCTCGGCCGGGAATTTCTTTCCTTGTACGTCTCCGATGAAGGCTTTCACGGCGTCGAGCTGCACGGAGTACACATCGGCGTACACTTTCACGAACTTCGGAGTGAACCTGCGGAACAGGCCCACCATGTCGTGCAGGACCAGCACCTGGCCGTCGCATTCCAACCCGCCGCCGATGCCCACCGTCGGGATCTTCACCTTTTCGGTGATGATCGCGGCGAGCTGCCGGGGAATCGCCTCCAGGATGAGGGCGAAGGCGCCCGCCTCCTCGAGTGCAATCGCGTCATCGACCACTTTCCTGGCCTGATCGATGGACTTGCCCTGGACCTTGAACCCTCCCAGCATGCCCGCGGTCTGAGGGGTGAGGCCGATGTGGCCGAAGACGGGGATGCCGGCCGTGACGATCGCGCGCACGGTCTCGGCCATCTCCTGGCCGCCTTCGAGCTTGATCGAATCAGCGCCGCCGTCCTTGTACAGGATGCCCGCGTTCGTAATGGCCTGCTCGCGGGAGATGTTGTAGGACATGAAGGGCATGTCGCCCACGACGTGCGCGCGCTTGACGGCGCGCATCACCGCCTTCGTGTGCGAGAGCATCTCGTCCATGGTCACGGGAACCGTTCCGTTGTATCCCAGCTCCACCATGCCGAGGGAGTCGCCCACGAGGATGATGTCGATCCCCGCCTCGTCGACGCACTGCGCCTGCGGGAAGGAGTAGGCGGTGATCATGGATATTTTCTTCCCCTCCCTCTTCATCGCCAGCAGGTCGGGGATCATCACCTTCTTGACGTCGCTCATGATACAGCGCTCCTTTGCCTGGTTCGGATCGGCACACTTTATCGAAAACGGCCGAGTGCGGCAAGAAGGTGCTAGCGGTTTTTGGGCGACTTCCGGCCCCGGACACGGCCGCCCTCGGCGCTGGCGCACCGGCAGGCACGTCGAGCCTTCGCAAGGGATTCAGACGGGGGCACGATCTTTCAATGCGCGAATCTGGATTCGAGGAGGAACATCAGACCAGTTCCCGCATCTCCTCGAGCTTGCCCTCGAGTTCCCCGCGGGAGAAGCAGTAGCCTATCTCGAGGAAACGGCTGCGCAAGCGGACGACCTCGTCCCGTACGGTGCGGCGCTCTCGGACCACCCCGGAGATGAGCCCAGCGAGCTCGCGGAAATCCTGTTCCTTCATGCCGAAACGGGTCATCTCCGCCACCCCGAGGCGCAGGGAACCGGCGGCGGTGAAGCCCTCCTCGCGGGGCGAGGCCTGGAAGTTGACGATGATGTTGTTCTCCTCCAGGCGCCGTGCGGCCTCCACGCCTTGTCCGTAGCCGATCTCCACCACGACCTGGTGTGTCTCCGTATAGCCGAGGGCCGGATCGCCGGCCACTTTCAGGCCTTCCTCATGGAGCGCACGTGCCAGGGCTCTGGCGTTTGCCAGCACTTGGACCTGGAAGGAATCCCGGAAAGCGTTCATTTCGTATGCTGCCAGGAGCAGGCCAAGAAGGGTGCCGAGGTGGTGGTTGCTCACGGCCCCGGGGAAGGTCCGCCGCTCCACCGCTTCCCACAGCTCGAAGCGAGGCTCCTCCTCCGTCATGTTCGCGGCCACGACCCCCCTCTGCGTGCCGAAGAATGTCTTGTGGGTGGAACCCGTCACCAGGTCCGCCCCCTCCTTGAACGGCTCCTGGAAGTGGGGTCCCACGAGACCCAGGACGTGAGCCATGTCGTACATGAGCACCGTCTCCAGGCCGAGGGCGTCGATCATGCCGCGGATTTCCGCCACCGGCTCGCGATGGATGATCATACTCTTGCCCAGGATCACGAGCTGCGGACGGCACCGCTCGAGGATCTCGGGCACGCGGGAGATGTCGAGCTGGTAGGGGTTGTCAGGCCGAACGGGGAGAGCGGTGACCGCGGGGGATTCGGTGGCACGGTCCCGGGCCACGAAATCCCGCAGCGCACCCATGGGCTGGGCGCTCAGATGCCCGCCCTTGATGATGTGGTTGTTCAGGACGGAGCGGAGACGCAGCGGCTCCGAGCGACGGTCCTCCCGGTTCAAGTAATCGACCAGCGCGCTGAACACCGCCGTGTTGGCCATCTGGCCGCTGATGAGACGGGTTTCGACCTGCCGGCAGCCCAGGAAACTCCTGAGCTCCTGGACAAGCAGGCGCTCGACCTCGTCTATGAATCCGGTGCCCTGGTAGTAGAAGACCTCGGCGTCCAGCAGGGCCTTGACCTTCCGGTGCTCGGCGTAGCGGAAAGCGGGGTCCGAGACGGAGAGGAGGCGGGCTGCCGGTGAAAGGGTCATCTCGGACGGGATCAGATTGACGCACTGCTCCTGGCGCCAGCGGTGGTTGACATTGGCGCGGCGGAGCAGCTCCACCGCCTTGGCGCGGTAGGCTTCCGTGCGTTCACCGGGCGTCAGGCCGGCAGCGGCCGGCTTGGATGCGAGGGCGCTTGCCGCAGACGCGCCCGATCCCGCTGCCGGGGAGCCCGGCTCTCTCCATACGATTGGTCGGGCGTAGGGCGGTGCCTCCGAGCGTAGGAGGTACGGCACTACGAGTCCCCGGCTGCGCCGGCCGCGAATGTCGATCTCCACCATCTGCCGTGCCGCCAGTGAGCTGTCCAGGAGGGCAAGGGCGATGGGGCGCTTGTCCGTGCGTTCACTGGGAGAGGAGGAGACTCCCTCGCCCGTGAACACCAAGTAGGGCGCCATGGTGCCGCTTGTGATCCACCCGACTCGGCTCCCTGAGGCGGTACCGCCGGCCCCAAAGCCGCCCGTCCCGGAGCCTGTGGCAAAAAGCTCCGCCCCCTGGCGGGCGATTCCCTGGTCGAGCAGGCTGATGGGTCGCACAAGGCGAGGCAATACGGCGGCAGCTTCCGGCTCCCGGCGTCCCGTCACAATGCTCCGAAACGCCGCGAACTGCCGCTCCAGGGGGCTGCGGCCGATGAAATCTCCTTTCAGTGCGCTGAAACTGATCGCGAACCGGGCCAGGGGCGAGGCGAAGATGGGTATTTCCCGGCCCTCGGGATCCTTGCCCAGCTCGTGACCGTACAGGGGAAGAGCCGCCTCCAAGCGTAGAGTGTCGCGAGCCCCCAGCCCGACCGGCGAAGCACCCAGGGAGAGCAAGCGGTCCCAGAATCGCCCGGCTTCGTTGTGGGGGAGGAAGAGCTCGAAGCCCAGGGGCTCTCCGGTGTAGCCGGTGCGGGCGATGGTGAGCGAGACACCGCCGACAACCGCCGGGCAGAGGTTGTTGCGTCCGGGCTCGGGGATGGTTTCTTCCGGCCGGGACTGCCCGGAGGGCGCCGCCTCCGCGATGAACGCGAGAAGAATCCTCCGCGACTCGGGGCCCTGGAGAGAGAGCATGGCAAGCTCTCCGCTGCGGTCATCCATCGCGAGACCGGCGAGACCCCGCGCATGCCCGTGGAGGAAGTCCCAGTCCTTCTCCCGATTGGCGGCGTTGACCACCAGCAGGTATTCTTCGCGGTCCAGACAATACAGGTACGCGTCGTCGAGCGCTCCACCGGTCGGCGTGGGGATCATCGTGTACTGCGCCCGGCCGGGCTCCAGACCGGCCGCGTTGTTCGTCAAGACCTTCTGAAGCAGCGGCAGCGCGCCGGGGCCCCGGAATAGGAAGCGGCCCATGTGGGAGACGTCGAATAATCCCGCTTGCCGCCGAGTGCGCAGGTGCTCTTCCAAGATGCCCGTGGGGTACTGGATGGGCATCTCCCAGCCCCCGAACTCGACCATGCGAGCCCCGAGTGCCACGTGGCGGTCGTACAGCGCTGTGCGCTTCATGGCTGAACCTCTCCTGCTGTCTGTTGCCCTTGGCGCGCGGGCTCAGGGGAGCCTGCGGACCGCAGGCGGGCAAGCCGCTGCGGCCGTGCATCCACGAAGCGCCGGACCCCTTCAAGGATGTGCTGCGGGGTGAGATGAGCCTCTTCCAGGATTTCCTCCAGGGTGCCCCCCGTGCGCCAGCGGTCATCCCAGTCTGCCGACAGAGCGTATTCCTCCCCGATCTTCGTATAAAGCCAGTCGTGCATCAGCCACCGCGCCTGGGTGGTGATCACGGTGGAATCCAGGCGCTCCTCCTCGGAAAGAACCTGCATCCGGTAAGACTCCGGCTGGACATCAAACAGCTGGGGACTGGTCGCGCAGACCACCTTCACGTTCAGGGCGGCCAGATCGGGGAGGAGGCGAATCACCGCGGCCATGGCGCTCGTCCCCTGCACGATCAGCGTCCCGCCCTTCGGACGCCCCCGGTCCGCATTCAGCACGACATAGGCGCCCCGTGCCGCCTCGAAGTGCGACGGAATCCCCAGGGCTTCCCGATCCGGAATCTCCACCGCCGGCCGGGTGAGGTGCAGTGCCACGACCGGGACATCCCGCTGCAGCGCGGCGGCGAGCAGAACCGGGACCTCGTTGAACTCCCAGGGATGCAGATTGATGATCTTCCCTTTCGGGAATAGCTGCGTGACTCCGGGGGCAAAGATCCCGAAGTGCGTTCGGCTGTCATCTGCGGTCTCCGGCCCCGAGTGGCCGGCCACATACACAACCTTGCCCAGCTTGAGCTCGCAATCCTGGGCAAGTTGGCTGTACAGCCTCAGCATCCCGTACAGGAGGTAGGAGAAGGCGCCGTAGGTGGACGTGATTCCCCAGAATCCCAGGAACTCCTTCTCCGGGTTCGTGGACAGGTTCACTGTGGCCAACCCGGTCATAATGCCCGCGTTTGCGAACTCGGTGATCTCCTGGGGCAGCAGGGCTCCCTCGGCGTTTCCGTAGCGCTCGTACCACCCGTACCCCTTGAACTCTCCATGGGGTGCGCTGAAACCGCTGAGGTTCGTGGAACCGGCGAGGTCCGCGGAGCTTGCCAGGAAGAGGGGCTGGCCGTAGTCCCGCGCTCCCAGGGAGTTGACCCAAGCTCCCCATAGTCCCAGGGCTTCCCGGTTTGCCCGCTTCTCTTTTGGGCGCGCGAAAAGCTCGAGCGGATAGGACCGCGCATCGTACAGCCTGGGATCCGTGAAGGGGGTGCCCTTCCGGCCAAGACGGAAGGAGGGGATCTCTAAGGGTACGCTCTCCCCAAGCTCCACCAGCCGATCCGCCAGGTAGTCCACGAGCGGCTGGTCCCGGTGCAGCACGCCGATCACTGCCTGGAGATTCTGCCGAAACTCCTGCTGCAATGCCGGCCCACCCGCCGGAGCGGCGGCGCCGAAATTGGCGAAGCTCACCTCGTATCGCTCGGCAAAGGCCCGCTTGGTTTCCCAGAATGCCTCGCTGTTCTGCGGATGAGGAACGCCGTGGGAGGCGTTGTCGTACTTGAGATACCCTCTGCCCTTGCGGGTCCTGACCCACACCGCGGTCGGGGCTTTCTGCGGATTGTCCGCCTGGAGCGTCTCCGTCAACACGCGCGTGATTGCTTCCCAGCTCTCCCCCTGCTCGGTGCCCGTCACCCGCCACCCGTGGGAACCGAACCAGTCCACCGGGGTTCCGTAGACCGAGCTGCTCACCGGGTGATCGTCTATGCCGAAGTCGTTCCAGTCCACCAGGTAGACCAGGTTGTCCAGCGCAAGACCCCAGGCGGAGTTGGCCGTTTCATGGGTGGCACCGGGGGTCAATCCCCCCTCTCCTTCGAGGACAAATACCCTCACCCCTTCAGCGCCCGCGCGTCGAAGAGCTAATGCAATTCCTGCCGAGGCCGGGCTGCCATGACCCGATGGGCCCGTGTTGAACTTGAGGAAGAGGGTCCTTCCCTGCATCTCCGCGTGTCCAGAAAGCCCTCCGCGATGTCGGAAGCCCAGCAGGTGTTCCCAGTACAGCGCGCGATTCTCGGCGTCGGAGATCCGGTAGCGCGTATCGCCGGTCTGCTGATGCTTGATCCGCAGCGCTTCGTTCAGCACCGCAAGCGTGCAGTAGATGAGCGGGATCGTGTGGCCGGCGCCCAGCACGAAGCGGTCCGCGAAGCGCCGGCTTGGATCCCGGATGTCCCAGCGCATCGCTCCGCCCAGGAGGGTGGCCAGCAGGATGTGCACCTTGGAGCGAGAGCCTCCGGGATGGCCGCTCTGCCGGTAGTTGAGGATGATGTCGATGAGCTGATCGATCAGATCCTTGGTTTTTTCCCAATGGATGAAGGGATGGACGCGTCCATCTGCCTTCATGGCTCTGTCCTTTTTCTTGTCACTCACGCGCTTTACGCCTTTCTCTGGGGCGGCTCTCCCGCAACGAATGCCCGTAGCCGCTCCATGCCTTCCTCGATTCCCTCGAGCCCTATTCCGGAGTAGGACAGCCTGATGTAGCGCTCGCGTTCCTCAGGCATCGGGGTGCCGAAATGCAGGCGGGTGCAGAAGGAGACCCCAGTGGTCTCCAGGGCCGCCTTGCGGAAAGCCTCGTAGCTGTCGAAACCCATTCGCTTCATTACCGCCGTCACATTGGGGAACAAATAGAAGGTAGCGTTCGGCCTGTGGCAGCGGATATCAGGAATGGTGGTCAGAAGCTCATGGCAGCGGTCCCGGCGCTGCTGCAGGGTGCGGATGATGGCTCGTGCCCCGTCCTGGGGACCCGTCAAGGCTTCCAGACCGCCGTACTGCACGAAGTGGTTGGAGCAGGATTCGTCGTTGACGTTCAGCTTGGCGATGCCGTCGACAAGATCTTGGGGTCCAACTGCCGCCCCCAGGCGCCATCCCGTCATGGCGTACTTCTTCGAGAAGGTGTACAGGATCAGGCAGCGCTCCTCCATGCCCGGGAGGGAGGCCAGGGAGCGGGATTGCCCGGTGTAGCGCATGTCGAAATAGGCCTCGTCGCAGAGAACGAGAAGATTGCGGCGCAGCACCAGCTCGCTCAATGCGGCCAGTCCCCGTTCATCCTCCTCCGCGCCTGTCGGATTCTGCAGATTGTTGAATACGAGAAAGCGAGTGGCCGGGGTGATGCGTTTCTCAAGATCGTCGATGTCGAGGCTAAAACCCCCAGATCCTTCCCGGTATGGGTAGAGCACCGGTTTCCCACCGTGGAATGCTACCATCGACTCATAGATCGGGTACCCGGGGGCCGGGATCAGCGCTTCATCCTCGGGGTTCATCAGGGAGAGAAAGAACTTCTGGATCACCGGCTTGCCCCCGGGCTGAATGGCCACGTTGGCCCCGCTGTACGAGGTTCGGTGCGAGCGATTGATATTCTCCGCAATGGCATCCCGCAGCTCCGTGATGCCGTAGTTGGAGCAGTAGCCCGTCTTGCCCCCCTTCATGGCCCGGTTCGTCGCTTCGATGATGTTCTCCGGGGTCTTGAGATCCATGTCCCCGAGATGAAAGGGGAAGACCCGTGCACCCTGCTGGGCGAAACGCCGGGCTTCAGCAGCCACGGCAAAAGCCGTCTCGGTTCCGAGCTTAGAAAATCGGTCAGCCAGCTTCATGACTTACCCCCCCGGGTCTGCTTCGCGCAGCTCGCAGTCTAGCTGCCTATAATTGCGCATAGTCTATAATACCGTCAGTAAATTGTCAATAATGCAATAATTTTCAATTATGTTGCGGAATTCAAATAGTTGATATATTGGCGTTGGTCGCTCAGGGCGATCGTGGATCGGAATCTGGGGGAGATTCGGTTTCAGCAGAGAGCAATCCCGTCAATCAGGATCGCTGAGGTGAGTCATGCCCTGGTTCAGACATACTTGTTGACACAGTGCAGCGCGATGAAACTTTCAACCGAAACGATGGAGTCGATCTTGGCCAACTCCGTGCTCAGAAACCTGATGATGTTGTATGGCTCAACATACACCTCTACAAAGAGATCGTAGCGACCGGTGACCACGGCGACGGATTTCACACAGCTGAGTTTCGAGACCGCCTCAGAAATCTTCATGCTGTTCCGGTTCACGGCGATCTTGATCCCCATGTAGACCAGAGCCTCATCGGTCCTGTCGTTCGGGTTCGTCAGCCCGCGAATGCGAAGAAACTGGTAATCCGTGAGCTTCTTTATCCGGTTGCGCACCGTGCCTTCAGAGACTCCGATCTGCTCGGCAATCTCCTTGTTCGGAGCGCGTCCATTCTTTTCTAGGATTCTGATGATTTCCCAATCTATCTTGTCGACTCGCACGCTCATGGTAGTGCCTGTTCTCCGGCGCTAATTGTACTGGAGAGCGAGCCCCTTCGCAACTGGCGAATTGCGTTAAAAATATTCTAGCTCAGCGGGAATGGCTGCCTCAAAACTGAGTTCTCGCCGCGCGTATGTCCAGCGGGGGAGAGAGATTGCGCCCGAAGCGGCGCACGGGCGCAGCAACGCGGATTGCCCCTCCAGCAATTCCCATGCGGGTTCTCTCTCTCGCGCTATTCCGCGGTTGAGAGGGGCTCTAAGCCTTTCCTTCTCCGCAGCGCCCTTCGTCGCCTCATTTGCCGCTGTAATACAGCCTTGGCAAATACAAGGCGATGTCAGGGAAAATCATCACAAGGGCCAGGCCCAGGATCATGACACCCACGAAGGGCCAGACGGATCGGTAGATATCCCCGATCGTATAGTCCTTCGGCGCCATCGCCTTCATCAGGAACAGGTTGTATCCGAAGGGAGGCGTCAGGTAAGC
>CAYGXO010000112.1:0-44269 GCA_964353885.1 uncultured Spirochaetaceae bacterium
CGCTCTCGGATAGGGAATACCAGCGGATGCGCGACGCCGCCATCGCCTGTATCCGCGCGATCGGCGTGGAGACGGGCGGATCGAACATCCAGTTCGCCGTCCACCCCGGAACGGGACGATTGGTGGTGATCGAGATGAACCCCAGGGTATCCCGGTCCTCGGCCCTCGCCTCGAAGGCCACGGGATTCCCCATCGCGCGCATCGCGGCCAAGCTCGCGGTCGGCTACACCCTGGACGAGATCCCCAACGACATTACGAAGAACACTCCGGCCTCCTTCGAGCCGGTGGTCGACTACTGCGTGGTGAAGATCCCGCGTTTCGCCTTCGAGAAGTTCCCCGGCGCCGACCCCACTCTGACGATCCAGATGAAATCGGTGGGAGAGGTGATGGCCACCGGCCGCACCTTCAAGGAGGCGCTGCAGAAGGGGATCCGGGGCCTGGAGATCAAGCGGCCCGGGCTCGGCGGCATGCCTTCCGCCTCTCCCGAGAATCTGGAGCGGATGCTCGCCACTCCAAACGCCGAGCGGCTGTTCTACCTCTACGAGGCCCTCGCTCGGGGCTGGACTGTTGAAAAGCTGCACGCCGTCACCTCGATCGACCCATGGTTCCTGAGGAACATCAAGGAGATCGTGGAGTTCGAGCCGACGATCAGCGAGAATTCCCTGCTGGAAGCGAAGCGGCTGGGGTTCAGCGATGCGCAGATCGCTTTCCGGCTGGGCTCTGACGAGGAGTCGGTTCGCAGCCTACGCTCGGCAAAGGGCGTCCAGCCGGTCTACAAGCTCGTGGACACCTGCGCGGCGGAGTTCGAGGCATCCACCCCGTACTACTATTCCACCTGGGAGCCCGAGGATGAATCGCGCCCCTCGACACGGCGGAAGATCATGATCCTCGGCGGGGGGCCCAACAGGATCGGACAGGGCATCGAGTTCGACTACTGCTGCGTGCACGCAGCCTTTGCCCTGCGCGAGATGGGCTTCGAGACCATCATGGTCAACTCCAATCCCGAGACGGTCTCGACCGACTTCGACACCTCCGACAAGCTGTACTTCGAGCCCCTGACCCGGGAGGATGTGCTTGCCATAGTCGACCGGGAGAAGCCGCACGGCGTCATCGTCCAGCTCGGCGGTCAGACGCCCCTCACCCTCGCCGTGGGCCTCGAGAAGGCTGGGGTGCCGATTCTCGGCACGAGCCCCGACTCCATCGACAGGGCGGAGGACAGGAAACGATTCTCGGAGCTCGTGAAGTTCCTGGGCCTGCGGCAGCCCGAGAACGGGATCGCGGTCACAACCGACGAGGCCCTCGCCGCTGCCCGGCGCATCGGGTATCCCGTGCTCGTTCGGCCCAGCTACGTCCTTGGAGGCAGGGCCATGGAGATCGTCTTCGACGACGCGGGCATCGAAGGCTACATGCAGCGCGCGACATGGGTGTCCGCGGATCTCCCCCTGCTGATCGACAGGTTCCTCGAGGACGCGATCGAGGGCGACGTGGACATGGTGAGCGACGGAAAGCACTCGGTCATCGGCGGGATCATGGAGCACATCGAGGAGGCGGGCGTGCACTCGGGGGACGCGGCCATGGTGCTGCCCCCCCACACGCTGCCGCATTGGATGCTCCAGGAGATCCGCCGGTACACGCGGTTGCTTGCCGAGGAGCTCGGCGTCGTTGGGCTGATGAACGTGCAGTATGCGGTCAAGGACAAGGAGCTGTACATCCTCGAGGTGAATCCCCGCGCATCCCGGACCATCCCCTTCGTGTCGAAGGCGACGGGAGTGCCCTTGGCGAAGATCGCCGCAAAGGTCATGGCAGGAGCGAGCCTCAAGCAGCTAGGGTTCACCGAGGAGGTGGTGCCCCGACATGTCTCCGTGAAGGAATCGGTGCTGCCGTTCGTGAAGTTCCCCGGCGTCGATATCATCCTCGGGCCCGAGATGAAGTCCACGGGCGAGGTCATGGGCATCGATGCCGATTTCGGCAGGGCCTACTGCAAGAGCCAGCTCGGCGCGCTGCAGGCCGTGCCGGCCGGCGGGACCGTATTCATCAGCGTCAAGGACAAAGACAAGACGCAGCTCATCGTCTCGGTCGCCCACCAGCTCGCCGACCTCGGATTCTCGATCATCTCGACGGGGGGCACGGCGGCATTCCTGAAGGAAAACGGGATCGACGCGGAGGTCGTGGGACGCGTGAGCGAGGGAGACACCCGGCTGCTCGACCGCATCCGGGCGGATGGCGTCCAGCTCATCATCAACACGCCCACGGGAAAGGCGTCGCGGCAGGACGACGTGCGGATCCGACCCCTGGCCATCTCGCACGGTGTGCCGGTCGTGACCACCTTGCCCGGTGCGGACGCTTACGCGCAGGCCATCCGGGCGCTCATCCGGGGCGAGCTGGGGGTGAAGCCGATCCAGGAGTACCATGCGGCCGGAAACTGAGGGGCGCGGAAGCAGTGGCAGCCCCCGCAACGGACCCTCAGCGCAGCCGCATCCGTTGCGCGAGGTGCAGGCGGGCGCCCGTTTTTGTTCCTCCTGAAATCCGCCCCAGCATGCTTTCGAGCTCCGTGAGGGGCTCCACCTCCCTGTTCAGGATGCGGTAGACTCCCGCGCAGATCGGCAGCGCGAGCTTCTTCTGACCGGTGATCGCGTGCAGATGTTTCGCGGCCACCGCCCCCTCGGCAAGGTATCCGAATCGCGGCATGCCCTCGATCACGTCGTCGATGGAAGCGCAGCCCTGGAGCAGGTTCTTGAGAACGATCTCCCTCCCGAAGCGCCTGTTGCGGCCATAGCGGCTCCGGCACGTCACATCGAGATCCCCGACCCCCGCGATGGAGGTGAAGGTCTCGGGGTGGGTCGCGCCCATGGACCTGCCGACGGTCTGGATCTCGTTCAGGCCGGCCGCGAGGAGGAGGGACTCCGTGTTGTCCCCAAAGCGATCGGAGGATTCCTTCAAGGCGTCGAGCATCCCGAAGGCGATCGCCACGACATTCTTGAGCGCCGCGCTGATCTGCACGCCTCTGATGTCCAGGGACGCGAAGACGATCAGGCGCTCCCCGGCGAGCAGCTCACGGAAGCGAATCGAGTTGCGGCCGCTGCGCGAGGCGCTGATCAGACCCGTGATTGTGCCCCTGGCGACCTCCTCAGCCTGGCTGGGGCCCGACAGGTAGACCAGCTTGCCCTTGTACAGTCCGGGCAGGTAGTCCTCGACCGCATCCACGGTGAGCTTGATCCCGTGCCGGGTGTCGATGAACCCCTTTGTGAGCACGGCGATCAGGGTCCGTCCCTCGCGGATGTCCGCGCAGGAGAGGATCGCCCTCACTCCGTCCAGCAGGTAGAGGGAGGGGAGGGCGAGGAAGAGGTAGTCGCGGTCCTCCGCCGCCTCCGCGATGTCGGCGGTGGCCGAGACGAGGGGCGGCAGAGCGACGCCGGGAAGAAAGCGCTCGTTCGTATGTCGGAGGTTGATCTCTTCGGAGAGGTCGGGCTCCCGGCTCCAGAGGCGGACGGCGAGCCCCTTTTCGGCCAGCACCTTTGCGATCGCGGTCCCCCATGCGCCGGCCCCGAGTATCCCGATCCTCGCCTCGCCTGTTGTCGCCATTAGGCCCGGCATATACCGCTGGGGATGAGGTGTCAAGTTGCGGGGACCGGCTCAGGTGTGCGGGCGGGCTCTTGTCACTGCTTCATCGTCTTCTGCAGCGTCTCCAGATCGCCGGCAAACGAACGGCTCGCGGGGTGAACGGCGAGCCCGCGCTCGATGACCTGCTTCGCCTCTGCGAACCTGCGGGCATTGTACAGCTTCGCAAACTCGTTATGGACGTACGCCTCATACGCCCTCAGGAGCTCTGCCTGCGCGCCGAGGGCCTGAAGACCCGCGGCAACGGTCTGCGCGGCCGTGCCGTAGTCCCCGCCGCGGGCCGCGGCCTCTGCTCGCGACTGCACCAGGAATACCGACAGGTCGGTCCAGTCCGCCCCGCCCAGCACATCGCGGGCGGATGGCGTCTCGAGCAGCGCGCCTGCCTCCTCGCGCGATCCCTTTTCGACGAGGCTCAGGATCCAATTGTGCGTGATCTCCTGGCGTCGTCGGGTCAGATCGGGCCGTTCTCCCCAGGAGGACTTTGCGGAATCGAGAAAGTCGATGGACGTGCGGAAATCGCCGCGCATCGCCAGGTGGCTCGCGTAGTTCGAGAAGGTGATGTCCATGGCATTGCGAAAATCCTCGGTCCCGACCAGGGCGAACGCGCTCACGGCAGGCCCGATCGCCTCGCGGAAACGCCCTGCCGTCCCCTCCTCCGCGGCCCTGTTGTAGAGGAGGAGCGCGAGAAGCTCGCGCACGCATATTGACCTGCGGTCTCGATAGTTGGACGGGGGCACGTAGCTGTAGCCCGTGACCGCGCCGAAAGAATCGGTGAACTCCTTCTTCGTGCCGGGATCGAAGCCGTGGAGGTTCGTGGTCTCCACATCCACGGAAGCGCCGTTCACGGCGACAGAGCAGAAGGCATGATCCGCGGTCCGCACCCCCGCCACGTCGAGACCGACCGATCGGGCCAGAATCGCGTACAGCACGGCAGATGCGACGCAGTTGAAGCTGCCGGTCTCGATGGCCGTGTTCACTCGGGTCTGCAGAACGGAGTAGCGCGTGAGGACGTGCTCGTGCAGGTACTGCAGCGCTCCCTCTGCGAGCCGTCTCTGATCGGCTGCCCCCGTCAATTCCGCCTGGAAGCGCCGGATATGCGCCAGAAGCCTTTCCCGGTCGGCCGCGGGGCTGCTCGTTCCCGAGAATGCGAGCGCTGCGCCGATCAGCTCCTCGACGGACAGCGGCTCCTCACGCTTCGCCAGCGCGACACTGATCGGCAGGGGCGCCAGATCGGGATAGACGACCGGGGCCTCGGCGCTCGCGGAATGAATAAAAATGAGAGCCCCGAATATTGTTGCGACGGTTCGTTGTGATGAACGCATTTGAGTTTCCGTCATCAAGATCGGCAAACCTATGGATTTCCGTCAAGGCTTCAAGTACAGTGTGACCAGTTTTTCGGTATGTCCAATCTCGTCGTGGAGGCAAGGCATGAGGATCGGAGTTCCTAAGGAGATCAAGAGACACGAGTACAGGGTGGGAATGACTCCCGCTTCGGTGAAATCGTACGTGAGGAGCGGCCATGAGGTCTTGGTCGAGAAGGGCGCGGGGATCGGCTCGGGCTACGAGGACTCGGAGTACCAGGTGAACGGCGCACGGATCATCGCCGACAAGGCGGAGCTGTTCCGCCAATCGGAGATGATCGTCAAGGTGAAGGAACCGCTCGCAGAGGAATATACGCTGTTCCACGAGGGACAGATCCTGTTCACGTATCTCCATCTTGCGGCATGCGGGGAGCTGGCGCGCGAGCTGATCCAGCGGAAGGTGGCCGGCGTGGCCTATGAGACGATCGAGCTGCCCGACCGATCCCTGCCCTGCCTGACGCCGATGAGCGAGATCGCCGGCCGGCTCTCCATCCAGGAAGGAGCCAAGTATCTCGAGAAAGCCTTCGGCGGCCGGGGGATCCTGCTCGGCGGGGTGCCTGGCGTGCAGCGCGGGAAGGTTGCCATCCTCGGCGGAGGCGTTGTCGGCACGAACGCCTGCAAGATCGCCGTCGGCATCGGAGCCAATGTGACGATCCTCGACATCAACGCGAAGCGTCTCGCCTATCTCGATGACATCTTCGGCAGCTCCATCACCACCCTCTACGCGACGGAGGCGAACATCGAGTTCGTCCTGAAGGAGTCCGACATCGTCGTGGGCGCGGTGCTCGTGGCGGGAGAGACCGCCCCCCGGCTCATCACGCGACAGCACCTTTCCCTCATGCAGCCCGGCGCCGTGATCGTCGACGTGGCGATCGACCAGGGCGGCTGCGCAGAGACATCCAGGCCGACAACGCACGACGATCCGATCTACATCGTGGACGGCATCGTGCATTACTGCGTGGCGAACATGCCGGGTGCGGTCGCGCGGTCCTCCACGATCGCCCTCACAAGCGTCACCCTCCAGTACGGCCTGCAGATCGCGGGCCAGGGTCTCAAGGCGGCAGCGAAGGCGAACGAGGCGATCCGCAAGGGCATCAACACGATCAACGGCGCATGCGTGCACCCGGGAGTCGCGAAGAGCTGCGGGCTTCCCTACACGGAATACGCGGTCTGAGGGGGCTCACCCGAGCGCGACGAGAAGGAGACCGATCGTCACCACGGCGATCCCGATGATCTTCGGTCGATGGAGCGGTTCGTGAAGAACGAGCACGCCGAGGCCGGCGCCGATGGGCACTGAGAGCTGGCGGAAGGCGACGACGTAGCTCACATCCCTTGCGAGGTACATCGCGAACAGCACGAGCGTGTAGGTGAAGAAGATCGTTGCGCCTGTGAGCGCGGTGCGCCAGAGTCCTCTGGTCACGACCTCCCGAAAGGCTACCCTCTGGCGGGGCGTAGCGAAAACGAGAAGGGCAAGCCACGCCGACGTGCTCAAGCCCTCCAGAACCGAATACAGCAGCGTCACTCCGATCCGCCCCCAGGGCGGATCCGGCATCGCGCTCAGGATCGACAGGGCGCGCGAATCCGCCATCGAGTACCCAACCGTGCATATGGCCGCGGCCAGCGCGAGGAGAGTGCTCTTCTGCGCGAAGCGTGAGAGCCGAAAGCCGGACAGCTTTTCGAGCGGCAGCAGAAGTATCCCGACAGCAATGCAGACCATTCCCGCCCAGGCCAGGTGGCTGGGCCCGTGCCCGCTGCGGAAGAGCGTGTTCACGATGCCGATGAACAGGACAGCGGCGGCGCGGGCGATGGGATACGAAACGGAAAGATCGCCCGACCTGTAGGTGCCGGCGAGCGCGGTGTAGTAGCCGGCCTGGAAGATGCCGGTCAGCCCGATCAGGAACCAGAGCGACGGCGGAAATGAGGCGATCGCCGGGGCTGTCGGCACGATGATCCAGGCAAAGGCGAGAGTTCCCAGCGTATTCGCGGCAAGGAAGTACGCGGTCGTCGGCTGGTCCCTCTTCCCCGCGAGGTTCCACAGGGCATGGGTGATGGAAGACCCCGTGAGGAGCGCTATCGCCGCGATGGTCATGAGTTCATCCCAGAGCCAGTCACCTTCACGGGACTGTTTATACCGGCGCAGCGGTGGAGAGTCCAGCGCGGCATCATGGCGGCGAATTCAGGGCTTGCATTCTCTTTGACCATATACTATACCTTTGTATAGTATATGGTGGTACCCTACATTCACTTCCGATCGTATTTCTCTCTTCTCCGCGGGTGTCGGTCCCCTGAGGAAATCTGCCGTTTCGCCCGTGAGCGAAGCCTTTCCTCGGTCGGGATCGCCGACATCAACAGTTTCTACGGCCTCATCCGCTTCCTCCTCGCTGCCGGGAGGGAAGGAATCAGGCCCATAGCAGGCGTCACCGTGGAGAGGAAGGGGCAGGAGCTTTTCACCGCGTATGTGATGAGCCGTGAGGGGTTCAGCAGGGTCTGCGGCCTGCTCTCGGCCGTCCTGAGGAATGGGGAAGAGGGGTTCGACCCTGTTGCGAATCTTCGGGAGGGGGGATGGGAAGGCCTCTCCCTTCTCACGGCTCACCCGCGGATTGCCGCTTCCCTGGCAGAGCGCGAGAGGCGAGGCCTGTTCGTGCAGCTCACCTACGGCAGGCCCTTCGCTGCCCTCGCCCGGTTCGCCCGCGAGCAGGGCATCCCGGTCGCGGCAGTCCACGACACGGTCTTCCTGGACGAGGCGGACGAGGACCTGTACCCCCTGCTGCGCGCCATCGACCTGAACACGACCCTCGGCCGACTGCCGGCCTCTGAGGCGCCGGGTGCTGGCACACCGGGCGCTGGCACGCGGTGCCCGGGGGCGCGGTGCGACCACCGCCTCTTTGCCGGGCCCGATGCAATGGAGAGCTTCTTCTCGGCCGTTCCCGAGGCGCTTGAAAACGTCCGTGCCCTTGCCGAGGCGGCGAGCGTGGAGGGCATCATCAGCCCTCGGTTCATTTTTCCGCCTTTCGACGGGCTCACCGACGCTGAGTCGTTCGGGCTCCTCGGCCGGCTGTGCGAGCAGGGGGCCCAGAGGCGCTACGGCGGCATGCGCCCGGACATTCGCGCGCGCCTGGACTACGAGCTGACCATCATCCGCGAGAAGGACTTCTCCTCGTACTTCCTCGTGGTGCGGGACATCGTCCAGCAATGCCCCCGCACCTGCGGCAGGGGCAGCGCGGCCGCGAGCATCGTCTCGTACCTGCTGGGCATCACGCACGTCGACCCCCTGCGCTACAACCTCTTCTTCGAGCGCTTCCTCAACAGGGGGCGCAAGGACCCCCCGGACATCGACGTGGACTTCCCCTGGGACGAGCGGGACAGGATGCTGAAGTACGTGTTCGAGAAGTACGCGGGGAGGTCCGCGATGGTGGCCAACCACGTCACCTTCGGCCCGCGCTCGGCCATCCGCGACCCCGCGAAGGCCATGGGCATCGCGGAGGACGAGATCACACGGCTCGTGCGCTCCTTCCGCCTGGGCCGGATCGACGAGATCCCCGCCGCGCTGCGGGAGGCATCTGCGCGTATCCGCGGCATGCCCCGCAACCTCGGCACCCACTGCGGGGGAGTGGTCATCACCCCCGGACCCATCACGGACTACACCACCGTGCAGACCTCGCCCCTAGGATACCCCGTCATCGCCTGGGAGAAGGACGCCACGGAGGAGGCGGGCCTTGTCAAGATCGACCTGCTGGGCAACCGCTCACTCGCCGTCCTGCGCGACGCGATCGCGCTGGTCCAGGCGAGCCACGGCGTGCGCATCGACTGGGAGAGCTTCGACCCGATCGCCGACGGGGAGACCCGTGACCTCATCGCCTCGGGGAAGACCCTCGGGGTGTTCTATGTCGAATCGCCGGCCACCCGTCAGCTGCTCACCAAGATGCGCGCGGGGGACTACGAGAACCTCGTCATCGCGAGCTCCATCATCCGCCCTGCGGCAAACCAGTTCATCCGCACCTTCGTCAAGCGCCTGCACGGCGCCCCCTACAAGCCGCTGCACCCCCTCATCGCGGACACCCTCGCCGAGACCTACGGCGTCATGGTCTACCAGGAGGATGTCTCCCGGGTCGCCATCGACCTCGCCGGCTTCCCGATCGAGGATGCGGACAGGCTGCGGAAGATCCTGTCCAAGAAGGACCGGGAGCTGAAGCTGCCCGATTTCCGCGAGCGCTTCTTCCGCGGCGCCCGGGCCCAGGGGGTGCGCGAGGAGACGACAACGAAGGTCTGGGACATGATCCTCTCCTTCGACGGGTACTCCTTCTGCAAGCCCCACAGCGCCTCCTACGCGCAGGTCTCCTACCGGGTCGCCTACATGAAGCGCTTCTACCCCCTGGAGTTCATCGCCTCCGTGATCAACAACGGCGGGGGCTTCTACGGCAGGCAGACCTACGTGGATGAGTGCCGGCGCATGGGCTTTCCCATCCTGCCGCCCGACGTGAACAGGAGCGCGTGGGAGTACACGGTGGAGGAGGGGAGAGCCTTGCGGGTGGGGCTGGGCCAGCTCAAGGACATCAGGCGCGAGTTCGTCGATGAGCTTGTCGCTGAGCGCGCGCGGGGCGGAGCGTTCACCGGCTTTCGCGACTTCCTCCTGCGCACGGGGGCCCCTTTCGCGGACCTGCGCGTGCTCATCCGCTCGGGGGCCCTGGACTCGATCGCCGAGGGATGCACGCGGCCGCAGCTTTTCTTCCGGCACCTGAACATCGACAGGGAGGCGGGCTTCGGCTTCCTGCCTCCCCCTCCGCCGCTGATCGGGGACTATCCTCAGCGGGTCAAGCTCGCCGACGAGGTGAGGACCATGGGCATCGTCGTCTCCCGAAACCCGATCGCGCTCTTCCGAAGCCGCATCGAGAGGATCGTGCGGGAGCGCGGCCTCGCGCCGTTCATCCGCTCGCCTGACATCCCCCGATACAAGGGGCGGAAGGTGTGGATCGCGGGCATCCTCGTGACGGGCAAGGAGGTGGCGACCAAGAAGAGCGAGCCGATGATCTTCGTAAGCTTCGAGGACGAGGAGACGGTTTTCGAGACGGTGCTGTTCCCCGACTCCTTCCGCCGCCACTACGCGCTGCTTGACGACGGGTGGGCCTTCCTCATCTTCGGGCGAATCGAGGAGGACCTGGGCGCGCTCGCGATCAGCGTGGAGAGGCTGGAGACGGTCTCGCGAAGGGACCTCCGCGCGGCCGAGGCCCCTCCCGAGAGGCCGCCGGTGTTCATGTGGAGCCGCGAGCACGCGGCCGCCGCATCTGGCTGAGACGGGATGAGGGGTTGCCCACCAGCACCCGCAGGATTACCTTTGTAGAGCGAGGTAATCGATGATCGTCAAGCGGGAACTGCAGACGGGCGATGTCGTGATAGAAGCGCGCGGGAACATTCTGGGGGATGCGGTGGAGGAGTTCCGTGAAGCGCTTTACGAGGCGATCGACTCCCCGTGCCGCACCATCCTTCTCGATCTGGAGAAGGTTCGCACGATGAACTCTCGCGCCATCGGGGTGCTCCTGCTCGCCAGAAAGAAAAGCCTGGCTGCGGGCAAGACGATCAGAATCGACAAGTGCGATCCAGGGCTCACGAAATCCCTTCTCGCGGTGCGCTTCGACAGCATCTTTGAGATGCCCAGCTCGCGTTGACAGGCCGCACGGCTGCGACTATCCTGCAAGTCACTTCACGCGCCCGGGCGGCTAGCTCAGCTGGTTAGAGCGTCTGGTTTACACCCAGAAGGTCGGGGGTTCGATCCCCTCGCCGCCCATAGTAGCTCGTATCAGTTCTCATGAGTGCTGCTGAGCCTGTGCGGCTTGGATGATTGATCCATTATTCTCGTCATCGCGCATCAGAAAACATGAAGCGCCATCTTTAGACGCTTTGCCTACCAAAGTGTGAGCCCCGGAAGTGGCTACGGGCCCAGCTGCGGAGAGGTGGCGGGAACGTAGCGCGCCCCACCCTGCTGCACGAAGAACCACTTCGGAATGTAGGTCTGACGAAAAGGACGGTCCTTGCATGTGGGCTGCTCTCACGACCCCGCTACGCTAGCGCCGTTCTCCCGGGATACCGTGCAGCCCTACTGAAAGCCAGACCGCCTCGCCGAGGCGAGGCGGTCTCTTTCCGTTTTACGGCTCGTCCGGGAAGTAGTAGGAAGCGGCGTTTTTCCGAGTGACTAGCTCGGCGGCCAGGATGATGCGGACCGGGATCTTCTTCTGGTAGAAACCCTCGAAGTTCTTCCCGCGCGCGCCCAAGATGGCTACGCCGACCACGGTGGCGCACTGGTCAGGCGGGTAGGTCACATTAGCCTGCACCAGGGGCTCTTTGCCGTCCATGATCATCTTGATCACGTTTTTGTCGCAGGCGCCTCCGAGGAAGTACTTCATGTCCTTTCTTCCCGACTCCTTGTAGGCCTGCAGAGCGCCGAGCATCATGTCGTCGTCAGCGGTGTACACGGCGTCGATACTCTTGTACTTCTGAAGGTAGTTCTCCATGACCTTCAGGGCCTCGTCCTTCCGCCAGTTGCCGGGCTGGGAATCGAGGATCTTGATTCCAGCGTACTGGGCGGCGGTCTTCTTGATCGTTTCGATGCGGACGGTGTTGATCGGGCAGGGAATGCCCTCGATGAGCACGAGATTGCCCTTGTAGTTGAGCTGCTTGCACAGCCATTCCGTGCCTTCGCGGGTGTAACCTTCGTCGTCGTTGGAAAGGTACACATCGTAGCAGACCTTGGATGTTCCGCGATCCATGACCACCGTGTAGATCCCTGCCTTCCAGGCCTTCTCAATGACCGAGGTGACAGAAGCGTCGTATGGCCAGACGATGAGCACGTTGATCCCCTTGGATATCAGGTCCTCGATGTCATTGGCCTGCTTGGTCACGTTCTCGGCATTGACGTATAGGAATTCGACGTTCTTGTCCTTCGCCTTCCAGTCGGCCATTCCCTTTTTCGCCCAGTAGATTGCTCGGGCCATATAACCGGCGGTCGCTGCAGGCATCGAATACCCTATTTTCAGATGCTTGTCGCTCTGCGCGAATGAAACGGCGGCCGCCATAACAATGACAAGAACGATAAGAATCAATCTTTTCATGGCTACTCTCCTCTTGTTTAATGGAACGAATTCTGATAGTCGCCTCGGAAAGTCTGGGCGGGCCCCTTGGCCAGAGGACATATTCTTCTTTCAGGTGAATGCAATCCTGCCAAGATGCAGGGGAGTGGCACATGTCAGGCCTTCTGCCCCTGGATGTACACGGCGCCGATGATCACCAAGCCCTTGACCGTCCCCTGCAGGTAGGGGGACACCCCGAGCATGTTGAGCATGTTGTTGATGATGCCGAGAATGATGGCGCCCATGATCGTGCCCCACATAGTTCCCCTGCCGCCTGTCATAGGAGTGCCCCCGATGATGACCGCGGCTATGGCGTCGAGCTCGAACCCCATGCCCAGGTTCGAGGTACTCACGGCGTTGAACCGGGACGAGAGCATGACAGCGGAGACGCTCACGATAAGGCCGCAGAGGGTATAGGCAATGAGTTTTATCCTGTTGACGTTGATCGCTGAAAACACCGCCACCCGCACGTTCGACCCCACGGCGCAAAGGTAGCGTCCATAGCGGGTATTGTTGAGCACGAGGGTCAGGACGACCGTGAGGATGATCATCGCGATTACGGGGACGGGCACGAACAGGATCGATTCCATGCCGAAGGTCCCATAGCGGCCGCTCACGGAGCGTATTTCCCCCGCGCTCCCGATGAACAGCGCCAGGGATCGGAAGATCGCCATGGAGCCGAGGGTGACGATGAAGGGGGCGATCTTCCCCCGCGTGATCAGGAAGCCGTTCAGTGCTCCGGAAAGGACGCCTAGGAGAAGCGCGGTCAGGATGCCTCCGGCCATCGCCAGGTACTCGTTGCCGAGTTTATTCATCAGGTAGTTTAGGCAGAGAATCCCCATGGAGGCGTTGAAAGCTGCAAGGGAGCCCACGGAAAGATCGATTCCGCCGCTGATGATCACGAAGGTCATACCCAGTGCTATCATTCCAGTATAGGAGACCTGGCGAAGAATGTTCAGGAGGTTCTTTACCTGCAGGAAATAGGGGCTCAGCACCGAGGAGGCGACGAACAGGACCGCGAGCGCGACGAAGGGGGCGATCTTCTCGTATTTGATTTTTCTCAAGAGAACCAAGATGTTCCTGTTCATCTCCGCGCGGCTCCCTCGTGCACTCCAGTCGCGAGGAGCATGATCTGCTCTTCGTTGATCTCTTGGCCTTGAACTGTTCCCATGATCCTTCCTTCCTTCATCACGACGACTCGGTGACACATCCCTATGATTTCCTCCTGCTCAGAGGAGATGAAGATGCAGGAAAGCCCGTTCTCGGTGAGGGAATTGATGAAACGGTAGATTTCGTGCTTCGAGGCCACATCGACTCCACGGGTGGGCTCGTTGGCGATGAGCACCTTGGGCGCCGGATCGATGCTCTTTGCCAGGGACACCTTCTGCTGATTCCCGCCGCTCAAGTACTCGAGTTTGACGTTGAGAGCGGGGGTCTTTATGTTGAAGCGCTCCTTATGCCGCCGGGCGGCTTCGTCCTCCTTCTTTCTCACTATGAACTTGAGGAAGGAGGCGCAGTACGCGAACAGCGAAACGAGGGTGATGTTCTGGGCCACAGAGAAGCTGGTCAGAATGCCCGCTCCCTGCCTGTCTTCGGACAAGTAGTCGATCCCGTGGTCTACTGCCTCCTTTGGGCTGCGGATATTGACTTCCTCGCCATTCATGAATATCCGCCCGGAAGAGCGGTTCCTGACGCCGAAGATCGCTTCTCCCAGCTCGGTTCGTCCAGCGTCGGCGAGCCCGGCGACACCCAATATTTCGCCCTTCCGCAGCTGAAAGCTCACATCGTAAAGCATCCGTGGTACGGATAGGTCCTTTACTTCGAATACGACCTCGGGTGTCGGTGCCCTTTTCTCGGGGAAGACCTGACTCAACTCGCGCCCCACCATGCGCTGGGCCATCTCGAGTTCAGAGATCTTCTCGATCGTTTCCGTGAACACGACTTCTCCATCACGCAGCACCACAACCCTGCTGCAGATAGCCTTGACTTCCTTCAGCTTGTGGGAAATATAGATGATCGTGGTTCCCTGCTCCTTCAGCCGGCGCATCAGACTGAAGAGGATGTCGACCTCGTAGCGGTTGAGAATCGTGGTGGGTTCGTCCATGATGAGCAGCTTGGCGTCCATGGCGACCGCCTTACAGATCTCGACCATCTGCTTCTGAGCCGTACTCAGTTTGTCGATCTTTTCGTCGGGCTTGATCTCCGCCTCCAGCTCTCGCAGCAGCTGTGTCGTTCGTTCCATCATCCGCTTCTTGTCGAGGAGCCCGGACCTTTTTCTTATCTCAGAGCCGAGAAAGATGTTGTCATATACCGTGAGGTCGTTCACGAGGTTGAACTCTTGGGGAAGTATGCTGATTCTGAGATTCTTGGCGCCCAGCGGGTCAGGGATGACGACTTTCTTTCCTTCGAATTGGATCTCACCCGATGTGGGGGTATAGATTCCACTGAAGATCTTCATTAGAGTCGATTTCCCGGCACCGTTTTCCCCGATGATGCCGAGAACCTCGCCCCTGAAGACCTCGATGTTGATATCTTTTAGGACCTGTACCGATGAGAACTCTTTGCAGATTCCGAGGGTTTTCAGAAGACACTCATTCGAATCAGTCATGGACTTCTACGGGCTGTACATGTGCCGATGGATACATTCATCTTCTCCAAATTGCAGGTCATGGCGATCCAAACGCCATGATGACGATACCCGATGACACTTCTGCCGTCAAGAAGATGGCGTCAACATCGATGCTGCTGCCGCACGGATCAATTCGGCAGTACTGGGTGGCAACACTCATAGGCAGGGACGAAATTGGACTGGTCTGCCCGACGAGTGTCGACATTGCGGTGACTGCCGAGTTTGCCTTGCGATCAGTGTTGGTCCACTGCTCTCATCAACAGTTTCAAGTTGATCGCCACCGCCGCCGCCAGGAGCTGGATGCAGAACCATCTGCATTCGCAGAATATTGACCCTCGAAGAGGCTCACGATTCGGCAATGAATTGGCGGGGTGCAGCGCTTATTCTGGGCGCACGCGTTACAGAGCCGTTACGGCCGGTGGAACTGCTGGCAATAGAGGTCACTGGTCTGCCAGTGTACCCGGTGCCTGGCCGGGCACTCCATCTCCACCTCATCCTCAATCACCTTGAAATTCCCGCTTCTGAAAACCTCCTGGAATGATGATCGCCCGCTAAATAAAGAATCAGTAGGACATGGAGAGGGTTCTAGGTACTGACTTCAAGGTAGAGCCATGATGACGGCCCCAATCGGATCTATCCGACAAGCGCGAACTCCTCGCCTTTGGACGGAGGTTGTCTATCCTGGGGCGGACCTTCGACGATCTCTGGACAGGAACACTGTCCGTGGCAGGGTGCTCAAGAAGGAGTTAATACGTGGTCTATGCGCCGGGGATGGCCTCGCTCCTGTGGTGTCCCGCACCCCCTACCACGGGGTCCTGGACCCTTGCTGGGCCGCCAGCTTTTAAACGGGACCCGCAATCTTCCTATACGCAATCGCCGCGCTATCGGCGCGCTATCGGCGCGCTGCCGGCCCCGAGCCTACTGCAGGATTATCGCTCTCGGCTTCTCGCTGTCCTTATACTTGATCGCTAAGCCGTTGGCGATATACTTTTTTTCATTGTAGATGTAAGTCAGAATACTGAAGCTGCCCGTGTCAAGAGTGATGTTGATGACATCGTCCGCCTTCAGTTTATGCGCTTCTTGCAGCAGCGCATCGTAGGTGGCCTCGCCCCAGGTGAACAAGGCGAGACTCATCCCGCCGATGGGCGGAAACCCCAAGACGGAACGCACGACCATTTCAGTTCTGACCGGGCCGACAATGTCGTAGCTCTTGTTGTCGATCAGGACAGAGTCAGGCCCTTTCTTGCTCCCGTACTGCTGGAAGGACGCGCACCCGGCGACCAGCACGACGGCAAGGGTCAGAATAAAAAGGCGGAATCTCATTTTTGTCTCCTCAATCGTTGATATTGGGATTCGAGTATTTCAATGAAGCGCTGCAACGCATTCCCCCTCATCGGGATCATATACCGTTTGTCAAGGACTCCATCGTCGATGGTTATCCGAGGTATCAGGTCCGGCAAGCGCACCAATAACCAGCACTGCAGAATAAAAGGTCAAAGTCTCCGTCCTTGGATATCGAGTCTCCTCCACGAAGGCCGCCCCTGGGCAAAAGGCATCGTGTCGAAACCTTCTGCGTGATGGAACGCTGCTACTTCTGAGCGACCAGTGTCACCGGCTTGAGTCCTAGCTGGTCCAGGATGGCCTTGCTGTCGAAGTACAGCTTCAGGTCCGTCGTCAATCCACTGGCGTCATAGCGACCAAGGTAAGCCGTCCTCAGAGTTATAGGTTTGCCGGTTGCTAGGTGACCAAGGTAGGGGCCCGTGTTCGTTCCAGTCATCCTCACCTCACTGGCTATCCACCCATCTCCCATGTCGAAGGTGCGAGTAGCATTCACGCTGAGATCGGGGAACGCCCGGAAGAAGATCTCCATCCATGCGGTGTACGCCTCCCGACCTACCGGATCAAAGAGCGGAGAGATGAGAATCCTTGCATCCTGATGGAGCATCTTCGCCATCGAGGTCACATCATGACTGTTCCACCGAGCCTGGGATTCTTTCTGGGCGTCCAGGGGCTTCAGCTTGGTTGGCTGCGGATCCGCTGTGGGCCAGGAGCGCGTCCCCGGCAAGGGTGGTTGGGGCAGCGGGGGCTCGATGAGGCCGAGTGCCACGCTTGTGGCTGCGCCATCCGAGAAGCTCGTCATGATCTTGATCTTGAGTCCCGAGAACTCCACGATATCCGCGTGATAGGTCCGAAACATGATGCCCGTTGCAGGATTTTTGGTTACAAAGGAGCAGCCGTCGAAGAACGCGAAATTTCCCGAGGCCAGGACCTTGACCTGGAAATGATACATAGTGGGATCATTCTTGGGCAAATTACTGATGGCGGCAACGAAGTCGCTCCGGCTGAGGCGCGATGGGGCGCTCACGGGATCCCACTGGAAGTCATCGGCGTAATGGGTCAGGTATTTCTCCATGTCGTGCACGGTGAAAAGTTTGGCACTTTCGTACACCGTAGAGATCAGCTCATTCCTTCGCTGTACTTCCTTCGAGGTGCAGCCGAGCAGCAGCAGGACTGCGCCGACGAGAACCCACACAAGGAGAGAACATGCCAATCTTTTCATTTCTGCCTCCTCCAGGAGCGGAAAAACCCGACCCGTGTCCAAGACCAATGCCTCCCGAGCGGACGTGAGACGGTAGTCGTCTGCCATCCGGATGAGGGGAACAATGCCTTTGTCGCTGTTGAAGAAGTTCTGGGACCGTTTCCTTGCGGCTCCGGTCAGCACTTATAGAATCGCTCATTTTGACTCGGGGATGCAGGACACTAAATCCTACTGCATGAGCCGACAGCCGTCAAGGTATAGAATTCCATGGATCGCCTTCGGCGTAGCCATGCGGGTGTGGTATGGTATAATAAGAGCCCGAAATGAAAAGTGACGACTCTGAGTGTTGCTGCCTGAGGATTCCCTTCAAGCTCCCTTCGGGATGCGGGCCATGGTCAAGAAAGCCCTGATCTTTTCCGCACTCCTTCAAGAGATGACAAGTGTCTCTGCGAGGCCTGCGAAAGCAATGGGCTCGATATGGGAGATGGCGGCGGGTAAGAAAACCCCGCACGTGTTCGACGGCTGGGGGAACTCCCCAGAAGCCCGCGAGTCTTCTGTCCGCCAGCAGAGATGAAAGCGCCCCTCTCCAATCCGTACATCGTGGGCAATCCCATCAAGTCCCGGGAGATGTTTTTCGGCCGGGAAGACGACTTCCAGTTCGTTGCGAGGAAGATCGGCGAGGGGAGGTCGAACCAGATCGTGGTGCTCTGCGGGGAGCGGCGTTCGGGCAAGACCTCGATCCTTTTCCAGATCCTCGGCGGCAGGCTCGGCAGCTCCTTCCTCCCCATCCTCATCGACATGCAGATGCTCGCAGGAATAAGGGGTGACCTGGAGTTTTTCCGGGCGATCCTGAAGGCCGGGTACGCCGCGCTTCAAAGCGCGGGGATCGAAGGGGTACCCGAGGCACCGGGAAAGGAGGAGGCGAACGCCGAGCGGCTCTTGGAGTCGTTCCTGGCCTCGGTGCGGGAGCGGGCCGCCGGCAAGATCGTGCTGTTCCTGCTCGACGAGTACGAGCTGATCGAGGCCAAGATCAGGGACGGCACCCTGAGCGACTTCACGGTGCATTACCTTGCGGGGGTCCTCGAGAGCGCGTTTCCTGTCTCATTCATATTCACCGGCTCGACGAACCTGGAGGATCGCAACCCCGAGATCTGGAGAACGTTTCTGGGAAAGTCGGTGTACCGCAAGATCTCATACCTCTCGCATCGTGACACGGTCCGGCTGATCACCGAGCCGCTGCGCGAATCGGTCGACTACCCCGTGGACGTGGTGGAGTCGATCTGCCGACTGACCGGAGGCCAGCCGTTCTATACGCAGGTGATCTGCCAGAACATTGTCGACCTGCTGATCGAGGAGGGGCGCTCGGACCCCGCGGCTGAGGACCTGGAACGCATTGTAAAGGAGATCGTGGCGAACCCCCTACCGCAGATGATCTATTCGTGGAACAGCTTTGCGGCGTGGGACCGGATCATGCTCTCCTCGATGGCGGGAAGGCTCGGGAACGCTGAGGACTGGTCGGACAGCAGGCAGATCGTGCAGTACATCTGGGACAACAGGATTGTCCTGCCGTTCAATCGGGAAAAGGCAAACGTTCTATTGGAGGAGGCCTACCACAGGGAGTTTCTGGAGAAAAATGACGCGGGGGCGTACAGGTTTCGGATGGAGGTGTTTCGGCGCTGGATCCAGCGGGAGCATTCCATATGGAAGGTGGTGAAAGAGGCGGACGTCGGGTTCCGCAGAGCGCTGCGGACGATCATCGTGCCGGCGTCGATCGGAGTCGGGGTGATTGCGGCGGTCCTGCTGGCCTGGGTTCTGCTAGTTCCACGGACCATGCCCAGGCTTGCAGACTGGGGTCGGGGGATCGGCCTGCTGCCCCGACGATCCGAGATCGAATCATCTGCGGACGCCAATCCTCGGTACATCACCAATGTCTCCTTCAAGGCGAATCGCGGTCCATTTACGCTCGTGATCGACGACATGTACACGCACAGGAGCACCGACTCTCGCCTCGGTCCGACCTGGATCGTGGTGCCGTCGCTCGCCGCCGGCAGGCACGATTTTGCCGCTTCCGTGCCGGATGGGCAATCGATCAAGATGCAGAATGTCCTGGTGAGCCCCTCGAACAACAGCTTTGTCTTCTCCTTTCCTTCATCAGATTCGGCGGCCGCACCCGGATCTTCGAGCCCAGGCCCTGCATCAGAGACGACAGCGCAGGTCGAGCCCGCACAGAAAAAGGATCATGGAATCCTTGACATCATCACAAAGCCATCCGGCGTCACTGTCTTGCTGGATGGTGAAAACCAGGGGCTGACCCCTCTCAAGATTGACGTCGCCGCCGGCTACCATCCGCTCTGGCTCATGAGCGACGGATACAAGACCGTGTATATGGGCCTCGACATCGAGGCCGGAAGAGAATACCGGCAGGAAGTGACCCTCGAGGAAGGATGGACCGTGCTCGCGTTCGATCTCCAGCAGGCAGTCTCCGTGTACCTCGATGGAGACCATCTCGTCGATCTGCCCACCTTGACGACCAAGATAGTGAGATCTGGGAAGCACGTACTGACCATCGTGAACGAGGCTCAGAAATCGCGCAAGGAGATCTCGCTCGATCTCGTCCCAGGAGATGTGTTCACCGTGAAGGAAAGCACGAAATAGGGACTGTCATCGGGGGAACGAAGGAGGGTTGGGGAAGATGAAGGGCAAGATGAAATACCGGCAGCTGGGCGGGTCGGGGATCAAGGCTTCGGCTCTTGGCCTGGGAACCTTTGCAATTGGCGGATGGTTCTGGGGCGGCACGGACGAGCGGAAGTCGATCGAGGCGATACACGCGAGCCTCGACCTGGGGGTGAACCTCATCGACACAGCGCCCATCTACGGTTTCGGCATCGCGGAACAGATCGTCGGCAAGGCGCTGAAAGGGAGACGTGACAAGGCGATCATCGCGACCAAGTGCGGGATGCGTTGGAACACGGACAAGGGGGTGTTTGACACCTACGCCGACGAGAGGTCTCCAACCAAAACTCCGGCGACGTACAAGATCCACAAGTACCTCGATCCCGAGTCGATCCGCTGGGAGGTCGAGGAGAGCCTGCGGCGGTTGGGGACCGACTACATCGATCTCTACCAGACCCACTGGCAGGAGCCCACAACGCCGATCGAGGCTACGATGGAGGCCCTGGAAAAGCTGCGCCGGGCTGGGAAGATCCGCGCCATCGGGGTGTCCAACGTCACGGTCGACCAGCTTCGGCGATATGGCGCCGTGGCCTCGGCTCAGGAGAAGTTCAGCTTGATGGACCGGGGGATCGTGAAGAAGGGGCTCGTCGACTACTGCGTGCGCAGCGGCATCTCCATCCTGAGCTACTTCAGCATGGAGCAGGGACTTCTCACCGGAGCGATGTCTCCCGAGAGGAGCTTTCGTGATGGCGACACGCGAAAGACCAACCCGCGGTTCAGCCCGGAGAACATCCGCCGCGTGAACGGGATCCTGGCTGAGTTGCGACCGATTGCGGAGGCGCGCAAGGCCACGATTGCGCAGGTCATGATCGGCCTGACAATGCTCCAGCCAGGAATCACGCATGTGCTCGTTGGGGCGCGTGATGCGGCGCAGGCAAGGGAAAATGCCATGGGAGGCCAACTCGAGTTCTCCGCATCGGAGCAGGAGGCGATGCAGGCCATCGTCGACAGGCTCGAGGCGTAGCACAAGGCAGCGGCGATTGCCGTCACCGCTGCGCGGGAGCGAAACGAATCCGGTGCGGTGAGCGGGCTGGAAGAACAGGCAAAGCACGGGACGCGGCGAGGATCGGCAGATCCTGGCAGGCCATCTGATGGTTCAGCTCTTGACACCTCGTTGTAAGGAGCTACAATCAACTCGAGTCGAGCGATGTGTGCACTTCTGAGAACGGGCATTCCGAAGGAATCGGAAGACCCTCTTGGAGGGCGGAATGAAAAAGCTCTGGGTGATTGTGTTGATCTATATTTCAATTCCCTCTCTCTCGGCGCTCGCTGCTGACGCGTCTCCCCCCCTGCCACCCATGTTCTCCGTCGGTCTCTGGCCCACATTTTCCCTCCCAAGCCCGGTGGACAAGAATGCGACACGGTTCGCATTTATCGCTGGCGCAAGGATCTCGGCGGAGTATATCCTGCCATTCTTCCCACTCGTTGCTGCAAACGCGGGAATCGAGTACGGCTACCAGTCGCTTGCGACGGGTGGAACGGTGTACGATGGGACGAGCCAATGGATCTCACTCCTCTCTTCCTCGGTCGGGCTCGCTCTCCGATTCCCTCTAGCCGATTGGTTGACGGTCCGTGTGATCATGGCAGGAGGATACTACTACGGGCTCGCGAGTGATGCTGGGTATAACGGCGGGTCTACGTTTCTCTCGGGAGGAGTCGGCGCGAATTTCAACATCCGGCCCTCTTTCAGCCTGGGTGTCGCTGCGTCTTACCGATACTATTTGAACCTCCTCCAAACGATCGAGACAAGCATCGGAGCATCGTACACCTTTGGTGCAGCGACACGATTCCCGGCTGTTCCCCGGGGGAAAATCCCCGAGCCTTCTTCCCGCCCCCAACCGCAGGACACTGCTCCTCAGGAACCGGTTGTGGGGACGGAAAAAGGCCTTGCGATCCACTCCCTTGCCTGCAGGAATATTTTCCCCATTTTCCATGCCTACTATGACGACCACCCTCTCGGCAGCTTCACGCTGAAAAACAATGAGACTTCACCAGTGGTGGATATGTCAGTGTCCTTCTTCATTCGTCAGTACATGGATGCCCCGAAGGAGTGCGCCATCATCCCGATGCTCCAGGCGGGCGAAGAGCGGAACGTCGAGCTCTTCGCTTTGTTCAAGAACAGCATCCTCGAAGTGACGGAAGGCACGAAGGCTGCCGCCGAGATAACGGTGAAATATAACCTCGCCGGAAAAGAACAGATGCTCGCCAAGTCTGAGACCATCCGGATCTATGACCGCAACGCGATGACATGGGACGACAACCGCAAGGCTGCCGCCTTTGTCACTGCAAAGGATCCGGCTGTGCTCTTCTTTTCCAGCAACGTCAATGCTGCGTTGAAGGGGAAAACAAACCGCGCTCTCGATAAGAACCTGCAGGCGGCGATTGCGCTCCACGACGCCCTCCGCCTCTATGGATTGAGCTACGTTTCGAGCCCGCTTACCCCTTACGAGGTGGTCTCCAAGGATAAGCTTGCCGTGGATACCCTGAAGTTCCCCCGTCAGACGTTCGAGTACCGATCGGGAGATTGCAGCGATCTTTCGCTTCTGTACTGCGCGCTCATGGAATCCATTCAGATCGAGACCGCCTTCATCACCATCCCCGGCCACATTTTCATGGCCTTTGCGCTGAAAGCAACACCTGAGGAGGCGAGAGCCGCATTCTCCCATCCCGACGAGCTGATTTTTCGGAATGAGAAGGTCTGGGTACCTGTCGAGGTCACTGAGCGCGAGGGTACCTTCCTCAGTGCGTGGCGGAAAGGTGCAAGCGAGTGGCGCGACAATCTCGCGAAGAACCAGGCCGATTTCTATCCCGTGCACGATGCATGGAAGATCTACGAGCCGGTTGGCTTGCCGGGTTCGGGCACCCCGCCAGTCGTGCCCGATGCTGCGAAGATTTTGCAGGATTTCCAGGACGACGTCTCGCGACATATCGACCTGGAGATCTATAGCAGGGTCGCGGTCCTCCAGGCCGCCATCACCAAGAGCAAGGAAAGCTCGAAGACGGTGAATGCGCTCGGGGTACTGTACGCGCGCTACGATCTTCAAGAAAAGGCGCAGGAGCAGTTTCGTACTGTTCTGGAAAATGAAGAGTATGTTCCCGCCCTGGTCAACCTGGCGAATCTGCGTTTCTTGAAAAAGGACATGAAGGAAGCGCTCGCATTCTATCAGCGGGCATACCGGAAAGCGCCTGAAGATCCGCACGTGCTGCTTGGGATAGCTCGGACGAATCAGGAACTTGAAAACTATGGCATGGTGAAGGAGACCTATGACGAGCTGAAGAAGGTTGCGCCAAAGCTTGCCCAGCAGTTTGCCTACCTCGAGCTGAAAGGTGAGGAGTCATCGCGCGCCGCGGAGACAAGCGGGGCGGAGGAGATGGTGGTATGGGACGAGGAGTAAAGACAACCCGTCTCGCAAGGATCTGTTGCGGTTGGCTTCTGGTTTTCCTGGCCGTGGGGTGCAGCAGCACCCTCCTCGATTGGGCGAAGAACTCGACAGCGAGGATCGGTATGGCCGGACGTTATTCCGATGGCACGAAATGGATTCCCTGCTACTGGACGGGAACCACGAGGATCGACCTTCCAGGCGACAGCATGGATTTGGCGCACGCTGCTGAAGCGTGGCGGCCCTCCGTATACGGCGATACGATCTACATCGGCCATGGCCAGTACTTCGACGGCACGAGACAGGTTCATTGCTGTTGGACGATTGTCGACGGCACTGCTACGCGGATGGACTTCGCAGGTGGACCTGGCTGGACGGACGCAGTCACGCTGAATGGGTATTCTTCTATGGGCACGAGATACCTGCCCGGATACTGGACCGACTCCATTTCTTGGACGCCCTGCTTCTGGAAGGTGGACGGTAGCACCATCACCAGGACCGATCTCACCCCCACGACTTCGGGCCATCCATCGATCGCCAGCGCTATCTTCTTTGATGGCTCCTCGATCTATGCTGCCGGGCAGTACTATGATGGCGCGAAGTATGTCCCCTGCTACTGGGTGAACAATGGCGCGCCGGTTTCTCTCCCCGTTCCGAACGACCAAACCTCTGAATACAACGTGACGGTATGGGGGCTCTGGGTGTCGAGCGGCGCAATCTATCTGTCAGGCAATTATTGGAGCGCCGTGAAATCAATTTCCATTCCCTGCTATTGGACGGTGAGCGGGGGCAGCATCACACGAACCGACCTCAGCGACGGGACGCACTATGCGTGGGCCGCTCTGTGCGATTTCTCCACGGGCACGTTGTACACGAGTGGGAACTGGGAGGACGGAACGAAACGCATCCCCTGCTTCTGGGTCGGCACGAAGAGGACGGATCTGCCTGGCGACAGCGTGGATCTTGCGCACCAGGCGTATGCGGGCGATTTCATCTTTGCTGCCGGCAAGACATTCGTGTGCGGAGAGTATTTCGATGGTACGAAGCAGGTCCCTTGCTATTGGACGATCCAGGGTGCGACGATCTCCCGGACGGATTTTTCAGGTGATGGCCTTCATGACTCTTATTCAGGAAATATGTGCTTGCATTGAATATTGTATCCTGAAAATAGGAACTGAAATCTGCAGCTCTGCGAACCGGGAGAGCATTCAATCCGACCCGGCAGTTTGCGGGTTCGGTCACCCCAGCGCCAAGCCTCAAATCCAAAATTGATGATAAAACTTTCGTAGGGTGCGATTCCCGCAAGATTCCCGCAAGTCCGATGGGGCGGGAAAAGTCGTGCAGAGCGGCGGCCGAGGAGATCCTCTGCATCCGGCTGACACTGTCTCGGCAGAGTGCTATGCTCCCGCGAAAAGGAGCACGGTCACGCGCGGGTTTGGCGGCATTGTGGACAAGGCATCGAGACGGAGTTTTCTCGTCTTTCTCGGGGACTGGGTCCTGTTCGGGTTCGGACTGACAGTGGTCAACCCGGCCACGGTGGTGCCGGCTCTCGTGCGTGCGCTCACACCCTCGGCTCCCCTTATCGGTCTGGTCGAGACCATCAGAACGGGCGCATGGCTTCTGCCCCAGCTTTTCGTTGCCTGGCGGCTCTCGGGCCGGACCATCGGCAAGCGCCACCTGCTGGTCCCGTACATCGCGAGCAGGCTGGCCCTCGCACTCGTGGCGCCAGTGCTCCTCCTGGCGGCGACGGTGAATCCTTCGCTCGCTCTCGCGGGGGTGTTCGCGAGCCTCTTCCTTTTCTTCTTCCTGGACGCGTTCGGATCCCTCCCCTGGTTCGACCTGTTCAGCATTTCCCTGTCGCCGGTCCACCGATCGCGGCTCATCGGCACTGCCCAGGTCATCTCAGGCGCGGGCGGCATCGGCATCGGCTTCCTCGTCGCGGCCGTGCTCGCCGCCCCTTCGCTCGGATTTCCAGCCTCGTATGCCACCCTGTTCGCCGTCTCGGGGGCCTTCATGGCGATGGAGCTAGCGGCGATATCGTTCTTGCGCGTCCCTCCGGATGTCCACGACAGGCGGCGGATCCCCTTGCGGTCTTTCATTCCGTGGGTGGGTGCGCTCCTCGCCCGAGACAGGGACTTCAGGATGCTCATCGTGTCGCGGCTGCTGGTCGGAGCGAGCGGCCTCGCGATCCCCTTCTACATCATCTTCGCGCTGGATGTGCTTCGACTGGGTCCCGAGAGTGTAGGGGTTTTCACCGCTGCACAGGTCGTCGGGAGCATCGCCTCGGCGCCGCTCATGGCCTGGCTGAGCGAGAAGAGAGGCACAAGGAGCGTGGTCCGCCTCGTGGCAGGCATGGCTATGCTGCTCCCTCTCATCGGACTGATTCTATTCCTGCTTCGCTCGAGCATCGGACCCGCCCCACTCGCGGTCATCGCTTCAGCAATCTTCTTTCTCATGGGAGGGGTGAACAATGGCAATATGGCCGGATTTACGAACTATCTGATGGAGTATGCTCCGGGCGCCCAAAGACCCGTATACATCGGGCTGGCGAACACTCTGAACGGCCTGGTCCTCGTGGCGCCGCTGATCGGCGGTTGGATCCTTGCCGGCTTTTCGTATCCTGTTCTGTTCACCGTGGCCGCGATTGTGTCCGGGGCTGGTCTCGCGGCCACCCGCTGGCTCAGGGAACCGCGCGCGGGGGGAATCTCGAAGACCTAATAGCAGGTGGCCGAGGGCGTAGCTCCGGCAGTACCTTCTCTCTTATGAAAACGAATACGAAGATTCTCCAAGTCGCCAACATCCTCGCATTTCTCGCAGTGCTCGTGGTGAACACGCTGGCATCGACAGTGGGCATCAACGGCCGGCTTACGGGGGCCCTGTCCGATGGGATCCCGAACCTCTTCGTTCCCGCCGGGCTCACCTTCTCGGTCTGGGGCGTGATCTATCTCTCCCTGCTGCTCTTCGCGGTCTTCCAGGCCAGGGGCCTTTTCAAGGCAGGCCAGAACGCGCCCGACGGGGTGCTCCGGATTGGGTGGCTCTTCGTGCTGTCGTCGGCTGCCAACATCGGCTGGCTTCTCCTCTGGCACTACGAGCTGGTTGGGCTGTCAATGATCGCCATGCTGGTCCTTCTCGGCTCGCTGCTGGCCATGTACGTGAGGCTCGGGACAGGACGGACGCGCACGAGCTCCGTGGAGCGATGGTTCCTCCGCGTTCCCTTCAGCCTCTACGTCGGCTGGATTTCAGTGGCGACGATCGCCAACGCGACAGCGTTCCTCGTCACCATCGGATGGAGGGGGTTGGGCCTGCCGCCCGAGGCCTGGACAGTAGCGGTAGTCGTAGTGGCCGCGCTTGTGACGCTCGCAGTCCTGCTGACGCGCAGGGACGCTACGTACAGCCTCGTGGTTCTGTGGGCCCTTGCGGGAATCGCCCTCAAGCGCTCAGGAGACGCGACCTCCGCGAGCCAGGTGGTGTTCGTTGCGGCCATTGCGTGCGGCGCGGTGGTGGCGGCTGCGATCATCGCGTCCGCGGTGCGGAGCGCTGTGCGGCCGTTGAGTCACGACACCCGTTGAGCCTCGACCCTTGACCCGAGCGGGGGACGCCGTTACCCTGAGCATCCCATGGCGCACGCGACCCTGAAATCCGGCTACTCGAGCCTCGTCGAGAGGCTGAACCGCTTCCCCCAGGGCGCTCCTCCCGCAGAGGTGCTGTACAAGATCCTCGCGCTGCTGTTCAGCGAGAAGGAAGCCCGTCTCGTCGCTCTTCTGCCTATCAAGCCCTTCACTGCCGAGCAAGCGGCCAGGTCCTGGCGCGTGACTGTCGATGAGGCCCGCAGGGTCCTCGACGAGCTTGCGGGGCGGGCAATCCTGCTGGACATCGAAGACCCTGAGGGGAGGCAGACATACTTTCTGCCCCCGCCCATGGCGGGGTTCTTCGAGTTCTCCATGATGAGGATCCGCTCGGACGTGGATCAGAAGCTGCTCGGGGAGCTGTACTATCAGTACCTCAACGTGGAGGAGGACTTCATCAAGGCCCTTTTCTACAAGGGAGAGACCCAGCTCGGCAGGACATTCGTACAGGAGGCGGTGCTCTCCGCCGAGAACAGCCTGCACGTCCTGGACTACGAGAGGGCGAGCGAGGTGGTAAGGACGGCCTCCCACCGGGGAATCGGGGTTTGCTACTGCAGGCACAAGATGCAGCACATGGGCAGGGACTGCGACGCCTCGAAGATGAACTGCATGACCTACAACGGCGTCGCCTCATCCCTTATCGCCCACGGGTACGCGCGGTCGGTCGATGTGAAGGAGGGGCTGGATATCCTCCAGGAGGCCCAGGGCAGGGGATTGGTCCAGTTCGGCGAGAACGTTCAGAACAGCGTGAGCTTCATCTGCAATTGCTGCGGCTGCTGCTGCGAGGCGATGATCGCCGCGCGCCGGTTCGGAGTGCTGAACCCCATCCACACGACGAACTTTCTGCCCGTCGTTGCCGCCGAGGTCTGCACGGGCTGTGGAACCTGCACGAGCGCCTGCCCCGTGGAGGCGATCGGGCTCGTATCGGCCAACGATCCGCGCAACGTGAAAAAAAGGAAGGCGCGCGTGAGCGAGGACATCTGCCTGGGCTGCGGGGTGTGCGTGCGCGCCTGCAGGACGAAAGCGCTGTCCCTTGCATCGCGCGCCGAGCGCGTCATCACGCCCGTCAATTCGACCCACCGGGCCGTGGTGATGGCGATCGAGCGGGGCAAGCTTCAGAACCTGATCTTCGACAACAACGCGCTCGCCAGCCACAGGGCAATGGCCGCTGTTCTGGGTGTCATCCTCAAGCTGCCGCCGATCAAGCAGGCCATGGCCAGCCGGCAGATGAAGTCGCGCTACCTCGCCAAGCTCCTCGCCTGAGCGGGCTGCTGGCGATAGAAATCTGCCAGCAAACGGTACACATCAGGGTACTCTGAGAGAAGAATCCTCGGCTGTTCGAAGAAATGCTCGCTCGTGACGGCGAAGAACTCCGAGTCGCTCTCCGCTGCGTACTCGTCGATGCGGATTCTGCTTTTCTTTTTCCCGTGAGTTCGGCGGCGCAGGTCTTCGTACGCCCGCGAAAAAACTTCGAGCCATTCCACGGCGCTCATACCCTTGTGAAGGGCGGGGCGGCCGTTCACCTCTCCGTCCAGGAGGTCCAGGCGATGGACGGCCTCGTGAATGATGACATTGTACCCATCTCCCCATCCGGACGCCTCGACGTCCTTCCAGGAGAGGATGACAGGTCCCGAATCCCACGATTCGCCGCTCTTGTCCTCATCCCATTCGTGGGCGACGCCTGCCTCGTCGTACTCCGTGTGCTCTGCGACGAACACGTCCGGCACCACGACCACAGTTTTCCAGTTGTTGTACCACTCGAGACCGAGGTTGAGGATGGGGAGGCAGGCCTGGGCGGAGATCACCTCCCTCATGAAGCCCGTAAGCGCGAGCCCGTCCGCGCCCTCGAATCTCTTTTCATGGAGGAAGAGGGTCACCAGCTCTCGCAGACGCGCTTTCTCTTCGTCGGAAAGCCTGTCGAGAATAGGGTGCTGGCCGAGGATATCTTTCCAAGACTCTTCGTTGAGGAGCTTGTGCTTGAGTGTCCGCGAATGGCGAAACCTGCTGAGGAATCCCATCAGGGACGGCGGGTCGGACCGGGCTGCGTCTACCTCTTCCTCTTGTGGAGCCTGTTTTTTCCCTTCTTGCCCCTGCTCTTTTTGCGCATTTTCGCGCTCCATGTCCTGTTCCAGCTCACCTTCGCCATGGGGTGCCTCCTTCGTCGGCCGTCGCGGCATCGTCCCGCGGAAATCCCCTGGCGGCGACCTTCGCAGGCGAGAAGAGCGCCCGATGGGAATCGAACCCACTGCTCCAGCTTGGAAGGCTGGGGTATTACCGTTATACGACGGGCGCGCTGGTCTCAATCTACTCGCTGCACGGCGAAACTGTCAAGTTGCCCCGGAGCCGGCTCTGCGCTATCATTAGCGAGGCCGGTGAAAGAGGGGGTGGGTATGGGAACACGAGGCGAGGTCTTTTCTTCGAAGGCGAACACCGCGAAGCGCACCTATTTCTTCAACGTGAAGGAAAACAGGACGGGTGACCTCTTTCTGAACATCGTCGAGAGCAAGAAAAACGAGGACCAATTCGAGCGCCGGCAGCTCATCGTGTTCAAGGAAGACCTCGACGTGTTCCTCGAGGGCTTCGAGGCGGCGGTTCGGTTCATCCGGAAGGGGGCCTGACCCGGAAGCTTCTTCTCTGGATGCGGGACGGCCCGAGCCGGTGCACGATCGCGCGATGCTCTGCGGTGGGGTATCCTTTGTGCCGCTCGTATCCGTAGGAGGGCTCGACCTCGGCGTAGCGCTCCATCCATGCGTCCCTGCTGGTCTTGGCGATGATTGAGGCGGCCATGATCTGCGGGATAGTCGCATCGCCCTTCACGATCGCCTCAGAGGGGATTCCCGTCGTAGGGCAGTGCAACCCATCGACGAGGATGCGATCGGGCCTGACCGGCAGCGCTTCGACAGCCCGGCGCATGGCCAGAAGGGTCGCGTGGTGGATGTTGAGCCTGTCGATCTCTTCATGAGTCGCCCATCCCACGGCCCATGCGACCGCCTTCTCCCTGATGCAGGCGGCTGCCCGAAGCCTGCGGGCCGGGGAGAGGACCTTGGAGTCAGCGAGGATCTCGATCGGGAACTCGGGGGGAAGAATCACGGCAGCGGCAGCGACCGGACCCGCGATCGGGCCTCGGCCGGCCTCGTCGATGCCGCAGGCGAGCTCTTCCACGATCAGTCCCTCCTTGACCACCCCCGGTTTTGGGTGTTAAATACTGGGCCATCGTAACGCTTTTCGACTGGGAGCGGAAGTGTTCTTAAAGACTCTCGAGATCTTCGGGTTCAAATCCTTCGCGGACAAGGTCCAGATCGAGTTCTCCGACGGCGTTGCGGCTCTCCTGGGCCCCAACGGCTGCGGGAAAAGCAATGTCGTCGATGCGATGAAGTGGGTGCTCGGCGAGCAATCGTCGAAGTCCCTTCGCGCGGAGAACATGCAGGACATCATCTTCGCCGGCAGCGAGACGCGCAAGGCTTTGAACGTCGCGGAGGTCACCCTCCTGCTCTCCAACCAGAACGAGATCCTCCCTCTCGACCTGCCGGAGATTTCCATCCGGCGCCGGCTGTATCGCTCGGGCGAGAGCGAGTACTTCATCAACGGCAATCCCGTGAAGTTGCGCGAGGTGCGGGAGCTGTTCTTCGACACCGGCATCGGCAAGTCGGCCTACTCGATCATGGAGCAGGGCAAGATCGATCAGCTGCTGTCGCAAAAGCCCGAGGAGCGCCGCTCCGTATTCGAGGAGGCGGCGGGAATCACGCGCTTCCGCGTGCGCGGCCAGGAGGCCGAGAGGAAGCTCGAGAAGACCGAGGAGAATATGCGCCACGTCGAGGGCATCCTCGACGAAGTGCGGCGCAGCTACAACTCCCTGAAGGCGCAGGCCGCGAAGGCGGAAGCCTACCGGCTCCTTCGCGACAGGATCTTCGAGGTCGAGTTGGAGATCCAGCTCCATCGGCTGAAGGGCCTGCTCGAGGACAAGAAGAAGCGGGAAGGGCGCCTGGAGGAGAAGGCGAAGGGGCGCGGCGAGCTCACCCGGGCGATCGAGGCGGCTAACGGGTCGATCGCGGCGGAGATCGACGCGGTGAACTCGATGGAGTCCCAGCTCGTGGAGTCGAACAAGCGGCTCTTCCAGCTCGACATGGAAAAAGGCACCCGCGAGAGCCAGCTGCGGATGCTCGGCGAGCGGGTCTCCGAGCTCGAGCGGACGATCGAGGCGGATGGCGCGCGCGAGAAGAACGCGCGGAACAAGCTCGCGCAGACCGACGCGGAGGCCGAGCGCAAGCGCGTGGGATTCACCGAGCTCGTGACGCGAATCGCCGAGACCGAAGCGAATATCGAGGGGTTCACCCGCGACATCGAGGGATTCGGCGGACAGGTGCGCGCGAACGAGGAGCGCGTACGGGGGAACGAGGAGGAGATCCACGGCCTTGAGGGAGCCATCGAGGAGCTCCGGGTCGACCTGCGCGTCATCACGGAGGACATCGTCACGCAGCTCGATCAGCGGCTGAAGGACATGGGCTATTCCTCCACTGAGCGGCGGAAGCTCGAGGGGTCGATCTCCGAGACCCTCCAGCACCTGAAGATCCAGCTCGGGGGCAAGGTTTCTCTTCTCGAGGATGCAGCGGGAGTCGCGACGCTGTCGAAGGCCGAGCGCGACAGGATGATCCAGAGCACGATCGGGACGCTGCGGGCGGCCCTCGAGAAGCTCGCCGCTCTCGCCTCCATGTTCGAGCAGTACCGCGGTTTCGCGCCTTCGTTCCTCGACGAGTTCCTCGCCCCCGAAGGCATCATCACACGGAAGCGCGAGATCGACGAACGCATCAACGAGAATGCCGAAGGGATTGCCCGCAGACGGCAGCGCAACGAGGAGATCGCGAAGGAGAACCTCGGCCTACGCGAGAAGATCGAGGAGTACCGAAAGACCCTGGAAGGGCTGAAGGTCAACCTCGCGCGCTTGGAGGCGCAGAAGGCCGGCACGGAGCAGGAGATCGCGCGCCTCGGGCGCGAGAGAGTCGAGCAGGAAGCCCTGCTCGCGGAGATCGCCGATGAAATCGAGGGGACCCGGCGCAAGGTCGAGGAAGCCCGGGAGCGCATGGTCGTGGTCGAGGCAGAATGCGTGCAGATCGATGCGGCGGCGAAATCGCAGAAAGAGGCCCTCTCGGTGCTCGAGTCCGAGATCTCGAGGCGCAATGCCGACCTTGCCTCGCGCGGGGAGGAGCTCAAGAAGAAGAACGGCGCCCTCGCCAAGATCCAGGCCGAATTAGAGAAGATGCAGATCGAGGTGACGGAGATACGCACGGAAATCCGCGACATGTACGCCAGTTTTTCCGATCGGTTCTCGCGCGACCTATCGGAGTACGAGATCCGCATCCCTGAGCTTGCCTCAGACGCGGACCTGCGCCCGCGCCTGGCCGAGCTGCGCGAGGAGATGCGGAAGCTCGGGCAGGTCAACCTCATGGCACCCGAGGAGTTCGCCGAGGTGAAGGACAGGTACGACTTCCTCGGCGGGCAGCTTGAGGATTTGAAGAAGGCGCGCGAGGACCTGCGCAAGGTCACCACGGAGATTCGCGCGGAATCCGCGGAGCTTTTCCTCGAGACGTACAACAAGGTGAAGAAGAACTTCCACACGATCTTCCGCCGGCTCTTCGGCGGAGGGAGGGCCGAGCTCCACCTGGCGGATCCCGAGAACGTTCTCGAATCGGGGATCGAGATCTTCGCCCAGCCGCCCGGCAAGAAGCTGGAGAACATCAACCTTCTCTCGGGCGGGGAGAAATCGCTCACTGGGGTTTCGCTCATGTTCGCGATCTACATGGTGAAGCCCTCACCCTTCTGCCTCCTGGACGAGATCGACGCAGCTCTCGACGAGGAGAATGTCGGCAGGCTCATCAGCCTCCTGAAGGAGTTCTCCGCCAACTCGCAGTTCATCGTCATCACGCACAACAAGCGCACCGTGGCGGGCGCCGACGTGCTGTATGGCGTGACGATGGAGGAATCGGGTATCTCGAAGCTCGTCGCCATCCGCCTTGAGAGCAGGGTCCGCGGTGAGACCGTGGCTTCCCCCGCGTAGCCTTTCGCGCTATACTCGAGCCGTACGGGAGGGGACGATGAGAAGGATCTCTCTGCGTCTGCCGCTCGCGGCCTTTGTCGCGGTCCTGGTGAATTGCGCGACCACTGGCGGGGACAAGGCGGTTCTCAGCGTCGAGCTTTATGATATGCGGACATCTGCGCCAACCGCCCCGATGCGCCCATTGTTGGAGGCGCCGCGCCTTGCCGAGCCGGCGTGGACAATCGGTGCGGCTCGAGGCGCCGGCGGCTTGGAAGTGCCGGTCGTATCGGATAACCGGCCTGCGAGAACCGAGCCTCAGCCGTTGGCCATGCGTTTGCCCCCGCTTCCTCGCCCCGAGATTTCCCCACAAAAGGCTGTGCCGCTGGAGATCGCCGACACCTCGACGCGGCGCGGAGGGGTCGCGGCTGCCGTGCCGCGGCTCGCGATCCCAGAGGCTCCCGTCCTCCCGACATCGAAGGCGAAGCCGGCCGCTGCAACCTCCACTCCTTGGGCGGTAGCCCCCCTAGGGGCGGTAGCCCCAGCTTCGGCACCACAGAAGGCGGCGCAGGTCTCAAGTAAGGATACCGCCGTACCGACCTCCGCCGCAGCGACGGTCATGCAGGCACCCGCAGCGGAGACGAGCTCTCGAGTTCGCGAGATCTACGCGCGTCAGGGTGACGAGCTGCAGGTGGGGCTCGAAGGGCAGGGTTTCCTGTTCCTCGGCTTTGGGAATCAACCCGGGCAATCGGACGGGATATCGTTCAAGGGCAAAGAGACTCGGGACAAGAAATCGTATTTCACCTTCAAAGCGTTGAAGTTCGGTACCTACGATCTAGGATTCCTCCAACAGGACAACACGACCGGCAAGTCCATCCGCGAGACCGTGCGCGTTCACGTTGTGCCGGAATCGGAGTTCACGGCGGCAGTGGAGGGGGGGCAGGCTCCCACCGTGATAGGGCAGGGCCTTTCCCCTGTCGCTCTGGGCACGGCCTCCGTGGGCGACTACCAATACGCGGAGAAGCTCTCCAGTCTCGGCGCGAGGGAAGCAGCTCTGACTGAGTTCCTGAAAGGATATGCCGAGGGCAACGGCTATCTCAACGATCGTATTGCAGCTCTGTACCTCGCAGGCGGAGACCTCGATGCGGCGGAAAAGTACTACGCGAAGAATTTGACCCTGTCCGGGAGCTCGGCGGAGAGCGGCATTCTCGGCATGGTCCGTATTGCTCTTGCGCGGGAGGATGCGAGAGGGCTGCTCTCCTACCTAAAACCCTTCCTTGCGATTGAAGATCTCGCAATAGAGGAGCAGCTGATACAGGCTGCCCGGCTCGAGCTTCGGACCGGAGGCACGGGGGTCGGGCTGGAGTTGCTCGCCGAGTACGCGAAGAGATACCCGGAGGGGAAGTGGCGGGACGAGGCCGGCTGGCTGACCGGGCAGCTCTACGAGACGAACTCACCCTTGCGCGACATCGCGAAGGCTCGCGAGAGCTACCGCGATCTGCTGCGGGCCTTCCCCGAGAGCGCTTTCGCGAACATGGCGCGAGAGCGAGTCAGATACATCAACGAGCACTTTTTCATCATTCGCTGATTCGCCTGAAGCGTTTTTAGCCCCTGGAGCGCCGGGGAGCGCCTAAAGCGCCTGTGCGCGCCTGCGTCGCTGAGTTGACACGGTAGGCCAAACTCAGTATATATTTGCCAGCCTTATACTTACGACGATCGGATTCGAATGCTTGAGAAACTGAGCGGCAAGCTGACCGACCTCATCCGGCAGATCAGCGGCAAAGCCCACATTTCCGAGAAGAACATCCAGGACGCGATCAACGAGATCAAGATCGCTCTTCTCGAGGCTGATGTGAACTTGCGCGTGGTCAGACGGTTCGTCAACCAGGCCAGCGAGGATGCCCTCGGTGAGCAGGTCCTGCGCTCGGTCTCGCCGGGTCAGCAGTTCGTCAAGATCGTCTACGACAGAATGGTGCAGCTTCTAGGCGGCGAGCACCAGGGGCTCGCGCTGAAGGGTCCAGACACGCAGACGGTCATCCTGCTGCTCGGCCTGCAGGGCTCGGGGAAGACGACGACCGCAGCGAAGTTGGCATGGCAGCTTCGGGAGCAGGGGAGGAAGCCTCTGCTGGTGGCGGCGGACCTGGTCCGTCCGGCGGCCGTCGAACAGCTCGCGATTCTCGCCGAAAAGGCCGGCGTGGCAGTGTACCGTGAGGAGGCGAGCGATCCCGTTCGCGTGGTGGAGCATGCGCTCGCGCACGCGCGAAAAGAGCAGTTCAACGCCGTCATCATCGATACATCGGGCCGGCTGCAGGTCAATGACGAGCTGATGGCCGAGCTGGTCCGCATCCGCGACGCGGCGAAGCCCGACGAATCGCTCCTGGTCGCCGACGCGATGACAGGTCAGAACGCCGTGGACATCGCCAAGGAGTTTGACGCTCGGGTGTCCCTCACCGGAGTCATCCTGAGTAAGTTCGACTCCGATACCCGAGGCGGGGCGGCTCTTTCGGTGAAGAGTATCACCGGCAAGCCGATCCGTTTCATCGGCACGGGCGAGAAGCTCGATGGGCTGGAGCCCTTCCACCCCGAGAGGATCGCCTCCCGGATCCTCGGCATGGGCGATGTGGTGAGCCTCGTCGAGAAGGCCCAGAAGACGATGGAGATGGGCGAGGCGCTCGCGCTGCAGGACAAGCTCTCCTCCGAGACGTTCACGCTGGAGGACATGCTGGACCAGTACCGCAGGATGAGGAAGATGGGCAGCCTGCAGTCCCTCGTCGAGATGATCCCGGGGCTGAAGGGCTCGGGGGCCGAAGAGAAGATCGACGAGGAGGGCATGAAGCGCGAGGAGGCCATCATTCTGTCGATGACCCCCACCGAAAGGCGCAACTACCGCATCGTCGGCCCCGGCCGCAGGGCGCGCGTTGCGCGAGGGAGCGGAACGTCCGTGTTCGAGGTGAACAGGTTCTTGAAAAAATTCGAGAAGACGTGTCTGATGATGAAGAAGATGTCGAGGAACGGCAAATACCAGGCACGGGTGATGTCGCAGCTCGGTGCCGGGCAGAATTGACCAAGGGGGCGACCGGGCCGCTCGCGGTCTCGTATCGGGTGAGGAGGAGGAAAACGGGTGAGTGTTCGCATCAGGCTGAAGAGGTTCGGAACGAAGAGGCGTCCTTTCTACCGCATCGTCGTCATGGATTCGCGCACGCCGCGCGACGGGCGGGTGCTGGAGGAGGTCGGTCTCTACCATCCCATCGAGAAAGAGGGCAAGCAAGTCACGATCAGCATGGACAAGGTGAACAGCTGGCTCGCGAAGGGCGCCACACCCTCCGACACCGTGAAGCAGATCCTGAGCAGGAAGGCGAGCGCGAAGTAGGACGGCTCGCCGAAAGGAGATCGCCGTGGAAAAGGATCTTGTCGAGTACATCGCGAAGAGCCTCGTCGACGATCCGGCAGGCGTCGTCGTGAACCTGGTCGAGGGCGAGAAATCTACGATCCTCGAGCTGAAGGTTTCGCAGAGCGACATCGGGAAGGTCATCGGGAAGCAGGGCCGCATCGCGCGGGCCATCCGCACCCTGCTCGCCGCCTCCGCGACGAAGTCCGGCAAGCGGGTGGTGCTCGAGATTCTCGACTGATGGAGCTGCTCGCGGCGGGGATCATCACCGCGACCCACGGCCTGAAGGGGGAGCTCACCTTCAGGAGCTTTTCCGGGCGCACCGACCATATTGCGGCTCTCGCCGAGGTCCTCCTCAGGCGGAGCGGCGAGGAGCGGCGCGTTCGGCTGCTGTCCGTGCGGCCGAAGCCGCCGAACGCCGTCATGAAGATCGACGGGGTTGATTCGCCCGAGCAGGCGCGGCTGTACGTCGGATTCGAGATCTGGGTCTCCCGGGAGGCCGCGGCGCCTCTCGCGGAGGGGGAGTACTACATGGCGGACATCTGCCGCTGCGGCCTGTTCTTCGGTGACGAGCGCATCGGAGATGTCCGTTCGGTGATGGAAGCGGGCGCCTCGCCTCTGCTGGAGGTACGGAACCTTCGGGGGAAGACGCTGCTCGTTCCGTTCGTCGATCGATTCATCGGCGGTGTCGACCTGCGGGAAGGCAAGATCGAGCTGCGGGACGACGAGATCGTGCGGTGACCTTCACGATCCTCACCCTGTTCACGGGGTTGTTCGACGGGTTTCTCTCGAGCTCGATTCTCGCGCGGGCAATCGGGGGCGGGCTCATATCGGTGCGGTTGGTCGATATTCGCGACTACGCGACCGACAAGCACCACGTGTGCGATGATGCCGCGTACGGCGGTGGTCCGGGGATGGTGATGAAGCCCGAGCCGATCGCCGCGGCGCTCGAGGGCTCGGGCGCGGCAGGAAAGCGGATCGTCTACCTCACCCCGGCCGGCAGGCCGTTCACCCAGAGGGTGGCGGAGGAGCTGGCGCGGGAGGAGGCGATCACCCTTCTCTGCGGCCGCTACGAGGGGATCGACCAGAGGGTGATCGACGCGTTCGTGACGGACGAGTATTCGGTCGGTGACTACGTTCTTTCCGGCGGCGAGGTGGCGGCAATGGTAGTCGTGGATTCCGTCGCGAGACTGCTGGAGGGGGTCATCACGAAGGATTCTCTGGAGGAGGAGAGCTTCTCCCGCGGCCTGCTGGAGTACCCGCACTATACCCGGCCGGAGGTATTCCGCGGCATGCGGGTGCCGGAGGTCCTGCTGTCAGGGCATCACGAGAAGATCCGCCAGTGGCGGCTTCTGAAGAGCATAGAGAAGACGAGGAAGCACCGTCCGGAGCTCCTCGCCTCGGGCGGCCTTCCTCCGGAAGCGCGGTCGCTGCGGGGGAAAATCGGCGAACAAGGAGACGGGAATGGACATGATCAAGGCGATTGAAGCGGAACAGATGAAGGAAGGCACCGAGGGGTTCCGCATCGGCGATACTGTGAAGGTGCATTTCAAGATCATCGAGGGCAAGACCGAGCGGGTGCAGATCTTCGAGGGCATTGTCATCGCGATGAAGCGCGACGGGCTGCGCAAGACCTTCACGGTGCGGAAGATCTCGTACGGCGTCGGCGTGGAGAGGATATTCCCCATGCATTCCCCGAAGATCGTGAAGGTCGTGCGCGTGCGGGAAGGCAAGGTGCGCCGCGCGAAGCTGTACTACCTTCGCGGCCGTACCGGTAAGGCGGCGAAGGTGCAGGAGCTCATCCACAGGAAACGCGAGAAGGTGCCCGAGACCGGCGCTCCCGAGTCCGCCGACGCAGCGGCGCCCGAGGCTCCTGAGACGAAGTAGGCGGACTGTGCCGCGCGGCGCTACCGTGGCTGGCCAGCAATGACGCCGGGCATCACCGGAGGGAGCATCCAGATCTCCGCCCGGCCCGCGGCCGGGCTGCGCGCGGGAGACACGGTCGTCCTCACGGTGCTCAAGTCACTCGCTCCAGGAAAATGGGCAGTAGGCATCAATGGGAGGGTTTTCCCGGCCCTCTCGGAGCTTGATCTCACCGCCGGCTCGATCCTGCGCGCGCGGGTCAGCGCTGCCGCGGGCAGGTTCGTTCTCACGGTCGAGAAGGGCATAGCGGACCCCGTGTCCCTAGCCCTGCAGCATCAGGGACTCCCCGATACGCCCCTCACCCAGATCATCGCTGGCAGCCTGCTGCGAGCCGGACGCCCGGTGCTGCCGGAGATCGTGGAGAAGATGAAGGCGGTTCTTTCGCGCAGCGGGCTTGATCAGCGAAAAGCCGCGCGGATTGCCGCAACGCTGGTCGACAAGAAGATCGACCTCTCGAGCCCCGGCCTCGAGGCGCTGATGTCGCTGCTCGCCTTCGGGGAGAAGGGTGGGAGCGATCCGAGACGCTTCCGTGGGCGGCCTCTTCCGAATACCGCCGCGGAGCTGCGCAAGCTCATCGCGGCGCTCCCTGCCGAGGACGCCGCTCCCGCCGGTCTGCAAGTCTTCAACCATTCCCGCGGCAGCTCCCCAACCTGGGTCGTCGTCCCGTTCCTCTTCAGCGCCGGGGAGGAGAGGATCGCGGGAACCATGAAGTTCCTCTACGACACCTTCGCCTCGCGCCTCATGCGCTTCGTGCTCTCAACCGGCGGCATCAGCTTTTCAGTTTCCCTCGAGGGCCGATCCCGTCGCATGTCGATCTTCAGCGACGAGGAGCCGATCCGGCGCGCGGCGAGCCGAGGTCTGGACACTCTGCGGGCAAAATTCCATAACATGGGGATGGAAGTTGACGATACTATACATGAAGGGGAATTGTTCGATGGTTTCTCCCCGGCCTGGGAGGGGGCATCCCTTCGAAGCGTTGATGCGGTGGGGTGAGAAATGACGGCGCAGGCTGATACGGCGGTCGCACTCCAGTACACGGGAGATCTCCCCGCGCCCCTCGTGCTCGCCGTCGGCAGAGGGAGGCTCGCGGAGGCGATCGTGCGCATCGCGCGCGAAACGGGGGTGACTCTGGTGGAGGACCCGCTGCTTGCAGACTCACTCGCGCGTCTGGACGTGAACACGCTGATCCCGGAAAGCCTCTACCAGGTCGTCGCCGAGCTGCTCGCGTTCGTCAGGAACCTGAGAACCGCACGATGAAGAGCATACGGACCACCGACCTGCGGGACGGGATGCGCTTCGACAAGCCCGTCTATATCGACGGCGAGAATGTGTTCGTCCCGCCCGGCATCCCCATACGCCAGAAGGACATCGACAGGCTCCTGCGCTGGGAGATCGCGGAGGTGCGCACGGATGGGGCCCCCGTGACCGGCGAGGAGAAACCCGCGGAGCCCGCGACTCTCGAATCCACCATCGTCAAGGACCTTCCTTCGGACAAGCGGAATCTCGACGTGTACTTGCGGACAATCGACGAGTACGAGCACGTCGCCGGGGCGGTCGTGCACGGCGAGGAGCTGGACCGCGCGAAAATCGACGCGACGGTGAGCGCGCTGCTGGACCGGGTCAAGGAATCGCGCGGCGAGATGATTCAGCTCATCCTGATGGGCGGACGCATCGAGCGAAAGATCGCGGCCGGCGTCGTGAACGTCACGATCCTCGCTACGATCATGGGAACGGTCCTGCGCTTGGCCGGCCACCGCCTGATCCAGCTCTCGACGGGCGCTTTCCTGCACGATATCGGCATGGTCAAGATCCCCAAGGCGATCCTCAAGAAGAAGGAGAAGCTCACGGCGGAAGAGCTGAACCAGATCCGAACGCACCCTATCCATTCCTACCGCATCATCTCCAAGGAGCTGAAGTACCCCGAGGATATCGGGGTCATCGCCCTCCAGCACCACGAGCGGTGGGACGGACAGGGGTATCCCCGCCACCTGAGGGGCGAGGACATCAACATCGCCTCGCGAATCGTCGCAGTGGCGGACGCGTACATCGCGATGATCAACCAGAGGCCGTACCGCAACTCCATGATCGGCTACAGCGCAATGAAGAACGTGCTGAGCGACAACGGCAGGCACTTCGATCCCAAGATCCTCAAGGCCTTCCTCGAGAGCATGGGCATCTATCCCATTGGCAGCATCGTGCAGCTGAACAACTCCGCGATTGGAAAGGTGACCGAGATCCATACTGAGGCGCCGCTGCGTCCCGTCGTCGAGCTGATCATCGACGAGTACGGCAATCACTTGAGCGAGCGGGAAGCGATCGATCTACTCGCGAAAAAAGCGCTGTTCATCGTCAAGGCAGTGGATCCGAAGGTCGCCGCGAATGCGTGAGGGAACGGCATCCGCGCGCAGCAGGGGCGTTCGGGGAGAGGATGCAGCCGCCGGGTGGCTCGCCGAGCGCGGATACGTTATCCTGGCGAGGAACTTTCGCTCAAGGGGCGGCGAGATAGACATCGTGGCCGAAAAGGAGGGCGCCCTCGCGTTCGTTGAGGTGAAATCCTGGCGGTCCTACGGCGCGGCCGACCTGGAGTACGCGATCGGAGCCGAGAAACAGCGGCGGATCGCCAGCGCGGCGAGGTACTTCCTGTCGCGACGGCCCGACCTGGCCGGCCGGGCTCTGCGCTTTGATGTGCTCCTGCTCGGAGCGGGACGCATCGAGCATATCGAGAACGCGTTCAGCGGGAGCGTGGACTAGTGGTGCGCATCGCCAAGAAAACCGACCCGAAGAAGATCGCTGAGCTGAAACGCAAGATTCACGACGAGGAGTACCTGCTCCAGGCGATCCAGAAGATCGCGCAGGACCTCACGAAGAGCATCGAGCACGGAGAGTAGAGAATGAGTTCCCGCAGCTTCCGCAGGCGGAACAACCGCCGCAGACAGAGGCCGGCCGGCCCGGCCGACGCCCGCCAGGGAGAGATCCTGCCGAACGAGGGAAGGCGGGAGGAGGGCGCCCCGACGAGCGATCCGGCCGAGCAGGGGCAGGGCTCCTCGCCCGCTGGCCGGCAGCGCCAGAGGGGAACGAGCAAGCGCGAGCGCGGAAGGAAGGACGGCAGAGCGCAGGCCGATCGGCAGGGCGTCGAGAAGCCCCGCGAGCCCGTCGTTCCTCGGATTGCCCCCGAGTGCCCAGTCTGCCGCAGGCCGGTGCGGGAATTGGCCGCGGCGCTTACGCACAGGCCGACAGGCGCTCCCGCCCACTTCGAGTGCATCATGAAGGAGCTGCGGGACGCCAACGAGCTCGCGCCCCAGGAGAAGTTGTGCTATCTCGGCGGCGGGACATTCGGCATCCTCCAGTTCAAGCCGTCGGGAGGCGTGAACCGCTTTACGATCAGGAAGCGCATCCCCTACGAAGAGAAGGACGCGCCGCAGGAGTGGAAGAAGACCCTTCTGGTGTCCGGCTGAAACGGAGCCTTCCCGGACCCTCGGATCCCGCATTTGAAATTCAACGACACTGTGATACTCTCCCAATGGCGGAAAGCAGCTCATGTCATTGAAGTTCGCTTTGCTCGGGCTCCTCGCTGAAAGCCCGAAGTATGGTTATGAGATCAAGCGACGGTTCGAAGGGGCGTTGGGCAACGTCTGGTCGGTGTCCTACGGCCAGCTCTACCCGACGCTCCGCAGGCTCTCCGAGCTGGGCTATGTGACGAAGAAAACCGAGCCGGGCAAGAAGGCCGCGGACAAGAACATATACTCCATCACGGAGAAGGGCAGGAAGAAGATCGACGAGTGGCTGCTGAAGCCGCTGCGCAGCACGTACAGGGTGAAGGACGAGTTCACCCTCCGCTTTCTGTTCTTCAGCAAGCTCTCCCCCGGGCAGGTGCGCGACTACCTGCGCGCCCAGCGAGAGAAGACGACCCTTCAAAAGGAAAGCTATGAGCGGACACTGGCGTCGCGGGGCGACCAGATGGGCTACTTCCTGCAGGCGATCATCCGCAGGGGCATCATCCACCTCGAGGCCGAGCTCCACTGGCTGGACGAGGTGGTTGCCGACGTAGAGAAGCGCTAAGCCCTATTTCGTCTTCTTGAGTTGATCGAGGACCTGGAGCGCCTTGGTCTTTACGGTGCGCAGGTAGTTGCCCCCGGCGATCTTCACGAGAGTGCGGTAGGCGGCGGGATCCGTGCCGCCCTTCTGCTTCTGAACAAGCTTCTCGATGGCGAGGGCAAGGGCATAGGCGAAATTGTTGTCGGGCCGAGACGGGTCTTCCCTATCGAGCGCGAAGGCGAGCACCCGCACGACCTCGTTGTTCTCGTTCAGCCCTATCACTCCGAGAGCGTAGACCGCTTCTGCCTGGACCATAGGCTCCTCGTCGATGAGGAGCACTCGGATGAGGGCGTCCTTCGCGGCTTCCGTGCCGATGCGGCCGAGCATGTTCGCGGCCCTGCGCCGAACCTCGGGGAAATTGTTCACGAGACGGCCCGCCTCGCGCGCGGTCCTGCCCGAACCCTCCATCGCGAGGTACTCGAGCACGAACTCGACCTGCGCCGTGTTGTCGCCGATCGAGCCCTCAGAAATCTTTTTTTCTAGGTCGTCCAGGGCCTCCACCTTGACGTCGTAGTCTTCAGAGAAAGCCTTCTCGCGGAGAATCTGGAACTCGATGCTCCTGAGGAAGAGCTCCTCGATCGTGATCTCTTTCGACGCGCCCGCCTTCCTCTCCTGGGCGGGAAGAACGCTCGCCAAGGACACGAGGATCGCGACCATCACATACCGCACCACGCTCGTTCTCATACTCTGCTCCCTTGCCGAGTTCTACCGATCCTTGACGACGCCGATCTTCCAGCGCCCGTCCTCCCACACCAGCCAGTAGAGGATGTAGGATTCCCCGCTCACCACCGTCATCGCCTTCACATTCGCCTCGTCCACGAAGAGGATCTGGTCGAGGGCGGCCTGGAGGCGGCTCTGCACCACGACGTTCACGAAGTAATCCTCAAGGCTCCGCAGGACGATCTTCCGAGCTGATAGCCTCGCGCTCTTCGACGCTTCATCGAGGAACTCCTGGCTGCTCGTGCGCGCGATGTACTCCCTGCTGAGCCAGGCGACCCACGCGTTGTAGTCGCGCTCCCGGATGATCCTGTCGAGCTCCGCAATGACGCCGGCGATCTCGTCGAACGTTCGGCGGTACAGCTCCTCCGTGACCACGAACTCCTTCGGCGAGGCATCCTCAGCGGGGGGCTCGGCTCTCGGCGGCTCCACCGCAGCGCTCTGCTCGGGCTCCGGCAGCTCCACCTGCCGCGGGGCAGGCTCTGCTCCCCGCTGCGTGACGCAGGAAAGCGCCGCGAGCAGGACGGGAATCAGAATGAGGAGCTTCCAGATGCCCGCTTTCATCCCAATTCAATTCTATCGATCGGACCCCCATTTGTCAAAGGTATTTCACGTCCGCCGCCCTCCCCTTGATGAGGCCGTCAGGCTTCGCTATTGTGTGTCCATGTTCAAGGTATTGCTGCCGGGGACGTTCGATCCCCCCACAAACGGTCACCTGAATATCCTGCGAAGGGCGTCGCGGCTTTTCGACGAGGTGGAAGTCGTGATCGCGGCAAACCTCGAGAAGGCCCACCTCTTCACCCCCGAGGAGAGGCTGGCGATGATGAACTCCCTCGCTCAGGACATGAAGAACGTGACCGTGACGATATGGGGCGGGCTGATCGTGGATTTCGCCGAGAAGATCGGCGTCTATGTCATCCTGCGCGGCGTGCGCGCGCTCGCGGACTTCGAGTACGAGTTCGCGCTGTCCCTCATGAACAGGTCTCTGAACACCAAAATCGAGACGATTTTCCTGCCCACGGACCAGAAATACTCCGTCCTTCGCTCCTCGGCGATCAAGGAGGTTGCACGTTTCGGGGGGGACGTCTCGGGCATGGTCCCGACGATCGTC
>CAYGXO010000113.1:0-2990 GCA_964353885.1 uncultured Spirochaetaceae bacterium
CCTGGCCACGACGGCCTTCTCGTCCCAGCTGAGAAGCCTCGCCCACCTGCACGTGGCCTCGGTCGACCAGCTCACCTACGAGGAGTTCATCCGCTCGATCCCCAACCCGACGACCCTCGCCGTCATCAACATGGATCCGCTGAAAGGGTCGGCGATCCTCGAGATCGACCCTGCCGTGACATTCTCGATCATCGACAGGCTCTTCGGCGGGCAGGGGGAGGGATCCAAGTTCACGCGGGAGCTCACGGACATCGAGGCCTCCGTCATCGAGGGCATCATCGTGCGCATCCTCGGCAACCTCCGCGAGGCCTGGGCGACGGTGATCGACCTGCGGCCCCGGCTGGGGCAGATCGAGACCAACCCCCAGTTCGCCCAGATCGTGCCGCCCACCGAGATGGTCGTGCTCGTGACGCTTGAGACGAAGGTCGGAGAGGTGGAGGGGATGATGAACTTCTGCATCCCCTACCTCACGATCGAACCGATTATCCCCAAGCTCTCCGCCCAGTACGTGTACTCCTCGATGCGACGGGGCACCACGACGGAGAACCTGAGCCTCCTGCGCGAGCGGCTGGCCGGCATCGAGATCACCATTGTCGCAGAGGTCGGATCGATCGACATGCCAATGCGCGACGTGATCGCCCTGCGGGTCGGCGATATCATCCGGCTGCAGAGCATGCGGGTGAGCGACCCCATGGCGCTGAAGATCGGCGACCGCAAGAAGTTCAACTGCCGCCCCGGCGTCGTGGGCAACAAAATTGCCGTGCAGGTGCTCAAGAAGCTCGAGGACATCGAGCAGGCCGAGTTCGAGGAGCTCGTCGCGGATGAGGGAGAAGAAGCATGAGTGACGGATCGCTCTCGCAGGACGAAATCGACGCCCTGTTGCAGGGAACGGACACCATCGAGATGGACACGGGGGCGGGCGGCGCGGCCTCGCCGCTCACCGACGCCGAGAGAGCCGTGTTCCAGGAGATGCTGCGCGGCGTCACCGAGAGCCAGAGCTCCAACCTCTCGATTCTGACGGGAAAGACCGTGCGCATCGGCGATCCCTCGGTGAAGGCGCGCCCGCCCGCGGAGTTCACCGCAGCCCTGCCCGAGGAGGTCGTGGACGTGCGCGTCGACCTGACCGACGGCCTGCAGGGCGAGCACTCCTACATCGTCCCGGCCGACATCGCGGCGACCGTCGCGGGCCTCATGATGGGACAGGCGGGAGCGGAGCTCGACGAGGCCTCCCTCTCAGCCGTTTCGGAGGCCATGTCGCAGATTACCGGCACGGCGGCGACGGCGATCGGCAACCAGATCGGTCGCATGGTGAAGACGGCGGTCCCCGATCTTCGCCAGACCGCCAGGTCGCAGGTGCGGGTGCCGCAGGGCGAGTTCTGCGTGAGCGTCGAGTACCCGCTTTCCATCGAGGGCTTTCCCCCGTCGAGGATGTTCGAAGTTTTCTCGCTGTCCCTGGCCAAGGAGATCATCTCCCTCGCCGAGGGCGGCGGAGCCGAGGCCTTTGACGCGAGTGCCCCCGACCTTGCCGCGGCTCCGGCGGCGGCACCGGGCGGCGCCCGGCCGGCGGGGCAGCGCGCCGCGGGGACGCGGCAGCAGACCGCGGGCCAAGGGGGATTCGGCCCACCGGGCTACCAGCAAACCTTCGGCCAGGCCTTCGGCGGCCCCGCGGCGGGGCCCGCGATGGCGCCGCCGAACGTCCAGCCCGTGCAGTTCGCCAATCTCCAGCCCGCCCAGATGGGGGGAGAACAGGGCAACATCGGCCTGCTCATGGACGTGTACATGGAGATGACCGTCGAGCTGGGCCGCACGAGAAAGCGCATCAAGGATATCCTCGGGATAGGTGAGGGCACGATCATCGAGCTGGACAAGCTCGCGGGGGAGCCGGTGGACATCCTTGTGAACCACAAGCTCATCGCAAAGGGGGAAGTGGTCGTCATCGACGAGAACTTCGGCGTGCGCGTGACGGAGATCGTATCGCAAATAGACCGGATGAATGATCTGACATAGAACGCGGATTTCAGATTTTACTGGGAGGGGGATCTGAAAAAGCTATTTCGTGTGTCAGGCGCATGCCTCATGCTTGCTGTCCTGACGTCGCTGCCTGCCTTCGCGCAGGCAAAACCCAACGGGACGAGTCAGAACGGCCAGTCCGCGGACGCGGCCGGGAAAACCGTCAATGAAACCGATCTCGTGATCCCCGATACCGGTGCGGGCGGAGCGTCCGCTTCAGGCGCCTCAGCGGGTGGAGCCGCGGGCGGCGCTGCCCCTTCCGGTGGGACGGCTGTCGCGTCGGCCGTGTCGACGTGGGACTTCGTGCGCATGCTCCTCATCCTCGCGGTCGTCGTCGTGGCGATCTATCTCCTTGTCGCGCTGCTGCGCAGGGGATCGAAAAAGCGCGTCAGAGAGAACGACCTCATCCACGTGCTGGGCTCCCGCACCCTGGCGGGCACCCGGGCGCTCCATCTCGTGGAGGTGGGCACCGCGATCTACCTCATCGGCTCATCCGACGGTGGCGTCGAGCTCATTGCGGAGATCGCCGACAAAGAGAGCGTGGACGGGCTGCGGCTGCGCGCGGCCGAGCAGGCTCCCCCGGCGCGGCGGACTTTCCAGACCGTGCTCTCCGAGATCTTCCGTCCGGCCCAGCACCAGACCACGATGGGCGAAGGCGTGGGCCTCCTCCGACGCCAGCGCGACAGGTTGAGGAAGCTATGAGGACGAGCAAGACCCTGCTCATCGCAGCGGCGGTGCTGCTGCTGATCGTTTCGGGGGCGGCCGACCTGTCGGCCCAAGCGGCCGCGGCGCCTGCAGCGGGGAATCTCGCCTTCCCCTTCGTGGATCTGAATGTGCGGACGGCGAGGAGCAACCAGGAGGTCGTGCTCTCGGTGCAGGTGCTCCTCCTGCTCACCGTACTCTCCCTCGCTCCCTCGATCCTCATCCTCACGACCTGCTTCCTGCGCATCGCCATCGTGTTCGACTTCATCAAGCGGGCG
>CAYGXO010000114.1:0-23623 GCA_964353885.1 uncultured Spirochaetaceae bacterium
TAGCTGCTCGCCGACAGCCCTGACTGAATCGGGGATGGCACCGTTGTGCTCAAGGCCCGGAAACATCACACGCCAATCCTTTCACACGCCGTGCCAAGCTTCGACCCCGCTGGCCCCAAACGCGGATGGGGAACTTCTGGCAGGCTGCTCGAGGAATTGACACGACGGAGGAAGGAGGCTAGATTCATTGGACGAGGGACGGCAGCCGGATCCAGGGCGTGCACCGGCGTATTCGCAAGGCCAGGGAGCAGGAACCCGTGATGAGCGGCGAGAGGGAGATGAGCTTTCTCGAGCACCTCGGCGAGCTGCGCAAGAGGCTGCTTCGAATCCTCCTCGCCCTTGTTGCAGGAACCGGAGTCGCTCTCGTTTTTACGCCTCGGCTGCTGAAGATCCTCCTCATCCCGTACGGCAGCCAGCTCAAAGTGATCGGGCCGACGGAGGGTGTCGCCAACTACCTTCGCATCGCGGTCACGGCAGGGGCGGTGCTGGCCATGCCGTACATTCTGACGGAGTTCTGGGGCTTCATTGCCCCGGCTCTGAAGCGTCGGGAAAAGCTCTACGTTTTCATCCTGGTCCCTGCGGCCTTTGCCATGTTTCTCGGAGGGGTCGCCTTCGCATGGTTGCTGCTGATTCCAACGGCTATACGCTTTCTCTCCGGTTTCAGCCCCGAGGTCTTCAAGACGGAATGGACTTCGCAGAACTACATCCCCTTTGTCACTTCGCTCTTGTTATGGATCGGGGTCTGCTTTGAGCTGCCGCTGGTCGCGTTTTTCCTGGCGAAAATCGGCGTGGTGAGCTGGCGGCTCCTCCTGAAGGGCTGGCGCTACGCCGTGGTTCTCATCTTCCTCGCCGCAGCGCTCATCACCCCCACGGTGGACCCCTTCAACATGGCCCTCGTCGCCCTGCCGTTGATCGGGCTGTACTTCCTGGGCATCCTCCTCGCGCTCATCGCCCGGCGGGAGACGCCGGGCAGGGCCGCGGAACGCCCGGAGGGCTGATCACTCCTACTTCTCGATCTGCTTCTCGTCGCTTCGCTTCTGCTCGGAGGCCTGCGCGCCTTCCTTCATGCCTTCCTCGAACTCCTTCTTTGCCTTGCCGAGGGACCGGGCGAACTTGGGGATGGCAGCGCTGCCGAACAGGACGAGGATGATGCCCGCGATGATCAGGATCTCGGTCGTGCCCAACATATTTCTCCCCTCCTGCCATGGACGGTGGTCATGTGCAGTTTCCTCCATGATCAGTATCGCCGCCGGCGTATCTCATTATGGGAGCACGGTATCCTGCTGTCAAGGCAACCGGCGGCCGGGAAAGGGCCGCGAGGAGCTCCGGCACGGCCTACAGCTCGAAGAACATCCTGAGGGTCTCGCGCGATACGATCGATCGACTGGGCGCATAGTCTGATATGAGCTTGACCACCGGCAGGCCGATCTCGGGATCCGTGAAGTCGACGACGCCAACGAACACGTCATCTCCGAGCAGGTCGAGGATGATGCGGATGTCCTCCGTGATCGAATCGCTCTCCCGGTTGGGCAGGTCATCGGGGCCGGCGACCTGCACTCCTTCGGGCAAGGCCCGGCGCCTTCCCCCGGGTGGCATGTCGAGCGGCTTTCGGAACTGGAAAATCTCGTTCATCGCCCGAAATGCCGTCTTCCTTGGATTCAGGCCGGCAGCGCCGCCCGAGTTCGGGCTGTGTCGTTTCGGGCTCTGTATCCTCGAAGGCCTGAAGACCAGTTTCCCGCCGTCAGGCACGAGCCTGTAGCCCCCGGGCTCGTCGAACGCGCCGTCGAAGGGTTGCAGGACCGCGGTGAAATGGCAGAAGCTCCCTGCGTCGACAGGCGAGAGCACAAGGAGAACCGAGCGCTCGACCCACTCGGGAAAGCCGGGGAAGAGGACGCCGGGAGGCACGATCTTGAACGGCTTCCAGAGGCTCGCGCGGGGGAGCCGGGTCTCGAGAAGCTCGTGCAGGCAGTGCAGGATCGACTCCTCGTAGTTGTTGCCCGCGGCGACGCACTTCGTGTTTCGCATCTCGAGGATGGGGCCGAGCCTGAGGATGCTGCCGTCGCGCAGATCCATGCATTCGAACTCGCTCTTCTGAAACACGTTCGCCGTGTGCAGGGAGTAGCGCTCGACGAGCTCCATCGCGGCGCTGGCCAGGCACTGGTCGCGGCTCGGGCCTTTGCCGCCGACCCGCAGGTCGTAGTCATACCCGGGAAAGTGCTGGCGGAAGCCCGTGTCGCAGCCGGCGACCCAGAACACCCCGTCGACATCGCGCGCCCGGATCTCGGGGACGATCCCCTTCCGTGCCAGTGCCCGCATCGCTGTCTGGTAGGTGACGCCCGGGTCGATGGACCGCTCGCTGTCCTGGGTCACCTTCAGCAGCGGCTTGTCGAGGTGTATGTCGTGCAGGCCCACCAGTGACCCCCTTTCGTTGTAAGTCTCCGCCGAAGCATGACTCTACAGGTATGCGTAGCAGGCAGCCTGACAGACGCCGCGGGCATGAAGGAGACACTGTCGGCAGTCCAGGAGCAGCGGGGTCTTCACCACCGAGTGAATGGTTTCCCGATAGCGCTCCTCGAGCGCATCGAAGGCCTCGATGCGCGGGAAGCGGAACTCTTCCGAGTTCAACGCCATGCAGGGGAAGAAGGAGAGGTCGGGATTCACGCAGATGTTGTTCGTGGAGTCGTTCCTGTCGATCTCGCAGACGTTTCTCAGGCGCGCTTTCCTCATGAGGAACCGAAGCTCCTGCTCATCAAACCAGCACAGGGGATAGGGCTTTGCGAAGGAGATGGAATGCGGTCTGCCCCCCGTTGCTTCTGCGAGATACCGAACCAGCGAGAGGATTCTGGGCCGGAAGGCCTGCAGTTCATCCAGGGATACGCGGTTGGCCGCGCCGACGCGCGAGGGAAAGACGACGGCGAAGCTGACGCTCGGCCGGACGAGAATCCCCAGGTACTTGTGCAGGAAGCTCCAGTCCTGGAAATCCCTGTCGGACAGGTTGTACCGGAGAACGACGGTCACCCGGTCCTGGTCGACCGCGGCGATGTTGGCGCGAAGGGCGTCAATCTGGCCTTCCTGGTAGAACTGGTCTTCCTCGATGTGGAAGGTGACCATCTCCAGCCGGCTGCTGCGCACGACTGCACGGAAACGGGGAGCCGGCGCTAGGCCATTTGTCGCGAAGTAGAAGGAGAGGCTGCGCTTTTCCAGCTCCTCCACGTACCCCTCGATGCCGTGCGTGAGCGTGGGCTCCCCGCCCAGGAGGCCGACGCGCTGGAGGGGCGTGGTCGCGGTGACCCTGTCGAGCATGGCCCCGAGCTCGGCCGGCGTCATCTCACGGGGAAATCTCCTGTCGAGAGTCTGAGAGAAGCAGTAACTGCAGCTCAGGTTGCAGCGGTACGAAGGGGCGACGGTGATCTGAACCGGATAGCGGCGGCGCTCGAACCGGGAGCACAGGCTGAGGAAGCGGTCTTTCAGCCCTGCCTTGGGCCCGGCGAAGATCCGCGAAAGATCGAGGCTCTGGATGCCCGGAAGCTCGCAGAGGCTTTCCATGTACCGGTCGAGCCGGTCATCCGGTATCCCGTTGAGGGCAGCCGAGAGCCGCGCGATGCGCTCCGCGCTGAAGAATTGCTCCAGGTGGCTGAGCTGCCTGCCCGCCTCGGGCTGGACAGGCCCGAATCTGCGCAGCTCGAAGGCGAAAAGCGGGTCGAGCAGGAGGACCTGGCGGGCCTTCTCCCGAACGCGCGGATCATCATCGACAGCGAGCCGGAGGGTCTGCTCTGCGTGCTGCGGCATGTACCGGCCGCGCCAGGCGTCCAGCCTCTCAAGCTTCTCCGCTGGGCTCTCCCCGGCTTGGTCATGGACCGTTGCCCCCTGGCGTCGATCCTGGCCGTCCTTGCGGCTGCCGGCAGATTCGGCTTTGCCCGTCATCGGAGCGATGATCTGGTCCTGCGCGTCCTTGCTCAGCTTCCTCAGCAGTGCGACGTAGCGTCCGATCTTTCGCATCAGCGCGGGAACGGCATCGGGGGCGAGGATGAACAGAAGCAGGGCCACGATGGATATCTCGCCGATTCCTATTCTGGACACGCTCCCCGCCTTGACCGGGCCCTCCGGCCCTATCTGGTGCGCCTCATTGCTGTCATCTGCAACTGACCCGCTTGAGGGGCGAAAGACCCCCGGCGCGGAAGGAACACCCCGGGCGCCGGCCGAGCTTAGCTGTAGTAGTTTGAGTAGTAGTCGTAGTAATCGTAGTAATCGTCGTAATAATGGTAATCGGAATAGCTGTTTGAGTAGTAGTCGTAGTAATCGTAGTAGTCGTCATAGTCTTCGTAGCTGCAACGGGAGAGCGCTGCGGGGAGAATGCCTGCGGCTCCGAGGCCGAGAGCGATTTTCGCCATCCGCTTGAGCGCGTCGCGTCGGGAGATGGGATCCCTTTTGCCGGGCGCCTGCTCGTCAGGCAGCGTCTTCGGACTCTCCATGTCCATAATCGCCTCCCCCATTCTCACTGCGGTCCATTCCTGCCGTGCCCACCCTTCTTCCCTATTGTACTACGGTCGTCTCCGCAACGCAAGCCTTCCCTGTGATTCACGGACCAGCAGAAGCCCGGCACGCAGGGGGCGCCTGACCCCGGCAATCAGGCCGGCGAATCGTCCTCGAGGGGCAGGTTCACGCGCACACCCGCCGTCGGCTCAAGGTACTTCTCGAGGAAACGCTTCACCCACGCGCAGTTGGGCGAGCGCTTCAGGAACGTCCCGTGCTCGGCGAAGGCATCCAAGGGACATCCGCCGTGGCAGAGCCCCCAGAAACGGCAGCCGCGACATCCGTCGCGCGGGAGAACCTCCCGTCTCTGCCAGATCTGGTCGCGCAGGGCGTTGTGCATGATGTCACCCAGCGATCGCTCCTGGATGTTGCCATAGCTCATGAACTCGAAATCGCCCGACCGGCCGCACTGAGAAGTCTTTCCTGTCGGTCCGATGTACACCCACGAGTAGGCGCACTTGCCAGAAAAGTCGCACACGGAGGCCTTTCGACCGTTCACGATCCTCTCGGCGAACCGGCTGATGGGCTGCAGGTTGGGGAACCGGACCCTGTTCTCCCAGTACAGCGGAAGCAGCTCGCCCAGGAAGTCCGCAAACTCCTCGGGCGCGATGGCGAGGTCGTGCGCGTCTCCCCGGTAGAGGTAGATCTTGTTGAACAGGGGCTGGCTGGCCATGTTGAGGTTCGTCATGTAGAACAGGATCCTGCGCCCCATACCCAGCGATTTGCGGTGAACGACGTAGATGGCCCCCCACGGTATGTCGTTCTGCGCAAGCAGCGTGATCCCCTGCATGAACCTCGTGTTGTACAGGCGGGAGTCGCGCGCCAGGCCGAAGCCTCTGATGTTTGGCAAGGGCTCGTAGCTGGAGCCGACCCTGTCGATGCCGAGAGCCTTGAAGGCATCAACGATCTCCTGGGTAAGGAGCGTGAGGTTGGACTGCACGTAATGCCGGATGCGGCCTTTCGTCCGCGGGCAGTGCTTCTCCTGCAGCTCGAGCGCCTTGCGGAAGTAGTCGGCCCCGAGGAGGCAGGCTTCCCCGCCGTGCCAGGTGAAATGAATGGTCTCGTCGGGCCGGGCAGCCAGGTACTCGTCCATCCTCATGAACACGAGGCCGAGAAGCTCATGGCTCATGACAGCGGGCTCGTGTTTCTTGATCACCTCGCAGTAGATGCAGTTTGCATTGCAGGCCTCGGTGGCCTTGAAGATCACGGTTGCCATCTGGCCCCCGCCTGGCGCGCAGCGTAGGCGGCGTCCGCCGCCGAGAGGAAATCATTGAAGAAGCCGAGGACGTTTCCATCCTTCTCGCAATCCCCCAGGAAAGTGCCCTGGCAGAGCCTCCACCCTGGGCAGTAGGCGCACCTGCTGTCCTCGACGAAGACCGCCTGCCATGCATTGATGCTGTGCCGGTACTCCGCGCTCGCGCAGAGGCTGGGCAGCGATTCGAGACCCTCTGCGATCCAGCGTCCGTCCCTCAGGTCCGCGGCCGAGAGCGCGATGTGCTCCTCCTCGTCGATATGGACGTATTGTAAGGGGTTGTCGAAGACGGGGGTGCCAAGGTTGGTGAACTCCTGTGGGCTGTAGAAGGACTTCGCGTAGCTGAACGGATCGATATCACCATGGGGTGTCCGTGTGTACATGGCATAGTGCATGAGATCGTTCATCGCATCCCAGTCCCGAGGCGGCTCCAGCGTGAGCCCCGAGGACACCCCCAGGGACGAGAGGATGCGCAGGCTAGTCAAGTTGGCGGCGTGCGCGGCTGGCATGAACACGCGCAGGTTGCACCCCCGCAGGAGCCGGATCCGTCTCAGGACCTTCTTGAGATCGCCCATCTCGGGGACGCGCAGAGAGACGGGGATCGCCTTCCACTCCTCGCGAAAGGTGATGGCCGACAGCGGCTTGCGTTCTTCGACGGCGATGCAGAGGAGTCGGTTCTCCGCGCTCGCGCGAGCATAGACGTGTTGCACCTCATCGAATGAGGAGATCCGCACCACGAGGGAGTTGCCTCTGCACATGCCCAGCAGCTTCTCGCTGTTCGGGCAGACCATCGTGAGCTCAACGCTTTTCGGCATTCCCCGGCCTCCCGTCGCCGTTTTCGGCCCGGTTCAGGATGTGGGCCAGGCACCCTCCCGCGCAGTGCTCGCGGGAGCGATACGCGCAGGTCCCACAGGCAGGGTACACGCCGGCCTTCTCGCGGCGCACCTCCATGTGCAGGGACTTGTAGTACTCCCTCACCTCGCTCAGGGAGTTGAACTCGTATAGGGAGCGCCTCTTGTAGCGCGCGAGGGGGAAGCAGGCCCAGACCGTCATGTCCGCCCCGATGTCCAGGGCGGGGTTGCAGACGAAGCGGATCGAGGTTCCCTCCCCCTTCTGAATCCTGTGCAGGCGGCCGAGCTGCTCGTCGGTGAACCGGCACAGCGGAAACCCGCAGTCGAAGCCGGGACTGACATCGAAGCGCTCGAACAGGGGAATGAAACTGAATAGACGGTCGACCACGATGTCGAAGCTCTCTAGCGGGATGTGCTGGTTATGCTCGCCGGGAATGGGGTGGGCGAGGCCGAGGCGCACGTGGCGCTTCAGGCCGAAACGCTCGATGTGGTCGAAGAGGAACTCCATCGTAAAATCGGTCCTATAGATGTTGAAGCTCAGGGAGGTCTGCGGACCGAAGGCCGCGAGGAACTCCTCGATGCGGCTTGTCTCCGCGGCGGTGGAGGACCCGGGGTCGTTCAGGTTGCAGACGAAGCTCAGGTTCGAGACCTCCTTCTCCTTCAGGGATGAGCAGGTCTCCTCGAGCCTTTCCTCGGACATGATTCCGCTCGTGAAGACCGTCACATGGAAGCCGCGGGCATTGAGGTACAGCACGAAGTCGACGAAATGAGGGTGAAGCGTCGGCTCTCCCCCCAGGAGTGATAGGTGGCGCTCGTGCGACCCTTCGAAAAGGTCAGCGATGTGGATCAGGTCTTCCCAGGAGATCTGGTCCTTTCGGGAGAGATCGCTCATCTGCTTTCGGGCGAAGCAATACGGGCATGCCCGAACGCAGCTTTCGGTCAGCAGTATGTTGGCCACACCGTACCGCCTTTCGCTTGCTTTGCCCGGATCATAAGGTCTGACAGCTCCGGCTGCAAGCCGAAAATGCCGACGCCTATCGTCCGCCGTCTCTGGGACGGTCCAGGAGGCGGCCGCGGATCTCCCCGGCAAGAAGCTGCGCCCGCCGGTGCGCCTCGGCGTCCGCCTCCTTCGTGACGGCCTGCAGGTGCGTAAGGGCATGCTCGAACTCTCCGGCCCGCTCAAGGCAGCGCGCGATGTGGAGATGGCTCCACGGCACGAACCATGCGGTCGCCGGCTCGCGCTCGTCGGCCCACCGGAGGGAGTCCTCGTACTCGGCGAGTGCATCGCCGAACCTCCTCAGGCCTTCGAGGATCTGGCCTGCCGCGAAATGCGATTGACACAGAAGCCCGGGCGCGGGCGGCTGCGCGCGGAGGACGGAGATCGTTCGACGGTAGGCGGCGAGGCTCTCCCGCGGCCTGCCCATGCGCCGGAAGGTCCATGCGAGGTGGAAATCGAACAGGGCATTGTCTGGGTACTCGGCGGCAAGCTTCCTGTAGAGGGGAAGCGCGGCGGCGTAGTTCTTGTTCGTGTCGGCCAAGGCCTGGGCCAGCACGAACCTGGCGAGGGGCGCGAAGTAGAAGCCCTGCATTGCGGCCAGTTCGAGGTCGGCGGTGGGCGCGGGGGCCGTGGCCGAATAGGCGGCCATGGCGCCGCTGATGAACCGGGCGTCTGCGAGGCCCGGATATCGCCGCTGGAGCTCCGCTGCCGCCGTGGTCATGGCCTTGATTTCGATGAGGGCGGCTCCCATGCGTCCCGCCTCCCGATGGATCGCGGCCAGGAAGAAGTGGCCGCAGGCAAGGAAAAGGAGCCTGTCCTGATCGCCGCCCGCATCAGCCGCGCCGCCCGCGGCAACCAGCCGCTGGATCGCTGAGCGAAAATCCTCCATCAGTTTCTCATCATGGCTGTCGAGAGAAAAACGCAGGAAGCACCTGTACGATTCGAGGAAGGCGACATGGGGGGAGCCGGGATATGCGCGCATGAGCTCGCCACAGAGGCGATCAGCGGAAGCGAAGTCGAAGCCGGTCATCATCAGCACCGTCTCCCTGGTCTTCCGCCGCAGCGTCTCTGTGTCGTCCGCTGTCTCGGCTGAGGAGGCCGCCGCTGCAACGAGAAGGAAAATGGCCAGGACAGAGAAGACGAAAGGCTTCACTCTCTCCCCCGATGGACTGCCTGCCGAAACGATCGCCGGTGGCGGGCTATTCCTCGGCCCCCCATATCAGCGACGGGTCGTCCTTCATCGCGGATTCGTACGTCCGTCCCGCCTTGCATCTCTGTTCGCAAGCCGGGCCGTGGATAGAGCAGTGGTGAAGCCCAAAAGCGAGGAGGCGAACAGAGCATCGATCGCGCTCTTCGCAGGCTCGGCAACCGCGATTGTGCTGGGCGGCAGAGGCAGGGCCGGGGTAGGACGTCCTCGCTTCGGAAAGAGGAATAAGCTCGAAGGGGCCGTTCGCCCGGCACTTCCGCACTAGCTGCGATCCCGCCGACTGTGCAGCGAGGAAGCCCTTCTGCAGGGGGCTGGTGATCTCGACCGGGATCCACGCGCTTCCCCCACCGCGAGACGATCTCCCGCGACACATCGGACAAGTGATAGGCGGATTTATTGCCTCCTGTTCTGTAACCGTAGCATACCAGATATTCCCCATTGGCGCATAGAAAGATAGGTGGATTTTAGAGATTCCCCAATGGCGCGTGGCGGCCGAAGGGATTACGGGGCCGAGGTAGCGCAGACAGCCCAGAGGATCCATGCCGGGAGCTGGAGACGCAGGTGACACGGCCCGGGTTGGGCATCACCAGAGGCGAGGGTTGGCAGATCGACATCCGAAAGGTCCCCGCGGCTAGCCGCCGGCGGTTACCAGGTACTCGAAGGCATCCTCTTCGAGCCATCCCAGTTGAGAGAAAGCCGATTTCCAGGTGAACTTGCAGCCCTGCATGAGACTTTGTATCGCGTCCTGGGTCTGCTGTAGAATGTAGAAGAAAGCGTCGAAGACGGTCAAAGGAAGACAGAACAGTCTTCGCAGTGAGACTCTACAGTGCGTGCCATCATATCTACGCTGTAAAGAAGACCCTTACCATGCGGGGTGAGCGTGACAGAGCGCTACCGCCGCTCCATCGGCATGACTGAGCTGGAGTAGCCCCGCGCACTGACATCGTCAACTGGAGTGTACGCGACGGATAACATGGCAGTGAACAAGAGCGCGAGATGAATTGAGTGCGCCTGCTGGTAGAACTGGTCCTGGCGGCCCTCGAAGTGGCCATCCGCCGTCGCCAGCCTCGGGCGGTCATCTCGAGAGCTGCCAGAACCAACTTCGCCCACAATACGCACAGGTGAACCCATCTCTCTTGAAGATCTGAAACCGCAGGGAGACTGGAATCGTTTGGCCTTTTTTCCGCTGCCCGAGTGCCTCTCCGCGGACATGGGGGCCGTCGGTGCTCCCTGGAATCCTCTTCACGCGTGAGCGTGGACTATTCGAAAAGCATCGAGGACTCGCTCATCGCCGGCAGGTACGCCTGGGTGGACTACCGGGTCACCTCCGCGAGTTTCCCCAGAAGTGAAACCGGCCGGGGGAAGGTTTCCGCCGTGCTCGTGCCCTTTTCCCCACAGGCATCCCTTGGTTACGTTTTCCACCGCCAGGCTGCAGCCGGGCTGCGCCCGGCGACCCTCATGGAGCTTCTCGCCTTTGGCGAGGCCTACCCGGAGGAGCAGAGGAAACTGCCGGCGATGGCCCTGGGCTCATCCGTCGACCTCATGGTGACGATCATCCATCGGGATTCCCACCAGGGCTCGATGATGCGGATGTTCACAGAAATCGAGCGAAAAGTAGAGCGGGTGTATCCCTTCCTTGGCGGGGGTCTGCGCGGACGCACGGTGAACCTCAAATGGCTGGCGGATCCCGAGGGTTACACGATGTACTACGCCTGCTTCGTCCAGCCGCAGTAGCCGCCGAATGACTGACTCTGGGCCGATCCACCGGCGCAGCCGGTTGGTGGTCCCCTGCAAGGAGTCCTACATCCGGCTCCTGTGCTTGTTATCTGATCGAGCATGCCGAGGGCTGGGAGCATGAGAAGCACGACGTCAGGAAGGAGGGTCCTGATCAGCTGAAAGAACGCCGAGAACAGGCAGCATGACCGTGGAGCCCACGATGGCCTCCGATCATCCCGCGATCTTCCCCTGGACACAACCCGCTGCGCTCCACGCATCAGGCGGAGGGGTTCAGGGAAAGCCGGCCTGATGAAGCTCCGCCACGTACCGGGCCTGTTCTTCTTCGTTGAAAATACCCGTCGACCCCACCCAGCTCTCGGCAGTGAAATCGGGCTGGAGCTCCAGGATCCTTTTCAGGGCGACTGCGAGCTCCTCCTGGAGTTTCATCAGCCTGCAGACATTTGCGTAGTTGATGATGATGTCCAGGCCATCGGGAAACTGTTCCAAGGCCTGCTTGGAGACGGCGAGAGCCTCTTGGAATCTGCCCAGGTTTCGCAGAGTGACAATCTCCCATGCATAGGCTTGCGAGTGGGGGGATCTGGAAAGCTCCTTTGCCCGGCGAACAGCCCAGAGCGCCTTGAGGTAATCCTTCTTCCAGCTGCAGAAGGCGGCATAGAAGAGATGGGTGACTTCCATGACCGGTCCAAGGGAGAGAGCTATCTCGTACTCTTTTTCCGCTTCTTCAAACCTTTTCTGCACGAAGAGAACTCCACCGCGGCCGGCATGAGCATCCGCGCAGCGGTCATCCAGCCGCAGCGCATTCTCAAACGAAAGACATGCCTGCTGAAATGCGCTCTTGGGATCTCTGCCCCAGCCAAGTCGGGCCTGCAGGAACAGATCGTACGCCTCGCTGTCCTTCGTGGAGGCTCTCCACAGTCTCGTCTGCTCACCGCCGGCGAGCTGCACGTCGAGCTCGGTCACAATGCTTCGCACGAGGTCATCATGAACTTCGAAGAGGCCCGAGAGCTCCTTGTCGAACTTCTTCGCCCAGAGGTGGGTCCCTCTTTCCGTCTCTATCAGTTGAGCGTTGAGGCGGATCCGACTGCCCGCCTTGCGGACGCTGCCCTCCAGGATATGGGTCACACGGAGGTCGCTTCCAAGCTGCCGCGCATCCGGCGACTTGCCCTTATAGCCGAACATCGTGTTGCAGGCAGCGACTTGCAGTTGGGGGATGGCCGCGAGCGCGGTCGTCAGATCCTCGGTGAGCCCGTCACAGAAGTACGCCTGCTCGGGGTCTTCCGACAGGTTGTCAAAGGGCAGCACGCCGATTGCGATCGCTTCCCTCTGCAATCCCCGTTCGCGCCAGCCTGCCGGGCGGCCGGTCGATCCGGAGCGGATTTCGGCCAGAAGCTCCCGAGTTTCATCCTCGGGTTCCGCATCCAGCTCCCGGACCAGCAGCGCCCGGAAGGCGTCGAATTGCCTCATGGCGTCACGTTTTCTACCGGCTGCGGCAAGCGTCCTGATGAGTCGGCGTTGGGCGGGCTCGTCGAGCCTGTCCAGCGCAACGATCGACCTGGCGCATTCCACCGCAAGGTCAAATGACCCCCGCTGCACGTACAGGTCGTGGAGACGAATGAGGGCCGAAGCGCACTCGCCGCGCAGTTCCTCGGCCTGGCCGGATTGCCACTCTTCGAAGGCCGGGCTATCCCCAAGAAAGAAACCCTCCAGGAAGGCGCCGCGGTAGAGCTCCATCGCCGAGCGCAAATGGTCGAGCTCTCGTGCGCCATGGGCCAGGGAGATGTGCCTGCGAAACTCGGTCACGTCAAGGAAGACCCCGTGCCCGCAGATCGGTGAAAGGGCTTGCGAGGCGGCTTCCCACACACCCTCGCCGATCGCGGCCTTGAGATAGGAGAGGGATTGCCGCAGGCCGGCGTACGCCCTGTCCCGTTCCTTATTAGGGTAGAAGAGTTCGGCGATCTCATCCCGAGTGTAGGGCCTTGACGCCATGGCCAGATAGGCCAGAAGCGCTGTGACCTTGCGTCTCCTGATTCCCCGAGGGGCTCCATCCACTTCGAGGCTCGGCAGCCCTAAAAGAAAGATCCTGAGCTCCGACACTGAGTCCAGTGTAGCGGAGGAGCCCCCAAGACCGCAAGGGCGCAGGCGCGCGAGCCCCCAGGTGCACCCCTGCCCAGACCGACGCTACTCGAGGTGCGCGCTCACTGTCACTGCTTCGGATACCACGTGTCGATGTTTGCCTTTGTGATGACCTCGTTCTCCACGAAGATCCCCGGGGGGACGGCATTGCCGGTCAGCATGGCGGCCACCGCGGGAACTATGTATTCACCGTAGCATTCGGGAAGGAAGGCGACCCCTGCATCGCTCATGCCATCTCTGATCAGCGACTGTCCAAGCTGATCGACGCCGAGGGTGACGATGACCTTGTTCGCAGGATCCCAGCGACCAGCCCCCTGCATGGCCGCGATGAAACCCGCCATGGTCTGCTCGTTGGCGGACGTCATGGCGATCCTCACCGCCTCGGGGTGAGCGGCCAGAACTGCCTCCATCGCCGCTTTGGCCTGGGCCAAGTCGCCCATGCCGCCCTGGCTGCGAACGATCTTCGGATCGTTTTTCGGATCGATGCCAAACTCCTCGGCGAGGGCATCGGCGACACCTTCCGCCCGCAGCATGAGGTGTTCCGTCAGCAGTATTCTCATGATGACGACCAGGTCGACTTTGTTTCACCCGCCCCACTTTTTCCTGATCAGCCCAGCCATTGCGTGGCCCGCCCTGGTGGCAACCGTGTAGTTGTTCGTCCCCACGACGGGGGCACCGGGAATGGCCAGGTCGATTGCCAGGATCGGGATTTTCGCCTCCCCAAACTTTGCGGCAATGATGTTGTTGGTCTTCGCATCAAGTTGGTGCTCGATGAAGATGTCCGGGTGCTTGGAGAGAATGGCATCGGCGTTTTTTAGTGCAACCGCGGGGTTGTACTGGTTGTCCAGGCTGATCCAGCCCTGGTCGAGATCGCCTCCCGCCAGAGCGAGCTGCTTCTTGACGCCGGTCTCGAGGAGGGCGCAGAAGGGGAGAGCTCCAAGCGCATTGGCGAAACCCACCACTTTCCCCTTCAGGGGCGCTCCCGGGTACGGGACTCGCTTCTTGGCTATGGCCCTGTAGGTATTGAATGCCTTGTAGGGGTCTGTGGCCTGAGCGGAGAGCAATCCAGCCGCAGCGACAAACGCTAGTGCGAAGAAAAGAACCTTTCGCTTCTTCATCTGAAATCCTCCCTTGGCTTCAAGTGTGCAGCCAGGGCGTTCCGAGGGTGTTCCACAAAGCGTTCCACCTCGTCTTGGGGGTTGGCCAGCCGGTTTTCATTCACCAAAGCACATGGCTTTGACCACACGGTGGTGCTGGTGGAAGACGGGCAGCCAACGAGCGCAGCGGCTGGATCCGTCTCCTCGTCACCAACGTCGTCATGCCTGAGATGAACGGCAGGGAGCAGAGCGAGGCCCTCCTGTCCCGCCTTTCCGAAATGAAGTGCCTGTTCATGTCCGGCTTCATGGCGAACGTCATCGCGGACCGTAGAGTTCCAGAGCAGGGGTGAGTCTCATCTCCCTGCTATCCGTGACAAGGACAAATGATGAAGAGCTTGACCGGCAGCAAGGTTACGCACTTATATGGGGCGCCTTCCAAGCCGTGGGTTGCCCGTTCGCGTCGGGCTGGACGCGTCTCCATGGATGCCCGGGGACCTTCGTTAGTGAAACAGAAGACCACGGTCTCCGCTCGATCCAGACAGCCGCGGCGCCATGGCTGGGCAGGGCGCCAGCTCCGTCGTCACCTTTCCGAGACTGCCACGCGGGCCGATCCGCTCTGTTCGTGACGCTCTCGGATCTGCATCAAGCCGAACATATAAATGATAGGTTGTATGGCCTCCAGATATGCAACCGTACCTTACTCCGACCCTGTTTGCTGCTTTCGCCGTCCCTGTGCTGTATTTCCAGCTACCGTCATCGACGGGCTGACTTTTCAAACCCCGCCCGACGGCGTCATCAAGCATGAATGCGCATCGCGCATACGCAATGCGGGTGCTTCGGGGCAAGGTCGTGCCGGTCGCTTCCCACCGGGAAGGCAGGCTGCGATCAGTCGGTTGACAACCCGGGAATGAGGCGGATGGTGGTCCAGGAAGGGGAACGGCTCATCCCTGATCGGGCGGGTCCCTGCCATGCTTGACCAGGCACACGATACTGGTGCGGATCTCGGCGGGATCGCGGCCGACCAGGGCTCCCTGGATCGGCCTGCCGGCCGCCCCTACCCGTAGAGGCTGTTGCCTTTGTCGTCTATAACGATGAAGGCGGGCAGGTCCCTCACCTCGATGCGGCGCACGGCCTCGAAGCCGAGGTCCGCGAAGTCGACGATTCTCTCACTCTCGATATGATCCTGCGCGATGAGAGCGGCGGCTCCGCCGATCGTCCCCAGCGAGAACCCCCCGAACTCCCTGCAGGCTGCCGTGACCTCGGCCGAGCGATTGCCCTTCGCGAGCATCACGAGGGAGCCCCCCGCCGCCATGAATGAACGCACGTAGGCGTCCATGCGCTGGGCTGTTGTCGGACCGAAGCTCCCGATCACCTGTCCTTTCGGGGTGTTGGCCGGCCCGGCGTAGTAGACAGGGCACTCGGTGAAGTACGAGGGCAGCGGCGCGCCCTCCGCCAGCATGCGGGCGAGACGCGCGTGCGCGGCGTCGCGGGCCACGACCAGGGGACCCGACAGGAGCACGAGCGCGCCCACGGGCTGGGCCGAGAGTGCTCGGCAGACCTCGCGGATCGGCCGGTCCAGCCGGATCCGGGCTGCCTCTCCTTGCATCTTCTTGAGCACGGAGAGCGCGTGATCCAGGAACCGGGCGGGATCGCGGTCGAAGGACTCCAGCCATGCACCATCGGGATCGATACGCGCAAGCGCGTTCCTGTGCGCGCTGCACGACACCCCGATCGAGATGGGCAGGCTCGCGGCGTGGCGCGCCATGCGGATCACGCGGGCATCCAGGGCGAGCGCGGTGCCGCCGAACTGCGCCCCGATGCCGGACTCTCGCGCGGAATCGAGGACGCGCTTCTCCCACGATGAGTCGCGGTAGAAGGCCTCAGGATCCCCGCTGCCCCCAGCAGCGAGGTCGGGCAGGCCGTCGAGGGCGCCTGCCGTGGCGAGCTTCAGCGCCTTGAGGTTCGCCTCCGCGCTGGCACCGCCGATGACAATGCCGAGGTGGTAGGGCGGGCAGCCAGCCGTGCCGATCGACAGGATCTTCTCGCGCAGGAACGCTTCGAGCGCCCGCTCGTTCAGCAGGGCCGCGGTTTCCTGGAAGAAAAAGGTCTTGTTCGCCGACCCGCCTCCCTTGGCGATGAACAGCAACCGGTACTCTCCCGCCCCCGGCCCACCTGCCGGCGCGGCCGCGATGTCGGTCTGCGCGGGGAGGTTCGTCCCCGTGTTCGTCTCCTCGAACATCGAGGAGGGAGCGACCTGCGAGTATCGGAGATTGCACTCCGCGTACGCCCTCGCGATCCCTTCGCAGAGGGCTGCATCGTCGTCGCCGCCGGTCCGCACGTCCTCACCTTTAATTCCAATGACTGTCGCAGTGCCCGTGTCCTGGCAGGAGGGAAAGACCCCTTCGGCGGAGATGGCGGCGTTTTTCAATAGGGCCGCTGCCACGAACCTGTCGTTGGCTGACGAGCTGGGCTCATCAAGTATGGCCGCCCACTGCTCCAGATGGGCGGAGCGGAAGAGGAAGTTGACGTCGCGGAAGGCCTCGAATGCGAGCTGGGCGAGGACGGCCGGATCGATTCGGAGGACCCGCCGTCCCGCGCAGTGCTCCACCGCGATCGGTCCCCAGCCGCGCGGCGAGCCTGCCGTTGGATCGATGCGGCGGAAGGCCGCCGCGCCCGGCTTGAAGCATGGATCGAGAAGACGGGACAGGTTCACGGCCACGCGCCTCCTCGAGGGATGATGTCCGCGACGGACTCCGCGACCCGGCCGGGCTGGTAGGGGTAGCGGCCGATGTCCTCCCGGCGGGTGACCCCGCTCAGGACGAGCACGGTCTCCATGCCGCTCTCGACACCCGCAACGATGTCCGTGTCCATCCTGTCGCCGATCATGACGGTGTTCTCCGAGTGCACGCCGAGGTGGTTCAGGGCCGTGCGCATCATGAGGGGATTGGGCTTTCCCACGAAGAACGCGCTCACACCCGTCGCCTTCTCGATGAGGGCAGCCATGGCCCCGCAGGCGGGCACAATACCTCCCTCGCCCGGTCCCGAGGCATCGGGGTTGGTCGCGATGAATCGCGATCCCTTGGCGATCAGCCGGCTCGCCGTAGTGACGAGCTGGAAATTGTACGCGTGCGTTTCTCCCAGGATCACGTAGTACGGCTCGTTGTCGGTGATGATGAACCCCGCCTCGTGCAGCGGGCCGGTGAGGCCGCTCTCGCCGATCACGAAGACTCTGCCGGTGCTCTTCTGCGTCTTCAGAAAGCTCGCCGTGGCCATCGCGGAGGTGAAAATGCGCCGGGGCTCGATGGCGAGCCCGAGGGTCGCCAACCGGTAGGCGAGGTCCTTCGGCGTGTACATCGGGTTGTTGGTCAGAACGAGGTACTCGAGTGAGCGCTCGGCGAGGCGCTCCAGGAAGGCGGCCGCCCCGGGGATCGGCGTGCTGCCGCGAACGAGAACGCCGTCCATGTCGATGAGGTAGCTCGTGCAGGCGTGCGCCATGCCCCATCTTGACACTCCCTCCGCCGCACAGTCAATGTGGGGACGCCGCGCCCCTGAAGCGCGGTGAAAGGAAGAATCCCATGACAGGCTCCTCTCCCCCCCCCAATTCGCCCGAGCGCGCGGCGCCCTCCGATTTTATCCGTGATGCCGTCAAGGCCGACCTCGCAAGCGGCCGGTTCGACCACGTGCACACCCGCTTCCCCCCCGAGCCCAACGCGTACCTCCACATCGGCCATGCCAAGGCGATCTGCGTGGATTTCGGCGTGGCCGCCGAGCACGGCGGGAAATGCAACCTGCGATTCGACGACACCAACCCGGAGAAGGAAGAGCAGGAGTACGTCGACGCGATCAAGGCGGACGTGAAGTGGCTGGGCTTCGACTGGGAGGAGCGCGGCTTCTACGCCTCCGACTACTTCGAGAGGCTCTACAATCTGGCCGAACAGCTCATCATGGCCGGCAAGGCATACGTGTGCGACTTGAACGACCAGCAGATTCGCGAGTTTCGCGGCACCGACGTCGCCGACAAGGGGCCGATCACCGTCACCCCCCCGGGCAGGAACAGCCCGTATCGCGACCGGACCGTCGAGGAGAACCTCGACCTGTTTCGGAGGATGCGGGCGGGTGAGTTCCCCGACGGGACGCGCACGCTGCGGGCGAGGATCGACATGGCGCACCCCAACCTGCACATGCGCGATCCCGTCATGTACCGCATCCGCCACGCCACCCACCACAGGACGGGCGATGCGTGGTGCATCTACCCCATGTACGATTTCCAGCACCCGCTGTCGGACTCGATCGAGGGGGTCACCCATTCGCTGTGCAGCCTGGAGTACGAGATTCACAGGCCTCTGTACGACTGGTTCCTGGAAAACCTGGGGATCTTCCACAGCCGGCAGATCGAGTTCGCGCGGCTGAACATCACGCACACGGTGCTCTCCAAGCGCTGGCTGCTCGCGCTCGTGAAGGAAGGCCGGGTGGGCGGGTTCGACGATCCGCGCATGCCCACGCTGGTGGGCCTGCGCCGGCGGGGCTACACGCCCGAGGCCATCCGGGACTTCGTCTCGAGGGTGGGAATGGCCAAGACGGACAGCACTGTGGATATCGCGCTGCTCGAGCACTGCCTGCGGGAGGACCTGAACAGACGATGCCCCCGTCGCATGGCCGTGCTGAGGCCTCTGAAGCTCGTGATCGAGAACTGGCCCGAGGGCAGGGTCGAGCAGTTGGAGGCTGTCAATAATCCCGAGGACCCCGCTGCCGGCACGCGCCTGGTTCCCTTCTCGGGGGTCCTGTACATCGAGCAAGACGATTTCCGCGAGGTCCCGCCCCCGAAATACTACCGGCTTTCGCCGGGGCAGCAGGTGCGGCTGCGCTACGCGTACATCGTCACGTGCACGGGTGTGCGGAAGGACCCGTCGACGGGCGAGATCCGTGAGGTCCTGTGCACGTACGACCCTTCCACCCGAGGCGGCAATGCGCCGGACAACCGCAAGGTGAAGGCCACGATCCACTGGGTTTCAGCCCCGCACGCTCAGTCAGCGGAGGTGCGCCTGTACGGCTACCTCTTCACGGCCGAGTATCCCCAGGAGGTGCCGGAAGGGGTGGACTGGAAGGACACCGTCAACCCCGCCTCGCTTGAGGTGGTGGTCGAAGCGCGCGTGGAGCCTGGGCTGCGCTCGGGAGAGACCGAGCAGAGGTTCCAGTTCGAGCGGCTGGGCTACTTCTGCGTCGATCCCGATTCAACGGCAGGGAAGCCCGTGTTCAACAGGATCGTCTCGCTGAAGGACACGTGGGCGAAGATCGAGAAGCGGGGAGGCTAGGGGATCGCGACCTCGATCTCGATGAGGTCGAAGGCCTTCTTGAGATCGGCGGGGTCCATCTCGATGAGAAAGCCGCGCTTGCCGCCGTTGATGAAGATCCGCGGCAGCTCGAGGATCGTTCTCTCGGCGTATACGGGCAGAGGAGTGCGGGTCCCGAAAGGGCTCGTGCCGCCGAACATGTATCCGGTGAGTCTCCTCGCCGTCTCCTCGTCGCACATCTCCGCTCTCTTCGCGCCGAGAGCGCGGGCGAGAGTTTTCATCGAGACCTGCCGGTCGCCGTGCATCAGCACGAGAAGCGCGCGGATGGGGTCGGACGAGACCACGAGCGTCTTGATGACGGCATGCTCGGGCGCCTGCAGAGCGCGCGCCGCTGAGGCGGTCCCCCCGCGGCCCTCGAAGGGGTAGCAGCGCGGCACGAACGGGATGCCGCGCGCTCGAAGGAGGCGCACCCCCGGCGTGAGGGGATACTCTTCTGCGTCCATACCTACCTGAGAAATGCTCGTTTGCGAATCGACGTCAAGGGGTATTGAAGGCGGGTAGCGGGCGGACTTTTTCTATCGGACGAGACAAAATCGATCGGTCGTGTCAGGTGGCGGAACCGGGCGCTTCCGGCTCGGGCTTCTCCTGCTCTTCTTCCGAGCCGGCGGCTTCGCTCGGATCTTCTGCTGCCTCGGTCTGCTCCGCGTCTGCACCGGCTGCTCCGGGGGGCAGGAGACCGAGCCCTTCGAGAGTTGCGGCGTCCAGGGGGGCGCCATCCGGCTCGTGGCTCTTGTTGAACCGCTTCAGCCTCTTCTCTTCCTGCTTCTTCTGGCGCGCGAGTTCCTTCTTCCGTTTTTCGCTCTTATACGACGGTCGTGCCACCTCGTCCTCCTGTCTGGGGTAAAAAAGAGGGTCCGAAGAGGAGACACGGGAAGCGCAGCGGCCTCCCGCACTTTCCCATCCGGACCCTCACCGAGCCGGCCTAGTAGTAGCGGTTCTTCCCGCCGCCGCCGCCGCCGCGGTCGGAGTCGCGCGGCTTGTCGTTGGCCTCGTTGACCTTCAGCTGCCTGCCGTCGACCTCGCGGCCGTTCAGAGCGGCCATTGCGGCGCGCGCCGCATCGTCGGTCGCCATCTCCACGAAACCAAAGCCCTTGGCCCGGCCAGTGTAGCGGTCGGTGATCACGTTGACAGACGCGACCTCGCCGTACTGCGCGAACAGCTGCCGCAGCGTGTCCTCGCTCGTGTTATAGCTCATGTTCCCGACATAGATCTTCTTCGCCATGTCAGTTCCCCCTTTTACGACGGACTCCCGCCCGCCGCTTCGTAAAGATGCCAGGGCCTATCGACGACAGGCCCTCACTGCGCTCCCGCGCGGATGCTGTGCGGATGCTTTCGGGTGCTGTGTCGGGTTGTGTGGGAAGCGGAAAGAGATTGGCGTCGAAGGAAAGGGAATACTTCAGCGGGAAGCAGTTCGATCACTCGCTCTTCTTCTTCCTGGCTCACCCCCGGACTGCATGCTTCGCGAAAAGAATGCTTTCCGTGCGTACCAGATCGTCACTCCGCGCGCGCCTCGTTGGAACGCGGTATTCCTGCGCCGATCAGTCCTGTTTCAACGAAACCATTCCAAGAGCGACCGGAATACATCTCGAACAGTAACGGAAACGCCATTGATAGTCAAGAGGAAAAAAGGCCCAAGCCGCCTTCCGCGAGCGATCCTTGACACCTCCCGGACCGCCCTTGTACCATGGGGCGGCGAAAGGAAAGCGCCGTGGGCGAAATGAGCTTCCTCCTGTCGATCTTCGCCGTCATCGAGCACCTCAACAAGTCCGAGCTCACCAACACGAGCAAGAAGCTGATCATCAATTATATGAACGAGGCATCGGGGGAGGGCATGGCGCAGAAGGCGAGGGCCGCGATCTGGAAATACTCGCAGACCGTCCTGCCGTCGCTCGAAAGCATACGGCAGAAATCGACCTCACAGAAGCTCGATCGGCTCGATCACCTCGTGCTGAAAATGGAATACGAAGCGTCGCGCCTGGGCTGAGCGAGCCTCCGCTCAGAAGCTCAGCGCGACGCGGAAGCCGGTATCGTACGAGGTCGCGTTCGGCGCGAGGCTCGCGGATCGAGCCGCACAGCGGAGCCCCCGCTCGTGGCTCGTCCATGTACCTCCTCGGCAGACGCGGAAGAGGCCGAGGGCGGGTCCTTTTGGGTCGGTCTCGGGTTTCCTGCTGTACTGGCCCTTCCAGTCCCCGCACCATTCCTGGACGTTTCCCGCCATGTCGTAAATCCAGAACGGAGAGCGGCTGTCCTCGGTCATGAGGGAGCCGTAGGTTTTTCCGCAATAGAATCCCACCGGCGTCGTGGGGCCGCCGCTCTGCGTGAAGGGGGGGCTGAGCGACTCGAAGGGATCGCTGCTGTTGGCGAAGTTCGCGTTCTTCTTGCCGATCTCGTTTCCCCACGGGTACTGCCTGCCGTCGGACCCGCGTGCCGCGTATTCCCACTCCGCCTCCGTCGGTAGGCGGTAGCCCATTCTCGACGGATCGCATCTCCAGTCCGAGAGGTCATATGCCGGCTCGCGACCATCCCTCTTGCTCAGAAAATTGCAAAAGGCGGCCGCGCCGAACCAGGAGACGCCGACGACGGGATGGTTCTCCCTCCCGCTCACCGGCGCGAGTTTCCCATTCTCCACTTTGATCCCGAACTGCGTCTCCTTGCAGCTTGCGATGCCGAGGTACGTGACGCGGGACTGGGCATCCAAGAGATCCCCGCGTGAGAGGCTCACCGAGCGGCTCTCCAGCGCCCAGTTCATGAGGTCGCAGAACTGCTGGTTTGTCACCTCGAATGTCGCGATGCCGTAGTCTCTCGAAAAAGTCACCCTGCGGACAGGCAGCTCGTCGGAGTCTCCCTGTTCGTCGCCCATCACGAAGGTCCCGGCGGGGATCCTTGCGATGTCGATGCCGCTGGAAGAGGAGACGATTCCCGTGCTCTTCCTGAGCTCGACAGTCTCCTCGTACTGGTCCTTGTAGCGCGTCACATTGATCGAGATTTCATGCGTCCTGTAGCCGGACAATGCAATGGCGACGGTGTGCTCCCCCTCCGTCAGGTCGGCGATCGTGAGCGGGCTTCGGCCTTTGATGACGGCGTCGAGGCTCACGTTGGCGCCGGGAGGGACCGTTGTGACGGCGAGCGTTTTGCCCGGGGGCGGCGTCTTCGGCTTCTGGGCAGCGGTCGTGGCGGGGCTGACAGCAGGAGCTGACTGCACGGCAGGGGCCGGCTGCGCGGCGGGAGCCTTCCCGGGCGCCTGCCCCTTCTGCGGGGCGAGGGACTGCTGCGCCACCGGTACGACCTGGAAGACGAAGTCTCCCTTGTCGAGCCTCGGATCGGGGATCTTTCCGTACTGGGGGTGTTGTCTGTCGCGGGAGTAGGTGATCACCTTGTCCTGGAGGAATGTCGAGAGATCGGTGCCCGTGATGTAGCCGTCCCCGTCGATGTCGGCTTCTCCTCGCAGACCCTCGACGAACTGCTCGCAGAAAATGCTCTTGTCGGTGACGGGCTCCTCCGCGCCTCCCGACGTGATGAACTGCCGGACCGGGAGCTTCGCCTTGTTGGAGATCGGCAGCGGAACGGAACGGGTGGCGGAGAAGAGCGATCCTGAGAAGCAGCTGTCGAAGAGGAACAATGCATGCTTGGACTGGATGTTCTTCGCGTACACCTCGACGAGGTCCAGGCCGAGGGCTTTCGCCTTGAAGCCCCGCTCGTCCTTCGTGGCGAGGGGCGCGTCGATGGGCACAACGTAGCCCATCTCGCCCCCATACGTGTTTGTGATCGTGTGCCCGTGCCCGGCGAAGTAGAACAGGAGCCGGTTCTGCTCCTCCTGTCCGTGCGCATTGATGAACTCGTCGAATGCCTTCTTGAGCTGCTCGGAGTTCAGGTTCATGAGCGTTTCCACTCGGAAGCCGTGCTCTTCGAGGACCTGCTTCACTCTCGGCACGTCCTGCTTCACGCCGGGAAGCTTCGGCCAGTAGAGGTAGTCGCTCACGCCAATGATCAAAGCCCAGCTCTCATTGTAGAGGGGGGTGGTTCCCCCCATGCTTTCTGGCAGCTTGACGGCCCCCATGCCGCGCGCCTCCTGCCCGAACGCGGACAGCGAGAACAGCAGCAGGAGCGGCAGAAGACATTTTCCTTTCATCCCTACACCCACGAGAGAATTCTACCTTTCTCGCGCACGTTCATCAAGGCCGCCGATTGGCCTCGCTGGCGCAGGCCCTTCTTTTATATCATTGTGTTAGCATCTGCGGGCTGTTTTTTCAGGTTGACAGCGCTCTCAGCGCACCATTAGAATGGTGCCAGAGTCGCCGGAAAATTCGATTAATGTACGTAATGTACGGAGGTTGTATGAGAAATGCTGTGAGAATTGTGGTGTTGGTGCTGTGCGGCGCTCTAAGCGTGGGGTGCATTCTGCCGCGATACTATCCCCTGCCGCCGTTCGAGCAATCGCACGCGGTGATGATCGAGAAGGCGATTG
>CAYGXO010000115.1:0-5903 GCA_964353885.1 uncultured Spirochaetaceae bacterium
TCACCGGCGTGGCGTACACCGGAGGCGTGGCGGTAGGAGCGTCGGGCGTCTCAAGGATCGCCCAGCCTGCCACCGGAGTGGAAGACGCTCCCAGGCTGGTCAGGATCTTCACCCCGCCCGCCGGCACGGTGAAATTCAACGTCGCGGATGCCCCCTGACCGAAATCGAGAGGCAACGGCAGCCCGTTGTCATTGTAAAACGACACCTTTACGGGGGCAGGCGCGTCTGTGTTCGGATTCCCGACGATGACGGTCACAGTCCACTTCTGAGCTGTGGGTCCGCCGTCCACCAGGTGCCCGACGTAGACGCGGGTCGAGGCGGACGAGGGGTAGAACTGGCTCCAGCCAGGCAGACACAGGCTGAAGGCGAGAATGAACAAGCAGATGCGCATGGGCTTCTAAGCTCCTTGGCTTACACCAGGAGCGATCCTTTCCGGCCTGGGCCTGAACCCGGGCCACGGATCATTATAGTTGATCCAAACTGCGATTCAGACAGTAAAAACGCCCTGCGGTAACTTGCCGCAGCTCGATGGCGGCTCGGGGAGGAGGCACTTCCGCAGCGGCCGATTGGCGGCCCTGTCAGCGGCGGCGTAGCGTAGGGCCCTTGTTGTGGGTAGCTGCTGGCTTTCCGAAAACCTGCATTCGCCGATTTATTTTGCCTGCTGGTCACTTTTTGGCTGGACCCTCCGCGCAACTGTTCTGCGGACTCCGCCCCGAGACATAAAGCAGAACAGCATCGACCTTCCGCCAAGATTCCGTGCCGGTGACGAAATATCTTGGGGACCCCCTCATTTTTCGCTGGACATTGCGGCTCCCATCGGATATAAGAAGAGATGTAGGCCGAGTCAATACTGTATGCGAGCAGTGCAAGCAGCTCGAAAGACAGAGTGCGCCACGGCGTCCGCCGATCAAGTGAGCCACCAGCGGCAGTTCCTGGCTAGCCTGAGTCGGGACTACCCCCGCCAGGTGTTCGAGGTCCTGCGCCACCGCGAGTTGATCAAGGGCTCGGTCTACCTGCTGAAAACGAGGTGCGGTAATGCTTCCTGCCATTGCGCCAAGCCGCCGGATTCCCGCCACGTGGCCACGGTGCTCTCCTGGAGTGAAGGCGGTAAGACTCGCATCCGGTCGCTGGCCGCCGGCGACCGGGCCCGCATCCGCCGCCTCACGGGAAACTATCGGCGCCTGCGCCAGTCTCGCATGGCCTTGGTCCAACTGCACCGGCGCGTGCTGGAGGCCATCGACCGACTGGAGCATGCCTTGCTGCTGCCGCCCCCGCCGCCGGCCTCCGACAAGCAGCGGCAGAACAGAAGATAGCGGATGGACTTCGTCGCCTTCGAGTGCGATCGCCAGTTCGTGCTCGAAGGACTGTGCCACGGCGAGGTCGATTACGTAGAGGCCGTCACGGAGGCGGCCGAGGCGGATCTGTTCCGTCATCTGATCTCTCGCGATGTTCTGACGCGCTTGGCGGAAACCTATCCCACTCCGCGGAAGAAGGAAGAGGTGCCGGTCTGGCTCTATCTGGCGAGCCAGATCAGCCTCAAGCTCCACGACGCCAGCTATCACGCCTTCCCTTACGTGCTGCGCTCCGGCGGCCTGATCACGGCGTTGGGTCCCGCAGTGGGGCGCAAAGCCGTGCATCCGGACACCCAAGATGTGACGCTGGCCTGCGAGGGGTTCAACGACAAGAACACCAACGGCCGGCAGACCCCCTGCGATCAGGACTTTCTGCGCAAGTTTGCTCGCGACACCAAGGCCGACCGGCTACATGCCTGGTTCAACCGGGAAGTGCCGCGTTGCCTGCGGTCGCTGAAGCTGTTCGACGACGAAGGTCTTTTTGTGGGCGACGCCAGTTACATTTTCGTTCCCGACAATGAAAACTATGAAGACTCCGTGAAGCTGTTGTTCGACGAGCACAACCACCCGGTCGATTCCAAGAAAGTAGACCTGAGCGACAAACGCTATCAGTGGCGGCGCTGCTACAAAGTGGTGTCGCTGATTCACGTCAACCGCAGCCTGAATCTGTTTCTGACGGTGGCGGCGCGGGTGGTTCCAGGCAACCGGCATGAGTGCCCGATCCTGTATGAGCTGGTGGACGGTTTTGTGAAGGCGGTGGATCGCGGATGGATGAAAGTCTTAATGGTGGACCGCGGCCTGATCGACGGCCCCAACATGGGACGGCTGAAGACCGGCTACAACATCGACACCCTCGTCCCGCTGAAGAAGAACATGGACGCCTATCACGACATGATGGGGCTGACTGGTCTGAAGGATTTTCAGTGGGAGCCGTATCAGTTGCCGTATGCCACGCGGCGCGATCAGAAGGACCGGCCCAAGCACCCGACCATCGTCAAACGGGAACTGGCGCGGCAGCGGACGCTGGCGAAAAAGAAAGGACTGCCACCTCCGCAGCCGCTTCCGCAACCGCGGACCTTGCTGGGGATCGCGCGCGGAGTCACCAGTTGGACCGACTGCGCCGTTCCCTTGACCGTGGTCATCAACCGTGAGGTGGACCGGGACGGGAAGGTTGATGACTGGATTTTGGCCACCACTTCCGCCACCTTCAGTGCCGGGCAGATTCGCTCCAACTACGGTTTGCGCACGGCGATTGAGGAGCGGCACCGGCAGTATAAGTGCTTTTGGGATCTGGCCCGCATGCCGTCGCGCAAGTTTTCCCTGGTGGTCAGCCAGTCGCTGTTTGTCCTGCTGGCCTACACACTGCTGCAGGCGCACCTGTTCTTGCGCCAGCGCCAGGAGATGAATCCGCGCACTCGTGGACGCCTCCTGCAATTGCTCAATCCCACCTTGGAAGTGGTCGCCGTTTATTATCGGCAGCGATTCTGTCTGCTGAGCCTGGGGGAGTTCGCCACGATCTTGCTGGAACTGGAGGAGGCGGCGCGCGCCAAGCTGCGGCCCAAGATGAAACAAATCCAACGCGATGTCTACCACCTGTTGCAAAATGCCCGGCCGCCGTAAAATGATGGCGGAGATTGCGATCTTCGATGCTCGCCAACGGGCGGGTGGCGGGAGTGTCAGACCGCGGGTGGCCGTGCGACGGAATGGCGTTTTTCCGGTTAAACTGTGGCTGAATGAAGCCAGGCAAGTACGACCGCAAGCATCCATTCCTGATCGCGGGAGCGGAACTGAGGGAGTTGAAACGACACACCGAAGATCTCCCGCAATCCTTCGGTTTGGATAACCGCCTGCAGTGGTATCAGGGCACCCGTCCGATCGGGCTGTACCGTTGGGATTTGGAATATCTCCTGGACGTCTTGTCGATGGCGCTGGAGGACAGAAATCAATATCCGTCTCAACAGAGCAAGGCGTACTTGGCGCTGAAAGCCGTGCATGATCGGTTCAAACAAGAGTATGACTCCTCCTGCCGGTAAGACGGCCTGATCAGCAACGGACTCTTGTTCTGAATCGAGCGGGACGAGCCGACCACCGGCCCGGTTTCTGCCCGCTTGGTGATTCAATCGCAACACCGCACATTCGCGCCGACGCGTCGTCGCTGTTTTCACCCCGCTGCATCCGTCCCGCGCCTTCCCCCACTGTCTGAATCGCAGGGAAAAATGAGAGAAACAGATCCAAAAGATGCGGTTGGGTGTATAATCAATCCCGGCCAGGATGGCAAAATGGACTCGTCAGTAGAATTCATGGGTTAGTGCGGGCGCGGGCAGCTTGCCAAGTGTGTGGTAGAGCGCGAGTTCGGTGATGTGGAAGGTGCGGAAGCCGTAGGATTTTCTCATAGTCACTTTGGCTTTGTTGTTCAATCCCTCGACGACACCGCTGGAGAACTCCTTTTTGGCCTTGAAGTAGTTGAGCAGCAGCTCGCGGTGCGCCCGCAGCATGCGGGCGATCTTCTTCATGGGCTCGATGCGGGAGCGCATGGTCTGGCGGCACCAGAAGTCCAGGAACATGCCCGCCCAGAGGGGGGAGGTGTACTCCCAGAACTGCTGGAAATCTTCTTTGAGGAGATACGCCCGGACGGTTTGCAGATTGTAGCGGAGCAGATCCCGCAGGCGGAACTTCTGCAGAGGGGTCAGATTCTCTTTGCGCTTGAGGACACACCAGCGCGACTTCTTCAGCAGAGGCTCGTGGCCTTCTTGGGCCATCTTGCGCGACTCAGCGGCGCGCACGTCGTCCAGCGCCTCGTTCATCTTGGCGACGATGTGGAAGCGATCCAGGATGTGGAGCGCCTGGGAGCACTTCTCGCGGATCACCCGCAGGTAGGGCTTCCACATGTCCGAGCAGACGAATTCAATCTTGGAGGCGAGTTCTCCCCCGATCATGGTGAAGAATCCCTGGAAGGTCTCCACGGTTCGCTCCTTGCCCACCCAGAGCAGGCGCGTGAGGCCGGCATCAATCTGGTAGACGAGCGTGAGGTACTTGTGCCCTTTGGCGTACTGGAGCTCGTCCACGCCGATGGCCCGAATGGGAGCCAGGGTGCGGTGCTCCAGCCCCCAACTGACCACGTACTCCACCGAGTGGCAAACCTTCTCCCAAGAGGTGCGAAACGATTCGGCGGTCTCTTTCCAGGAGAGCTTGCGCGCCCAGTGCGCCAGAAACTGCATATACACCTTGGTGAGCTGATGCTTGCCGCTGGCCCAGGGCACTTCCTCGACGACAACCCCGCAGGTCTCGCAGTTCACCCGCCGCATCCGGTAGAGGAGAAAGACCAGGAAGCCCCATAAGGGAATGAACTCGAACTGCCGCTCGGCGAGATGGTCGTAACCGGCGGCGGGCCGGTGGCAACCGGAGCAGATCGCGGTCGAGCCCTTCCTGGGCCGGACGCGCACTTCGATGGTGTTGCGCTCGGTTGGGGAAAACCTCGCTCCTTCGTAAACAAATCCCCGGAAACGGTGGCAGCGGTTTAGAATCGTTATGAGTTGCATGGCCAGAAGAACGGTCCTGATGGCGAAGACTTCCACCGTAAACCATTCCGCGGCAGCGGCGCCCATCGATCTGTCGGCGTACTGCCGGGACCTGGATGAGTGGCCGCGCAGTTGGATGGGCTTTGAAAAAGACCTTCCGCCGGGAGAGAAGGTGGTGGCGTATTTTCGCCCGTTCCTCGAACATCTGGTGCGCCTGGAACTGTCCCGCAAGACCATCCGCAAGCACGTGGACAATCTCTGGATCTTGGGAGGCGAGATCATCCGGGACTTAAATGCAACCCCTTCTCTGAGAAAAGTGCCGGTGGAGGAACTCGTCTTCAATGTGTTGGCGGAAGGAGGGCCGCTACTCTACCACGGCGACTCCGAGGAGCAGCAGCGCTCTTTCGAGTCCACGTGCCGCAAGTTCCGCCGCTTCCTCGAACAGCAGCCTCGGTAGACCGGTCACCTACCCACAGATTCCCCGGAGGAAGCCTTTTCCGCGATCTCCAAGAACTGGGCCGGCGAACCACTCGACAGTTATCAGAAGATCCTGAACTTCATTCGCTCTACCAGAACTCAAACCGGCTTGTCGGTCACCGCTCACCTCGACCGTCGCTACTATCCTACCGGCACCGAACCAACGCCCGAACAGCTCCAAGCGCTTCGACTGAAGCCGCACGAGGTTCTGCCCAAGTGGAACTATACGATCTCACCCAATCTGTGAAGTTGTTTTTGCGTCAACCCTTAGGGCGGCAAAACGCTGGGACAGCCAGCCAATTCCCCAAAAGGCGGAAATTGGTGGCAGTCCCGGTTTTGCCTAACTGAACAGTGTTGCCCCTAAAGAAGGAGGATGCATGAAGAAGGAAGTCGGAGTTTCACTACTTTGGCTGGGCGCGGCCAGTTTCCTCGCAACGGCTCCGCTGGTGGGCCAGACGAATACAGGTAACATCACCGGCCGTATCGTCGATCCCAGTCAGGCGGTCGTACCGAGCGCCGAGGTCATCGCGACGAATGTTGCCACAGGCGTGGAAAG
>CAYGXO010000116.1:0-61492 GCA_964353885.1 uncultured Spirochaetaceae bacterium
CGTGCTGAAGAGCCTGTTCGAGGAGCAGATCGAGGCCCAGACCTCCCAGCTGGAACAGGAGGCCTGGCCCTACCCGCACCCGGAAGCCTTCGACTTCATGCGCCAGATGGGCCTGCGCATGGGCCAGGACGAGTACCTCAAACTGATCGGTGAAGCCAAATCCAGCCTCTCCATTCCGGTCATTGCCAGCCTGAACTGCGTGTCCCCCAAGTGGTGGTCCAGCTACGCCACCCAGGTCGCCAAGGCGGGCGCGGATGCCGTGGAGCTCAACATCGCCCTCCTCGCCTCCGACTTCGACCGCAGCGCGGAGGACATCGAGAACGCCTACGTGAAGATCCTGGAAGGCACCCTCGCCAAGGTAAAGCTGCCGGTGGCCGTGAAGCTCGGCCCCTACTTTACCTCCCTGCCTCGGACCGCTCTTGCCCTGCGCCGTGCCGGGGCTTCGGCCCTGGTGCTGTTCAACCGCTTCTACCAGCTGGACTTCGACATCGAGCGCCTGGCCCTGACCCCGGGCTACCATCTGAGCTCCCCCGACGAGATCCACCTGAGCCTGCGCTGGATCGCCCTCCTCTCCTCCCAGGTCGGCTGCGACCTGGCCGCCTCCACCGGCATCCACGACGGCACTGCCGTCATCAAGCAGCTCCTCGCCGGAGCCCGCGCGGTGCAAACCGTCTCCACGCTGTACAAGAACGGCGCGGGGGCGGTCCGCGCGATGCTAGCTGAGCTCGAGGCATGGATGGACAGGCACGGGTTCAAATCCATCGCTGATTTCCGCGGAAAGATGAGCCAGGCCGCGAGCGAGGACCCCGCCGTCTACGAGCGGGTCCAGTTCATGAAGCAGTACGGTAATTGAGGGCCTTCTCGTACACCCTGTAGCTCTTCACGAGCTTGAGGTCCAGCTTCTCCAGGGCGTTTCGGATTTTTGCGTTGTCCTCGAGGATATAATTCGCTTCCAAACGGCGGATGCGCCCTGAGAGGGACCGGTAGAGCTGGATGTACAGCAGCACATCCAGACCCATGCCGTGGTACTCGGGCAGCACGGCGAGACCGAACAGCCTGTAGTCCTTCACCCTCTTCACGCCAAGAAGCACCTGGAGAAAGCCAAAGGGAAGAAGTCGTCCGCCGATCCTCTTCAGTATGATATTGAGGTCGGGGAAGCCGAGCGCGTATCCCACCGGCCTGCCGCGATCCTCCACGAACCAGATCGCTTCGGGATCGGCGATCGGCTTGAGCCTCTTCAGCATGTCCATGAGCTCGCCGCGATCCAGCGGCACGAATCCCCAGTTGTTCGCCACCGCGATATTGGAGATGCTCCACACCGCCTCGGCGTCCCGTTCAAGATTCTTCAGGGAGAGCTTGCGGACGCCGAGGCCGGGATTCCGGGCCAACAGCTTCTCGGCGAAGCGCTCAAACCGGGCGGGAAGCTCATAGCCCTTCTCGTTGCTGCCCTCGTAGGCGAGGAGGTCCTTCGCCTTTGCGTAGCCCAACCTGTCCATGAACGCGTTGTAGTACGGGGGGTTGTACGACGCCATGAACACGGGCGGAGAATCGAAGCCCTTCTGGAGGAACCCCCAGCTCTCGGCCACGGGATGGATCGGCCCGCGCACTCTGTCCATTCCCTTGGCCAAGAGCCACTCTCCCGCCGCATCGTCCAAGGCCTGCGCGGCGGAGAAATCCTCCGCGCATTCGAAGGCGCCGAAAAAACCTGTCCGCGCTTTGTAGTATGCGTTGAAATTGCTGTCGACGTACGCGAGGCTCCTGCCGACCACCTCGCCGTCGTTTTCGACGAGCAGCAGCGTGTAGTCGGAATGGGAGAGGATCGCGTTCGTTTTCGCCGAATACGCCCTTCGTTCATCCGCCCAGATCGGCGGCGCCCAGAGCGGATCGTTTCGATAGAGGAAGCGCGGAAAAAAGACGAACTGCCGCATGTCGGCCGCGGAGCGGACCTCTCGTACGCGCATGTGTCACCCTGGCTCAGGGTACCCGCACGCAGCTCGTTGAGCAAGACCGGCATGCCGTGTATGCTCTGCAGAGAGCGAGCAGGAATGGCAGACCGATTCGACTGCGTCATAGTCGGCACGGGCCCGGCAGGGCTCGGCGCGGCCTTCACCCTCACGGACAGACGCCCGGGCATGTCGATCCTCCTCATCGACGGCTCGGGCACGAGCACCGGCGGGTTGTGCAACGACTGCAAGATGAACTTCACCTTCCCGATCGGCTTCCCCCTGGACTGTTGGGAGGCTCAGCAGGCGGCGCGGTACCTGGAGGCGGTCGCCGCGCGCCTCCAGCCCGAGATTCTCCCGAAGCACAACATCGGGGTCTACGAGCGCAGGGCCGAGAAGCTCGGCGTCCAGCTCATCGAGGTTCGCCAATCCCACCTCGGCACTGATGGAGGCGTGACCCTCGCGAAAAAGCTGCTCCGGGATATCGAGGCGCGCGGCGCCAGCGTGTCGCTCAAGGAAACAATGACCGGCATGCGCGAGAAGGATGGAGTGCTGATCACCGACAGGCGGGAGATCGGCTACGGGTCGCTTCTCGTTGCGCCCGGCCGCAAGGGCTTCGCCTTCATGCAGCAGCTCATGGACTCACTCGGCGTCCCGTACATGGACAACACCGTCGACATCGGCCTGCGCGTCGAGACGCGCGAGGCGAACTACCCCATTGTGCGCGACTACTATGACCCGAAGTTCCTCTTCCCCGAGAAGGTTCGAACCTTCTGTACAAACAGCGGCAAAGCCTTCGTGGTGAAGGAAAAGTACACGACGCGGGCGGGCCGCGACTACTTCAGCGTCAATGGCCACGCCTTCTCGCAGCGTGGGAGGGCGAGCGGACTCGTGAACTTCGCCCTCCTGAAGACTGTTCGCTTCACCGCACCCTTGGCAAGCGGCCAGGAGTTCGCCGAGATGCTGGGCCTGCAGGCCATGCTCATGGGAGGCGGCCAGCCGCTGATGCAGCGCGTGGGTGACTTCCGCCTGGGAAAGAGGTCGAAGGCCGAAAGCTTCACCGGCGATCTGTACGACTTCGAGCCTACCCTCGCCTCCTGCACCCCCGGCGACATATCCCTCGCCATGCCGGCAAAGGTGCTGCGGGCGATCTGGAAATCGATGAAGGCGCTGGACACGATCATCCCCGGCGTGCTCCACCCCTCCACCGTGATGTACTATCCCGAGATCAAGCTCTACGGGAACAAACCGCGATTCCTCGACGCCTCCTTCCAGGCCAAACCCGGCATCTACCTGGTAGGTGATGGGGCGGGCACAAGCCGGGGCATCACGGCCGCGTGGGCGAGCGGGATCCGGGCCGCGGAAGGCATTCTCGAGCGAAACGGATAGTCGCTCAAGCTCGGCCGCGATCCTCACTGTTCCCTGATCAGCTCGAGGATCGCGACATCGCGCCCGCACACGAAGAGAACGATGGCCGCTGCGGAGACGTAGGGAATGTTTGCGCGCACGCGAGGGCGGTAGTCGACCGTCGGCGCTCCTTCAAGACATCGGCGTCCACGCGGCCCCTGACAAAACTGAAAATTGCTGCTATGCTCAAGGGGTCAATCCCAAGAAGTAAACCCCAAACAACATTTTTCGAGGAGGTCTCATGCACCAACACCGTCGCTCAGTCTCTCTGCTCGTTCTCTGCTCGCTCGCCGCCCTTCTCCTTGCGCTCGGCGGCTGCTCGCTGTTCCTGCCCGCCGGCACCGTTACCGGCACCGTCGTCGACTCGACCTCGTCGGGCAACCCGCTCGAAGGGGTCAAGGTGACTGTCTTGCAGACGCTGTATTCCGCAACGACTGACAGCTCGGGCAAGTTCGAAATCAAGGCGCCCGAGGGCTCGGCCACGCTTCACTTCGAAAAATCGGGCTACTCTTTCGTCGACATCGTCGTCGAGGTGACCCGTGATGTGACGGTCGTGGCTCTCGAGGATATCGTCGCGTATCCTCCTCTCACCACCGGTCAATACCGGTTCGTCCTGACCTGGGGCGCCAGCCCGTACGACCTCGACTCCCACCTGTTCATGCCCGTCTCAGGTGGCGGAACGGATGAGATCTTCTTTGGAGACCAGATCGCCTCCGACGGCTCGGCGAACCTCGACTGGGACGACACCACGAGCTACGGCCCTGAGACCATCTCCATCACGACGGTCAACCCGGGCACGTACGCCTATTCGATCTACAACTACTCCGGCAGCCCGGCGCTGGGCACCTCGGAGGCCGTGGTGAAGGTCTACGACAGCACCGGACTCATCAAGACTCTCAGCATCTCCGACGCCTCCGGCAGCGGTTCCGAGCTGTGGTGGAAGGTGTTCACGTTCAATGGAACGAGCAAGACCTTCACCTGGCTCAACCAGATGGCCGGCTTGGGGAACTGATCACTCGCGATCCGCGCCTCGGCTTCTGGCTTCGGGGCGCGGCTCTTTTTTGGCTGGGGCGCAACGCGGGGTCTCAGCCCCGCGCGCGCACCACGGCTTTCGTGTCAGCCGCCTCGCGGCTCTTCAATGCGAGCTCGCTCACCTCGAATGCATCCTCGGCAGTGATCCTCATCGCCGCGCCCTCCTCGATGTGACGGACAAACTCGATGAAGATCGAGCGGGGCTCCTCCGTGGCCAGGATACGGGCCTCGCCGTTCGTGAGGAGTCTCGCCTCTCCCGAAGCCACCTCCACCACGCCTTTCTCTCCCGCCACCCGGACCCTGTCTTCGCCGTGGCTCGGCGCCGCGCCAGGGCGGAAGTAGTCGCAGCTCACGGAGGCCGCTCCCGAGTTGGCCAGCCTGTAGAAGCACAGCCCCGAGCTCTCCATTTCTCCATGGCCCCTGTTGCCGCGGGTCGTATGGCCGGCGCAGACATCCACGATCGCTCCGCCGGTGAACCAGTGCACCCAATCGATCGCGTGGATCGCCACCCACGGGATCGTGCCTCCGTAGGTGGCGCGGTGCGTGTACATGGGGTGCCGGGTGCCCAGCTTGTAGGACTTCTGCGCCGTGATCAGCAGGGGCTCGCCGACCAGACCGTCCTTCACGGCGCGCCAGGCGGCGTGGAGCTCGGGCTGGTAGCGCGAGGGCAGCATGGGGCACAGAGGCCTCGAATGCCGCGCGTGCGCCCTACGAAGACGCTCCAGCTGCTCGAGCGAGACGGCCATCGGCTTCTCGAGGAAGACCGCGATGCCCCTCTCGAGGCATTCGCAGGCGATGCGAGACTGCAGGAAAAAGAACGGAGCGACCACGGCGAGATCGGGCTTTTCCCTGTCCAGCATGACGCGATAGTCGTCGTAGAACGGGATGAGGGAGGGCTCCATCTGGTCGACGTAGAACTCCCGGGCATCCTCGTCTGTTGAGCCCGGGGCGATGCCGACGAACTTCACCTGGGGGAGCCTGTCCCGAACGCCGAGCGCGAGGTCGATGTGGCCGCTCGTGCCGATGATCGCTGCTTTCATGCCGGGCCTCTCTCGTCCCACTATAGCAGAGCAGGCGGCACTTGCCCACGCAGCGCAAAACGAATACTCTCGGACGCGACATGAATACCCCGCGAAATCGGCGGAAGCGCAGCGCCACGGGCGCGCCCCGCATGATCGCCCTCCGCATTGCCTTGCTCCTGTCCGTCTCGGTCTGTGCGGTCATCGCCCGGGCCGGCGACTCGAGTGCCGCGGCGCTGAAGATCCTCGTCCCGCAATCCACCTCGTCGCTTCCGCTGCTCCTGATGGCCTCCGAGCAGCCCATTCGCGGCGTGGAAGTCCGCATCGAGACCTTCCTCAACCATGCGCAGGCCCTCGCGCTCCTCCTGCGCGGTGAGGCCGACCTGCTGTACACGGGCACCAGCCAAGGGTGGGAGAACCGGCTTGGCGGCAGCCCCATCGTGATGATCGATACCGGCGTCTGGGGCGTTTCGTCGCTCGTCGGCAGGGACGCCGCCATCAAGGGCTTCGCCGACCTCAAGGGGAAGCGGCTCGCCCTTCCCTTTCCCGGCTCGCCCCTCGATTTCCAAACCCGCGCGATCCTCGCCCACGAAGGGCTCGATCCCGAGCGGGATCTCACGATCAGCTACGGCGCCTTCGCGCAGAGCGTTCCCCTTCTCCTCGCGGGCAAGCTCGATGCCGCCGCGCTTCCCGAGCCGCTCGCCACGACAGTGGTGAAGACTCAGGGGCTCTCGCGCCTGGCGCTGTACGCCGAAGAATGGGCGAAGGCGACCGGCGAAGCGGAGTCCCCCCAGGTCAGCCTTTTCGCATCCGAGAGCTGGGCGAAGGCGCATAGGGATCTGCTTGCCGCCGTGGTGGAGGCCTGGCGCGCAACCACCCTGCGGGTGCGCGAAAGGCCGGGCGACTCCTTCGCGCGCTTCGCCTCAGCTCTCTCAACGGATGGGGCGACGCTCGAGGAATCGGCAGACCACACCCTCTTCGACGTCCCGACCTTGCCGGTCAACAGGGCCCGGGTATTGAGGTACTACCAGCAGGTCGCGCGCTACCTCCCCGGCCCCTCGCGGCTGCTGGACGACGGGTTCTTCTTCCAGCCCTGACCATGAGAGAGAGGCCTCAGGCAGGCATCGCGTCACGCGCTCATCTGCGGCTGTACGCCGCCGCGGGGATTGCCGTCCTCCTTGCCCTGTGGACCGGCGCGAGCTTCTGGGGAGGGCGTTTCTTTGTTCCGCCGCCATGGACGACCGCACTCGACACCGCGTCTCTTCTCGCGGCGGGATTCACCTGGAGACAGATCGGGATCACTCTCATGCGCGTGCTCGTCGGCTTTGCGGCGGGCTTCGTCGCAGGGACCGCCGCGGGTATCGCGGCGGGGACGCGCCGAGAGCTCGACGCGCTGCTCAAGCCCCTGCTGCTGTTCTTCCAGGGAATGCCTCCCCTGCTCTGGGTCATCCCGATCATCGTGGTGATGGGCATTGGCCACCTGCCGACCATCCTCGTGATCGGCCTGATCACCCTCCCCGTCGTTGCGGTCACCATCGGCGAAGGAATGACGAGCCTCCCCCGGGAATACCGAGAGATGCTCTCCGTCTTCGCCCCCGGCGTCCTGCCGCGCATGCGCGAGCTCGTCTTCCCGCACCTGAAGCCTTTCCTGGGCGCCTCGCTCAAGGTCGGTCTCGTGCTCGCGGCCAAGGCGTCGGTGACCGCCGAGTATTTCGGCGCGAACAACGGGATTGGATTCCAGATCCAGGCCGCCTACCAGACCCTGCAGGTCCGCCGGCTTTTCGCATGGGCGCTCCTGCTCATCCTGGTCATCCTGATCTTCAACCGAGCGGTGCCGAAGGTGCGGCTCCTCGCCCCGCTCGCCCGAAGGCTCGCCCGACGCGATGAGCCCGTGGTCTGCAGCATCGAGGACATCCGCGAATTGAAGAAGATCTTCGTGTCGAGGAAAAGCGCGCCCCGCATCTTACTCGACGGCGTCAGCTTCTCGTACCGGCGCCAGGATGCGATCCTCGAGGATGTGACCCTCTCGGTCTCCTCTCGTGAGATCGCCGTCATCACGGGCGAATCGGGGGTGGGCAAGACCACGCTTCTCAAGCTCGCCGCCTCCCTTCTCAGGCCGACGGAGGGAAGAGTCTCCTGCCCGGCGCACGTTGGGTTCGTGTTCCAGGACGACAGGCTCCTGCCCTGGCGGACCGTCGCGGAGAACACGGCGATGCCTCTCGTCTACCAGGGGTACCCAAGGAAGTCCGCCCTGTGCTTCGCACACTTCCTCCTTGCCGAGGCGGGCCTCGCGGGCGAGGAAGGCAAGAGGCCGAACGAGCTCTCCGGCGGCATGAAGAAGAGGGCGGCCCTGGCCCGGTGTTTTGCCCGGCTGCCCGAGGCGATCATCCTCGATGAGCCGTTCACCGGCCTGCACCGGGAGGCGCGCGCACGGCTGTGGGAGATGTTCCTGAAGCTCCTGTCGCTGCATCCGGTGCCCGCGCTCATCGTCACGCATTCACCCGAGGAGGTTTCCTCACTCGCCCCCTGCCGGCTGTATCGCCTGGAGGGCAGGCCGGCCACGATCGCCTCAGGGCGAGGATGACGGGATGAGCGCCGACATGAGGCGGGCAGCCCGCCTCATCATGGAGGCGGCCCTCGCGGCCGCTGACCCCTCGGCGGCAGTCAGGCGATGCCTTGCATCCACCCCGCGCGGATTCGCCGCCTTCGGGATCGAGCACCCGCTCACCGGCAGGCTTCTCCTCGTGGCCGTTGGCAAGGCATCTCCCGGGATGGCCTCAGGCGCGCTCGCGGTCCTCGGCGGCAAAGTGTCCGAAGGCATCGTGGTCGTGCCGCACGGCTACCCCCGCGAGGCAGGCGGGCCACGGATCGAGATCATCTCCAGCGGCCACCCCGTGCCCGACTCGAACGGCCTCGCAGCGGCGCGCCGGATCGTCCAGCTCGTCGAGAGCATGGACGAGAGCGATCTCTGCCTCTTCCTGCTCTCGGGAGGCAGCTCGAGCCTCCTCCCTCTTCCGTCCCCACCCCTGAGCCTTGGCGACAAGATGGAGACGACGAAGCTCATGCTCGAGTGCGGCGCGAACATCCGCGAGATCAATACAGTACGCAAGCACCTGAGCGACATCAAGGGCGGGCGCCTTGCCGCGCGCGCGAAGGGCCGAGTGGTGAGCCTCCTCATCTCTGACGTTGTGGGCGATCGCCTCGAGTTCATCGGCTCGGGCCCCACGGTGCCGGACTCCACGACGTTCGCCGATGCGCAAGAGGTGCTGGATCGATACTCGCTCATCGACAGGGTCCCCGGCTCCGTCATGCGCCGCATCGGGGAGGGCGTCGCGGGGCGCATCCCCGAGACGCCGAAGAGCCTTCCCGGCAGGCACGCGATTTCTCTCGTGGCGTCGAACGGGCTTGCCGTCGAGGCGGCCATGCGAAAGGCGGCATCGCTCGGGTACGCTCCGCTCCTGCTCACCACATCGCTCGCGGGAGAGGCGAGGGAGGCGGGCCGCTTGCTCGCCTGCATCGCGCGCGAAGCTCGGCAGACCGGAAGGCCGATCGCGCCGCCCGCCTGCATCGTCGCGGGCGGCGAGACGACGGTCACGATCAGGGGCAAGGGGAAGGGCGGACGCAACCAGGAGATCGCGCTGGCGGCCGCCGTCGAGCTTGCGGGCGAGACGGGCATCCTCCTTGCCTCCTTCGCCACCGACGGAAAAGAGGGCAACACGGACGCCGCGGGCGCCCTTGCCTCGGGAGGAACTGTCGCCGCGGGGCGCCGGGCAGGCCTCGATCCGCTCGCCTGCCTCGCCGCGAACGACTCCCACGCCTTCCTGTCGGCGGCGGACGAGCTGCTCGTCACCGGCCCCACGGGCACGAACGTGAACGATCTCACCATCGCCCTCGTCGAGCGACGCTCGCAGAGCGTCATTGACCCCGAGGCGCGGCAGGCGTATCCTGTCGGCCGGGAGGTACGCCATGACACCGAGAGAACGGGTGCGGGCCGCTCTGCGCCACGTCGAGCCCGACAGGGTCCCCATCGACAACAACGGCCTGGTCTCGAGCATCCACGAGGTCGCCTACCGCAACCTCCTCGAGCACCTGGGCCGCACGGAGGAGCTCGTCATCCTCGATCCCGTGCAGAGGATCGTCCTCGCGAGCGAGGACGTGAGGAAGCTCCTCGGCGTTGACACACGCTATATCTACCCCAATGCCTCTTCGACGTGGCGCTACAGCGAGAACCTGGACGGGACATGGAAGGACGAGTTCGGCACCGTGTTCCGAAGGCTCGGGCTCTACGCGGATCCCGTGGGCCCTGTGCTTCGCGGAAAGAGCTTCTCGGAGGTCAAGGCGTACAAGTTTCCCGATCCTACGCATCCCTCGCGCTTCCACGGCGTGCGCGAGAAGGCGCGCGATCTGTTCGAGGGGACCGACTACTCCCTGGCCGCCGGCCCCATCCTCTGCCTCGACTACGTGCGCTGGGTCCTCAGGGGTCTCGAGCAGTCGGTAATTGACCTCTACGAGGAGCCGCGCCTGGCCGAGTACATGCTCGACGCGCTCGTGGACTGGATGTCAGCGCACGGCGGCGCCCTCCTCGATGAAGTTGGAGAGTACGTGGATTTCTTCTGGGCCGGGGACGACTGGGGCGCCCAGCAGTGCCCCTTCTACAGCCCCGAGATGTTCCGACGGGTCTTCAAGCCGAGGATCGCGAAGCTCATCGCCTCCCTCAAGCGTCACACAAAGGCGAAGTGCTGCTACCACTGCTGCGGCTCGGTCTACTGGGCGGTGGAGGACCTGATCGAGTGCGGAGTGGACATCCTCCATCCCCTCCAGCCCAACGCCGCCGAGAACGGCGACAGCGCGAAAATCAAGGCCCAGTTCGGCGGCAGGCTCTCGTTCCACGGCGGCACCAACAACCAGGGGCTGTTCCACGGGGACCGCACAGCCATTGAGATCGACACGCTGCAGAGGCTGAAGGCCCTGGCGCCCGGAGGCGGCTATATCTTCTCGTCCGGCCACAATGTGCAGGCAAACATGAACCCCGAAAATCTCCTGGCCTTCTTCTCGATCGCGCGGGACTACGGAGCCTATCCGATTGACGTCAAGCGGATGGACGAGAGAGTCGCCGAGCTGGCGGGGAAGGCGTAGCCCATGGCCGTCCCCTACAACGCGACAGGGCTGTGGCCTTCTGCGAACTACGGTGATGCGCCGAAGTACGCAAGCGGCGTGCGCGGCGACGTGAGGATCTCGCGCGGCGACCGAGGGCTCCTGCGCTCGCTTGCCGAGCGGCTTGCGGGTCTCGCCGCGCGCCCCGGCGAGGCGGTAAAGCGGGAGCTGTGGTACGCGCACAACGACCTGCGCTCGAAGCAGCCTCTCCTGCTCGTCGATCCCGAGAACGGCTGGAACGAGATCGTCACACCAGGCTCACTGAAGTGCGAGGGAGCCCTCGCGCGCCGCTGGGAGATAGTCTTGCGGAAGGAGCTGTTCTGGGGAGAGTTCGTCCAGGACGACAAGCCCATCGAGCCCCTCTTCGAGGTCGGGTTCACGTACACCGACACCGAATGGGGAGTCGAGGAGACCTACCACGGCGGATCGAGCGGCCAGTCCTACGCGTGGGAAGGCGGGATCAAGGGTCCCGAGGATGTGGAGCGGATCGGCATTCCGCGCATCGAGGCCGACTACCAAACGACCCTCGAAACCCTCGCGCTCGCCGGCGACGTGTTCTCGGGGTTGCTGCGGGTACGGCTCCGTGCCGTGTGGTGGTGGTCGCTCGGAATGACTCGAGACCTGTCGCGGCTCGTGGGGTTGGAGAACATGCTCTACCTCCTGTACGACAACCCCGAGATGATCCACCGCATCATGGCGCGTCTGCGCGACGGCTACCTTTCAGAACTGGATTGGCTGGAGGCAAACGGGCTGCTCTCCCTGAACAATGACCACTCCTACGTCGGTTCGGGGGGCATCGGCTACACGAGGGAGCTTCCCCGCGGGCTGCCCGGGGCGCCGAACGATTCGGGTGTGAAAACGGCTGATCTGTGGTGCCTCACCGAGAGCCAGGAGACGCTCGGCATCTCGCCCGGCCAATTCGAGGAGTTCGTGTTTCAGTACCAGCTTCCCCTCCAGCAGCGCTTCGGGCTGAACTGTTATGGCTGCTGCGAGCCCCTGGATGCCCGCTGGCACGTTGTCAAGAAGACCCCGCGGCTGCGGCGGGTGTCCGTTTCGCCGTGGGCCGACCAGGTGAAGATGGCGGAATTCCTCCAGGACCGGTACGTGTACTCGAGGAAGGCGCCTCCCTCGCTCCTTGCAGTCCCTCGGATCGACGAGGAGGGGGTCCGTGCCGACATCCGGGCAACGCTCGAGGCTGCCCGGGGATGCATACTTGAGATCATCATGAAGGACAACCACACCCTTGGCGGCAATCCGGACAACCTCGTGCGGTGGGTGCGGATCGCACGGGAAGAGATCGAACGGCAGGAAGGTCGCTAAATTCCTGCTGAGCCGGATTGTTCTTGACAGATCGAGCACTGCGGGTTGATAATGCCAGTTGGTTCTATAAGTCTGTTTCAGATAGTCTCAAGGAGGAAAAGATTATGAAAAAGAGAGTTCTCCTGGTCCTGGCGCTCATCCTGCTGCTCATCCCAGCCCTCGTTTTCGCTCAGGCCAAGCCCGGCGCGGGGATGTACTTCCGCCTGATCACCCACGGCGGCAATGACCCCTTCTGGGCCGTGTTCCAGAAGGGCATGATCGACGCGGCGGCTGAGCTGGGCTGCAGAGCCGACATCGACCTGGCAGGGAGCGACCAGAACCTCCAGGCGAAGAGGCTCCAGGAAGCAGTGGCCATGCGGCCCGACGGAATCTCACTGTGCATCAATGATGACAAGATGTGGGACAAACCCGTCGCCGACGCGATCGCCAAGGGCATCAACGTGATCGGCACCAACAATGACGACACGCAAGGCTCGGCGGGCAATGCGCGCCTGGCCTACATCGGCCAGAACGAGAGGCGCGCGGGCCTCATGATCGGCCGCGCGGTGTTCGAGGCGGCCAAGGCCAAGGGCGTGAACCTCGCCACGATGAAGGTCGCCTGCGCGGTCGAAGTCGCCGGCGCCAACTACGGCGTCGTGCGCTCGAGCGGCATCATGGATGCGATGGCGGAGTACGGGATCCCCGGCAAGCCCGAGATCGTCGACTGCACCATCGACATGACGACAGCCGAGCAGAGGATCACCTCGTACGTCATCGCCCACCCCGACCTGAAGTGCCTGTTCGGCCTGGGCGGCATCACCACGGACCGCCTGACCTCGGGCATGAAGAACGCCGGCAAGAAGGCGGGCGACATATTCGGCGGCGGCTTCGACGCCGCGCCCGGCACCATCACGGGCCTGAAGACGGGCTACATGGTCGCCTCGATCGACCAGCAGCAGTACCTCCAGGGCTACTTCTCCGTGTACGTCCTGTACCTCATGAAGAAGTACGGGTTCGCCCCCCAGATCGACACGGGCGGGTTCCTCATCACGAAGGACAACATCGCCCTGATCGAGAAGCTCTCGCCGCTCAACATCCGGTAGGAGCCGTTCGGTTCGCAACGCGGCCAGATCTCGCAAGAAGGGATCTGGCCGTTTCTCTATTTCTCGCTCTCCGCCAGGAAATGAGGGAGGCGCCGTGGAAAGACAGAAGCTGATCCAGAGACTCTTGTCGTACAAGGTATCATTCACCCTGATCGTCTTCGTCGCCCTCCTCGTGATCTTCCAGGTCTTCACCCCCGGCCACACCTTCTTCCAGAGGGCGAACCTCTACGCCCTCGCGCGGCTGGCGCCGGATCTGGGCATCCTGACCCTCGGCGTGGGACTGCTGATGATCTGCGGCGAGTTCGATCTCTCCGTGGTTTCGACGATCCCGATGAGCTCCTTCGTCTTCGTCAAGCTCCTCGGCTTCGGAGTCCCGCTCGGGATCAACCTGATCTTCACCCTGTGCGTGGGGGTCGCCATCGGTCTCATCAATGGCCTCCTGGTCACGCGAACACGACTTCCATCGTTCATCCTCACCCTCGGAACCATGCTGTTCTGGAAGGGTCTGCTCTATGCGGCCTCGAAGATGATGCCGATCGGGATCCGGTCATGGCTCCCGGCCGGCTCATGGCTGGAGGACATTCTCCTCACCGTCATCGGGGGGGTGCTCCCTGTCCAGGCGCTGTGGTTCATCGGGTTCGCCTTGCTCCTCGCGGGCATGCTGCACTTCACGAAGTTCGGCAACTGGATCTTCGTGACGGGGGACAACGAGACCGCGGCTCGCGCAATGGGAATCAACACGAACATGGTGAAGATCGTCGCCTATGTCGGGGTCGGCTTTCTCTGCGCCGTGGTCGGGCTCATGCAGTGCCTCAGGATCGAGTCCTTCTCGCCAAACCAGGGAGTGGGATTCGAGCTGAAGGCCATCGCCTCGGCCGTTGTAGGGGGGGTTGCCCTCACGGGCGGAATCGGCAGCGTCCTGGGCATCGTCATCGGCACCGTGACGATCCAGATTATTGAAAGCGGGATGATCCTCCTGGGCTTGCCGGCCTTCGGCATCGGGACGTTCATCGGAGCCGTTGTCATACTGTTCGCCGTCCTGAACAAGTACATTTCGCGGTGGAGCACGCGGTAAGGAGAGGGGAATGTCTGACGTACGATCGGCGAGTGCGCCCGCGGCGACGAAATCCGGCACGCCGGGCGACGGGTATCTAGTGCGGATGGTCGGCATCGACAAGTACTTCGGCCGGGTGTGCGCCCTGAAGGACGTTGACTTCAAGGTCAAGCACAGCGAGATCGTGAGCCTTGTCGGAGACAATGGCGCGGGGAAATCGACTCTGATCAAGATCCTGTCGGGGTTCCACACCGCGGACAAGGGCGAGATCTACTTCGAGGGGAAGAAGACCCACATCGGCACCCCTCGCGACGCCAAGGACCTCGGCATCGAGACCGTCTACCAGGAACAGGCGCTCGCGCCCCATGTCTCCATCCCCCGCAATATCTTCATGGGCCGAGAGATCACCAACGGAATCGGCGTGATGAACTCGAGACGCATGCACACCGAGAGCATGAAAACCCTCGAAAGGCTCGGGCTTCACGTCAAGGACACAGGTGCAAGCGTCGAGGCGCTTTCGGGCGGGCAGAGGCAGGGCGTGGCGATCGCCCGGGTGCTCTACTTCAAGGCCAAGCTCGTCATCCTCGACGAGCCGACGATCGCCCTCTCGGTCAAGGAATCCCAGCAGGTGATGGAGTTCATGAAGCAGCTTCGCAGCGAGGGGATCTCGGTCGTGTTCATCACGCACAACCTCTTCCACGCCTTCCAGATCGCGGAGCGCTTCGTGGTGCTCGCCCGCGGCGAGCTGCTGGCGGACGTGGAAAGGAAGGATTCCTCTGTCGAGCACTTGAGCCAGCTCGTCATCAGCGGGCACCACGAAGTGAAATAAGATGAGCAACACCGCGCCCGTGAGATCTCCGGACACCAGGCCCAACAGGGGCTTCATCGGCTCGCTGCGGCGGACGCGATCGATGAGCACCTTCATCATCGCCGCGGTCCTGTTCGCGCTGTTCAGCATCTTCTCCCCCGGAAAGTACTTCGCAACCTACGACAACCTGATGATCTTCCTTTCCACGGAAGCGGAGTTCGCCGTCATCGCCCTGGCCGTGGGGGTGCTGATGATCGCGGGGGAGTTCGACCTTTCGGTCGGTTCCGTGCTGGCCTTCTGCAGCCTTACCTTCATCAAGCTGCTCGGCGCCGGCGTGAATCCGGTGCTCGCGCTGCTCCTCGCGATCCTCGTGGGAATGCTGGTGGGTCTCTTCCACGGGATCATCACCGTCAAGGCGCAGATACCCTCCTTCATCACGACCCTCGGGGGATTGATGTTGTGGAGGGGGATCACCCTGTTCTGGTCGGGAGGGCTGCAGCAGGGGCTGGAGCTCGAGAAATACCCCGGTCTGTACGCCGTCATCGGCGGCGCGAAGGTGGGCTTTGTCCCGATCCCATTCGTCTGGCTGCTCGGCATCACCGTGGTGGCGATTTTCTTCATGAGCTACCACAAGGTGGGCAACTGGGTGTACGTGACAGGGGACAACAAGCTCGCGGCCAAGGCCATGGGGATCAACACGGACCGGATCAAGATCGCCTGCTTTATACTGGTGGGCGCGGCTGTCGGCTTCGTCGGCGTCATGCAGATGTTCCGCTCGGGCACCTTCACGGCTCGGGCGGGCGAGGCGCTGGAGCTGAACGCCGTTGCCGCGGCCGTTGTCGGCGGGACCGCCCTCACGGGGGGCATCGGCAGCGTCCCCGGCATTTTCTGGGGCGCCATGGTCATCTCCCTCATCGAAAACGGGCTGGTGATGATGCGCATCCCCTACTGGTGGACCTTCAGCGTCTTCGGCGGGATCATCATCTTCTCGGTCATCATCGCCAAGATCATCGAGGCGAGGAGAATAGCGTCCGCGTGAGCAGGACGATCGACAAGGAGAACTCCTTCCTGCAAGTGCTGCTGAAGCTCATCCCGAGCGAGGTGATCGCCGTCTTCATCTTCGTGCAGGGAGTCATGCCCCGCCTGCTCGTTCCCCACCTGGTCGTGGCTCTCCTGCTCGTCGCGATCACCCCCCTGTACCTCTCGCGCGCCATGGGCGTGCGCTCGCAGGTCCAGCTGGTCGTCTCGACGATATCGCTCGTCGTGTGGATCTACGCGATGGGGGCGGGGCCGCTGCGGTTCGTGCGGCCGCCGTGGTATGAGCCCTGGCACGGGGCCGTCGCCCTCGCGGTCTGGACCCTCGTCCCTCCGATGTTCCTCGCCGGGAGGCCGGTGGAGGGGCAGTCCCGCCGGCCGCGCCGTACTAAGAGATAGCCGCCGCGATCTTCTCCAGCGCCTCGCGCAGGGTCGCCCGCGGGCAGGCCAGGTTGAGCCGCTGGAAGCCCTCGCCTCCCCTGCCGAACCTGCGGCCCTCATCAAGCCAGACTCCGCCGCGCCTCCTCAGCCTGCCGCTCACCTCGTCGTCGCTCATCCCGAGGCCGCGCACGTCCAGCCACGCGAGGTAGGTCCCTTCGAGCGGGAACACGCGCACGCCGGGCAGGCGGTCGGCGAGGAAAGAGGCGAGCAGCTCATAGTTCCCGCCGATGTAGCCGAGAAGCTCGTCCAGCCACGGCGCCCCGTGCCGGTAGGCCGCCTCCACCGCCGCGATCGACAGGGGATTCGCGAGCCCCGTCCAGAGTGCGTGAGCCTGCTCCGAGAACCGGCGCCGCAGCGAGGGATCCGGGATGATCGTGAAGGAGCCCCCGATGCCCGCGAGGTTGAAGGTTTTTGTCGGCGAGATGAACGTGACGGTGATCCCAGCGGCCGCCCCGCAGGCGGCTGCCATCGGCACATGCCGGTGCCCCTTCATGATGAGGTCGCAGTGGATCTCGTCAGAGATGATGAGGATTCCGCGCCGCGCGCAAACCCCCGCCAGCCGAACGAGCTCGTCGCGCTGCCACACCCGGCAACCCGGGTTATGCGGGCTGCAGAGGATCAGCGCCCGGGTGCGCGCGTCGACCACGCTTTCTAGGCTCTCGAAATCAATTTCCAAACGCGAGCCGACAAGCTTCAGGGGGTTCTCGACGATCCGCCTGCCGCTCGAAAGGATGCGCGCCGCAAAGGGGTGGTACACGGGCGGCTGGATCACAACCCCGTCGTCCGGCTCCGTGAAGGCGAGAAGGGCCGTGGTGATCGAAGGGACCACCCCGGGGCTGGAGACCACCCAGTCCCGCTCAAGGGTCCAGCCGTGGCGATGCCGATACCAGGCCATCATCGCGTCGAAGTATGAGGCCGGCTCGACCGTGTATCCGTAGATCCGATGAGCGACCCTGCTTTCGAGGGCCTCCACGATTTCCCGCGGAGCAGGGAAATCCATGTCCGCCACCCAAAGGGGGAGCAGGCCCACGACGCCGCTCGCAGGCTCGCGGGAATCCCACTTCAGCGAACCGCTCCCCCGCCGATCGATGATGGTGTCGAAGTCATACACGCGGGAATGACAGAACGGGTGGGCGAAAAAGTCAAGGCCGTGTATACTCGCGGCAGGAGGCTCAGCATGGCGAGAGCATTGACGGGTCTTGTTTTCCTCATGGCGGCTGGAGGCCTCTTTTCGGAAACGAGTTTCTCCGAAGACACGTTCCCCGCCGCCCCGCTCGGCCTGAAGCTCACATTTCTCGGCCACGCGACTTTCATGATCGCGTGGGGAGAAACCGTGATCCACGTCGATCCCGTGGGCCAGTACGCTGAGTATTCCAAGCTGCCCAAGGCGGATATCGTCCTGGTCACCCACGAGCACTTCGACCATCTCGATCCGGATGCGATCAAGGCGATCCGAAAGCCCGACACCGAGGTGGTGCTGACGAAGAACTGCCTGGCGAAGGTCCCGGGGGCGCGCGTGATGAAAAACGGAGAATCGCGGAAGGTGCGGGGCATCGGCATCGAGGCGGTGCCCGCGTACAACCTCTCCAAGACCTTCCATCCGAAGGGGGTCGGAAACGGCTACGTCCTCACCCTCGGCTCGCGCAGGCTCTACGTTGCGGGAGATACCGAAAATACCCCAGAGATGAAAGCGCTGAAGAACATCGACATCGCATTCCTCCCAATGAACCTGCCCTACACGATGACTCCCGAGATGGTCGCCGACGCGGCGCTCGCCTTCCGACCCAAGGTCCTCTACCCGTACCACTTCGGCGAGACGGACACGAGCAAACTCTTGGCGCTGCTCAAGGATGCCGCCGATATCGAGGTGAGGATCCGTCCGATGAAGTGAGCGGAATTGCCGCCGCAAGGGCGGCGGCGCGCTAGCGGTTCACCTCGAGGCACTTGATCATGTACAGCTCGATGTAGCGCTTGAGGATGTCCCTCTTCTTGATCTTCTCGAGGTTCCGGCTCTCCGAGAGCTTCTCGGCGAGAGCATGGATCCTCTGCAGGGTGGGAGGGCTCACGCGGAAGGTCCGCTTGACCGGCCGCAGGAAGTCGCGCACGAGCGAGTTCACGTCCTCCACGAGGTGGCGCTTCTGCTCGGCCGCGTACAGCGGATTCCATTTCTCCGCGAGCTCCGCGAGCGTCCCATCGATGGTCTTGCCGGCCGGCACGTACTGCGAGCGCAGGGCCTGGACGGCCCGCTGGTAGACGGCGAGGCCCCGCTCCTGGGCGATCGCGCTCGGCGAGGTGGTCTCCGCCGCCGCCGAACGCCCCTCGGCGCCCTCCTCCCGTCCGGCCTCGCCCCGGCGCCGGGCGGGCCTGCCCTCGAGCAGCATCCTGAAGAACCTCACGATCTGCCGGATGACCGGCATGGTCTGCCAGAACGGCAGGTAGGAGCGTGCGTCCTTCAGCAGCTTCGCGCGGACAAGGCCCAGAAGCTCGGCCAGAGGCCGCAGGGAATTGTCGGGGCCGAGGCACGTGCCGATCTCTTCGGCGGCGGCCGAGGAGATGTTGGTCTCGGTGCGGGCAAGGTACAGCAGAGAACCGCTCGCGAGGGCGGCGAGCAGGGGATAGTCCTCCTTCACGCGGATCTCGACGTCCTTCGCGAAGCCGGGATCGCTCTTCATGATCCGCCGCGACTCTTCGCGGCGCAGCACGGCGACCCAGTCGTTGATGTAGCCCTCGCGCAGCTCCTCCGCCGCCTCGGAGAGCTTCTTGAGGAAGACGGGCGCGATCAGGTCCCTGTGGATAAAGTAGTCCTTGTTCTGCGCGTCGGCGTGCACGCGAACGAGGAACGGCAGGCTCTCGCTCGAGGTGCGCTTTGTCTTCTCCTCGAGGAACGAGGTGATGAAACCGCGCGCGTGCTTGGAGACGAACGGAATGCCCTTGTCGTCGCGCAAGCCGTACATCTCCTCGTAGCCGAAAACGTACGGGGCCTTGCGCACAAGGGTTTCCAGGCTCTTTCTGTCCGCCGCGCGCTCCTGCTCCTTCTGGGCCGCCCCCTTCTGGTAGAAGACGGTGTAGCCGACGATGTACGCGGCCTGGCAGCAGCCCTGGTCCTCGGCGGTCTTCTCCTTCTTCTTTCGGAAGTCCTGCAGCACGAGGTTCGACAGGTGGGTCCAGAACTTGAAGGTGAAATCATTGGGCGAGAGCACGGCGGCGGCGGCTTTCTTGGGCCGCATCGTCGCGTCCTCCATGGACTGGTGGACGAGCATGTCGCCGCCTCTGATCAGGGTGACCAGTTTCGCCTCGGCGTAGACGTCGTTCTTGCCATTGTGAAGGTAGCGGCTGATCTTCGCGACCGCCGCCTCGATGAGGTCCGTGCCGACCTGCACGCGCGGCACCACCAGATCGTCGATGCCCTCGGGGAACAGAAGCCGCACCACCGGCTTCTCGGCCGGTCCCCCCGTCTCGAGTAACGACGTGAAGCCGGACTTCATGTCGATGGAGACCATGTCCGCCTCCGCGATGGGCACATCGAGGCTGGACAACCGGGGAAACGATTTCCAGGCATCCACGGTAAGCTGCCGGTATTCCTCCGTGAGCGCGACTACGGGGAAGTCGGGGATCACCACGTCCTGGCCCGAGACCACGATCCCCTTTCCCGACAGCTCCGCGAGGGCGGCCTCCGCCTCGGCGCGGGAGCCTTCCGCTGCCGGGAGCGACCGGAGGAACTCGCGAAAGTCGAATGCCGCGCTCTTCGTGCGCACCGCGTACGCGCGAAGGAGTGAGAACAAGTCCTGAGACCTCATGGCGCATCTCAAAGTGTAGTCAATCGCGCACGCGGGAGCAAGACGGCGCTGAAAAAGCGGCCGAAGAGCGACAAACCTTGAAAGTGCCTCTGCCGGTGACTACACTTGCGTATGGATCGTCGAAAGTGAGAACAAAGCGGCTGTCCTCAATTCTCCTCCTCTCTCTCTCTGCGCTCGCCGTCGCTCCGACTCTCCCCGCGCAGAACCCGGTCGCAAACAGGAAGGTGTGCATCTTCACGATCCAGAACCTGACACGGGGCGGCGCGTTCGCCGAGTACGAGGCGAGCATCACCGAGGCCGTGGAGCAGGAGTTCGACGGCTCGGGCGCCCGGCTGATCAAGAGCGGGGCATGGTCGAAGGCTCCCCGGATGCCGCTGGATCCCCGCGACCTGCTGCGGTCCCCCGCCGCCCTCGCTGTCGCCGAGGATATCGGCGCCGAGCTTGCAGTGAACGGCTCCTACACCATAGAGAACGAGCAGATCCTCGTGTCCCTCCAATGCTGGGACGTGGCCGCAAAGGCCCTCGTGAGCGGGTTCCTTAGATCCTGGCGCTTCAACCTCGCCTTCTACAATTCCCTTCACGAAGAGATCACCTCGAAGCTGGTCCCCCGGACCGTTTTTTGGGGCGACAGAGGCGGGTCCTCAGACACCTCGACGGGCACCGCGTCTCCCTCCTCTCCTGCCGTGTCGGAGATTTCCTTCCTCTCTCCCAACGAGGGCATGGAGGTTCTGATCGAAGGGGAGACACCCGCGGGCGTGATCGAGGATGGCAGGCTCAATTGGCCTGCTGGCAGCCTGGCGCCGGGGACGAAGCTGACCGTGACAAAGAGGAAAACCGGCTTCCACACTGCTCGACAGGCGATCCGCGTGGGGCCGGAGGTCCGGCTGACACCCCTTGAAAAGGAAACCAGGGAGTCCGTCGAGGTCGACTGGACCCTCGGGCAGCTCATCGGCCTGGGCTGCGCGGTCCGGGGCTACGCGGTGCCCGACACGCTTTTCACCTGGATCAGCGGCTACCTCTCCCTCCAGCTTCCCTCGACCTCGGCAGGCAGGCCGGTCTTCCATTCCGATCTGGGCACGGGGGTGGGAGCCTACGTGTTCTTCCCTCCCGGCTCCCTCATCCGGCTTGGAGTATCCACGGGGATAGGGGCGATCGTATCCTTCCAGCCCATTGCAGCGGCCCACCCATACGCTGACTTCTATCTGAATCCCATCAACGTGTGGGTTGAGGCGGACATCAAGGGAATCACGTTTTTCGTCCGGCAGGAGTGGAAGTATACCCTCGGGCTCGCGAACAACCTGCTCGGGAGGGACTGGATGATGGTCGTCAACTCGTTTCCGCCAATGACCATCGGCATCGAGATCAAGAAATGAGGACCGCCATGGGTGCCGCACGCGCATTCACGATCCTCCTCCTCTCATGTCTCGCTCTCAATTCGTGCGGGATCTTCTTCCTCTCGCCCTTCCCCGCAGCCCTCGCGCAGACGCTGGCCGTGCGCGACTTCTCAGCCGAGATCGACGACCCCTCGCTGGACGAGTTCAGGCCCTTTGTCCTCGAATCGGGGGCGACCAGGTTGATCCTCTTCATCGGCGGCCAGCTCCCGGGCGGCCAGCCCTACCCCGCCGACAAGCCGTGGCTCTTCGTCATGCGGGAGGACCTCTCCCTCGCGCAGGCGCCGCTCACACGTGCCGAGCTGGAAGCAGACATCGGGACGCCGGTCAACGGGACCCGCGCCATGGTCGACTCGAATGGACAGGTCGTGGTCGGAAACGTCCTGTTCACCATCGTGGGTGACACTATCGAGGCGGCGGGGATCGCGGGGGACCTGGGAGGCCTCTATAGCTGGGGATTCCCGATGCACGCATCGGGAGACAATGTCGCCAACATGGATTCCTCGGGGCTCACCCTCAAATGGGACAGATACGACTCCAGTTGGGCCTCGCCGGTCTCGGAATCCAAGCCGATCCGCGCGACTGGCCGCAACTTGTGGCTGAGGGAGGTATTCGCAGACCCGAATCCAGCTGCAGCGACAGTCCTTCTCGCTTTCGAGGAGAACCCGGACTCCACGACGGGCACACCCACAACCTATTTTGTCAGGGTTCCAAGACATGAATTCGACGGGAGCCTGCATGAGAACTTCTTGGACCGCCCGTTGGACTATCCCAGCATCACCAAGGTTGCCGTGGACTCGTCGAACATGGGTTACACATCCGACGGGATCGTCGCCTACCACTACACGTCGCAGAGCTGGACCATGTTCCCGTTCGACGCACCCAATGTGGTCCAGCAGCTGTATATCGGCAATGCAGAGGATGACAGGGCGAACCAGCGGGCCTCGTGGAGTTATTCCGGCGGGTACGCGTGCGTGTACGACAAGCGCTCGCGCACGCTCTCGAAGGTGGCCAAGTGGTGGAAGTGATGCAGCGAACATGGCGCGCCGCCCTTCTCCTGTTCCTCCTCGCCGCGTCGTGCCTTCATGGTCAGGAACAAACGCCGAGCGTAGCCCCCCGCAGGCTTATGCTCGTGGTCGGACAGGCCAATGTCCCGGAGCTCACTGAAGAGGAGCTTGCAATCGTCTCTCGTTCGATGCTCCTCGCTCTGCAGGAAGCGCGCGCCGACCTTGTCATGGCCGAGCCCGCGCGAACGGCCCAGGACCCTTCGGACGACGGAATGTCCCTGCTTGCCGAGGAGTCCGGCGCCGACTGCTGGATGCTCGTCGAGATATCGGGGACCGAGGAAGGGCCCGTCTTCCGCGTCCGCTCCCGCGATGTCCTGACTGGATCGACGGTCATCGACACGACTGTGCGGAGGGTGGCCGGAGAGGCGATCTCGGTGATGTCCCTTCCCAACGAGCGCTGGGGCGAGCTCTCCGTCCTGCTTACCGGAGCATTCCCTCCCCGCGATGCGGCCAACCTGCCCGTGAGGGACCCGGGCAGCGCCCTGCTCACGGTTCGCGCCCTCCCCGGAACCGTCCTGACTTTTACCGGCGGAACAAGGGCGACTGTCGGGCCCGACGGCGCCGCGGAGGTCACACTTCCGACTTCTGCCGCCTACCAGCTTCGGGCCACGCATCCGGGCTCCGCGTCGCTGCTGAGATCCCTGTTCATCCAGTCCGACCGCGAGCTCGCGATCGAGCAGAAGCCTGCCTCCCGATTCGCCGTCGATGCCTACGCCCAGATCTGCTGGCCCGGTCTCGCGGTATCCTACTTCCCGGTTCCCGAATGGGTGTTCGTGCGGGCTGGCCTGACCACGTACCTCGTCGGCCTCGTGCTGCGGCCCGATGAGATCTTCTCGAGCGACCCGCTTACAAACTTCGACATCCTGGGGGGCGTGTATCTCAGCCCCGCGTACGCCGCGGTGCGCGCCTACGTGGGCGTTGGCGGCTTTCTCAGGTTCGTCCACGCGCCCGGTTGGCCCATACGCCTGGAGCCCCTCGCGCCTGCCGGTGTGCAGGCCGCGCTGGGCCTCGAGACCTCCATCGGCGCATCGGCTCGCTTCTTCGCGGAATACGGGCCGATGCTGTACGGCACGGCGAGCCCGCAATTGCTCCGTTCGACGCAGGGCTCGGGCGCGGGCTGGATCTACTTCAACAAGGCGGCTCTTCAGCTTCTGAGCATCAGGATCGGAATCCGGTGGCTGCGATGAAAAAGCTCCTCCCGCTCCTCGCGCTCGTCCTCTTCTGCCTCTCGTGCGACCCGCCCTTCGATCTCTCGTTGAGCCAGGCCGCTGCCGTGATCTCGAAGATGACGCTCCAGCAGACCATCGCTCCGGTCAACGGGCTCGAAGGAGACCGGGAGGACATGGACATCGTCTTCCTCCCCGAAATGAAAAATGCCGCGCCGGGGATCGATTTCCAAAACGGCTTCCTCCTCCTGCGGGGGACGTACCGGACCATGTTGAGATACGTCAGGTTCGACAGCGCCCAGAGCAGCTACCGAGTCTTTGGAGGGTGGGGTCAGGAGCTCATCAACCCGGACCCGAACTATCAACCCTTCGTGTTCGAGCCGCTGAAGTTTCCCACCCTCACCGACAGCGCCATCGGAATCGTCGGGATGGATCCCGTCAACCCTGGAAACAGCTCCGTTCAGATTCTGACCGCCAACTTTCCGTCGACCTCCTTCACCCTCCCGACGGGGTGGAAGAACCTCAAGGACGACTTCATCCTCGGCGGGTCTCCTCCGAACTATGATGCGAACGTTCTGGGGTTCAACATCTCCCCAACGGACCTCGCGCAGCCGTTCGACAACTCGTACTGGCTCGTGCGGATGAACTCCGGCGTCGATGAGGGCAAGCTCAGGGAAGTCGCCATGGACGTCTCGGCCACGGTCCTCGCCAACAAGAACGATACCAAGCTCGGGGCGATCGCGTTCGATATTCCCGAGCTCGCCGGCGTGAAGCGCTGCCACTATTTCTATGATCCCGATCCGATCCGGGGCCCAACCCCGGATGACAGGAAGAGCTACGTGAGCTGGTTCGACACGGCCGCGGGGAGCTGGAGATGCGTGCGGTGGAACGGGGCTGGATTCGCGGATTCCATGGTCCTGCCCGGCATCACGCACCGCATCGACGCGCTGCTGACAACGGGTAGGCTCTTCTCAACCGAAGGCGACGTCGGCCGGGTGTATGACAGCAGCGGCGCGGAGATCGCCTCCTTCCCGCTCGGGGCCCTGCGCTTCATCGGAGAGCGCTACGTGGATGGGGCGCCGCTCGCGCTGTTTTCGCTGGCGAGGATCGTCGCGGAAACGTACAGCGAGACCCTCGCCATCGACCTCTACTCCATCCCCACGGCAGACCTGGAAACACTGGGAAAGTAGCGGCTGGGCGCTTTCTACTTCAGCAGCCCCTGCAGGGTCTTCAGGAAGTTCTTCATCTGGGGGTCTTTCTCGTAGGCGGCGATCTTCTCGTCGAAGTACGCGGTGCGTTCCCTGACGCCGGCCTTGCGGGAGACCTCGACCACCACGTCGATGACCCCCTGCAGGGCGTCGATCCTGCCGTTCTCCCGGCCCGCTGACTCGAAACCGCTGTCGTAGGTCTTCACCCGGGCGAGAAGACCGCTCAGCCTGGGGAACAGATCCTCGACAGAGGAGAGAAAGCTGTCCCGTATGGGCTTGGTCTTCATCAGTGCGATCGGGCTCTTGTCGGAAAGGATCGCGTCCTCCCGTATGGCGTAGGACTGGTAGCCCGAGAGAAGCCTGTCCAGGTTGGCGAGCCTCCGAGCATCCTCCTCCGAGAGTCCCGCGGATGCGGGCTGCTGCGTGCCCGTCGCCTGCTGCCCGCTCGTCTGTTGCCCGGTTGCCTGCTGCCCGGTCGCGGCCTGCTGGGCCTGCGTCGCGGCGCTGAGCCGAGCGGTGAGTTCGGCCTTCTCCCTCTGCAGCTCAGCCCGCTGCCTCTCGAGATCGGCCTTCTCGGCCCGCAGGCCGTCGATCGTCGCGTTCGCCTCGGCGAGCCTCTTCTGGAGGCTGGCGACGGTTCCGCCCGCGCTCTGCCCCGCGGCCTGAAGCGCGTCGAATCTCTCGCGCAGTGCTGCCAGCAGCCTCGCGCTGTCCATGGCATCCGGATCGATCTTTCCGCCGATGATGGCCGCAATCTCCTTTTTCATCGAGGCGATCTCTGCCAGACGGGACTCGAGGTCCTTCTGGATGGCGGCGGTCTGGCCGGAAAGCTCCTTCTCGCGCGCGGCCAGCTTCACGTCGGCCCTGGCGCTCATGCTCTTGGCGACATCCCCGACGCCTTTCACGGCCGCCTCGGCCTGCGCGCTCTGGGGATACCTGGCGAGGATCGACAGGTACTGGGCGAGCGACTCGTCGTAGCTTTCCTGCTTCTGCAGCGCCGCGGCTTGCGCGAGCAGAGGCGCGGCTGCTCGGGATTGCTCGGATTGGGTCTTCTGTTTCCCAAGCTCGCCCCCCGCGGACTCGATGCTTGAAATCGTCCTGTCCAGCCTTGCGGGAGACTCGGGGAGGTACGCGAGGCATTCTCTGTAGGCGGCCAGCGCATCCGAGAAGCGCCCGGCCTCGAAGGCGGACTCCGCCCGCGCGAGGCCTGCCCGTAGAGCTTCCTGCCGGTCTGTCTCGACCTCCCTCTCCCTCGTCGTGAAGAAGGAATAGCTCTTCGCGACCTCGGGGACCACGGCCAGCGCCTGGCCGTAGAGCCTCTCGGCATCGGCGGGCCTGCCGGCGCGCGCCTGCACGTCCGCATCCGCCACCTTCGCTCTGATATCGGCCACCTGGTTCGCAGCCGCCACCAGGGAGCTGGTATCCACCTTCGCCTTGTCGAGCTCCCCCTGCACGAGCCCGGACAGGGAGTCGACGACAAAGAGGTCCACCTCGCGCCTCCGGGCGATGCCGGGCAGCACGACGACCTCGTCTTGGTTCACGTAGTCGCGGATCGCGCGAAGGCTCTGCAGCGCCTTCGTGTAGCTCTTCGATGCAATATCGGCCTTGGCCACCGAATACATCCCCACAAGCTGTCCGATGGCGAGGTCCTCCTTCTCTTTCTGCGAGGTGAGCGCCTTCAGCGCCGCTTCCGCCTTCGCCTTCTCGGACTCGAGGTCCTTCGTTTTCTGCTCAAGCTGCGAGCGCAGGTCCTCCTCGCGCTTCTTCGAGTCAGCGAGGACCTTCTGTTTTTCCTCGTTCGCCCTGGCGAGGTTCGAGGTGAACTCGCCCTCGAGCTGGCGGAGGCTCGCCTCGGCCCTCTTCCTGTCCTCCTCCGCCTGACCGCGGAACGCCTCCAGCTGCGCCGTGAACTCGGAGTTCTTCTTCGCTTCGAGGTCGGAAAGCCTCTTCGCGATGTCCTGGTCGGACAGCCCCTGCTTGCGCAGCTTCTCCCGTTCGGTCTCGAGGTCGGCGGCCACGGCGGCGCGCAGCTGGGCCTCCCGCTCGCGGACCTTCTCGTCCATGGTCGCCTGGAGGTTCTGCTTCTCCTTGTCGATCTGCTCGAGCTGGCCCTGGATCTGGTTGATCCGCAGGTTTTTCTCCTGCAGCTGCGCCTCCGACTCCTTCTTCAGCTCTTCGATCAGCTTCCCTGCGGCGGTGATGCCCCCCGCGCTCTCCTTTGCGAGCTGGGTCTCTCCGCGCTGGAAAAGGATCCAGAAAGTGCCGAGGCCGATGGCCAGCGCGGCGATCGCTGCGGCATTGACGATGATCGGGAAGAGCACCCCCTTCTTCGCGGCCTTCACGATGAAGACCTCGGGGCTCACGGAGATCCTGCTCTGCGTGGCGACCTTCTCGATCTCCTGCAGGATTTCCTTCTGGTCCTCGCGCGAGATGCCGGAATCGGGGTCGAAGGCGAACTCGTCCCGTCCGTCCGGGGAGAGCCCGAGGGATTTCCTGAGATTGGCGGCTTTCGCGAGGAGTCCGAGCATGAGACGATACCCCTGATAACGATTTTCGACCGTCGTGCGCGTAATCTTGACGCGCGCGCGGCCGCACGAGCGCCGACTCTACTTGGTCTTCATTTCCTCGACGCCGTCCCAGTCAGGCGGCGGCGGGTTCTTCAGGTACAGCTCGCACCGCTGCATGAGGAGCCCGCTCGTATAGTCGTCCGGGAGCAGTCGGCTCACATCGGAGAAAAGCGCGACGGCACGGCGGAAATTCCTCTTGTAGTACTCGTCCATGGCGGCGTTGTGGAACTCCCACGCTTCCTTCTCGCGCGGGTCGAGGGATTTCTTGGCCGTGTAGATCCGCACGCCCTTGGTCTTGCCCTTCACGGCCACGGAATCCAGCAGCCGGCACGGCAGCTCGTCTTTCACCTTGTAGCGCAGGCTCTCCGAAATGATCAGGCCTTGGTGGTAGGTCTTGGTGAGGCCCTCCAGCCGCGAGGCGAGGTTCACCATGTCCCCGATCACCGTGTAGTCCATTTTTTTCTCTGTGCCGATGTTCCCGACGGTCACCACGCCGTAGTTGATCCCCACTCCGATGTGGAACTCGGGCTTGTTGGCCGCCTTTTGTCCCTCGTTGAACCCCTGCAGCGCCTCGGTCATCTCGATGCCGGCCAGCACAGAGCTCATCGCATCGTCCTCGCGCTTCACCGGCGCGCCGAAGAAGGCCATGATCGCGTCGCCGATGTATTTGTCCACTATTCCATGGCGCGCCATGATGATGTCGACCATGACGGTAAAGTAGCGGTTGAGCGAGTTCACCAAATCATCGGGCATCATGGTCTCGGAAATCGTCGTGAAGCTCCTGATGTCCGAGAACAGCACGGCGAGCACGCGGTTCTCGCCCACGAGCATGCTCTCGGGGTTCTCGAAGAACCTGTCGATCACATCCTTGGGCACGTACTTCTGAAAGATGTTTCTGATCTTCTGCTCGCGCTTCTGGGCGAGCACGGCCTTGAATGCGTGGCCCTTGATCGAGCGGTACGCCTTCTCCAGCTCTCCGATCATGAGGTTGAAGGTCTGGGCGAGCTGGCCGATCTCGTCGTGGTATTCCACGACGACTCGTTCGGAGAGGTCATTGGTGGTGATGATGTGGCGCATCGTGCCCGCCACCCTGGTGAGGGGCCGGGTGAGGTAGTTGGCGAACAGAAGCACGAGCAGGACGCCCAGACCGATGGCGACGACGAGGATGATCCCCGTGCGCACGGTGATCTCGTTCACCTGGCTGTAGAACGCCGCGCGCTCCTCGCTCACGAGGATGTACCACGCGAAGGGCTCGAACCAGAAACCCTTCGCCACCCTCTCCTTTCCCCCGATCGGCACGGTCACGAGGTCCGTGCTCTTCGCCTTTGCCAGCGCAATGAGGGCGTCCTTCTCGGAGCCGAGGAAAACGATTTCAGAGCTCGCCATGGTCACCGTGCCGTCGATTGCGATCGCGAAGATCAGCTCGGTGGCGCTGCGGGTGAGGTTCCTCGCATAGGACTCCACGGCCGACTTGGTCGCGGCCACCATCTCCGCCTTCTCGGTGAGGTTGTTCTCCACGAGGAGGCTCCATTGGCTCTCAGAGTGGTTTCGCAGCTCCTGGGCCTTGAAGCCGAGGAAATCCTTCGCGATCCGGGAGATGCCGGTCGAGGCGGAGAAGTAGGAGGAAACCCCCGTGAGGAGAAGCGTCGCGATGATGAGCGGCACGACGATGAGGACGATCTTCAGGCGGATGCTCATATGTGATATCCTCAATTTCGGCAGAATCAGCCCCAAGGAGAAGAGCAATGACAGAAGCGAGCGGCCTCGTCACTGTGAGGACCTCGACGGCACGGCGAGCCGTCCTGGCTCTGTGCCTCTCGTTCCTGGCCATCGCGCCCGCCCTGCCGGCGGCGATCTCCATCTCGGGCTGCACGATTGAGGGGAACGCAGCGCTGATGTACTGCTCCTCGGTCGAAGACCTCTTGATGGAGGGCAATACCGTCTCGGACTACGCCGAAGGCTCGGGGGAATAGCGATGCACGGCCCCGCGCTCGACCTTGTCTGGAAAGGGGAGTTTTCCGTTCGCCTCTATGAGACGGACGGCTGCGGCACGCTCGCCGTGGGGTCCCTCTGCGACTACCTCCAGGAGGCGGCGGGAAACCACGCCGGGGTCTTCGGGGTGTCGGTCAGCCAGCTCATGGAACGAAACCTTACATGGGTCCTCGCGCGGCTGCGCGTGCGGATCGAACGGCTTCCCTCGGCAGGCGAGCGCCTCGAGGTGCACACGTGGCCCTCCGGGGTGGAAAGGCTTTTCGCGCTGAGGGACTTCCGCGTTCTGGACGACGAGGGCGCTGTCGTCGCCTCCGCCCTCAGCGCGTGGCTCGTCATCGACACGGCGACGCGCAGGCCTGTCCGGATCCAATCCGTCTTCGATCCGCCCGATGCCGCCGTGCCCCGCGCGCTCGACATCGGCGTCGAGAAGCTCGCCGAGAAGACCCCGAAGGATGGGCAGGTCGGCCGGGAGACCGCCATCGTCGTCCGCCTGGCGGACCTGGATGCGAACGAGCACGTGAACAATGCCCGCATCGCCGAATGGATCGTCGAGGGCGCGGGCCCCGAAGCCTTTCGGCAGTCGCGCATACGCGCGCTGGACATCGATTTCCTCGCCGAGACGCGCCACGGCGACACGGTGATCTCGCGCGCGGCAGCAATTCCCGGCGGGTACTCCCATATCCTTTTTCGTCCAGAAGACGATCGTGAGATCGCGCGGGCGCGTTCGCAGTGGGAGCCCCGCAGGAGCACGAAATGAAACACTCGCTTGTGTGTCTCTTCGCCCTGCTTTTCGCTGCCGCGGTTCTCCCTGCCGGCTTCGCTGCGGAGAGAATCAGGATCGAGGCTCCGCTCGTGGATCCGCAGACCCCCGAGGCGCGCAGGGCCGTCGAGGAGCTGCTGGAGAAGACAGCCGCCGTCTCGGGGAGGCTCAACGGCGCGAGCATCGAGCTCGCCGTCGGGGCGGCGCAGGGCCGGGACGCCTTCTCTCTCGGCGTCGTCGCCGCGCTCGGCAAGGACAATCCCGCGATCGTCCTCACGCTGAAACGCCTCGCGGACGGCGCGCAGTCCGCCCCGTACTCCTGGCTGGGCGCGATCACTCCCGAGCTGCCCACCCTGCTGGCCCGGGCCGTGTTCCTGCAGTGGACGGTCTTCACCGGCTTCACCTCGCCTGCCGCGACTGAGCCTCCCGTGCTGGTGGGCGAGCTGCCCGCGGCCCTGATCCAGCAGTACGCCTACCCATGGACCCTCGCCGTGCGCAGGAATGGCAACCTCTTGGCTGCTCTCGGCACCTCCTGCGTCGAGCTGGATCGCTCCTTCCGCATCGTCGGCGAGCCGGGCAAATCTCTTGGCGAGGCGGGGCCCAACAGCTACGCGATCGGCCTCTCCCTCACGCCCGGCGACACTGTCGTGCTGAAGCCCGCGCAGGGCCGTGATCTCTGGCGTGTGCCGCCCGGCTCACCCTCGCCCCAGAAGCTTCCCACGGGGCTGGAGGTCGTCACCCTGCCCTTTGCCGCCCTCCCCGACGGGAGCGTGATCCTGGCCGACTCGACGGCGAGGAAGGCCTACCGGGTCGCCCCCGGCAAGAAGCGCCAGGAGGTGCCGCTCTTCGCCAGCGCCTACGAGTACATCGCGTGGTTCGGCGTCGGCCCTGACGGAACGATCTGGATCTACGACTACGTGCTGAAGGCGTTCCGCATCGTCACGCCCGAGGGAGCGATCGCCGACTACATGCTCCCCCTCGTCGATCCTGCCCGGCCGCTCACCCCACTGGCAATCTCGATCGGCCCCGACGGAAGCTCCGTGGTGCTGGCGAGCGGGCAGCTTGCGAGGTTCCTGCGAGATGGAACCCTCGTGTGGAGGCTGGACTCCATCCCGGGGGCCGAGATGGAGAACCTGCCGGCGAGCGGATCCGTCGCCGTGGACTGGGCGCGCGGCCTCGTCTATGTGGCGGACACGACAGGACGGCGCATCGTGAAGCTCCTCGATCGCGCCTACTGCCGGCAGAAAGGCATCAGGAACGATCTCGAGGAGCAGCTCGTGTCGGTGCGCGGCAAGCGCTCGGTCGACGAGGCTGCCGCGCTCGCCGAGGAAGCAGCCCTGTACGAGCAGGCCGGCTCTCCGCTCATGGCAAAGGCGGCCTGGCAGAAGGTGGAGGAGGTCGATCCCGGCAACCAGACGGCCGCTGCCCGTCTCTCGGCGATCGAGATCACCGAGCTTGCGGGCGCAGCCTCAGAGCTCGATGGCAAGGCGCGCGAGATATTTCGAACCATCGGCATCGAGACCGCGCGCCTCACCTACATGCAGGCCATCCAGAAGTACGAGCTGCTGCTCAGCAAGGCCCCCGGCAATTCCCAGGCCCGGCGGGCGATGGAGGGCCTGAAGACCCTGTTCAGCGAGAAGGGCGGCGGCGGGGAGCGCCCTGCCCCCCTCCTGATCACGGAGGCCACCCTCGCGAATCTTTTCCCGTCCCTCATGCTCCACTATGCCGCGACCCCCGCGGGCGCGGTGACCGTGAAGAACCCGCTCGCGCAAGCGGTCCAGACCGTCCGGGCGAGCGTCAGCATTCCCCGGTTCATGGACTATCCCTCGGAAGCGCCGGCCGTCGCATCGCTCGCGCCGGGCGCGAGTGAATCCTTCGCGCTCATCCTCCCCCTGAACCGCTCGGTGCTGGAGCTGCAGGAGGATATGGCCGTCCAGGCGAAGATCGATGTCGCGTGGGGCCAGGGCGGCGCCGAACAGACCATCTCGCGCATCGTGACCACCATTGTCCACCGCAATACGGCCCTCACGTGGGACGACACCTCGAAGATCGCCTCCTTCGTCACCCCGAACGAGGAGGTCGTGAACGGGTTCGCGCGCAGGGCGCTCGCGCCGGCGGGCGAGGAGAAGAGGTTCCTGCTCTCGGCGAAGCTCTTCCAGGCCATGAGGATCTGCGATGCGCTGGGCGCTCACGGGATCACCTACGTCGAGGACCCGAACTCACCGATCTCGAAGTCGCTTGGAAAGACCGAAATTGTGGACACGGTCCAGCTCCCCCGGACGACGCTGTTCAACCGGGCGGGAGATTGCGACGACACGACGGCGCTGGTGTGCTCGGCCCTGGAGGCGATCGGCGTCCGCACGGCGATCCTCACGACACCGGGGCACATCTTCCTCGCCTTTGATTCGGGTGAGCCTGCCGAGAGCGCGCAGCTGCTCGCGGACGAGACCCACGAGATCATCGCCCGCGGAGGCGCGGCATGGATCCCGATCGAGACGACGACCCCCCTGCAGAAGGGGTTCCTCGCCGCGTGGGCGGCAGGCTCGGAGTTGGTGAGAAAGTACCGCACGAACGGGCCCTTCGAGTTCATCCCGATCGAGGAGGCGAGGAAGACCTACCCTGCCCTCCCCCTGCCTCAGAGCACGATCACCGTGGCGGAGCCAGCGAAGAGCGTCGTCGACGGGCGCTTCGCCGCCTCGCTCGCAGGCTTCACCTCGGCCGTATACACGGGACGCCTCGCAAGTCTCGAGGCTGAGCTGAAACCGCTCGCGGGCAGGCAGGCGGCGAGGTTGCGCACTCACCAAGGCATCCTCCATGCCCTGTTCGGCAGGCTCGCCGAGGCGGGGCGCGCCTTCGAGGCGGCCATGAAGGACGATCCCGCCCTCGTCTCGCCCTACGTGAACCTGGCCAACGTGCGCCTCATCGAGAAGGGCGCCGATGCCGCTCTTGCCGTTGTCGCGAGCGGGCTCGCTCGCAGCCCCGACTCGATGCTGCTGAACCTGGCGGCTGCGCGATGCTGGGCGCAGAAGGGCGACAGGAACCGGGCCGCGGAGTACCTCGCCAAGGTGAAGAAGGCCGCCCCCGATGTGGCCGAACGCTACGCACTGATCCTCGGCATCGGCCCCGCGGCCGACAGCGCGCAGAGGGCGGCGGATGAATCGGGGAGGCCCGCAGCCCTGCTGTGGGGAGGCGGCGAGTAGAAGCGCACACAGCGGCGCGGACAAATCAAGCAGGCGATCATGTGCACGGCGCTTGATTTCTGCCCGCGGATGTTCTACGATTGGCCTATGCCAATGTGGATTGGACCAATCCATGGGAGGCCGCCATGCCCTTCAAGCTCAAGATAGACAAGAAGAAACCGCTTCCCGCCTCCAGGCAGATAACGGAAAGAATCATCGATGGCATCGCCTCGGGCGAGCTTCCGGCCGGCCAGAGGCTCCCCCCCGAGCGGGAGCTTGCCGGGTCGCTGGGCGTCGCCCGGGGGACCGTCACTCGGGCATACGAGGAGCTTCGTAGAGCGGGAGCGATCGAGGTGGTCCAGGGCAGGGGCAGCTTCGTTTCAGCCCGCGCACCTCATCCGGCCAGAGGCCGCGGGGGGAAGGCAGTTGAGCTCATCGGCTCCCTCATCGACGGCCTCGCCGACCTGCGTTTTACCCACGCCGAGATGAGGACCATGGTCGACCTGGCGATTCGCGAGCGCGAGGAACGCCACGGGTCCCTGGCCGTGGCAGCGGTTGACTGCAACCCCGAGACCCTGGGCATGTTCGAGCGGCAAATCGGCCTGCTCTCGCGCGTGAGCGTACGAAAGTACCTGCTCTCGGATCTCGCACGCGGTCCCGAGGCGGAGCAGAGGCTTGCCGGCTTCGACCTGATCCTCACCACCTCCACGCACCACGCCGAGCTTTGCGCCCTCGCCCCCGGGGCGCGGGAGAAGATCGTGCAGGTGGCGGTCTCGCCAAGTCAGGAGACGGTGCTCCGGCTCGCCTCGGTGAAACCCGACAACCCCATCGGCGTGATGTGCGAGAGCAGGCAATTCCTCTCCATCATCGAGGCCCGGCTGCGGGAGATGCGCATCACGGGCGCGATCGCCGCTCTGCTCCCGCCCCGCGGGCCCGGCGCGCTCTCCGCATTCCTCCGGGAGCGCAAGCTCCTCGTCGTTCCGCCCGGGTATGCAGCGGACCTTTCCCGGGAGGAGGCCAGAGCGCTGGAGGCCTTCACGCACGGGGGAGGGACGATCGTGCCATTCGACTACCAGATCGAGCGGGGCTCGCTCGTGTACGTGGAGCAGCGCATCGGAGACCTTCTGGGATGAGGCGCACGATCGTCCTGGGAGTGATCGGCTCGGACTGCCACTCGGTGGGCAACAGGATCCTCGATGCCTTCTTCACGGAGAAGGGCTTCCGTGTGGTGAACCTCGGCGTCATGGTGAGCCCGGACGAGTTCATCGACGCGGCCATCGAGGCGAATGCGGCGGCAATCCTCGTCTCCTCACTGTATGGCCACGGGGAGTTGGACTGCGCGGACTTCCGCGACCGGTGCATCGAGCGCGGGTTGGAGCGGATCGTTTTGTACGTAGGGGGGAACCTCGTCGTCGGCAAGGCGCCCCGCGAAGAGATCGCCGCGAAGTTCACCGCCATGGGCTTCGACAGGGTGTTCATGCCGGCCGATGACCTCGAGCAGGCGGCACGGCTTCTCGCTTCGGACATCGACGGGCAGCCATGAACCGGGTCATGAGCGTCGACATAGGGTCCACCTGGACAAAGGCCGCGCTCTTTGACGTCGGCTCGCGGACCCCCGCAGCCCTTCGGCGGGCCGCTGTCCCGACCACGCAGGATGACCTCTTCGAGGGCGTGGCCCGGGTCGTGCGAGAGCTGCTCGACCTGCCAGCCGATGCTCCGCTCCCCCCCGCACGAGATGCCGCTCCCCTCTACGCATGCTCCTCTGCCAAGGGCGGACTCGCGATCGCTGCAATCGGAATCGTGCCCGACCTGACCGCGCGTGTGGCGCGCCTTGCCGCCGCCTCGGCGGGCGGAAGGATCGCCGCGCACCACTCCTACAGGCTGGGCACCCGGGAGGTTGCGGCCTTGGAGAGCGAGCGGCCCGACATCGTCCTTTTCTGCGGCGGCACCGATGGAGGAAACGAGAGCTACGTGCGCGCCAATGCGCGCGCGCTCGCCGGCTCCGCCCTCGCGGCGACGATTCTGTACGCGGGCAACGCGGCCATGCGCGACGAGGTGAGCGAGATCCTGCGGGGAAAACGGCTCTTGGTCGTGGCGAACGCCATGCCCGAGGTCGGCGTCCTCGATATCGAGCCTGCTCGACTGGCGATCCGGGATATCTACCTCGAAAGCATCGTGGAGGGGAGAGGCCTGGGCAGGGTGCGGGAGCTGTGCGCGGCGGATATTCGGCCCACGCCGCTCGCTGTCTTCGAAATGGTCGGCATGCTCGCCGGCACCGGCGGCGGCTTGAAGGACATGGTCGTCATCGACATGGGCGGTGCAACAACGGACGTCTACTCGCACACGACGGCCTTCCGGGGCGATCAAGGGTGGGTGCTGCGGGGAATCCGTGAGCCCGCCCTCACACGGACCGTGGAGGGGGACCTGGGCCTGCGGGTGAGCGCGCAGTCGGCATGGCAGACCGGGAAGGACTACATTCAGCAGAGAATCGAGGGAGAGCACGCGGCGGTGCGGGCATGGGCCGAGCGCGCGGCCCAACAGACCGACATCATCCCCTCCTCGCACGAGGAGCAGCTCTCTGACGATCTGCTTGCGGAGGCGTGCCTGTATCACGCGCTGCTGCGCCACGCCGGCACTGTCGAGGAGGCCTACACGGCGAGCGGGAAGGTGAGCGTGCAGAAGGGCAAAGACCTGCGCGGGATCAGGCGGATCGTGGCAAGCGGCGGCTTTCTCGCCCGGCGGGAAATCAGGGGAGGCACCGGAAGCTCATCGCCGGTCCTGCGCGCCCTCGCTGGGGCGCGCGCTCACAGGGATGAGCGAACGGGGGCGGCGAGCCTCCTGCCCGAAGCCGCAGAGGTGCTGGTCGACCGGCTGTACCTTCTCCCCCTGCTGGGCAATCTCGTGGGAGCGTGCGCACAGCAGGTCGCCGAGATCGCTGCAGCGTCTCTCGCCGACGCCATGGGAGGACGCGACCATGCATGAGAGGCAGATACCCATCGACGAGTTCCACGCTGCACGGCAGGAGGTCCTTGCCTCCTGGCCCACCGGCACCGGCGTGGACCTCGAGGAAGCCCTGCGCTACCAGCGCGCCATGCCGGCCGACAGGCGCTTCGCGGAGGCGCTGCGGAACGCGCGCGGCCGGCTCCTCATTCAGCCCCGGGCCGGCGTGGCCCTGATCGAGGAGCACATCCGCCTGCTCAAGTACCTGGAGACCGAGGGCGAGGCGGACCTCCTGCCAACGACGATCGACGCGTACACGCGACAGAACCGCTACGCCGAGGCCGCGAAGGGCATCGAGAAGTCCCTGAGCGCCGGCACCTCAATGCTGAACGGCTTCCCCGCCGTGAACCACGGCGTGGATGGCTGCCGCAGGGTCACCGAGAGCCTCGCGCGCCCCGTGCAGGTCCGCCACGGAACCCCCGATGCCCGGCTTCTGGCCGAGATCACTTTGGCGGGGGGATTCACGAGCTTCGAGGGCGGAGGCATCTCGTACAACATCCCCTACGCGAAGAACGTCCCCCTGCGAACCTCAATCGCGAACTGGAAGTACGTGGACAGGCTGTGCGGCCTGTACGAGGAAACCGGCGTCTCGATCAACAGGGAGCCCTTCGGCCCGCTCACGGGGACCCTCGTCCCGCCCTGCGTGAGCCACGCGGTCGGCATCCTCGAAGGTCTCCTCGCGCTCGAGCAGGGCGTGCGCTCCCTCACCCTTGGCTACGGCCAGGGAGGGAACATGAGCCAGGACATCGCCGCCGTACAAAGCCTGCGCGAGCTTGCCGACGGGTATTTCCGAGCCGCCGGCTACTCGGGCTACGACCTCACGATCGTGTTCCACCAGTGGATGGGAGGTTTCCCCGAGGATGAGTCGCGGGCATTCGCCGTCATCTGCCTGGGCGCCGCCGTCGCATGCCTCGGCGGGGCGGACAAGGTCATTGTGAAAACGCCCCACGAGGCCATGGGCATCCCGACCCGGGAGGCGAACGCGCAGGGGCTGAGGGCCACCCGCCAGCTCATCAACATGCTCTCCGACCAGGAGCGCCTCGAGACCGAGGACATCCGGCGGGAGAGGAGCATCATCACGAGGGAAGTCGAGTGCATCCTGGGCAGAACCCTCGAGCTGGGCAGGGGCGATCCTGCCGAGGGAGCAGTTGCGGCTTTCGAGGCCGGCGTGATCGATGTTCCCTTTGCCCCGTCGATCCACAACAGAGGACGGATCCTCCCGATGCGGGACAACGAGGGCTGCATCAGGATCTTCAACAGAGGCGCCCTGCCCTTCGACGCCGACCTCGCCGCATTCCACAGCGGAAGGCTGGAGGCGAGAGCCCGGGCCGAGGGGAGGGTGGTCTCGTTCCAGATGGTGACCGACGACATCTACGCCATCAGCAAGGGGCGTCTGGTGGGGAGGCCGAAATGAGGGCTGGCATGAGAATCGCAAAAGTCCTGTTCTCGCCCGGGGCCTCCGCTTTCTTCTTCGACGACCAGCGCGCGATCAAGGCAGGCGCCGCCCACGACGGATTCGACTACGGCGGAGCGCCTGTCACGCCGGGGTTCGCTCGGATCAGGGTCGCGGGCGAGGCCATCTCGGTGCTGCTCGAGCTCGAGGACGGGCAGGTCGCCGTCGGCGACTGCGCCGCTGTCCAGTATTCGGGGGCAGGGGGCCGGGATCCTCTTTTCCTTGCCGACAGGTACCTCCCGATCCTCGAACGGCGAGTGCGTCCCCTCCTGCAGGGGATGGAGGTCGGGAGCTTCCGCGGCATGGCGCAGGCCGTGTGCGAGCTGCGCGTGGAGGGCGAGGCGCTTCACACGGCCCTCCGCTATGGCCTCACTCAGGCCCTGCTCGACGCCAGGGCACGAGCCTCGCGGAAGACGCGATGCGAGGTGGTCTGCGAGGAATGGGGCCTGCCGCTCGACGCCTCGCCGGTCCCGATCTTCGGACAGTCCGGCGACAATCGGTACGAGAACGTGGACAAGATGATCCTCAAGAGGGTCGATGCCCTGCCCCACGCTCTCATCAACTCGGTGGAAGACAAACTGGGCCGGGACGGCGGCAAATTGAGGGAATACGTCGCGTGGCTGGCCCGCCGGATCCAGGCGCTCGCGCCCGGCCCCGGCTACAGCCCCGACATCCACATCGACGTGTACGGGACCGTCGGCCTCGTCTTCGACAACGACCCGCGGAAGGTCGCCTCCTACATTGCGGGGCTGGGCAGGGATGCGGAGCCCTTCCGGCTGTACGTCGAGGGGCCCGTCGACATGGAGGGCAAGCCCCGGCAGATCGAGGTCCTCGCAAAGATCCGGGCCGAGCTCGAACGCTTGGGATCGCCGGTGAAGATCGTTGCCGATGAGTGGTGCAACACCCTCGAGGATGTGCGGGAGTTCACGGATGCGGAGGCATGCCACATGGTGCAGATCAAGACCCCCGACCTCGGCGGCGTGCAGGACATCGTCGAGAGCGTCCTGTACTGCAAGGCGCATGGCATGGAGGCCTACCAGGGCGGCACGTGCAATGAGACCGACGTCTCGGCCCAATGCTGCGTGCACCTCGCCATGGCGGCCCATCCCGAGCGGATGCTCGCAAAGCCGGGCATGGGATTCGACGAGGGCTTCATGGTGGTGAAGAATGAGATGGAGCGCATCCGCGCCGTGCTCGCCTCCCGCGGGGCGCCCGCAGCGGGGGGCCCGAGATGAGCTCCTGCGAGCTGCGCGTGCTTTCGCCCACGGCCATCCTCGGTTATGGCTTTCCCGAAGAGTCCTTCCTGAACGGCATCGCGAAGAAGCCCGACGTCATCGCCTGCGACGCGGGGTCCACCGACCCGGGACCGCACTACCTCGGGAGCGGGAAGTCCTTCACCGACAAGGCCTTCGTCAAGCGCGACCTGCGCTACATGCTGGTCGAGGGGGTGCGGCTCGGCGTGCCGGTGATCGTGGGCAGCGCCGGCGGCTCGGGAGCTGCCCCCCACCTCGCCTGGTGCCGTCGGATCATCGAAGAGATCGCAGCCGAGGAGAAGCTCTCCTTTTCGATGGCGGTGATCGCATCCGACATCTCCAAGGAAATGGTGAAGACAGCCCTGCGGGAGGGGCGCATCCAGCCCTTGCCATTCGTTCCCGAGCTCACCGAGGGAGCCATCGAGGAGTCGACGCACATCGTGGCCCAGATCGGGAGCGAGCCTCTGGTCAAGGCGCTGGCGGCCGGTGCGCAGGTCGTTCTGGCCGGGCGCTGCTACGATCCGGCCAACTTCGCGGCGCTCCCCATCCTGAGGGGGTTCGACGAGGGCCTCGCCCTTCACATGGGGAAGATCCTCGAGTGCGGCGCCATCGCCGCCACCCCCGGAAGCGGCGCCGACTGCGCCTTCGCCACCCTGTACGACGATCGGTTCATCCTGGAAGCGCTCAGCCCGATGCGCACGTTCACTCGGGAGTCGGCGGCCGCCCACACGCTGTACGAGAAATCCGATCCCTACCGGCTGCCCGGGCCAGGCGGGCTCATCGATCTCACGGGCTGTTCCTTCGCGGATGCGGGCGGCGGCCGCGTTGAAGTGCGCGGGAGCGCACATGAGCGCGCGCCAACGTACAGGGTGAAACTGGAGGGCGCGCGCAGAATCGGCTTCCGCGCGATCAGCATCGCGGGCACGCGCGATCCCGTCATGGTCAAGGACATCGGGCAAATCCTCGAGGCGGTGCGCGGCCAGGTGGGCTCGATGACCGCGGGAAGGTTCCGCGGAGCGACGCACTTCCACGTGTACGGCAGGGACGGCGTCATGGGACCGACGGAGCCCGTGCGCGAGACTCTGTCGCACGAGCTGGGCATCGTCATCGAGGCGGTCTCGCCCACTCAGGAGGAGGCGGATACGCTGGTGAGCCTCACGCGATCGACTCTCCTGCACTACGGCTACCCGGGGCGCATCTCCACCGCGGGCAACCTCGCCTTCCCCTTCTCGCCGTCAGATATCGCGGCGGGCGAGGTGTACGAGTTCTCGATCTACCATCTGATGGAGATCGACGATCCGACGGATTTCCCTTCGGAAACGGTCCTGATCCGGCGCGGGGAGGTGGGCGGATGAAGAGAAGCATCCTGGACGCGGCCCGAGTCATCAGGTCGAAGAACTCGGGCCCCTACGAGCTCACCCTCGACATTATGTTCAAGGGCCGGGAAATGTTCGAGCTCTTCCGCTCCCGCGGGATCATCTCCTCGGAGCTGATCTGCCGCCTGTACAGCGTGTCCCCCGCGGACATCCTCGGCATCGTCTACTTCGAGCCTTCCAATGCCGTGAAGGTGACCATCCGCAGGAGGATCCCCTCGGGCGCGCCGGGAGACACCGACATCTACGGCGCCCAGCAGCACGCCCCTCTTTTGGGAATCGATTTCGAGCTCTAGGAGGCGCCATGGACGCGAAGAAACCCGACATCAGCCTGCTCCAGCAGCCCCTCGCCCCCTCGTACTACTCGGAAACCCTGATCTACGCCACCTACTACGCCCCGCGCGGCAGGCAGAGGCTGTACATGCTGGGCGCCGAGCTCTCCCGCCGCTACCTGTACCCCTCGGACCTCATCATCGGGATCATCGGAGCGGAGGGCTCGGGCAAGAGCACCCTCATCAAGGGGCTTTTCCCCGGCCTCGAGCTGACCAACGACGACGACGGGGTCAATATCCGTCCCGCACAGCTGTACGGCTTCAGCCCCGACGACTACTTCGCTCCCCACACCTTCCACATCGACGTGCGCTACGAGAAGGCCTTCAAGCAGAGCTGGCAGATCGCCGAGGCGATCACCGCCGCGGTTTCCCACGGCAGGCGCGTCGTGGTGGAGCATTTCGATCTCATCTACGAGAGCCTCGGATACAACGCGCAGGTCATTTTCGGCATCGGCGAGGAGGTGATCGTGGCCCGGCCGAGCATCTTCGGCCCCTTCCCCGCGGCCATCAAGGCCGTGGTGGATCGCACGATCAAGTACCGTCTCATGGCGCACTCCGCCGAAGACATCACCAGCTTCATCCTGGAAAGAGACTGGAGCTACCGCATCCCCGTCCATCACTCCGACGTGAAGCACGGCTTCGTCATCAGCTTCGCTGAGGCTCCCGCCATCGACCTCAATGAGCTCGAGGCCAAGGTGAAGGACATCATCGCGCAGGACGTTGCCATCGCCCCGGCGGGGGAGAACCGCATCTCGATCGGCGGGAACCAGATCCCCTGCACGGGGACGCGCACGCACGTGAAGCGCTCGGGCCAGATCGAGTGCTTCCGGCTGCTCAAGGAGTTCCGCTACCACCCCATCTTCCGCGAGCACATGCTGGTGGGAACGGTGGGCACGCACGAGCCCGCCGGCTACGAGGAGATCAGCAGGGTGCCCGAGCTATAGAGAGCCGAACTCGGGGCCTTCCCAACGCCGCGGAATCGCTTGACGCTCTCACAGAACGCGAGGAAGCATCACTGCCGCTGCGCGAGCTCCATGGCCGTGCGGGTCCACTCTCCCGCAAGCTCTGGCCTGCCGTGGAAGGTCAGGGTGTCGCGCAGGCACACCACCAGGTGACACCCCGCGGCCTTCTGCATCCCTGTGCGAAGCAGCTCTCGCGTATCCTCCAGCCGGCCGACGGTGAGCAGAGCGCTGTTGGGCTTCCAGCTGAACACGTACCTGTCGCCGATCTTCTCGACGGCCTTGTCCAGGTCGGCGCAGTGGCTCACGGAGACCTCGCGCAGATTGGGGAAGGCGTCGAGGATGGCGTCCCACGTATTGTCGTTGGGCTCGCAGCAGCCGTAGCAGAGCAGGCCGAAGCGGCGGGCCAGTGATTTCTGGTGCCTCAACACGAACCTCTCGTGCATCTCGGGAGAGACTCCCGCAAACTCCTGCGCCATGGCGTATCCCCAGAGGTCGCCGCAGCGCGGGGGCTGCCCCGAGCCTCCTCCCCGCGGAAGCTCATCCGTGATGGCGAGACCGTTGGAGCCCAGGGGGGTGTTTGATGCCTTGATGAACTCGTTGTTGTTCAGCCGCAGCAGGCCGTTCGCCTCCATCACGTCGAGGTATCGCCAGAGCCCCTGGCAGATGAAGGCCATCGCATCGTCGATGAACGAGGGGTCGTCGATGAGGTCGGCCAGGACATTGTCCAGACCACGCAGCTCGCACAGGATGTCGATCCCGCTCAGCCCCCAGCCCGTGGCCTGGTTGTCCGAGGCGCTGGAGAAGGGCTCGCCCTTGAGCACGGTGAGAATGTTGCCGACGACATCGGATACGCGGGCGACATTCTCCTCGGTCTGCCTCTCGTCCACAAGGATCAGCTCGGGCTGTCGGATCTTGCCGAGGTCCGAATACTCCTTGATGACGGGATAGAATGCCTCGGCCCGCTGTCCGTCGCCCGAGTAGGGCCTGCGCCTTCCCTCCCACCAGTCCGAGAACTGGTAGACCAGGGGGACGAACACCCGGTCGCTGATCACCTCATCGTCCCCGATGTGCTTCCACCGGTAGATCGCCTTGAGCAAGTGCCGCTCAAGATCCCTCCAGAAAGGGTCCTCGATGCGGAGCGTCTCGGCGGGGATGCACTCGGGCCAGACCTCCTCGGGCAGGAATCGCAGGTACGCCCTGTCTCTGCGGTTCATCCTACAGGCCCCTGTGCAACAAGGCAGCCCCGATCATCGGGGCATCCTCGCCGAGGGCCGCCTTCACGATCCTGAAGGCTCCGGTTTGCACCGTGAGGGTGTACGCGTTGGCTGCCACGTACTCCCGCACCGGCCGTATCAGCAGATCCTCCTGCTCGCACATCCCGCCGCTGATGATCACCACATTCGGCGAGAGGATGTTCACGATGTTCACGATGCCGATGCCGAGGTAGCGGGCCGCGCGCTCGACGATCCCGCGGGCATCCCCGTCGCCCGCCCGGGCCTTGTCGAAAACCGATTCTGCCTTGTCCATTCCGGGAACATCGTTCCACTTTCCGAGCTTCCGCGCAGCCCGCACGATGGCAGTGCCGGATGCGTAGGCCTCGAGGCACCCGGATCTGCCGCACCCGCAAGGCTCGCCGTCCTGCTGGACGATCATGTGGCCGACCTCTCCCGCCGTGTTGAGCCCGCCGTTGAAGATCTTGCCGCCGAGGATGATGCCCGCGCCGATCCCGGTGCCGAGGGTCAGGCAGATGACGACAGGCTCGCCCCTGCCCGCACCCAGCAGACACTCCGCGAGGGCGGCGGCCCGGGCGTCCTGAACGAGGCCCGGCGTCCTGCCCAAGCGCCTGCGGAACTGATCCCCCACCCTCACATCGCGCCAGCCCAGGTTGGGCGCGTACAGGATTCGCCCGCCCGCCGATTCGACGGTGCCGGGAACCCCCAGTCCCACGAAGCCAATGCGGTCCATCGCGATGCCCGCGCCGTCCACGACCTTCGCCGTTTCGACGCAGATCGCCTCGAGTGTCGCATCGCTGTCGTTCTTGAGGCCGCGGATGTCGATCTTCGTCTTTGCCAGAATGGCCCCATTCGCACCCAGGACCCCGATGTTCGCCTTGCTCGCCCCAATGTCGATGCCGATACTGGCGGCGATCCCGCCCTCGCTCATCGCGTCACTCCTCCCCGACCGAAGGTTTCCGCACTTCCGTCCCGCGAGATCCGCACGATCGTCATCGACACTTTTCCCTGAGGTCGCTGTCGGGGGCGAGAATCAGAGTGGTGATGCGGTGAGGTTCCGTCAAGCCATCGAGCCGGCCGCGTTCATTCTCCAGGATCAACCCTTCTTCCTCCCCAGCAGCAGCGCATACGCGCCCGCAAGCAGCGCCCCCAGCAGGATGTAGTACCACACCCACACCGGCAGCCCGGCCCAGATGACGGGACGGCGGTTCCAGGCCCAGAAGTCATTGGCCAGCAGGAACAGCCCGGCAAACACCAGGGCCGCGGGCAGCAGGCGGTCGCGGGGTGCGGCCGGTACCGGCAGGACAGCAAGCCCGGCGTTCTCCTTCGGGCTGCGCGTCAGCAGGCTCACCGCCGCGAACACCAGCGAGGTCACTGCCAGCACCGGGATCACCGGCAGCACGCCGGGAACCTGCACGACCCGGAAAAAGGACAAGACCGTCATGGCCTCCCCGGCGAGGATGCCGGCCAGCGCGCCGTAGCGGTTGGCCCGGGGCCAGTACAGCCCGCCGAGCACCACGGGGGCCAGGACCGCCAGCCCGGTGAACGAGGTGCGGTTCACGAAGTCAAGGATCGTCTGCGGGGGTCGAAGCGCCAGCAGGTAGCCCGCGAACCCGATCGCCAGCACGATGAGCCGGTGCAGCCGCACCCGCGTCCTCTTGCGTTTCCCGAAATCCAGGCCGATCATGGAGGCCATGGTCAGAAGCTGGGAATCCAGTGTGGACATCAGGGCCGCCAGCCCGCCGGTGAGCAGCAAGGTGCTCACGAAAGGCGAGGCGAAGCGCGCGAGCAGCATGGGGTAGACCGACTCGGACTGCGTCGGGCTCAAATCCGAAAAAACCGACCGGCCCATCACCCCTATGCTCACGGTCAGGAAGAACAGGAAGGTTGTGATCAGGGGGTACAGCACAACGGTTGTCTTGAGCGAGCGGAGGTCGCGCGCGGCCAGGAAACGCTGGAAAAGCTGGGGGAACATCGGGTCGGCGAACAGCCAGAGCAGCAGGTACCCCAACCAGACCCCCGGGGTGAGGGAGCCGTCGAGTCCCGGACGGGAGAAAAGCCCGGGATGGCGGGCGGCGAGCTCCCGCATGGACCCCGACAGGCCTCCGACCCGGACCGCGATCAGGATGAAGCCGGCCAGGGTGAAGACGAGGATCATCAGCGCCTGGACCACGTCCGTCCAAGCTACGGAGCGCATCCCGCCCAGCATCACGTAGAGGACCGTGAAGCCCATCACCAGCAGGGCACCCGCCCAGTAGGGCAGGCCTGCCAGGGCTTCCAGCGAGCGGCCGGCTGCGATGGCCTGGATGGCGATGTACGGCAGGGTGAAGAGGATCATCACGACAGAGAACATGCCTTTCAGTAGCGGCGATCCGTAGCGGTCCAGGATGAAGTCGGACGGTGTAATGTAGCCGCGCTCCCGGGCAAGGACATGCACCCTGCTGCCGATCACCCACAGACCCAGGGCCATGAAACCTGTGCCGAAGCCCATGACCGGGTAGAAGGCGTACCCGATGCGGTAGCCGGCGCCCGACAGGCCGAAAATCGTGAAGGCGCTAAAGTTGGTGGCGGTCATGGTGAAGAACAACACCAGCCGGCCGATTCCCCGCCCGGCCAGGAAGAACTCCACGGTGTCCCGAGCCGAGCGCCGGCTGAACAGCACCCCGATGGCCAACATGGCCAGAAGGTACACCAGGACAATCGCCAGTTGCGGCGTCATCGTTCACCCCCTGTATATGCCGACAGGCCCGCCGAAGAAAAAGGCCACCCCGACCCGAGGGTCTGGATGGCCTTGGCCTGCAGCATAACCCATCGACAGTGTACGCGACCGACGAGGGATGAAGCAAGCCGCCGTTCGCGCGTTCTTCGTTCCTATCCCTTCTCCTTCTTCGTTTCGCGGGCGGGTAGCGGCAACACCCCCGCCATCTCGCCGATCACATTGATCAGCTCGGTATTGGCCGGCACGACGATCTTCGAGTTGGTGGCAAGGGCTTTCTCCACCATCTCGAGCCGGCGCAAGACCTGGGCATTGCCCACGAAGTACTTGTCCGCCGCATCGTTCACAAGCTGTATCGCCCTCGCCTCCCCCTCGGCCTCGAGGATCCTCGCCTGCTTGATGCCCTCGGCCTTCTTGATCTCCGCCCGCCGGGAGCCGTCGGCCATGGTTTCCTGCGCCGTCGCGAAGTCCACCGCCGCGATCTTCTCGTTCTCGGCTTTGACGACCTTGTTCATCGTCTCCTGCACGTCCTTGGGCGGATCGATCTCCTTGAGCTCGGTGCGCACGATCTCGATGCCCCAGCTTCCCGTCTCGTCGCGCAGAGTGCGCTGCAGCTCGCTGTTGATCTTCCCGCGCTCGCTGTTGGCAGACTTCAGCGTCATGGTCCCGATGATGTTGCGCAGCGTGGTGCGGGCGAGGCTGACGATCTGGCTCTGATAGTTGAACACGTTGTACGTGGCAGCCTTCACGCTCGTCTCATCCGGCTTGACCTTGAAGTACACCTGGGCGTCCACCCGCGCGTTCAGGTTGTCGTTGGTGATGATCTCCTGCGGCTCCGCGTCCACCATCACCTCCGTCACGTTGACCCGGTAGATCCGGTCGATGATCGGGAAAATCCAGTTGAACCCGTGGTGGGCGAAGCGACGGTACTTTCCCAGCCGCTCCACCAGGCCCCGATGCGTAGGCCTCACGATCCTGATGCCCAGCAGGAAAATGAAAAGAACAATGGGAACTATGAACCACAGCCACATCATACGCTCACCTCCTTCATGGGGTTTCTATCAAGTATGCGCTCTTGGTGCGGCGTATGGAAGAGGGCTCCTTGAGGCCGAGCGGGAGTCCTCTGGTGTGAAATGCCAGCCTCTCGGTTCAATCGACTATGGTCATTTTCTAGGAAGGTCGGCGAGCGGGTACTTCTTCCGCAGCCGCTGTGCGTTCTGCTTCAGCCCGAGCGACTCGAGCAGATCGACCGCCTCCTTGATTCGCCCCATCCGCTCGTAGGCGCGCGCCGCCCCACGCCCGTCCCCCGCGGCGAGGAAGCACCGCAGAGCCGATTCATAGTCGCGCGCTTCCCTGTAGCCGCGAGCCGCTCCACGCGCATCGCCGCTCTCCTCCGCGTACCTCGCCGCGAGGCTCGCGTCGTCGTTCAGCCGGCAGGCGAGCTCGGCCTCCTCGCGCCTTCCCATCTCCATCAGCAACGCGACCGCCTCGCGGTAGCGCGATCGGCTATTCGCGAGAACCGAGACATTGGCATCGGTGAGCGTGAGCGTTGCAGCGATCTGCTCGAAGCCTTCTCTGCTCGCCGCGAATGCGGCGCATGCCGCGAGGTCGGCGTCGCCGGTCTCTTTCGCCGCGCGCGCGACGGCGTCGATCCATTCGCGCATCCTCGGGGATGGAGATCGAGCGAAATGCCGGTGGGGGCGCAGCAGGATGACGATCGCGTTTGCGACACGGTATCGTACGAGCAGATCGAAGAGAGCCGGAGGGAAGCTGTCTTCGACGGGCCAGCGGCCGAATGCCGTGAAGAAGAACTTCTCGATCAACTTTGCCGCGCTCGTCCGGGGAGCCCTTCCGGAGGCCTTTTCCAGCAGGATCGTGAAAAGCTCCCCCAGCTCTCCTTCGCTGGCCGAGCCCCTCTGATCGCCCCAGTGCGCCTTCAGCAAAGATTCGACGAAGTCAGTGGAAAGGGAGACCCCTTCACCCTTCGCGTACAGAAGCGCCTGCGTGGGAGACTGCGTCTCGAGGAAGTAGCGCAGGGCATCCTCGTGCCAGCCCAATTGGGAAAAGACCTCTCGTGTCCTCTGATCGTCCTGCAGCAGCCTGAAGCGCGAGAGAGCGGGGGCGAGCCGGCCGTCTGCCTGCATGCGCTTGGCCTCGGCATACAGCGCATCCGCGGCTTTCCGGTCGTCAGGCGCCTCCTTGGTAAGATGGGCGTAGAGGAGACTCTGGAGCCTCTCCACGAGGGCTCGATCCTCGAGGCCTGACTTCTCAAGCGCACGGGCAGCCTCGAGGTACTGGCCCATCTCCTCCCGGCAGACAGCGAGCCCCTGAAAATCCCCAGCCCGGTCCAGCTCTGCGGCCGCCAGAGCGCGCTCCCCGGCCCGCAGGAAGAGCGGACCGGCTTTGTCGGGCATCGAGAGGGCGGAATAGCGCAGCGCGGCCTTGAGCGCGGAGCTCCTGCTCTTGACCTGAGGGACCGTGGCAAGAAGCGCCTCGCGATTCACCTCGGAGGATCCCGCGAACTGCGCGAAGGCCGCGACGGCCTTGCGGGCATCGCCCCTGCCCTCGAAGTACCGGGCGATCGCCAGATCGTCCCCGAGCTGACGATAGCAGCGCAGCAGCTTCTCGTCGTTGCCGCTCTTCTTGTACAGGCGCGCCGCAAGTCTATACTCCCCCGCACGGAAGTACAGGTCCGCGGCCTTCGCCTCCTGCCCGAGCTTCGCCAGGCACGCGGCCGCCTCAAGGGGTAGCTTCGCCTTCTCGAGCAGAGGCGCCGCGCGCGCGTAGTCCCCGGCTGCCGCGTACGCCCTGCCGACGCGCTCGTACGCGCCGGCTTTCTCCCAGCAGGCCAGGGCCCGGGCGCCGTCCCCGATCGCCTCCCACTCCCGAGCCGCCTTCGCGAAGCCGCCCTCGGCTTCGTGCAGGCGCGCGGCGCACGCCCTCTCGCGCTCGCGATCGCCAAGCGCCTTCCACAATCGGCGCGCGGCGCTCCAGTCCCCCGAGCGCTCGCGGCATTCCGCCGCCTGCCTCAACTCGCCGCTCGCCTCGAAGAGAGGCGCCGCCAAGGCGAACTCGCCCTGGCCCATCAGCAGGAGGGCGCTCGCGAGCGCGAGCCGTCCCTCGTTGCCCGCGTTCCTGAAGCATTCGCGCGCAGCCGCGTGGTGCCCGTGGCCGAGGTAGTACTCTCCCTGGGCATCCCACTCCGCCGGCGACGAGACCACGCGCCACAGCTCGGCAAGCCGCTCCTTCTCCGATGTTCGAAACACGAGCGGCGCGAGCGACCCGATGTCCCAGATCACTGACGGAGACTCTCCGTCGTAGAGGATGAGGGTGTTGCGCGCCCGGGTGACCGCCACGTAGAGAAGCGCAAGCTCGTGGCGAAGGTGGGGGACCCGCTCGCGCTCGACGCTCCCACCCGCGGCGATGGACCTCCAGACCGCCCCGGCGCCGCCAGCGCCCACGGCGCCGCCAGCGCCCCCGGCGCCATCACTGTCCCTGTCGCCGCAGAACCTCCATAGAAAGACCGTGTCGAACTCCAGCCCCTTCGCCTCGGCGATCGTGAAGACCAGCTCCGTTGCCAGCGCCTTCTTGAGCCTGTCACGGTCCTCGGCGGTCCGCGTCAGGACCGCCTGCCCGGCAGCGTGGAAGTCGATGCGCTCGAGCACCTCGCCCTCCGAGAGGCCTGCGAGCAGGAGGGGAGGCCTGCCCCCGAACTTCCACTCCTCGCGCATCTCCGTGTCGGCGAGTCCCACCAGTCCCGCCTTGAGGTCCAGCAGCGCATTGGAGAGGCGCACGATGGAGCCGACGCAGCGGAAGTTCAGGCTGAGCCTGTGCACGGGCGGCACGGGCAGCCCCCGCTCGTAGAGCTTGTTCTTTACCTCCTCCCAGCGAAATCCGCTTGGGTTGATGATCTGGCGCGGGTCGCCGGTGAGCACGACGCCGCGGGGATCGGCCGCCAGGCGGAAGAGGAGCGAGATCTGCACGTCTGTGAGGTCCTGCACCTCGTCGCAGACCACGAGGTCCCAAGAGAACTCCTCCGCGGCGCCGTCCATCCGGCGCAGGGCAGCCTTCGAGAGGTCGATCTCGTCCCAGCGCCCCGACCGGGCCAGGCGCTCCTGGTAGAACTCCGCAATGGCGTGGATCTCCCGCCTGTCGTACAGAAACGCGGGGGCGCGCTTCTTCCCGAGGGCGAGGTACTCCTCGAGCGACAGGAGGGGCGAGGCGAAATCCGAGGCGTTCTTCTCGACAAGGCGCAGCACTTCCTCGAGAACCCTCGCGCGCTCCCCGTCCGTCTCGGCCGCTCCTCGCGTCATCTCTCTGAGAAACCCCGCATAGTCCCCGAATGGAGTCCGCCGTTCGATGAAGGCGCCGGCCCGGACGCCGATCGAGAGATCGCGGAGGCCGATGAGGTACTCGAGAAGCTCGCCGCGGTCCGAGGGCGAAGCATCGCGCGAGACAAAACGCTCCGCAAGGGCGGCATACCGCTTGGGATTGAGGGGGAGCTTGGATCCCTTGACGATCGAGCGGATCTCCTCCCAGACCAGCTCGGCGTCGTACCGCCTTCGGTCCTTGTGGTCGCCAAAGATTTGGATGAACTCGCGCAGGCCCACCTCTCGGTCGGGAGGAAAATCGCGGGAGCTCGAGGGGGAGCTGGCGCCGGCGATCTCGAAAAGCAGATCCCGGAACACCATGAACCGCGGCAGCGGCGCGCCGGCGCTCCCCTCCCGCTTCTCCATGAGGCCGGCGTGGATGCGCTGGGCGAGGGATTTCAACAGAGGATTGTAGGTGAGGAAAAGCCTGCGCGATCCCGAGGATGCCCCCCGCAGAAGGTAGTACACCGAGAGGGTGGTCTTGCCGCTGCCCGCGGTGCCCGCGAGCAGAACGGGAGGCGCAGCGGCCAGCAGCGCCTCCTGCTCCCGGGTCAGGAAAAGGAAGGATTCGAAGGAACTGGGATCGGGTGAGGCGAGCAGTCTCCGCCATTCGCTCTCATCGAGAACGAGCCACCGTTGGGGCCCGTAATCCTCGGGGACCTTTTCCTCCACGTCCTCCTGGCTCCGCCACTGCACCGGAAGCTGATCGATCGAGAGGTCGGGCCGCTCCTCCCGGTCCAACGGCTCGAAGTCGAGGAACGGGGCGTTGCCGGGGGCGATCCGCGACGCCTCCGCGGAGATGTCGTCGTGGCGCGCTATCCCCCAGACATAGATGGCCGTCCTGCCGCGGTGGTCTCCGAGCGTGAACAGCAGCCTGTCGCCCTTGGTGAGCCGGGCCTCGAAGACGACCCTGCCGGCCGTGCCTTTCAGCTTCTTCACGCGCACACCCGCATCCCAGAAGCCGTTCTCAAGGAACTCGAACTTCTCGCGCAGCCGCGCCCGCTCGCGGGGGGACAGGCGGAGAAGATGGCCCTTCAGGGCGTCGTTGAGCAGGACAATGTACCGGTCATCCGGCATGGGGCGCTCGCTTCATGGAAGTACGGGAAGGCCCGCATACCCTACAGGCAATCGGGGCGCAGTGCAATCGGGCGCTCGCCTCGTGATATACTTCCCTTAGGTGAAGGAGGCGCGAAATGGCATTGAGACTCAAGGAAGTGGTGTTTCGGGTCCGCTGCAGGGAGATGGGCTGCCCGTTCACGAGCGACTTCTCCGTAAAGGAGAACATCATGGGCGCCACGCAGGCGGACGTGGACGGCGAGGCGCTGAAGATCGCGCGCGACCAGGCCATGACGAAGCACGATGCGATCTACGGCAGGAAGCATATGATGCTCAATCCCGATATGCACAAGGTCGCCGGCACATACGAGCCACTCGGGCCTGTTTCCTCTGCGGCGAGGGCCAGGCCCGAGGGTGCTGGCGAACCCGCGCGCACGCGGCGCTTCGACCGGGGCGAGAAGATCGTCGCGAAAGGGGAACGCGCCACCACGGTGTGCGAGGTCGTGCGGGGTTCCGCCATCAACGAGGCGCGCCCCGGCATCGTCTACAGGCCGGGCTCGACATTCGGCGCGGCGGGGCTCTTCGAGCACAAGAAGCGTCTGGCCAGCATCGTCGCCGCGGAGAACGACACGCTGATCGGTTTCTACGACATGCGCGAGCTCACGAAGACGGATCCTGCAAAGGCGCGCGAGCTGTACAACGAGGCGATGGACGACATTTTCCGCATCCTCGCCTACCTGGAGGACTACTCCGCGTCCCTGGAAAAACGAATCGCGAAGCTGAAAGCCGGGCCGGTAAAGAAATCGGCGCGAAAGGCTCCGTCCAAGCCGGCCAGGAAACCCGCAAAGAAATCCGCAAAGAAGCCCGCAAAGAAATCCGCGAAGGGCAAGGCGCGAAGAAAGTAGGGCGCCCCAGACGGATCAGCGGCCGAGGGTAGCAGCCCATGCCTCGATGTCGGCGAGCATCGAGGCCTCGACTGTCGCGATCTTCCCCATTCCGCCCCGGAGCTCAAGGGTGGAGACCACCTTGCCGCCCTGGGATTCGAGGACGGCCGTGAGCCCCGCGAAGAGCTTTGCCGCGGGGGCTCCGCCCTTCACCGCCACTAGAATGAACCGTTTCCCGCGGGGGTCGATGCCGGCAAGGAACGTGTTCATCGCGGGGACCGGGCGCGACGCCCAGAAGGGCTGGCAGAGCACCACCCTGTCGTACCCCTTCAGGGAAAAGTCGGGATCGACGAGCGCGCTGCGCACGCCCATGATGGCCTGCCGACCCGCGGCGATGAAGCCCCACGGCCCTTGCCGCCCGCGCGTTTCCCGCAACTCCCTGATGTCCGCGCCGAGCTTTGCGGCGATCTCGCGGGCCGCTCTCGCCGTTTTCCCTGTTCGGGAATAGTACACGACTAGGTCCTTCATCCGTGTTCTTCTCCTTGTCTTCAGGCATCCTCTTCCCGCACCCTGTCCAGCCATTCGCCGGCCAGGGCTGTGAAGAGGCTCTCCTGCTCGATCTGCAGGCAGTGGCCCGCCCTGTCCAGCACGGCGAAAGCCGCCCGGGGATAGCTCTCGATGAGCCTCCAGGCGTCGCGGTAGCCCACCACATCGTCCTGCCTGCCCAGCAGGAAGAGGGTGGGTCTGTCGAACGGCGCAGCCAGGGCATCGACGTCGAAGCTGAGCGGGTAGCTCGGGCCGTGCAGCTTCCTCAGGAACAATGGGTCCCCCGCGGCGAGGGCGGGGAGTATCTCCTCGCTGTAGCGGGCCCATGTCGCGCGGGTCTGGACGACCATCTCGACCTCGAACCGCCTCCGCTGTTCGCGAGGGATCGTCGCGTGAAAATCCTCGTCCCTCGCCATGAGGCGGAAGGTCGGACGGTCCCGGTTCTGCCTCTGCGGGATGATCATCGGGCACAGGAGCAGAAGTCCGTCCACTGACTCGGTCCGCCTCCGCACGATCCCCCGGGCGAGGTACCCGCCGTACGATTCGCCCATCAATGCGAATCGCCGGCCGGGCAGCAGCGCGTCGATGAACGCGAGCAGCGTCTCAAGGACCCAGTCGGAGGAGGCGAGACGAGCGGGCGCCCTGCTCCCCCCCATGCCGGGCAGGTCGACGTAGATCCGCTGCCAGTCGTCGGCGCGCCGGGCGAACACGGGCTCCATGCACGCCTTCATCATGCGCCGATCGAGGGAATACCCGTGGATCAGAAGGAGAGGCCGGCCCGAGCCGATCGTCTCGTACTGGAGCGTCGCCTCGCCGAGTGAGATCTCCATGCCGGCTCAGAAGCTCATGCAGGTGAGCCCCAGGACGTCCCCGAGAACTCGCAGCTCGTCCCGGCGGTCGCCGTACAGGATCACGGTGTGCTCGCGCGAGATGTTTTCCACGAACCCCTCCAGGTCGTCGAACTCCAGCAGAGCGCTTGCCTCGCAGTGCGGCATGCCGCGGTGGCGCGTGGTCTCGAGGATTGTGCCACCCGCGAGCAGGAGCGTTGTGCCGTCGAAGCGCAGCTCGACGACCGTCATCCGCTCGCCGCCTCGGAGGTCCCCGTCCAGCCCGCAGCCCCTGCCGTCCCGCTTGATCTCGTAGGTGCCTCCCCAGTCCTTGAGGAGGGTCTTCCCTGTCGGCGCCATCTCGGGAGAGACGACGCCGAGAAAGCCGCAGTGCGCGATTCGCGCGAGGTTCTTCCACTTCCTCTTCGGGTAGACCTTCGGATCGGGTGAAAGGGGAGCGCCAAAGTGGTCAGTCAGGGCCCCGACACAGGAGACGGGATACATGTTGGACATCATGCAGGGAGCATCGAGGAAGAAGGAGACGAGCGCCATGCTGAGCATCGCGCAGAAGTCCCCGTCGCAGGAGGCGATATATCCCTCTTCCCGCAGGAGGGCCTGCGCGAGGCAGGGCACATCCCTTCCCCCGCTGATGACAAGGTCGCCGAAGCAGTTCACCCCGAACCCCAGCGCCCTCTCCTCCCTGAGGATCGCGCGGATCGCGATCGTCGTCCGCAGCGCCTGCCGAAGCTCACCGTCGCGCACGCTCTTCACGGGGTAGCGCCCCTTCCGCGACTCCCACAACTCGTCGATGTCAGGCTCGGAAACCGCCGCGTCACGCTCCCTGATGTCGGAGAGGGGACGGACGAGAATCCGGGTCCCGAGGCTTTCGGTCATCAAGTGCCCTGCCGCATTGGCATTCCAGGGGAAGTTCTGCTCGCCGAACACGACCATCCTCGATGAGGCGAGCATGCGCTTCATCCCGAGGGCGGCGAGCAGCGCGATGCCCTGCTTCTCGTTGCGGACGATCCGCGCCTGCACGCCCAGCGCCCGGAGCAGATCGCGCGCGGACCATCGCCAGAAATCCGGCTCGTCGTACTCGATGAGGGGCCAGAAGATCAGCGGGAGCTTCCTGTCGACGAGCGGCTGGGGGTGGGAGTTCCACACCTCCGTCGGGTAGGCGGGGATGCTGAGCGGCAGGATCGCGTCCACCTCGGGCCCGATGCCGCGAACCACGCGGCCCCAGTGCTCAGGGGACTCGATGGGGATCACGTCGTTCAGCGCGCCGTAGCCGGCGATGCGCCCCGCGAGGACCTTCGTGTCGATCGTTGGCTTGCCCCGGGTGGCCAGGATGGGCTGGATCCGCGCGAGCGGCCTCTTCAGGAACTCGGCCGGCTCGACGGCTAGGAACCGCTGCGATCGATCGCCGCTCATCGTTTTCCTCCTTGTGCGCGAAGGTCCGCGGCCCTGTCCATGATTTCCTGTCGGCCGATCCCCGCCGCCTCGTAGAGGGCGAAAATGTTCTCGTCCGGGGTCTCGGGCGGGATCGTGTGCGAGGCGGCGAGAATGTACCCGCCCCCGCCCGCGGTCATCCCGTCGATCAGCCGTTCGGTGGCCTTTCGCACCTCGGCGGGGCTGGCGAAGGGCAGTAGCTCTTGGGTGTCGACGCCCCCCATGAAGGCGAGCGAGTCGCCGAACTCGCGCTTGAGCTCCAGGGGGTCCATCCCCGCGCAACCGGCCTGCACGGGGTTGAGCACGTCCAGGCCGCACTCGATGAGGTCGGGAATGATCGGCCGCAGCGCGCCGCAGCAGTGGTGCGCGACCCACAGGCCGCGGGACTTGCCCGCGGCGAACAGCTCGGCCATGAGCGGCTTGATCATGCTCCGCCACGCGGAGGGGCTCATCACCATCGAGCGTTGCCCCGCCACGTCGTCGCCGCACCACAGCCAATCGATGGCAAGCTCCGCGCAGGCTCGTCGAGAGAGCTCCAGGGCGAACTCCGCGCAGCGGCGGAGCATCGTCCGCGCCAGCTCGGTGTCGCCCGCGAGATCGAGGATCGCCTCCTCAAGGCCCCGCAGGCGCCAGTACATTTCGAAGGCGCAGGGAGAGACGTCGCAGCCGATGAAGTACTGCTCCCTCTGCTCGAGCAGCGGGTCCATGAGGCGAAGGAGGAACTCCGCCTTGTCGACGGGGAATCGGTAGGCGAGGACCTCCTCGCGGGAAGCGCTGGCCAGGGGGAAGCCCACCGGCTGGTTGAAGGCGCCTTCCCTCACCCAGCGGATCCCCCAGAAGTCGACGTGCCCCTCCCCCTCGCGCTCGTGGACGATCCCCTCCATCGCGTAATTGTTGTTCACCCAGGTCATCTTCACGTCGTCACCCATCGCGGCGCCGACAAGACCGGCCGGTATTCCGAGGATGTCCCCCAACCTGAGGGCGGTCTGGGGATGAAACCACATGAAGACGGGCACGCGGTCGACAGGCTCTCGCCGCAGGGCCGCGTGGACCCTCTGTTTCGGCGTCATGGGAGATGTCTACCACGAAATCGGCGGAGCGTCAGCAGAAGCCTCCCGCCTACTGAGCGGCCGCATCGGGATTGGGGAGGATCAGGTCCCTCACGATAGCCGCCAGGTCAGCCACTGCCTTGCAGAACTGCCGCAGGGTCCGCACCGTCGCACCGTAGCCGTCGAACTCCGCGGGGACCATCCCCTTCTCGTCGTACGCGCGACGGAAATCCGTGAACTTCCGGTACAGTTGCTCCACGATCGCGGGATCCACCGGATGATCCATCCTGTTCTCGATCGCGATGCCTGACGCATTGTACCTCTTCTGCCATTCGAACGACGGCGAGATCACCACGTCGCCCCCGATGAACTCGCTCCCGTGCAGGTGATTGCGGAACCCAGCCGAAAGCAGCCGCAGGCGGTAGCCGCGCTCCCTGTAGATCCGGTACGCCTTCTTCATCACAGCCACGCCCGCCCAATCGTACGCCCAGGGATCGGCAATGATGTTCTCCCTCTCGGCCACCGCTTTCAGCCAGTCATCCAGACGCCCCACCATCAGCGTGCACACTGGTCCCATCGCGGCGATATCCTTCCCGGCTTTCTCCCGGCGCGTAAGCCCCCTCTCCACGGCCTCGGCAACCGCGATGGCCTGGGGCAGCGTGAAGCTCGCCGTCGCGTTGATGCTCACCCCTCGCCAGGTCGCCTCCTCGATCGCCTGGACGCCCGCCGAAGTCACGGGGATCTTCACGATCATGTTGGGCGCCAGGCCGTGGAACCGCATCGCCTGCTCGACGATCGCAGCCGCGTTGCGGTAGTGCACGGGGTCGGTCTGGATCGACAGCCGGCCGTTTCTGCCCTTCTCCCTCTCGAAAATGGGCTCGAGCAGCGCAGCCGCCTTTCGCGACATCTCCTCCACGAGCATCCAGGCCAGCTCATCCTCGCCCGCCGCGGAGTTCTCGCGCGCGATCTGGAGGATCCTGTCCTTCCACTCAGCCCACTCCTTCTTCAGCACGGTCAGCACGATGACGGGGTTGCACGTGGCTCCCACGGCGCCGTTGCGCTCGATCGAAGAGGAGAGCTCCTGGATCGCGCAGGAGTCGTTCCACAACGCCGTCGGGGTGGTCTGCGTTATTTCGTGCAGCGTACTCTTGAACGCCTGGCTCCTCATCGGCTGTGCTCCTCCTCCGCGGCCTCGCGCGCGCCAACGCTCTCCTGCACTCGGCGCGCGATCCGTACGAGTCTTTCAGGGAGCGCCTCGACCGGCACCTTGTCGGCCACGCCGATGATCGAATTGCCGTCGGACTCCGCCTCTGCGATCGCCCGGGTCACCGCCTGCTCGAAGCTCTTTTCATCCTGGGCGGCGAGAAGGGCGTCCTGAGCGATGCCGCCCCACAGGGCAAGGCGCGGCCCGCAGATCCGACGGGCATCGGCGAGCCCCGCGTCGCTCTGCGGCGCTCCGCAGATGCCCTCGATCGCGTCGACCCCCGAAGCCGCCAGAGCCGGCAGCAATCCCCTGATCGGTCCGCCGACGTGCACCACGAGCCTGGCGCCGGAGGCGTGCAGGGTATCGGCGGTCATGCTGTAGCTTTCCCGCAGGTGCTCCTCGAAGGCGGCAGCGGAAATGAACTGGCCGTCCAGATTGTCCGGCGACAGGACGAGCGCCGGGTGCATGCGCGCGATCTCGGCCACGAGCGCCTGCAGCTTCCCCTCCATCTCCTTGATCAGCTGGCGAATCGCCTCGGGCGCCTCGAGCAGGAGCATGATCCCCTCCGTCCACCCGATGAGCGTGTGGAGGATGTCCGAGAAGGGCCGCAGGGGGAGCTCGAGAACAGACGAGGCGCCCAGCTCCGTCGCTGCCGCGCCCTCCGCCCCGCCATCCGCCGCGCGCCCCGGGTCCGCCACGTACTCTCGCGCCTGCACGATCTGGAGAGCGGCATCGAGATCGTCCTCGGTCTTGACGGGATACTCGGACTGCCACCAATCACCGTCGGGCCCCCGGATCCAGCTCGCTCTGAGCGTTCCCGATGGAGCCTTCCACTGCGTGAGCCGCTCGGCGGCGTTCTCGGTCGTCCTCACCTCGATCCCCGGAGTCTCCATCCGCCAGGGAGCAACAGGACGCCACAACGGCACCCCGAGATCACCACAGATCGCTGCGAGCCCCCAGCCCCTCCACCGGGAGGGAAGGCTTCCGCGGGTGGAATGCCAGCGATGCCACAGGGTAAGGTCCGGGAGAAAGACGGGGGGCATCGCCGTTCCGGCGAACAGGCCGCCGACGGAATCAGGGCGGAGCGCGGAGCGAGCGCGGGGCGCGTTCGTCATGGGGGTGCAACGTCGACGGAGAAGACCTCGATGGGCTCGCTGAAGCCCTTCGCGGATAGCGTTCCCGCCGGGCGTACGGGGATCGAGGGAGGGAGGGCGTCGCGCGTCGCCTTGGACACGAGGACCTGCCCGGGCCGGGCGCCGCTTTCGAGGCGCGAGGCGAGGTTCACATTGGAGCCGATCACCGTATAGTCAAGCCGCCGCGCGGAGCCCATGTTGCCGGCGACCACTTCCCCCGTGTTGATCCCGACCCGGATCGCGATCGCCATCCCGCCCGCGGGCTCCCATCGCCCGCGAAGCTCCGCCACCTTGCGCTGCATCCCGATCGCCGCGCGGACCGCCCGCTCGGCGTGGTCCCGCTGCTCGATGGGATCGCCGAAAAAGGCGAGCATCCCGTCGCCGATGTACTTGTCGATCGTTCCCTCGAACGAGAAGACGACCGTCGCCATCTCCTCGAAGTACTTGTTGAGCATCCGCCGGATGTCCTCGGGCGCCTGCCGGGAGCTCCACGTCGTGAAGCCCGAGATGTCGCTGAAAAGGACGGTGAGCACCTTCTTCTCGCACCCTTCCAGCAGGAGCGGCCTGTCGAGGATCTTCTTCAGCAGCGGGGGGGAGAAGTAGTGCTCGATGCGGGCTCGAAAAGCCGCCTTCTCCCGTTCCTGATCCAGGAACGTGGAAGCGGAGACGGCGGCGGCGGCGAACAGCGTGCCGAGCGCCGGCAGCGCGATGTCCACGACGACACGCAGGAAGAGGAAGAGCGCGACGGCGGCGGCCAGGAAAAGCGCGAGCACCCCGGCGGCCACGCCGAGGAAACCGGCTCCGCGCAACCGCAATGCGAGCAGGAAAAGCAGCGCGGCGAGCAGGACCGTCGCCACGATCCTGGCTCCGACGGACGGCGGCACGAGAAACTCCCCGCGAAGCAGGGAGCTCACCGCGTTCGCGTGCAGCCCGCTCAGGGGGTAGTACTCCTCCAGCGCCACCGGCCCATAGTCCTTCCCGCCGCTGGACACGTCGGAGAGCACGACCAGGTCGCCCTCCATCTCGTCTCGAAGCTCGGAGAGGTGCTCCTCGTCGCTCCCCGCTTCCACCAGACGGGCGATGGGATAGTGCGGAAACGAGTCGGCCCAGGGTCCCGCGATGTTCACCAGGAGCCTTCCGCCACTGTCGACCGGGATTCGGATGTCCCTCCGTCTCCCGTCGGGATACTGCGCGCCCCGAAGGAGGATCCGCCTCCCTCCCTCCACCTCGACCCTGTCCTCGCTCACCCCGAGGTATCCGCAGACCGTCCGCAGGGCAAGGGACGGCACGGAGCCGCCGGGAACGTTCAGGAGAAGGGGGATCCGCCTGTAGATCCCGTCCGCGTCTGGGAAGCTGTTGATGTGCCCGACGCCCCGCGCCGCCGCAAGGAGCGCGGCCGAGCTGCTGAAACCCGCTGCCGCATGTGGGATGACCAGCCCGCGCTCTCCCGATGCGAGCCTCCAAAGCGCCTGCGGGGGAACCTGCGCCGACCGCGCCTGGGTCGACTGCGTCGATTGCATCGAGGCCGGCCGCAGAACAACGGGGCAGTACACGACACCGGCGTCGCCGATCGCTCGAACAAGCCTGCGCGCGCCCGGTGAAGACTCTTGTTGAAGGAAAACCATGTCCAGAACGACGGCGCTCACCTCGCAGCGCGCAAGGACATCGAGAGCGCGAGCCACCAGCTCGGCCTTGTCCACGGTCTCGGGCAGGTCCTGGAGGCTCGCGTCGTCGATGTCCACGTGCGCGACGGAGGGGTCGACGGGCTGCCTCCCGAGCAACCGGTAGCGCAGGCGGAACTCCGTGTCCAGGATCCGCAGCCCGACAATCTCAGAGAAGCCGGGAGCCAGCAGCGCGATTGACCATGCCAGGAGGAAGGCGCACCCGACGACGAGAGCCGTCCGAAGGGGCTTACTCATGCGCGAGGCGCAGCGTCCGGGCGTAGAACCCCTTCGCCTCCACGAGGGTCGCTTCGCCGAGAATCTCCGGTGCCAGAGCGCGGGTCTGGAAGGTCCCCGCCATCGGGACCCCCTTCTCGACGGCCGCGGTCAGCCCGGAGTGCAGGCGGCGTTGAGCCTTGATCTCTTCCAGCACGCGCGCCTTGGCCTCGGCGCTCTTCTGGTTCCTCGCCCAAGCGGCCGTGAGATCCTCGAGGCGCGAGAGACGTTTCGCGGAGGCGAGGATGTAGAACTGCTCCTCCCCGGCCGTCGCGTCGAACGCGAACCATTCGTCCTCGGCCGGAAGGATTCGGCCGCCCCCTTCCCCGACCGGCGCCGCTGGTGCGCGAGGGTTCTCGGGGTACAGGAGCGTGAGGTCCTTGTTCGAGTCGTAGAGGAATAGGTAGATGTACGCGCTGGTCAGGGCTTCGAGGTAGACCTGCAGCCGGTCACCGGCCCTGACGGAAGGGTTGGCCGCAAAATCGATGACCCTCTTCTGGCCGCCCTTCTCGAGTCCAATGAACGCCCATTTCAGCGCGAGAGCCGCGCCGCCCTGGCTCTGGGCACCCCCCCGGAAGGCGGGGATGCCCAGCAGGAGCGCTATCGCGGCGGCGGCAAGCGCCGTCCCGCGCGCGTGCGAGCTCATTCTCAGAAGGCGAGCCCTGCCCCGAGCCCCAGCAGAGGACCCCCTTGAACGTCTCCGCCTGCAAAGCCCACGACCCCGCCGAAGTCGAGGCTGAGCGCGAATGCTCCCATGCGCCAGGTGATGGGGAAGCTCAGGAAGGGTCCCGATATACCCGTGGCGTAGCCGAGGCGGAACCCCGAGCGGACTACCGCGGAGGTGTCCCGCACAGCTCCGAGGGCGATCACGGCGCCGGCATTTCCCGTCCCGTCGACGTTCACACTTCCAAGGATCCCCCAGTTGTTTTTGAGAGCCCGGGAGTACATCAGGCCCGGCATGATCACTGCGGAGTTGTGGAAGCCGAACATCGGGCCGCCCAGAACATTGAAGGAGATCAGGTTCGGGAATATGTATTCCCCCTGGTTGCTCATCGAGGGAGTCGTGTCGGGCCCCATGACCCGGCCGAAGATGTTCCTCTTCTCGGAGCCCGTCGCAGAGGTGGGTGCCGTGACCTTCGCGCTCGTGTCCTTGGCCTGGCCGAAGATGTTCCTCTTCTGGACCGTCTGCACCCTGCCCGCCTTCGTCTCGGCTCCCTGCTGGTCGGGCAGCTGCTGATCCTTCCACTCGTACCTGTAATAGTCCACCAGCTTCAGGAAATCCCCAAGCCTCTGC
>CAYGXO010000117.1:0-30642 GCA_964353885.1 uncultured Spirochaetaceae bacterium
TTCGGCGACGACCGGGTCCTCAACACGCCGATCTCCGAGAACGGGATCGTCGGCGTTGCGCTGGGCGCCGCCCTGATGGGCCTTCGTCCCGTGGCCGAGCTCATGTTCCTCGACTTCGCCTTCCTGGCCATGGACCAGATCGCCAACCAGGTCGCGAAGATCCGCTACATGACCGGCGGCCAGGTGAAGGTTCCCATGGTCCTGCGCACCCAGGGCGGCACAGGCCGTTCGGCCGGAGCGCAGCACTCCCAGAGCCTCGAGGCGTGGCTGGCGCACATCCCCGGCCTGCGCGTTGTCATGCCCGCCACGCCCACGGACGCCAAGGGCCTGTTGAAGGCCGCCATCCGCAGCGACGACCCCGTGGTGTTCATCGAGCACAAGGCCCTGTACGCGCAGAAAGGGGAGGTCCCGGACGGCGAGCACCTGGTGCCGCTCGGCGAAGCCCGCGTGGCCCGCCAGGGGGACGGGGTGACCGTGGTGGCCTACTCCCGCATGGTGCACTTCGCCCTCGATGCCGCGCAGGCATTGTCCCGGGAGGGGATCGGCGCCGAGGTCATCGACCTGCGCTGCCTGAACCCGCTTGATATGGGAACGGTCCTCGCATCGGTGCGCAAGACCCGGCGGGCGATCGTCGTGAGCGAGGCCCCAAGAACCTGCGGCTTCGCGGCGGAGCTCGCCGCCCGCATCACGGAGGAGAGCTTCGACATCCTGGAAGCTCCCGTTGTGCGCATCGCGGCCAAGGACGTTCCCGTGCCCGCGACGCATCTGGAGAAGCTCTCCATACCGAGCCCCGAGGAGATCGCGGCCGAGGCGCGCTCCCTCGTGAAGAGGAGAAGGCCATGATGTATCCCGTCAACGTCCCGCAGCTCACGGAAACCATGGAAGAGGCGACCATCACGAAGTGGCACAAGGCGGCAGGGGACAGGGTGGACAAAAAGGAAGCCCTCTACCAGATCGAGACCGACAAGTCGACCATGGACGTCGAGTCCGTCGATTCGGGCATTCTCTGCAGGATTCTGGCCCCCGAGGGCACGCCCGTCGTCGTGGGGCAGGAGATAGCCTTCATTGCGGACAGCAGAGGCGAGTGCTAGAGGGACTGCACCAGGCGCCGAGAGGCCTCCTTCAGGCCTTCGTAGGTTTCCGAATACTGGGTGACGAACTGCGCGTAGCGCGCGTGAGCGCGCATGTCCGGCTCGATGACCGTGCGGACGCGCACCATGGCCGCCGCGGCGGTTGACAGGTCGGGATGGATGCCCGCGGCGACCGTCGCCGCGATGGCGCTCCCCAGCGTGACGGCCTGCTGCTCTTCGGGGATCGTGATGCGCTTGCCGCTCACGTCCGCGTGGATCTGCATCCACAGCGGGCTCTGGGTCGCTCCGCCGCAGGCAATCACGTTGTCGATGCGCACGCCTTCCTGCTCCATCCTGTCGAATATCACCCCTGTTCCGTATGCGACCCCCTCGAGGATGGCCCTGTACACGTGCGCGGGACCGTGGCCGAGGGTCAGGCCGCGAATGACCCCCCTGCTCCAGGGATCCGTCCACGGCGTCCTGTTGCCCTGCCAGTGCTCGAGGACCACCAGGCCTTCAGCCCCCGGTGGGAGCTCCGCGGCCCGCGCGTTCAGCTCGTCGTACACGGAGCGGCCGGCGCGCGCGGCCGCGTCGGCGATCTCGGCGCAGACGAAGTTGGAGGTGAACCACCGGACAACGGATCCCGTGGAGATCTGTCCCGCCTCGATGACCTGGAACCCGGGGATGATGGCGTCCGGGTAGGAGCCGAACAGCCCGCGCGCGTGGATTTCCTTGTCCGCGATCCCGATGAGGAGGTGCGATGAGCCGGTGATCAGCGCGATGGTGCCGGCGGCGAGGGCGTTGATCCCGATGACGCCGATGAAGGCGTCCGCGGCGCCGCCTGCCACGGGGGTCCCTTCCGCCAGCCCCGTGCTGCGCGCCATCTCCCGTGTGAGCCCGCCGACCGTCTCCCCGATCCTCACGATCCGGCCGGGGATCCTGTCGAACACATTCTGCAGATCCATCTTGCGGTACAGCGACTCGGGAAAGCCTCCCCGGGAGCTGTCATAGAACCAGCGGATGGTGATGGTGTCGATGTTGACGGTCCGCTCGCCCGTCAGCCGAAAGGCCAACCAGTCCGTCTCTTCGAAGATCGTCGTCGCGGCGGCATAGAGCTCCGGCTCGTTCCTCTTCACCCAGGCGACCTTGCAGGGGAACCATTCCGGGGAGACGTTTCCGAAGCCGACATAGGCGAGGGCGGGGTCGGCGGTGGCCGCCACCTCGGCCGCCTCCTTCACCGCCCGGATGTCCATCCATATCACCGCGTCGCGCAGGGGAGCCCCGCGCCCGTCCAGGAAGACCACCGTGCAGCTCGTTCCGTCGATGCCGATCCCGCGGATCTCACTCGGGTCCACACGGCTTGTCTCGAGAGCCTTCCGGATGGAGTCCACGAGGGCGGCGTCCCAATCCGCGGGGCTCTGCTCCGCCCAGCCGGGGTGCCGGTGTATGGTCCTGTTCGCGCTGACGCCAAAACCGAGGCACCTGCCGCTGGAATCGAAGACCCCCGCGCGGAAGCTTTCCGTTCCCGCGTCTATTCCCATGACGTAGCCTGCCATCGCGACCCCTAGATCGTCTCGCTCTTCGCGGCGCCCCCCCTGGGGGCGGTGGACTTGAGCGCGGCGCGTCTTTGAGATGAATGGCGGCGGAAGTAGTGGAAGACCATGACAAGCAGCAGGAGCAGTCCCCACATGAACTTTTTTAGAAATGGCGAGAAACCGAGGAGGTTCAGCCCGCTCTGGAGCACCTGCATGATGAAAATCCCGAGGCTGAGACCGAGGGCCGTCCCGAAGCCCCCGGCGGGATCCGTGCCGCCCAGGATCGCGATGAGCACGGAGATCAGGAGATAGTCCGAGCCATACCCGGGCCTGATCGAGTTGACTCCAGAAATCACGATGATCGACGCGACTCCGGCAAGCAGGCCCGTGATGAGGTAGGTCTTCATGAGCACGGCCTCGTTGTTGGCTCCTGAGAAGCGCGAGACGAGCGGGCTTGACCCGTACATGAGCATGGAGAACCCCTGCCGGGTCCGGGTGAGGAGCAGCCCCACGAGGAGGGCCACGACGATGAAAATGATGAATTGGGTCGGGATGCCTCCGAGATCCCCATTGCCGATGAAGAGGAACTGCGGGGGAAAGCCGCCGATGCCGTGACCCTTGGTGATGATGATGGCCGTTCCGAGGAAGAGACCCTGGGTGCCGAGGGTGGCAATGATGGCCGGCACGCGCACGTAGGCCACGAGCACGCCGTTCACGAGTCCGCACGCGGCGGACACGGCCAGCGCAATGAGGATGCCGAGGAGGATCACCACCCCCGGCGACAGGGGCAGAACCTCCCACTGTGAGAGGATGAGCGAGGAGACGACCCCGGAGAGGCTCATGACCGACGTCACCGACAGGTCGATCCCTCCCGTGATCATCGCCAGCATGTTCGCCAGGGAGAGAAGGCCGTACTCGGGGAACTGCCGGCCCATCGAGGCGAAGTTCCTGACGGTCAGGAACTGGGCGGGCATGAAGAGGGACAGAACGGCCACGATCACGATCAGAATGCAGAGAAGCGTCAGGTTGGTCGCGAGCTTCGTGTTCACGTCCGCCCCCTCATTCCTTGGTCATCGCCATGGACCGCCGGTTCTGGATCCTCTTCTGGATGTGGGTGATGCTGACTCCGAGCACCATGATCAGGCCCACGAAGAACTGCTGCCAGTAGGAGGAGAGCCCGAGCAGCACGAGGTTTTTCTCGAGAATCGATATCATCACCACGCCGAGGAGTGTCCCAACGAGGGTGCCCGTGCCGCCCATAATGCTCGCTCCTCCCAGGATCACAGCCGCGATGACGTGCATGAGCTCCGAATTGATGATGTAGGTCGCGTTGCTGTAGCTGATGAGGGAGGTGTGCATGACCCCCATGACGGCAGCAAGGAACCCCGCGTAGCAGTAGATGAAGAACTGGACCCGCACGATGTTGAAGCCGGACCTCCGCACCGCCTCCAGATTGCCGCCCATGGCGTAGATGACGCGGCCGAGGACGGTGAAGCGCAGGATCACCCACGTCAACAGGATGACCCCCACGACCACCAGGAAGAACACGGAGAGACCGTAGGACGTCCCGTCTGGACGGGGAAGGGAGAGGATGTCGATGAGGCCGAAGCTCTTGAAGCAGTTGGGCATCTGTCCCGCGTTGACGGCCTTGGTGCCGACGAACTCGAGCATGGCCCCGTGGAAGATGTTCATGGTCGCCAGGGTCACGATCAGGGTCGGGATGCGGAACACGGAAATGAAGAACGCATTGACGGCGCCGAAGGCCACCCCGATGGCGATGGCGATGGCGAATGCCAGCCACAGGTTGTCGATCCCAAGGGCAATGATGGCGTTCACAGTGATGTACTCGGCGACGATCGCGACCGCCGGAAAGGAGATATCGATCCCCCCAGAAAGGAGCACTAGGAAGAACCCGATGGCGAGGATCGCCATGCCCGAGCTCGACCGGATCAGGTCGAACATGTTCTCGATGGTGAGGAAGGCGGGGTTCACGATCGTGATCCCCAGGGAGAACACCACGATCACGAGGAGCAGGTAGAACTCGTTGCGCCGGAAGAGTGTGGTTCTCATGTCTGCACCGCCCCGTTCGCCTTCTTGCCGCCGATGATCGTGAGCAGGTCCGCCTCGCTCACCGCCGTGGAGTCCGGGATTTCCTTCGCGAGCCCGCCCTCCCGCATGACCAGCACCCGATTGCAGGTGTGGAGGATCTCGGGGACCTCGTCGGTGATCATGATGATCGCGATTCCCCGCTCGGCGAGGGTGCGGATGATCTCGTGGATGTTCCGCTTGGACGCGATGTCGATGCCGATGGTGGGGCCGTCCAGGATGAAGACCTTCGGATCCGTGGCCAGCCACTTGGCCAGCACCACGCGCTGCTGATTCCCGCCGGAGAGGCTCAGCGCGTGGACACGGGAGGACGGCGCCTTGATGGCGAGCTCCTCGATCCACCGGCTTTCCGTCTTCCTTCGCCGGGCAGGGTCGATGAGGCCGAGCGCGCCGAGGAGCTTCTTCACGACAGTGATGACGATGTTGTCGCCGATGGACTGCCCGGTGAACAGGCCCTGGTTGAGCCGGTCCTCGGGAAGGTAGCCGATGCCGAGCCGGGTCGCCTCCTGCGGCGAGCGGATCCGCACGGGCATGCCGTCCATGAGAATCTGTCCCTCGTCCGCGGGGTTCAACCCAAACAACGAGAGGGCGAGCTCCGTGCGGCCGGATCCGATGAGCCCGATGAGCCCGAGGATTTCCCCCGGCCAGAGGGAGAAGCTGATGTCCTCGTACTGCCCCTTGCGGGAGAGCCCCCGCACCTCCAGCAGCGGCGCGGCCGTCCTCTCGTGCGCGACGCGGTACGGGGTGTACTCGATCCGCTGGCCGGTCATGAGGAAGGTCAACTTGCGGTCGTCGAGCTCGGAGGCGGGGAAGTCCCCCACCTTGGCCCCGTCGCGCAGGATGGTCACCACCTCCGCGATCTCGAAGACCTCGCTCAGCTTGTGGCTGATGAAGAGGGTGGAGATCCCCTTCTTCTTCAGCCGCGCGATGACGGAGAACAGGTGGTCCACGTCGTCCCTGGTGATGGCGGAGGTGGGCTCGTCCATGATGATGAGCTTCGCGTTCTGGGTGAGGCTGCGGGTGATGGCCACGATCTGGCGCTTGGCCACGGAGAGGCTGCGCACGTTCTCGTCCAGGTCGATCTCCTCATCGATCTCGGCCAGCCCGCGCGAGGCGATTTCCCGGACCTCCCTCCAGTTGACGAAGCTCGACTTCCGCTCCACGAACTGGTTCAGCGAGATGTTCTCCGCCACGCTGAGATTGGGGAACAGCGAGAGATCCTGGTAGATGATCTGGATTCCGTGTCGAATCGCATCGATGGCCTCGAGCCGGGCTCGCGGACGGCCATTGATGACCACCTCCCCCGCGTCCGGTGTCACGACCCCGCCGATGATCTTGATGAGGGTGGACTTCCCTGATCCGTTCTCCCCGACCAGGCAGTGGACCTCCCCGCTGCCGATCGTCATGCTCACGTCCCTGAGGGCCTGCACCCCCTCATATGCCTTCGAGATCCCGCGCACTTCGAGAAACGTGTCCGCCATGATATGCCCAGCTTCCTTCCGGCGTCCGCCGTCTAAATAAAAATGGGTTGATCGGATCGTGGCATACCCGGCCGCGATCCGTCAACCCACGAATTGCGCGAGAGGGAACTGTTACAGCTTGTACTTCCCGTCCGGGTTCGTCCAGTTCTTCAGGTTGTCCTTGTTCACGTCGACCCACGCCGAGCCGTAGATGATGGGCACGCCTGACTTGTTCTTCTTGATGGTGACCTTCTCGTAGCCGGGCCTGCCGAGGTTCATCCCCTCGGTGACCTTGTTGCCCTTCAGCAGCTCGTACGCCGCGCGGGTGGTGACGTACCCGGCATCGGCGGGGACCCAGAAGTGGATGGAGATCGCGGCGCCGCTCTTGATGTAGTCGCCGGCGACCGACGGGAGACAGGTGCCGAACGCGGCCATCTTTCCAATGAGGCCCTTCTCCGTGATCGCGCGGGCAACACCGGGCACCGTGCTCATGGCGCTTCCCATCATGGTCTTCAGCTGTGGGTACGCCTTGATCAGCTCGAGTGCCTTCGTGTAGGCGATCTCCTGATTCTCCTGCTCCTCCAGCCTGTCCGTGGCCATCTTGAGGTTCGGGTACTTCTCCTTGGCCTGGGCGACCTCGCCGTCCACCCACTCATTGTGCGTGGTCGAGGTCAGGTGGCCGACGAACGGCTGCCACAGCCCTTTGTTGCCCATCCATTTGGCCATGATATCCATCATGTGCCGGCCGTACGCGAGGTTGTCGAAGGCTTCGACGTCGTAGCTGACCTGCTGCTGGACGGAGGCCTCGTGTGTGAGGGTGAAGATCTTTGCGTCGTTTGCGCGCTTGAAGGCGGGCACCAGGGAGGCGGGGTCATTGGGCACCGCCAGGATGGCGTTGACGCCCTTGGCGATCAGATCTTCGATGATCTTCACCTGGGCTGCCGGGTCCGCGCTGTCAGCACCGGTCTGGTACGCGTCGATATCCGGGTGATCCTTGGCGAACGCCTCGACGCCGAGCCGCATGTTGTCGAACCATGCGACCCCTTCGAGCTTCACGACCATGACGATGGTTTTCTTGCCACTGGCCGCGAACGCGACGCTCGACACGAGGATCAGAGCCAAGAGAACGATAAGAAACTTTCGCATCATCCGACCTCCTTGACTGAGAAGTTTTTGCGGGATTCGAACAGAACTTGCGTGCCGTCCTCTTTCCCACTCAGTGGTCGATTATCAGACATGCCTCTTTATCTGTCAAGCCGATTGAGGCGGGAAGGGATCGTGGAGGAGCACGGCAGACCCACGAGGCATTTCCCGCACACATCGGGCTTTCCCATAGCCTTGAAGGACACGCCATTCTCGAGGCATCTCGCGTAGCACAGCTTCCTGTCGAAGCCGCGAGCGGAGAGGGCTCCGTTCGCGCAGCGCTCGACGCAGCGCGCGCACGAGCGCCCCGCGCGGTGGAGACACGCCTCGGCCGCCGCCCTGCCGTCGGGAGCGACGTCGAGAGTCGTGAGGAAACTGCCGAGCCTCCCGCAGCAGCCCCGCTGGGTGATCAGCATGTTGTTCAGGCCGAAGGTTCCCAATCCGGCAGCGAAGGCGACATGCCTGTGCGACCAGTCGCTCACCAGCTTCTCCGTGTCGAAGTTGTGGGTGGGCGGAGTGACGAAAACCGAATGCCCCTCCGATTCCATGAGGCCCTTCATGTGCCGGCAGACCGCTGCGATCAGCTCATTGGTCTGAATGTACGACCTCGCCCATTCCTGGGACGCGAGCTTGCCTTCGATGTTGCTCCGCGCCACGAATCGCTCGAAGGGGATGAAGAACGCGATGATCGTCCTCGCGCCGGGAAGCAGATCCTCGGGAAGAGCGTGCGAGGGGGAAACCACCGTCTTGAGCTGGACGAAGATCGGATCTGCGGCCGAGGCAAACCCGACCAGCGGCTCGCGCCAGCGAGTTTCGGTTCCCTGGCGCTCGTGGTACAGAGAGACGAAGCTCTCGATCTCCCGGCGAATGGAGTCTTTCAACGCCGATGAGCGTTCCTGATTACTTCTGGGCAATGACGAGCATCTCGAAGTCGTCGACGCTGAGAGCGCGGGACCGGGAGAACGCCCCGAGCTCGCATCCGTAGATGTCGACCTGCCTGAACTTCAGCTGCTTCAGGTACCATGCCATCTCCGATGGGGCATAGTACCGCTCGTTGGTTTGGAGGATTTTCTCCCTCCCCTTATCGTCCACGACCCTCGTCGTTGCGCTCTCGCGGAAGCTCATGAGGTCGAAGGAAAGCTCCTGAGTCTGCATCTCCCCGGGCGTCTTGCCCGCGTTGAGGAAGTCCTTCACCGAATGGTACAGCGGGTACAGGGCATTGAGCGTTGTAAGGACGAGCTTTCCACCGTCGAGGAGCGCTCGCGCGGCATTCTCGAGGATGGCGAAGTTCATCTCGTCGGTTTCCATGAGCGGGAAGGCTCCCTCGCATATCATCATCACAAGGTCGAAGCGCTCGTCGAGGCGAAGGTCGCGAGCGTCGCGCTGAAGGAAGGTGACCTGCACGCCGGCGTCGAGGGCTTTCTGTCTTGCCCGCGCGAGCTGGGATTCGGAAAGGTCGATCCCCGTTGTCCGGTAGCCCCGCCTGGCGAGCTCGATGGCATGCCGCCCCGTCCCGCAGCCGATGTCGAGGATCCTCTTCGTCCTATCATGGCCGAGCTCTTCCTCGAAAAAATCCACCTCGCCGATGGTCCCCCGCGTGAAGCTCTCCCTGTCGTACGCCTCCGCATAGCCGGTGAACAGCTCCTCGTACCACTGCTTCTCGTGCGTTTCTCTCATGAGTCATCCCTCCACCGTTGCCAGCGACGGTTTTCCCGCGCGCCCAGCGGCACCGGACGACCGAGTGTCTTCCCCGCAGGGCTCGCCTGTCAAGAGAAGCCGATCTTCTGGCGGGCCGAGCTGCCGACGCCGGATGAGATCATCGATATGCAAACGAAAATAAGTAAGGAAATTCAACAGAAATAATGGTTGCAGCCGAAGATTTCATGGTATACTATGCCCGCGCGGATGGCCCTGCCAAACCGCGATTCTACAATCACTGGCAAGGAGGCTATGCATGAAGAGAATTGTATGGGTACTGGGTATCGTGCTCCTGCTGATGCCCGTACTGGTCTTCGCCCAGAAAGTGACCCTGGAGTTCGTGGTCTGGAACTACTCCCTGGAGACCATCCAGGACAACATCGCCCAGTTCCAGCAGGCGAACCCGAACATCAAGGTGAACCTGAAAGACTACTCGTGGAACACCTACCACGACGTGATGGTTCTGCGGTTCAAGGGCAAGACGAAAACGGACATCATGTACAACGGCGAGGACTGGCTGCCCGAGTTCGCCGCTGCCGGCTGGGTCGCGCCCCTCGAGGACTATTTCCCCGTGGTGAAGCAGTACAAGGAGAAGACCGCAGGCTACGCCCTTGCCGATATGACCTACAAGGGGAAGCTGTACGGCCTGTCCTACTACGCCGACCTGATCACCTTCCAGTACAACAAGAGACTGTTGAAGGACTTCGGCGTCGCCGCTCCCAAGACCTGGGACGATGTGTGGTCGGGCATGGAAAAGGCCGCGGGCGCCGGTATCGCGGAGCCCTTCGCCTACGAATATGACGCCACGCTGCCCAACTTCTATTCGGCCTTCGTCTCGCAGGTCTACGGCCGTGGTGGGAAGTTGTTCGACGCGAAGCTCAGCCCTCTTTTTAATGACCCGAACTCCGAGGCCTTCAAGCAGCTGCAGTGGCTGCAGGACGCGAAGAAGGAAGGGTACATCGCGTATTACAACCATGAATCAAAAGTGGCGATCGGCATGAACACCGGCAATCATGTCTACACCGTCATGTACAACTACATGCTCGCGGAGATGAACAAGGAGGGCAATGCGCTGGCAGGCGAGTTCGACATGGTCGAGATGCCCGGCGCCGCCCACGGCGCCCTCGGGTTCGCCAAGTTCTACTGCATGACGACGCAGGCCGCCAAGGATCCTACTCGCCGCAATGCCTCCTGGAAGTTCATCGAGGCATTCGGAGGCGGAGACTACAAGGTCGCCAAGCGCTGGGCGGTCGAGAAGGGGCTCGGGTTCGCCGCACTGCCGCTGTTCGACGATCCGGATGTCAAGGCCGCGTGGGGCGGCTGGATCGACATGGCGAAGTTCAAGAGCCAGGCCAAAGCGGCGAAGAACGACGTCCAGACCGAGTGGAAGGGAATGTGGAGCCAGTTCTTCCGTCCGCTGCTGGCCAAGGCAATCAACGGCGACGCCACTGTGAAGGAAGTCATGGACCAGGGCGCCGCGGAGTGGAACAACTACAAGTCGCTCATGGGCATGTAGAGCGAGGATCGACGGACCACGTTGGAGTCTGACGGGCATCCGGGGATCTTTCCCCGGGTGCCCGGTTTTTCTCACGGCACTCCCTCGAGAGACCTTGCAAAGGAGCATGCGGTGCGCGGCAGAGACATTTCCCGGTATCCCATCCAGTGGCTGTTCCCGGTCCTCCTCGTCGTCATCACCTTCACCGTGTTTCCCTTCGGATACGCGATCTACAACAGCCTTTTCCGGATCATCCTCGTGCTCCCCACCCAGCCCTTCGTGGGATTGAAGAACTACGCCCAAGTGTTCACCAGCGTCTACTTTCGCGAAGCCCTCGTGAACACTCTAGTCTTCATGGCCATCACTGCCCCGATCGTCGTCGTCGTCTCGCTGGGCGTGGGACGGCTTCTGCTGACCCATTTTGTCGGCCGCGGCATTCTCCGTGCCGTGGTCCTGCTCCCCTGGGCCATCCCCGGAGCGATTTCGGGCATCCTGTGGTACTGGATCTTCCAGGAGCAATGGGGAATCCTCAACACCCTCCTCATCAAGCTGCACATCATCACCAGAGGCATCGAGTGGCTGGACAGCAAGAACCTCGCGAAGTTCTCCACCATGATCGCGCACATCTGGACGCAGATCCCCTTCGCGAGCGTCCTGCTGATGGCTGCTCTGACCACCATCAACAAGGAGCTGTACGAGGCGGCAGAGGTCGACGGAGCCGGACCACTCCGGCGCCTTCTCCATGTCACTCTCCCGCAGGTGGCGGGCATGATGGGGGTCGCGTTCATCTACGAGCTCATCATGTGCCTGACCACCTACGACGTGACCTACTCGATGACGAGCGGAGGACCGGGCGGCGCCACGACCCTCCTGTCGTACTTCATCTGGGCCGAATCCTTCAGCCAGCTCAATTTCGGCCGGGGGGCGGCCCTGGGCGTGATCGTCGCGCTGATCACCCTCGGGCTCATCATGCTCATCCTCAAGGCGATCCCCAGCGGCATGACGCTTGAAGAGGAGTAGGGCAATGGCCAGGAAGATCTTCATCTACGCAGCCGCCGTGGTCGTTTTTCTCTTCAGCGCGGGGCCCCTCATTCTGACCGCCCTCGGCGGCGTCATCCCGGAGTCCGCCCTTCTCTCTTCTCCGCCCAGGTGGTTCTCCGAGGCGCCGAGTCTCGAGAACTACAAGTACATCTTCTTCGGCACTCTCCCCACCTCTTCGACGAGGAGCGGCACCAATCGGGCCATGATCAGCGAGGAGGCGCGGCAGATCCCGCGCGCCATGCTCAACAGCGCCCTCATCGCAGTGTCGGTGATGGCCGTCAACATCGTGTTCGCCAGCATGGCCGCCTACGCCTTCGCCCGCTTGAACTTCCGCGGCAAGCAGGCCACCTTCATGGGCATCGTGATGTGCCGGCTCATACCCGCGGCGGCTCTGGTGGTCCCCTTCTACCTCATCGTGCAGGGGGCGGGTCTGCTGGACACGATGCTCGCCATCATCCTGGTGCACTGCCTGCTGACCCTCCCGTTCTCCGTGCTGATCCTGTCGTTGTTCTTCCGCAAGATCCCCGTGGAGATCGAGGAGTCGGCCCGGGTGGACGGGGCAAGTCCCGTGCAGATCTTCCGCAAGATCATCCTCCCCCTGTCGGCTTCCAGCATCGTGGCAACGGGACTGTTCGCCTTCATGCTGTCCTACTCGGAGTTCCTCTACGCCCTGGTGCTGGGGGGGACTGTCAAGACGCGCACCATCTCGGTGGTCATGGCCTCGCTTTCAACAAATCCCGACATGGCCTGGGGACTTCTCATGGCGGGGGTGTTCCTCACCCTGATACCGACGTTGGTCCTGGTGATCATTGTCTGGAAGTTCGTCGTCGAGAACATCATCCTCGGCGCAAGCAAGTACTAGCCCGGCGACACGCTCCGGCATTACGGGCGAAAGCCCCCCATACTATCGGTACGAGGAGGAGTGACGATGGCGACAAAGAAAAAACCTCATGACCTGGTGCGCGCGAACTGCTGCTTTCCCACCGTGCAGCACCCCTACTATCACATCCGGCTTGCATTCATGATCGAGGGGACCGCCCGCTACCAGATCAAGCTGGTGAAGGTGAACGGCGTGCGGGTGCGGGACTTCGCGCCCTTCCACAATGGCAATTTCATGACCGACTCCCAGCTGGAGGGGGGAGGCCACAGCGAGCTCGTCCTGCGCTGGGATTGGAAGGCAGGCGAGGAGTCGTCGGTGGAGGTCACGGCCGAAGGCCCCACGGGCACGCAGCCCGTGGCCCTGAAGGCGAGGATCGTGGCGCCCGCCTACGGCGGGTACTGGGATCCCGCGTGGAAGTACTATGCAAGCCTCGTCTGCACGGAGACGGCAGGCATCGACAGGCGCGACGAGCCGGTCCACACGAACCTGGCGGTCTACTCGGATCGCATCCAGGACCCCGAAAGGGAGCTGCGCGTGGTGGCCGTGGATTCCCTCTCCGGAGCGCACCGCGAGGTCCCCTGCCAGGTCCACGAGGTGCGCCATTTCACGGCCGAAGGGCTGCAGGTCGGAGACGAGTACCAGCCGACGACCACCTTCCAGCTCGCCTTCTTCGCCGACGTCCCCGCCGACTCGGCGAGCGTCTACCTCGCCTTCTACGGCAATCCCAAGGCGAAGGCACCCGTCTCCGGCGAAGGCCTGTCGGTGAGCGGAACGGGCGTGGGGCTCACTGTCGACAACCCCTACTACACGGTTGCCCTCTCCCCGAAAAGCGGCGCCATCGACGAGATCCAAATGAAGATGGGGGTGAACGCCAAGTTCTACCACCACATCGAGACCAATGGCGCGCTGCAGTGGAACCCCTGCTTCTATGCGCCGCCCAAGCCGTGGCTGCACGCCTCGGACTGGGACCCGCCGCCCCGCCACTCCGAGCTGAAGGGGCCGGTCTTCGTTTCCACGCAGCGCAGCGGCCACGTCGAGCCTTACAAGGACGAATCCTTCATGGCCGTCACGTACCGGTTCTACGCCCGCACTCCCTGGATCTTCTTCTCGACGCGGCTGGAGGTGCGCCAGGACATCAATGCGAAGGCCCTGCGGAACGGGGAAATCGTGCTGGACCGCAAGCTGGTCGACGAGTTCGCCTGGAGGCAGCCGGATGGAAGCGTGGGCACGATGAAGATCATCGACGGCCCGAAGCACCCCAAGCACGGCAAGGTCCTGCCGGCGGAGACGCCTTGGACATGCCTCTACAACCGCAAGGGCCGCTACGGGCTGGGCATGGTGACCGGGCGACTGGCGGATTTCTGCGCCGACGGGGGACTCGCCAAGTACTTCAACCGCTACCGATACCTGCAGTGGAGCAAGTGGGTCTACACATGCCGACCCCTTGTGTACACCTTCTCCACGATGAACCAGGCCCGTCTCGTGCCCGTGCCCGCGGGGAATACCTACTACGAAGAGATGGCGCTCCTGCCGATGCCGATCCGGCCCGAGGGCGAGAACTTCGAAGAGCTGGAGCTGCTCTATGCCAAGATGACCAACCCGCTGGACGTCCAGGTGGTCGAGGACACCGACGCCCGCGCCCCCGAGGGCTGGGTGAACCCGGTGCTCGTGAAGGAGTTCGATGAGTTCGAGGAGGAGGAAGAGGAGTAGGGTCCCCTACGGCTCCTCCGGTTCTGCCGCGCGCGCAGGTTCCCGAGCAGTCGGGGCTGCGCGCGCGGCGTTTTCCCCCTACAGCGTGATTGGCCTGCCCTCCCGCCAGGAGCGCTGCGCCGCGAGGACCACCTCAAGCGCCCTCTTGCCATCCTCCCCTGTCGAGAGTACTTCCCGCTCCCCCCGGACGACTCGAAGGAAGTAGCGATCCTCTTCCAGCACGTCACCCACCACCTCACCGTGCAGCTGCGGCCAGTGCAGAGTCTCGGGGAACTTCCAGCCCTCCTCGTCAATGCCGACCAGGGTCATTGGGCGGTAGTCCAGGTACAGCGAGCCCTTCTCCCCGATCAGCTCCATACACACGTCGCCGAACCCGCCCCAGGTGGACGGCCGCCGCCACTTCGCCATCGTCTCGGAGAGCCCCCAGCCCGTCTCGACGACAGCCAGCCCCCCGTTCTGGAACCTGATCGTGATCCAGATGAAGTCATGGACCCCCAGCTCCTTTTTGACGGGCCCTTCGGCGATCTCGGCGCTCACCTTGACCGCCTTGTCGTTGAAGAACCAGAAGATCTGATCGATGTCGTGCACGGAGATGTACTCCTCCACCTCCACCCGGCCTCCCAGGCGCCGCGCTTCCGCGATGGAGGTGTTCCGCCGCGCGTAGCAGACCATCGGCCTGCCGATCACCCCCTCGTCGACGGCCGACTTGATCTGGGCGTAGCGCACGTCGAAGCGGAGGATGTGGGCCATCATCAGCTTCACCTTCCGCCGGGCCGCCTCGCCGATCATGGCATCGGCGTCTTCGAGGGTCGTCGCGATTGGCTTCTCGAGCAGGATGTGCTTTCCGGCCCTTGCCGCATCGACGACCGCATCCCGGTGCAGGTTCTCGGGGCTCGCAATCACGACGGCCTGGATGTCCTTCCTCGCGAGAAGCGCCCTGTGATCGGGGAAGACCTCGAGCGGCTCGGTCTGGCCAGGGAGCCGCGGCCTCTCCTTGACGGCAGGATCGCTCACCCCGATGACGCGCGCATCAGGCAGCTGCGACAGAGCCCTGGCATGGAGCATGCCCATGAACCCGGCGCCGATGATTCCGATTCCGATCCTCTCACTCACTCTGGTCTCCTCCATTTCCGATGAATCGTCAGATGAAGCGATCATCCCACGAATCGATGGCCGTGTCAAAACAGCGTCGGCGAGTTTGACATCGGCAGGGAGTTTCGTATACTCCGGTCATGACATCCCGAGAACGCGTCCGCGTCGCCCTGGATCACCAGACGCCCGACAGGGTCCCGATGGACTTCTGGATGACCCCGGAGGTCGAGGCCGAGCTGATGCGCCAGACGGGTGCCGATGACCCCTTCGCCATGAGGGTCGGGGCTGGGCACGACCTGCTCATGACCAGCGTCGGTATGGTGAGCTCGTTCTACATGTCCCAGGACCGGGAGTACGTCGATCCCTGGGGTGTGAGGTTCGCGCGAACACCCTATTCCAACGGAGCGGGGAGCTACACGGAGATCGTCGGCCATCCCCTCGCCGGCGACGACGCCCTGCTCGCCTCGTACCGCCCACCGGATCCCGAGCAGCCGGAGCAGTACGCCCTGGTCTCGGCCTTGATCGAAACATACGGGAAGACGCATTGCATCGCGGTCGGCGTGCACTGCTCGACCTTCGAGGGCCCATGGTACCTGCGGGGGATGGAGCGGTTTCTCCAAGATATGCTCATCAACAAGGACTACGCGCACGAGCTGATCGACAGGGTCGCCGGCTTCTACCTGACCGCGGGGCTGATTCTCGCCCGAATGGGCTGCGACATCCTCCTGGCGGGCGACGACGTCGGCACCCAGGACAGGATGCTGATCTCTCCGGCGCTCTGGCGCGAGTTCATCAAGCCCCGCTACGGCCGGCTTTTTCGCGCGTACAAGAACGCCAAGCCGGATCTCAAGATCGCCGTCCACATCTGCGGCTTCATCGAACCGATCATCGACGATCTGATCGAGGTGGGGGTGGACATCCTCAATCCCGTCCAGCCCCTTGCCATGGACCCGGGCCGACTGAAGAGGCGCTACGGCGATCGCCTGGCGTTCTGGGGCGCGGTGGACGATCAGAAAGTGCTCCCCCTTGGCAGCCCGCGGGATGTGGAAGCGGAGGTCCGGCTTCGCCTCTCGCAGCTCGCCCCCGGGGGAGGGTACATCCTCTGCCCGTCGCACAACGTGCAGCCGACGACGCCAATGGAGAACATCCATGCTTTCTATCGGGCAGCCGAGCGATACAGGAGCTACCCGCTGGACGTCGAGCGGGTCACGCCAGGAGGCGAGTGAATGGAACGAACGACCGTGTATTTCGAGCAGAAGGGGAAGATGAACACCGCGCAGGCGCTGCGCATCGCCCGCGACCGGGCCCGGGAGCTCGCCGTCCGCCAGGTCGTCGTGGCATCGACCCATGGCAGCACCGCCCTGCAGGCCGCGGAGGTCTTCCGCGGCACGGGGGTTGAGCTGATCGCCGTGAGCATCAGCGCTGCATTCGGCGACTTGGGATGGACCCTCGCGCCTGGGGAACGCCGCGCCATGGAGGCGCAGGGGATCCGGGTTCTCACCTCGCTGCACGCCCTCGCCGACGGGATCTCCGAGGGGTTCTACGGCGAGAGCACGCCTGGAAATCTCGTCGCACATGCGCTGCGGTGGTTCTCGCAGGGGATGAAGGTGGCGGTCGAAACCTCGATCATGGCGTTGGAGGCTGGCTTCATCGCGGCGGGCTCTGAAATCATCGCCATCGCCGGCACCGACGAGGGCGCCGACACGGCGATCGTGATCCGCCCCGCCTTCGCTCGGCAGGTGAAGGACCTGCGCATCTGCGAGATCCTCTGCAAGCCGAGGATGGCCTGAGCCAGGCGTCGATTCTGCATTCGGGAGGGCACGGCACGATGGCAAGCTATTTCATGGGGATCGACAACGGGGGGACGCTCACCAAGGCCGTCATCTTCGACAGGCACGGCAGGGCGGCGGGCAGCGGCTCGCGGAAGGTGCCGATGCTGCTGCCCGAGCCCGGCCACACGGAGCGCGACATGGGCGCGCTGTGGGAAGCCAATTGCGCGGCAATCCGGGAGGCTCTCGACAAGGCCGGCATCGACGGAAAGGACATCCGGGGGGTGGCCTGCACGGGCCACGGAAAAGGCCTCTACCTCTGGGGCAAGGACGGCCGGCCCGCGCACAACGGGATCATCTCGACCGATTCCCGGGCGTGGGCCTATCCCCCGATGTGGACCCGGGACGGGACTCTCGAGAAAGCGTTCCCCAGGATCTGCCAGCGCGTCCTCGCCTGTCAGCCGGTTTCGCTCCTGCGCTGGTTCAAGGACAACAGGCCAGCGGTCCTGCCGGGCGTGCGGTGGGTGTTCGAGGTGAAGGACTATATCCGGTTCATGCTCACAGGGGAGGCGTTCGCCGAGGTGACGGACTACTCGGGGTCGGGTCTCATGAACATCCGCGACGCGAGGTTCGACCGAGACCTGCTGGAGGCGTTCGGCATCGGCGAGGTGTACGACATGCTTCCGCCGCTCGCGTACTCCACGGAGATCTGCGGCGCCGTGACGCCGGAAGCGGCGCGTTGCAGCGGGCTTGCGGCAGGCACGCCTGTCGCCGCGGGCATGTTCGACATCGATGCGTGCGCTGTCGCCGCTGATGTCACCGACGAGGAGCATCTGTGCGTGATCGCCGGGACCTGGAGCATCAACGAGTACATCTCACGGCAGCCCGTGCTCGACGGATCGGTCATGATGAACTCGCTGTTCTGCATCCCCGGCTATTACCTCGTCGAAGAATCCAGCCCCACGTCCGCGGGCAACAACGAATGGTTCGCGAACATCTTTCTTCAATCGGAGAAGTCCATTGCGGCCGAGCGCGGGATGGGGATCTTCGACATCGCGAGCGAGATGGCGGGATCCGTCGCGCCCGACGTCCAGGAGATCGTCTTCCTGCCCCATCTCTACGGCTCCAACGACAATCCGCTGGCTCGGGCATGCTTCGTGGGCCTGCAGGCGTCTCACTCGCGGGCCCAGATCGTGCGGGCGGTGTTCGAGGGCATCGCCCTCGGTCACAGGGTCCATGTCGAACGACTGCTCAAGAGTCGAAGGAGGCCCCGGGCTGTCCGGCTGGCAGGGGGAGCCGCGAAATCGACCGTTTGGACGCGCATCTTCGCCGATGTGCTGGGGCTCCCGATCGAGGTTGTCGAGGCCGAGGAGCTGGGCACGCTGGGGTGCGCCATGGCGGCGGCTGTCGCCTCCGGCGAGTACAAGGACCTCAAGGAAGCGGCGAAGAACATGGTGAAGATCAAGGACCGCATCGAACCCGACGGCGCCTTCGCGGCCGTGTATGACCGGAAGTTCGCGCTGCACAAGGAGGTCTCGGGTCTGCTCGACGGCCTCTGGCAGCGGTACGCCGCGGCACGGTGACCAGCGCGGTCACGCGCCTTTCGTCGGTGAGTGCCCGCGATTCGTGCGCTCCCGCACGATGAGAGAAGACTTGAGCTTCCTGCAGATGGTGCAGGGCTCGCTACCTGACGCGTAACGTCGATGCGCCGGACTGCATCGGTTCTGTAATGTCGGACCCGACTACGAGCGGGGGGCCGTCTGGCCGCTGGCTACATCGAAATAGTCCTCGCCCGTGGGGATTCCCGAATGTTCTCGAACACTCCCGATCTCACTATGTTGCGCTACGAGGGCTTTCTCCAAGGCGTGGAGAGGCACTTCGCAAGGGTTGCGCACGAGGTGGGGTATCTGACCACGGACATCCGTTCGAAGGAGGTCGGATCGCAGATCGAAGACCTCCTGCGGTCGAAGAAGGCGAGAGTCGACGTCATCTCTTTCATTCCAGCGTACAAGAAGCAGTTCAGACAGGCCCTCCAGAGGACCGGGCATGAGAACACAGTGCTCGTCCCGCACGACATCGATTCATCTACCAGAACCCCATACTGCAGGGCTACTCTACTGTAAAAACCTCTACCTGTTCTCACGAATGATTGAGTGAGACGCGCCCCGCAGGCGGCCGGCGGATCAGCCCGGCGCGCGGCAGGAGCCGCGGCCCCCGACTGCTGCGTGGAGGTAGGATCGGGTGCAACACTGGCGCGCTGCACCCCCCCGCCGCGCCGTCGCCCTGGGCCTCGTTCCCTGACCGACTGGCTGTCGCGGTGCGCGGGAGCTTCCGGCTACTGTTCAGCCTCCGCGAGCAGTCTCTCCCAAAGCGCAGCGACTCCCAGGTTCTCCGCCCACATTGCGCAGTAGCGAGTATCCAGATCCTCCCGCTGCACCTCGAACACGCGAAGCGCATCCCGGAACTGCTTCTCGCTTCCGCCGGAAAGATCCGCCCACCGCAGTTTCGCGAGGATGATGTCCTCAGGCGAAGAAACCCAGAGCATCGTGCTGAACACGCTCACGCACCTGCGTCTGTCAAATCGCGACCTGTCGAACGGGCTGCCCGTGAGGATCCAGAAATCGACCTTGTCGCCGGTGTGCGTGTCGATGAGGTTGAACATCGAGGCCTGACGGACCATCTCCTCGATGCTCTCCCTGTCATCGAGGGAGTACCGCGGCGGCGGGAAGGAACCGGCCAGCTTGAGAGCATCCTGCGCGGAGACTTGCACGATGACGTCGATGTCGTGTGTCAGCCGGGGCTCGCCGAAGAGACTCGACGCGATCGAGCCGGTGACCATATAGGCAATCCCATGCCCTTCGAGGGCTGCGGCAACTTCGATCAATAGTTCCTGTTGTGACATCGGGCGATCTGCTCAAGTTCACGAGCGTGCAGCGCGTCCTCGGAGCCCTTCGCGTTCCGCTGCCGAAGGCCGGCCCGCAGCAGATCCCTCCCCATTTTACCCAGTTCGAATGCCTTCGCGAGCCTCTGCTCGGGTGTCATTGCACGAAGAATGCGTAGGTACAGGGTGTGGTGGGGGCGCTTTTTGGGGTCCACTTTCCGATCCCGCAGCAATTCTATCTCGGCCCGAGTGGTCATGTCAACGACGATGAGCTGGAGAAGACGAGTCGTGGGGGGCTCTCGCGCCCAGCAGGCTCTTCAGACATTTGGCGAGTTCGGCGTGTGGCGCCCTCACTGGCGCGTCTCGCCATGGCTGGCGGAACCGCACCGAGGTATGGATGCCGAGAGGCTCGGCCATCGTGCGGGAAGGCGACTTCGACCACCGCGACCGCTTCTTCTTCATCCCGCTGGGAGCCGGTGAGGCCCTGACGGAAGTCTGACGACACGGGGTGATCGCCTTGTTCCTCGAGAAGGATCTGCTGAATCCCGACTTCCCCCGCACGCTTCTCGGTTGGGAGCACTCGGGTTTCCCCATCGAAAGCGAAACCCGCATCTCGTGTCCTGTAAACGACAGCATACGTAATTCCGGCTCGCTTTTTATACGCGCCCGAGGATCTCCTCGGAACTCTTGGCCCACACGAAGCGTTTCCCACATTCTTTCCGCTGATGAATGTAGTCCAGAATCGCTCGCTCGAGTTCCTTCACGCTGGTCCAGCTGCCACGTCGGATGCGCTTGGTCGTGATCTCAGAAAACCATCGCTCCACGAGGTTCAGCCACGAGCTGTGCGTGGGGATGAAGTGCACCACAAACCTCCCGGGCCGTGCTTCCAAGAACTCGCGCACCTTCTTGGTGTCATGACTGGAGGCGTTGTCGACGATGAGGTGGAGCACTTTCTTCTTTGAGGTTCTTCGGTCTACCAGCTCGAGGAACTCTCTGTACTCCTTCTGGCGATGCCGATCAGCGAGTGCTCCTCTCACTTTGCCTGAGGCAACGTTGAGCGCCGCATACAGGTTTGTTGCTCCATGGCGAACGTCGTCGTGGGTCTGCCGCTCGGGAATGCCGAGTCGCAGGGGCAGGATCGGCTGAGCGCGTTCCAGCGCCTGGACTTGCAATTTCTCATCAAGACCCAGCACAATTGCGTTTTCCGGCGGGTCCAGGTACAGCCCCACGATATCCTCCAGCTTCTCCTTAAAGGCCGGATCGTCGCTGACACGGAAACGGTTGACCAGTGAGTAGCGTCTTTCGGTTGCTCGGTCTGCACCACCTTCAGCACTCGATTGATCACCTTCTGGCTGAGTGGAGCCTTCCCTGGCTTGTGGTTCGGCTGCTTCAGCAGCCCCGCCACCCCACGCTCATTGAACCGACGGACAATCACGCGAACGGATACGGGATGAATGCGGAGGGCCTCGGCAATCTCATTGGTGCGCTTTCCGTCCGCTCTTCCCAATACGACTTGCAGTCGAGTGGCCTGCTTGCGATTCAGTGCCTCTCCCTTCAACAATTGCCCCATCATCTCTCGTTCCGCTGTGTTCAACTGTGGGAGTATCTGCGTGCGCATACGCACAGCGCAGCAGATCGATATATTTATGTCAACTCTTATTTACGGAACACTAGAACAGCCCCTTCACTCTTCCGGTGGCCACATCCACATCGATGTTGCGGAAGGCGGGCTCCGAGGCCGTCCCCGGCATCAGCTTGATGTCTCCCGCCACAGGCACGACAAAGCCCGCGCCCCTGTAGAGCAGCACATCGCGGATGGGCAGCGTCCAGCCCTTGGGCCTGCCCTTGATCGTCGGGTCATGCGAGAGGGACAGATGGGTCTTGACCATGCAGGTGCCAAGCTTGGCGAGCTCGGGGTCCGCTTCGATGGCCTTCGCCTTCTCAGTGGCTGCCGGGGACCAGGACACTCCATCGGCGCCGTACACCTTTGTGGCGATCAGCTCGACCCTCTCCCGCAGCGGGGCGGAAAGCTCGTAGAGGAACTTGAACTTCGGCTTCGCCTTGCAGGCGTCCACCACGGTCTCGGCGAGCTCTGTCGCACCCTCACCGCCCTTCTCCCAGTGCTTCGACAACGCCACGCGGGCGCCGGCGCCCTCCGCCGCCCTGCGCACCACCGCCACTTCCTCGTCGGTGTCAGTGTGGAAGTGGTTGATGCACACGACGGGCTCGATGCCCGACAGCTTGATGGTCTGGATGTGGGCCAGCAGGTTCTCGAGGCCTTTCTCCACGAGCGCCACGTTCTTCTCGGTGTAGGCCTTGTCCAGCGGCTTGCCCGGCGCGACCCGGGGCCCGCCGCCATGCATCTTCAGCGCCCGCACGGTGCACACGAGCACCGAGCAGTGGGGAATGAGGCCGCTGAACCGGCACTTCAGGTTCCAGAACTTCTCGAAGCCGATGTCCGCGGCGAACCCGCTCTCGGTGACATGGTAGTCGGCCAGCTTCAGGGCCACCCGATCGGCGATGATCGAAGACTGGCCTATTGCGATGTTGGCGAAGGGGCCCGCGTGCCCGAGCACGGGCTGACCCTCGATGGTCTGCAGGAGATTGGGGTTGATGGCCTTGGTCATGAGGGCGGTCATGGCGCCGTCGCAGCCCAAGTCGCGGGTGGTGACGGGCGCGCCCGACTTGCTGTACGCCACCACGATCCTGCCCATGCGCTCGCGCATGTCCTTCAGATCCGAGGCCACGGCGAGGATGGCCATGATCTCGGAGGAGACTGTGATCTGGAACCCGCTCCTCATCATGAAGCCGTCCATGTCCGAGCCCAGCCCGATGATGATCTCGCGCAGCGCCTGGGCGCAGAAATCGATGCACCAGCCCTGGGCGACATTGCGCGGGTCGATGTCCAGCCGCTTCAGGTTCCGCTTCGCGAGGCCTGCGTCGTCGTAGTTGAACTCGTGCTGCAGCCGGGAGGTCAAGGCGACCATGGAGAGGTTGTGCGCATTGGTGATCGCGTCAATGTCGCCGGTCAGACCCAGGGAAAAATCGGTGAGGGGGATGCACTGGGCGAGGCCTCCGCCCGCGGCAGAGCCCTTGATGTTGAACGTCGGCCCGCCCGACGGCTGGCGGATGGCGCCGATGACCTTCTTCCCCAGCTTCCCGAGGCCTTCGACGAGCCCCATGGTCGTGGTGGACTTGCCCTCGCCGAGGGGAGTTGGCGTGATGGCGGTGACCTCGATGTACTTCCCGTCCGGCCTGTCCTTCAGCCGGTTGAGGATGCTCATGTAGTCCAGCTTGGCCACGTAGTGGCCATAGGGCAGGAGCTCCCTGTCTTCGAGCCCCAGCTCCTTCGCGAGGCGCGTCACGGGCTTCATCGAGGCTTCCGCCGCCTCCGCGATCTCCCAGTCCTTCATCGTTTTCGGATCGAGCGTGCTCATGCGTCTCCTTCCTCCCGTTCGCGCATTTGGCGGCGCTGCGCGCCGACCTCCCACACTACCGCCGCATCTCCGTCTCGTATTGTACAGGCGCCGCATCATTTGTAAAATCGTGCTAGTGTTGAACCGACCAGGGGCGCTCCCTTGATCAAGAACCCCGCGGCCTCTATCCTCGCGGCAACACCATGAACCGAAAGCCCTTCTTCACCCATCTCGCAGAGTCGGCCCGGCGGACGGGCTCATTGCTCTGCGTGGGGCTCGACCCGCAGCTGGACGTGATCGCGGCAGCCGATGTCTTTCCCCTCAATCGAAAGGTGATCGACGCCACGTGCGGCGCGGCCTGCCTGTACAAGCCCAACTCCGCCTTCTACGAGGCCCGGGGCGTCGAGGGGATGCGGGCGCTCGAGAGGACGATCGGCTACATCCACGAGAAGGGCCTGCCCGTCCTGATCGACGCGAAGCGGGGCGATATCGCCTCCACGGCCGAGGCCTACGCGAAGGCGATCTTCGACGTGCTGGATGCGGATGCCGTCACGCTGAGCCCCCTTCTGGGGTTCGACAGCGTCGAGCCGTTCGCCCGGTACGCCGACCGGGGCCTCTTCCTTCTCTGCCACACCTCGAACCCCGGCGCCCGCGACCTGCAGGAGCTGGATGCGGGAGGCGTCCCCTTCTACGAGCGCATCGCCTCGATCGCCCAGGGCTGGAATGGCGGCGGAAACATCGGCCTGGTCATCGGCGCGACGTTCCCCGACGTCCTCGTCCGTGTGCGGGCGATCGCCCCAACCATGTGGTTTCTGCTGCCGGGGGTCGGGTCCCAGGGCGGAGACCTGGAGGCGAGCGTGTCGGCGGGCCTCGATGCGCGCGGAGTCGGCGTGATCGTGAACGTCTCACGCGCCGTGTACGGGGCTGCCGACCCGGGAGCGGCGGCGCGCGAGCTCCGCGACAGGATCGAAGCCGCCCGGGAAGCTGGAATGAAGGGCACGGGAGGCGTGGTGCCCACAAGCCCGAAACCGGCCGACGATCTCGTCGAGCGGATCGCCGTCGGCCTGCACGATCTGGGGGCGGTCCGGTTCGGCGAGTTCACGCTCAAATCCGGGCGCACCTCTCCCATCTACATCGACCTGCGCCTGCTGGTGAGCGATCCGGCCCTCATGGCGATCGTCGCGAAAGCTTTCGCCGGCCTGCTTGCGGGGCTGCGCTTCGATCGCATCGCGGCGATTCCCTACGGCGGGCTTCCGATCGGCCAGGCTGTTGCGCTCGCCACGGGCGCGCCTCTTCTCTACCCCCGACGGGAGGCCAAGGACTATGGCACGAAAAAGCTCATTGAGGGCAGGTTCGAGCAGGGTGAGACCGTTGTCGTGCTCGACGACCTGATCACAACGGGAGGCAGCAAGCTGGAGGCGATCGCGCCCCTGAGCGACGCGGGCCTGAAAGTAGCTGACGTCGTCGTGCTCGTGGACCGCGAGCAGGGAGGCCGGGAGGAGTTGGCAGCGCGCGGCCTCGCCCTGCGCTCGGTCCTGACGCTGTCCTCGCTGCTGGACATCCTCGTCCGCCGCGGGCGGATTGCGGAGGCGGTTCGATCTGATGTGCGCGCGGCCCTCGGTCTCGGCTGATCTCTCCTGCATGCTCGCCGGCGTCCCGCTGGCGAACCCTCTCGTCCTCGCATCGGGCATCTGGGGCACCTCTCCCGCGCTGCTGGAGCGCGCGGCCAGAAACGGGGCGGGAGCGGTGACGGCGAAAACCTGCACGCTCCTCCCCCGGCGAGGACACCCGAACCCGTCGGCCGTCGACTGGGGTCACGGCCTTCTCAACGCCATGGGCCTGCCGAACCCGGGAGCTCGGGAGGAGGTCGCCCTGCTGCGCGAGGCGTCGCGCAGGCTCGCGCCGCTCGGCGTGCCCCTCATCGCCAGCGTTTCCGCCGACACGGCGGAGAACTTCGCCGAGGCCGCCGCGATCGTAAGCGAGGCGCGACCCGACCTCATCGAGGTGAACATCTCCTGCCCGAACGTGGCATCCGAGCATGGCGAGATCTTCGCAGCCTCGCGCGAGGCCGCGGCGGAAGTCACCCGCCGCGTGACGGCGGCGACGAGCATCCCCTGCATCGTGAAGCTCGCCCCGAATGTGCCCGGCATCGGCTCGATCGCCCGCGCCGTCGTCGAGGCGGGAGCGGATGCGATCTGCGCCGTGAACACGATGCCGGGAATGCTCATCGACGCCGAGAGCGGGACCCCGGTGCTCGCCAACCGGACCGGCGGCATTTCGGGGCCTGCGCTCAAGCCGATCGCGCTGCGCTGCGTGTACGAGATCGCCCAGGCCGTCTCGGTCCCGATCCTCGGCACGGGCGGAATCGCAAACGGCACGGATTGCGTGGAGATGATCATGGCGGGAGCCCTGTGCGTCGGCGTGGGCTCGGCAATCGTCTCGCGCGGGGAGCGTGTCTTTTCTCTCATCCTCGAGGAGCTCTCGCTCTGGCTGCGCGAGCATGGAATCCGGAGCCTGGAGGAAGTTCGGGGAAGGGCGCACCGGCCCGCCGCGGGCGTCAAGGCGCCCACGAACCCGCCCCCGATTCCGACCTGGGAGGACGCGCATGGGGCTGACTAGCGGCCCGCATCGGTCCGCGCGCATAGTCGAGCGGGTGACCGAGAACGCGCGGACCGTCACGCTCCGCCTCGAGGCCGGCCTCGAGGCCCAGCCGGGCCAGTTCGCGATGATCTGGCTGCCTGGGCTCGACGAGAAGCCCTTCAGCATCTCGGGCGACGATCCCCTCTGCTTCACGATCGCCCGGGTCGGCCCCTTCAGCGAGGCCCTGCACGCGATGCGCGTCGGGGATCGGCTGTGGTTCCGAGGGCCGTTCGGAAGCGGGTACGGTCCCGCGCAGGGGAGCACCCTGATGGTCGGCGGCGGCTACGGCGCGGCGCCCCTGCACTTCCTCGCCAGGCGCCTGCTCGCCGCATCTGCCGCCGCGCGCGTCGTGGCTGTGCTCGGCGCGCGGACCGCGGCCGACCTGCTGTTTCCCGCCAGATTCGCCGACCTTGGCGTCGCGGTCCATGCCGCAACCGAGGACGGCTCGGCAGGTCTGCGCGGCCTTGCCACCGATGCGGCCGCCGCCCTTCTCGAAGCCGGCAGGTTCGACATGCTGTGCGCGTGCGGTCCCGAAGGGATGCTCGAGTGCCTGGCGTCGCTGTGCCGCGAGCGGGGCCTCCCCGCGGAGCTCTCCTACGAAGCCTACATGCGCTGCGGCATCGGCCTGTGCGGCTCCTGCGAGCACGCCGGGCGCCTGGTCTGCATGGACGGGCCGGTCTTCACGGTCCGCGCCTCACTATGAGCGGCAGCCGCTGCCTGCTACACTGAGCCTCGTATGCCGCGGCCATGGTATGAAGCGGGGAACGTCACGATCCACAATGCGAGCGTGCTCTCCACCCGCGCGGTCCGGCCCGAGAGCATCGACCTCATCGTCACCTCCCCCCCGTACAACGTCGACATCCAGTACGGCGCGCACGACGACAGGCTCACCTACGGGCGCTACCTCCGGTTCAGCGCGAGGTGGCTCGCGAGGTGCTTCTCGTGGCTGAAGCGGGACGGCAGGATGTGCCTGAACATCCCTCTGGACAAGAACAAGGACGGCCAGCAGAGCGTCGGCGCGGACCTCACGACGATCGCGAAGGAGGCGGGCTTCCGCTACCACTCCACGATCGTGTGGAACGAAGGGAACATCTCCCGACGAACGGCGTGGGGGTCCTGGATGAGCGCCTCGGCGCCCTACGTGATCGCCCCCGTCGAGCTGATCGTCGTGCTGTACAGGGAGAGCTGGAAGCGCAGGAGCGGGAGCGGGCAGTCGGACGCCACCCGCGCGGAGTTCATGGAGTGGACCAACGGCCTGTGGACCTTCAACGGCGAGAGCAAAAAGAGGACGGGCCACCCCGCCCCCTTTCCACTGGAGCTGCCCCGCCGGTGCATCCGCCTCTTCACCTTCGTCGGGGACACGGTCCTCGATCCCTTCATGGGCAGCGGCACGACTCTCGTCGCTGCGGCGCTCGCGGGCCGCACGGCCGTGGGCATCGAGATCGAGGAGCGCTATTGCGAGCTGGCCAAGGCTCGCTTGATCAAATCGGAGATTTTCCCCACCATCGAAGGGTGACAATCCGGATCATCATCACGGGCGGCACCTTCGACAAGCACTACGACGAGATCCGGGGCAGCCTCACCTTCAAGGATTCCCACCTCCCGGAAATCCTCGCGTTCGTTCGTTGCACGGTCCCCATCGAGGTTGAGCTCAACCAGCTCATCGACAGCCTCGACATGCACAACTCCAACAGGCTGCAGATCCTCGAGTCGTGCAGGCGCGCGGCCGAAGAGCGAATCGTGATCACCCACGGCACCGATACAATGGCCGAGACCGCAGAGGTGCTCGGCACGGCGGGCCTGGCGAAAACCATCGTCCTCACCGGCGCCATGACGCCCTACATTTTCAACAACTCGGACGCTGTCTTCAACCTCGGCTCGGCGATCACCGCCGTGCAGCTTCTGCCGAAAGGCGTGTACATCGCCATGAACGGGAGGGTGTTCCCATGGGACAAGGTGAAAAAGAACAAGGAGCAGGGAGTGTTCGAGGAGAGCGAGCGATGAACGCGGCCGAGGAGGCTCTCGCCCTTCATGGCAGGGGCGCCAATTGCGCTCAGGCCGTCCTGGGCGCGTTCTCGGAAAAGCTGGGGTTCGACGGGGAAAGCGCGATGCGCATCGCCACTGGCTTCGGAGGGGGGATGGGACGTCTGGCCGGCACCTGCGGGGCGGTCACGGGCGCCTTCATGGCGCTCGGTCTTGCCCGGGGAATGCGGAAACCCGAAGAGGCGGATGCGAAGGAAGCGGCATACGGCCTGGTGCGCGAGTTCGCGCGCAGGTTCACCGAGGTCAACGGCGCCCTCGCCTGCAGGGACCTGCTCGGGGAGGACATCGGGACGCCGCAGGGATTGCAGGCGGCGCGGGCGAAGAACCTCTTCTCGACCCGGTGCTCCGGCTACATCCGGGATGCCGCTGGGATACTCGAGGACATGCTCAAGGTCTGAGCGGCGCCCTCTTTTTCCCCACCACGACCTTCCTGTAGGCCCACTCGACGATAAGGAGCTGGCCCGGCGACATCCCCGCGTGGAGGGAGGCTTCGAGCCATGCCAGCCGGGACTTCTCCAATCCTCCCCCCTTCACCGCGGGGCGCACGGCAACGAAGAACACTCTCCTGCCGTGCCATACGATGAGGTCCCAGCACGCCGCCTTCCCCTTCTCGCCGACCCCCGCGATCCTCGCGAGCAGCTGCCCGATGTGGGCGTCGAGCGTCACTCCCTTGCTCTGGGTCGGCATCTTGTCGAAGTACTTGCGCCGCGGCGCGTCCACCCACACCCCGCCCCACCCTTCCTTCTGAAACAGGGAGAGCACGGCGATCTCGGGGAACAGTGCGGCGCCGTCGCAGGACACCTGCGGCTTCGACGCCCATGATTCCTGGAATCCCGTCCGCACGGGTTTCGGCGAGCTGTTGAACTCCACGCGAAACCTGCTGATGGCGACCTCGCCCCGCCGCGGCAGGTCGATCCGAGCCTCCTCGAGCGGGAGGAGGATCGGCGGGATCTGCGGCTTTTCCACGGGCGGCACTAGGCCGGGTTCTTCCCGCCCTCGGCCGTCGCGGCGTCGATCTTCTCCAGCTTCTCGCGCAGCTCCTCGTATGCCTTCTGCAGATTGCGGTCGTCGGTGTGGTTCGCTTCACCGGAAAGAGCGTTCAGCACGCCCTCCAGCTCCTTCTGATCCAGCTCGAGGGGGAAGCGGTTGGCCGCTGGCCTCGAGTTGACGACCTTCTTCTCCACCTCGCGGTCGATATACAGGAGATTGAGGAGGAGCTCCCTCTCGCTCCGCGTCAGCTCCACCTTGATGATCTTGTCCATGGCGATACAGTAGCGCTTTTCCCCGGGGGGAATCAAGCGCCGCGGTCAGCTGCCGAGGAGCGCTTCAGGCGCTGAGGAGCGCTTCAGGCGCTGAGGATGCGCTTCACCCGTCCGACCTCACCGCCCTCGAGGCGCACCTTGATTCCGTGCGGGTGGGTCGGCGAGCTGGTGAGGATGTCGCGAACAACCCCTTCGGTGAGCTTCCCCGTGGGCTGATCGCGCTTCGTGACGATCGCCACGCGAATGCCGGGCGCGAGATCGGATCGAACGTTTCCCTCCATCGCTCTGCCCCCCCTGCTGCCTCGCCCCCGACACTACGCGGTTTCCCGCACGCTCTTCAAGTGCCGGCGCTTGATCGCCCGCTCCAAATCAGCTACGGTGCGGCCATGATGGACCTCTCGACCACGTACATGGGACTGTCGCTGGCCAACCCGATCATCGCCGGCAGCTCGGGGCTCACCGGCACGGCGAAGGGCGTACAGGAGGCGGAAGCCGGCGGCGCCGCGGCCGTCGTTCTGAAGTCGATCTTCGAGGAGGAGATCGCCTCCGAGTACGCGGAGATCCTCGCCGAGGCAAAGGCGAAGGGCATGAGCCTCGAGTCGTACGACTACTACGACTATGAGATCCGAAGCGGCCGCATCGCGGCGTACAAGGACCTCGTGCGCGAGGCGAAGGCGAGCGTCTCCATCCCCGTGATCGCGAGCGTCAATTGCACCTACTCGCGCGAGTGGACCTCATTCGCGAAAGAGCTGGAGAGGGCGGGCGCCGACGGCCTGGAGCTGAACATGTTCTTCCTCCCCTCGGACCTGAAGCGCTCGAGCGAGGAGCGGGAGCGCGAGTACTTCGCCATCGTGAGGCGAGTGAGGGAGGAAGTCCGCATCCCCGTGGCGCTGAAGGTGAGCCCCTATTTCTCCACCCTCGCGCAGATGATCCAGAAGCTGTCGAAAACCGGGGTCTCCGCGCTCGTGCTCTTCAACCGTTTCTACAGCATCGACTTCGACGTGGAGACACTCGCGGTGACCGCGGCAAACGCCTTGAGCACGCCCGCGGAGATCGCCGCGCCCCTGCGGTGGATCGCCCTGATGTCGAACAGGGTCGGCTGCGACCTTGCCGCCTCCACCGGCATCCACGACGGGACTGCTGTCATCAAGCAGCTTCTCGCCGGAGCCCGGGCGGTGCAGACCGTCTCCTCGCTGTACAAGAACGGCGTGGGCGCGATCCGCGCGATGCTGGTCGAGCTCGAGGCGTGGATGGACAGGCACGGCTTCAAGGCCATCGCCGACTTCCGCGGGAAGATGAGCCAGGCCGCGAGCGAGGACCCCGCGGTCTACGAGCGGGTCCAGTTCATGAAGCAGTATGGCGCTTGAGAGCTTTCTCGTACACCCTGTAGCTTTTCACCAG
>CAYGXO010000118.1:0-78442 GCA_964353885.1 uncultured Spirochaetaceae bacterium
GCATTCTCGCGTGCGCCTGTCAGCAGGCCCATCTCTTGAGCAGCAGGACCGTGGCCGTGCCGTTCGAAGCGCTGCTGCTGGGCTGATCGTGCCCGCGTCGTAGGCTGTCGGAGGCTCACAACACCTGGTCGACCCAGCCGCGGGCGGTGAGCTGCCGCTGGCTGCGGAACCCAAGCTCCCGCAGCAGGAGCACGGTCTCGCGGAAGTGGCCATCGATGTGCTCGGGCCGGTGGGCGTCCGCGTTCACCATCACGGGTATGTCGAGCGCCCGGACCTCCCGAAGAATGTGGGCGGAAGGATACAGTGCTCCGCTCGTGTCCCTGACGACGCCGCCCGTGTTGATCTCGAGGATGCTGCCCGAGCGAGCGACGGCCTCCAGGGCTGTTCGACAGGCTGCGCGGTACCAAGGGGCCTCCTCGCTGAACCAGCGGCCGTCGCGGTTGGTCTTCTTGACGATGTCGAAGTGCCCGACGATGTCGGGCGTCGCCCGCAGGGCCATCTCGGCGACCCGTTCGTAGTAGCGCTCGACGAGCGCGCGCAGGTCCCCGCGAAAGCTCTCCCGCAACCCGGTTTCGAACTCCCCAGCGGAGCCGTCCACGGTCCACGGGTATTCTCCGTTCACCGAGGCGATGAAGTGGACGGAGCCGATCACGAAGTCCAGGCCGAGCGCGCGTATCGCGGGATCAACGGGCGAGGCGACCCCGGGCAGGTAGTCGACCTCCATGCCGAGAAACACCTCGAGCCTGCGGCAATAGCGGGCTTTCGTCTCCCGCACCTCTCGCAGGTAGCCTTCGAGATTCCCCGCCGGCATCGTCCAATGCGCGGGGAAGGGCAGGACATTGTGCCCCGAGAAGCCGAGCCGCGGCATGCCCTTGCCGAGGGCCGCCTCCGCGAACTCGTCTGGGGAGCCTTTTCCGTCGCAATGCTCGGTATGGGTGTGAAAGTTGCCGAAGCCAATGCCGGGGGCATCCATGCTCTCGAAGATACACTGCCGGGCAGCGCTTCGACCACTTGCGTCCCTCCTCGGCGGCACCTATAGTCCTCCCATGGCGCAAGCGGCAGCCTCTCCCCTTCGGCTCTGGAATCGCAACTTCACCCTGCTTTGGCAGGGCCAGGTCGTCAGCTCGATCGGCAAGCAGGCCTTCGCCGTGGCGTCGATGTTGTGGCTGAAGCAGCTCACCGATTCCGGCACACTGATGGGTCTTGTCATGACCGTCGCCCTGCTGCCCATGGTCGTGCTCGGCCCCGTGGCGGGGGTGATCGTCGACAGGTGGAACCGCCAGAGGCTCATCGCGTGGACGGACATCGCGGGCGGCGTGTTCGTGCTCGCAGCCTCGGCGTTCTTCTTCCTACCGGCGTCGGCTGGCGCGCGCATCGGCGTCGTCTTCGGCGTCACGATCATTACCGGCCTTCTGGACACCTTTTCCCAGCCCGCCATCGGGGCGTGCCTCCCCGACCTGGTCCCGCAGAAGCGCCTGGAGGCCGCCAATGGCCTGAACATGGCCGGCATGCATGTGGCCATGTTCGTTGCCCAGGGGCTGGCCGGGATTCTTTTCGTCACGATCGGGATGCCGCTGCTCGTCCTGGTGAACGCGATGACCTATCTGCTCTCGGGAACGAGCGAGCTGTTCCTGCGCGTCCCGATGCGCCCGCCGGCAACGGACGGACACCTGCATCCCTGGCAGCGGTTCAAGAACGACTTCATGGAGGGGCTGCGGTTCGTCGTCGCCCACAGGGGAATGCGAACGAGCCTGCTTCTGATGACCGCTCTCAACTTCTTCATCGCCCCGGTGATCGTCCTGATGCCATTCTTCGTGGAGAACTACCTGGGGCTCCGGCCGCAGTGGTACGGCTACCTCATGGCTGCGTTCGGGGTGGGATCGCTGCTGGGCTTCGCGTTCGCCGGCGCCGTGCCTGCCCGGGGAAAGGCGAGGGAGGCCGTGGTGTCGGTGAGCATGACGGGGCAGTCCGCGCTGATCCCCCTCATGCTCCTCGCGCGCCACCCGGCGTTCCAGGTTCCCGGCTTCATCCTCGTCGGCGCCCTAGGCGGCATCGTGAACGTGCACTTCATGACACTCCTACAGCTCGCCACGCCGGCTTCCCTGCGCGGAAGGATTCAGAGTCTGGGGGGCACGGTGGTCGCCGCGGTCATGCCGCTGGGCATGGCGCTCTCGGGGATCGTCTTCGACCTCGTGGGCAAGAACGTGGCCCTTATGTTCTCCGTGGGCGGCGGGCTCACGCTGGTCTGTTCGCTGGTTGCGCTGGTCTTCAAGCCTTACCGGGAGTTCCTGCGCCTGGAAGCCCCGCAGGCCGACCAGGAGCCCGACCCGAAGCGCTAGCGGACCTCCGCGGGAGGCGGCAAGATCCGGGTTGCCCTCCCGTTCAGCCGCGCATACATTCTGTCGCATGCGAATAATCGACGTCCTGCTCCTCCTCGCGCTCTCCGCGATCTGGGGCAGCTCCTTCATCTTCATGCGCCACCTGGCCCCCCTGATCGGCCCCGTGGCCACCGCCGATCTGCGGATGTTGCTCGCCGGCATATTTCTCGCGCTGGTCTTCCTCGCCACACGGTTCGGGCCCGAGTGGCGGAAGAACTGGAAACGCTTCCTGCTGATCGGCCTTCTGAACTCCGCGATCCCCTTCGTGCTGTACTCGGCGGCGGCCCTGTACCTGCCTGCTTCGATGGAGGCGATCTTCAATTCGATGTCGCCGATGTTCGGAGCGATTTTCGGCGCGATCTGGCTGGGAGAACCGCTCACCGTCCGCAAAGGCGCGGGCCTCCTGCTCGGCGTCGGCGGGGTGGTCGTGATGAGCAGTCTCGGCAGGCTGCCCGGCGGGCTGCCGACAGCCCTCGCCATTCTTGCCTGCCTCATCGCGCCGATGTGCTACGGGCTGGCGGGTGTCTACATCAAGAGGAAAGCCTCAGGCGTGAAGCCCATGGCCATCGCGGGGGGCAGCCAGCTCCTCGGGGGACTCGCCCTGATGCCGTTCTTGTTCATCTTCCCGCCCGCCGCCTCGGCCGTCACGCCCCGGGTCGCGCTCATCGTGGTCGCCTTCGCCCTCCTGTGCAGCGCGGTCGCGTACATCATCTACTACAAGCTCATCGCGGACGTGGGGCCTACCCGAGCGCTGACCGTCACGTTCCTGGTCCCAGTCTTTGCAATTCTGTGGGGCTTGCTCTTCCTCGGCGAGACCGTCACGTGGAGCATGGGGCTGGGCGCCGCGATCATCCTCGCGGGCACATTCCTGGTGACGGCGCCGAGAAGGGCGACGACCGAGAAGGCGCGGATCAGCCGATGATGCTGCCTCCCCACAGCTCCTTCAGGAAAGACCTCCAAGGGAGAACGCGGATATCGGCGACCTTTCGCTCTGACTTCTCGTTGCAGACCACGATTGCCCTCCGCGGCTTGTGCTCCATGGCGAATGCCCGCAGCGGTCGCAGGTCGCGGTCGTCCACCCGGGAGGCGCCTTTCACCTCGATGGCAATCTCGCCGGCGCCGAGGATGAAATCCACCTCGAGGCCGGATTTCGTCCGCCAGAAATGGATGTCGTACTCCAGCCCGGAGTACGAGGCATGGGCCGCGAGCTCCATGAACAAGAAGTGCTCGAAGGCCTTCCCGAACTGCTCGCCGCGTTCCTCGGCAATGGAGCGCCGGGTGATAGCCCCCGCGACGCCCACGTCGAAGAGATAGAACTTGGCCGCCTTGGTGATCACCTGCCGCTCCTGCCTCTTCTTGTAGGGATCCACAAGCCGGCCCAGGAGCGTGTCGCATAGGATGGTATAGTACTCCTTCACGGTTTTCGCATCGGCCCCGCACTCCCTGGCAATATTCGCGAAGTTGGTCAGCTCGCCGTGCGAATACCCCATGGCGTCGAAGAATCTCGAAAATGCCGGAATATTGCGGGTGAGCCCCTCGTCGAAAACCTCCTCCTTCAGGTAGTCGCGCACGTACCCCGACAGGGACTTGCGGAAGTTCTCCGAGTAGTAATGGGCGGGGACGAGGCCCCTGTTGAGCATTCTCAGAAGATCGAGCTCCTCAAGCTCCGGCGTGACGAACGGGAAAAGCTCGAATCGCCATGCGCGTCCTCCGAGGAGGTTGGCCTTGCCCCGCTTGAGCTTGCGCGCGCTGGAACCGCAGAGGATAAAACGGAGTCCATGGTTTTCGATCAGCCTCTGGATCTCGTCGAGGAGAACGGGCACCTTCTGCACCTCGTCGAGAATGATCGGCTTCTCGAGATCCTGCCGGGGACGGGCTAACAGCTGCTCGCGGATTGCGGATGGGCGCTTGGAGAACTCTAAAACCAGCTCCGTTCGAAGAAAATCGAACACGACGCTGTCCGGGAACGCCATCCTGAGATACGTGGACTTGCCGGTTTTACGTGGACCCCAGAGAAACGCGGATTGATGCTCCGGGAGATCGATATTCAGCAAACGCGTGACAGTTGTTTTCAATGTCTCTTGCACTCCTGACCTTGGTCGCCGTTTAGCTTTACTAGAATGGAGTATCATCCATTTGGGTTTAGGTGTCAATTGGAGAAGGATTCGACGGTTTGTGTACAGGCCGATGTGCACAAATCCCCCATGGGAGATCTGTGCACGCCACTCATCGACGCTTAATCCCTTCAAGGTCGAGTCGCCTGTCTTGAGAATCTTGAAAACCGCGAAATGATCGAATCAAGAAACCAGGCGCTTGGCATCAATTGACTCCCCAATAGACAATTAGCAGAACTACGGCAAACTTGCCCGCATTCTCGATGGATCCCGCTGATTGATCGAGAATCTGTTCACGATTGGCACGCCTATTGCAACTGTGCGGGTAGCGGCTGAAACAGATATGAAGCTGAAGGATCTCGCGCACGGCATCGAAGCCCGTCTGCATTCCGGCAGCGGGGACGGCGAATCGGAAATCGCCCGCATTTATGCAGGGGACAGGATGAGCGACCTGATCGCCCATGCTGCAGCCGACACCCTGATCGTCACCTCCCTCAACAACGCACAGCTCGCGCGCATCGCGGAGCTGATGGACCTTCCCGGGATCTGCCTGGTGAACGGGGTGAGCCCCGGCCCCGAGCTGCTCGGAGCGGCGCGGCCGGCCGGCACGGGGATCATGGTGTCCGCGGCCGGCCTCGAGGCGACCCACAGGGCGCTCCAGAAGGTGCTCGGCGCATGATCACGATGAGCTGTCGGATCGCGGGAGGGGACTACGACTGCGCGGGCGCCGCCACCCGGATGCTCAAGCACCATCTGACGAAGATCGGCGTGGACGCGCAGGCGCTGCGCCGGGCGATGATCGCCGCCTATGAGGCGGAGATGAACGTGGTCATCCATGCCCGCACGGGCAGCATGTGGGCGCGCCTGGACGACGGGCGACTCGACCTCGAGGTGTCGGACGAGGGACCGGGCATCCGAGACGTTGAGCTGGCCATGCAGGAGGGCTGGTCCACCGCCTGCGAAAAGGCGCGGCAGATGGGTTTCGGCGCGGGGCTGGGCCTGCCGAACATCCGCAGAAACAGCGACCTTTTCGAGATCGAATCCCGGGTCGGAAAGGGAACCCGCATCAGGTCCACGATCTACCTCCGCCGGGGAGCCGACGATCGCGAGTCGTCTCCACGGTCCACGGGTCTTTCGCTGGACCGCGGACGCTGCCGCTCCTGCCTGCGCTGCCTTTTCGCCTGCCCGACCGGGGCGCTGCGCGCCAGAGAGGGCGGCCCCATCCTGCTCGAGAACCTGTGCATCGGGTGCACTGCCTGCATCGCCGAATGCCCCGACCGGGTTTTCGGGATCCGCGACGATGAGGCTGCCTCCGATCGGCTGGCTGCTGGGGCCGAGGCGGCCAAAGGGGCCGAGGCGGCCAAAGGGGCTGAGGCGGCCAAAGGGGCCGTCCTCGTCCTGCCGTCGGGCTTCCTGAGCGGCTTCCCCGGAGGAGGGGGCCCCGACCGGGTTCTCGGGGCGCTCGCCCGGCTCGGGTTCTCGGACGTGCGGCTCACCGAGGAATGGGAGGAGGCCCTTTGCGCCGCGGCGCGCGAGTCGGCCGGCGCGAGCCCCCGTCACCTTCCCGCCATTCCTCCCGTCTGCCCGGCAGTGGTCATCCTCATCGAGATGCAGTTCCCTTCCCTCATCCCCAACCTCGCGCTGCACCTCTCTCCCGTCGAGGCCGCGGGAGGGGATTTTCCCCTGCGCCCCGTGGTGCTCGTCGCAGCCTGCCCGAGCCAGTACGCGGCAGCAGTCCGTTCCAGCCACACCGAGCGCCTCAAAGTCGTGTCTCCCGCGCGCCTTGCCAGGGAGCTTTCGTCACTCCTGCCGCTCGTTGCCTCGACAAAGGGGCAGGAGCAGCAGCCGGGCGCCGAAGGCGCCCGGGGCGTCAGGACATGCGATGAAGACGCTGCTGGCGCGGTGGGGGCTTCTGGCGCCTCAAGCGCTGCCGGCGCCTCGGGCGCCTTCGGCGCCTCGGGCGCCTTCGGCGCCGGGCTGCGCGTCACCGGCATGCGCCACGTCCAGAAAATTCTGTCCGAGGTGGAAACCGGCGCCCTCGAGGGTGTGAGCGTTCTCGAGTGCTATGCATGCGACCAGGGCTGCGTCGGCTCGCCGCTTCTGGGCTCGAACCCCTTTGTCGCCGCGCGTCATCGCGACGAGGCGGGGCTTCGGGGCGCGCGGGGCCCTACCGACGCCGTGCGCCGCGCTCGGCCCTTTGCTGCCCGCCGGGGTGCGCGGCTTGACGACGACATGGGCGAGGCGATCCGCAAGCTCGCCAAAATCGATTCGCTTGCCAAAATGCTTGCCGGCAGGGACTGCGGGGCCTGCGGCGCCCCGTCCTGCGCGGCCTTTGCCGAGGACGTGGTGATGGGCCGGGCGAGCGAGCCCGCGTGCCCGCACCCGCGCCGAACGGAGGAACGGTCATGACGTTGAACCAGATCGCCCGGGCTCTCGGCTTCGAAAGCTTGACGCCCGGGATCGGGGGGGGACAGGCGGAGCAGGCCGGCGCCGCCGTCGAGAAGGCTCACGCCTCGGACCTGCTGAGCGACGTCCTTGCCAACGCGCCGGCCGGCGCGATTCTCCTGACCATCCAGGTCCACATGAACGTGATCGCCGTGGCTCTGCACGCGGGGCTGACCGCGGTGGTGTTCACCTCGGGCATGATGCCCGACGACGGCGTGCGGGCGAAGGCAGAGCAGGAGAAGCTCTCCCTGTTCGCCACTCCCGAGTCGACTTTCGACGCGGCGGGGAAACTGTACGCGATGGGCCTGCGGGGGGCGGGGAGCCGTCGTGCATGATGCGTCTCCTCGCGGACATGCACGTGCACACCGTCCTCTCACCGTGCGCATCCCGGGAGATGTCGCCGCCCGCGATCGTGCGGGAGGCGCTGCGCAAAGGACTCGCGATGATCGCCGTGTGCGACCATAACAGCGCCGGCAACGTGCGGGCCGTCATGGAAGCGGCCGCCCGCGCGGCTGCATGCGTCGCGGCGGGCACAGCCGGCAGCGGCGCCGGCCTGACCGTGATCGCGGGAATGGAGATCACAACGGCCGAGGAGGCGCACGTGCTGGGGCTGTTCCCTGACGCCGAGGCGGCTGAGCGCGCGGCCGCCGAGGTGCGCGCGGGGCTTCCCCTGTGGCGGCCGCTCTCGTCGAACGGCACGACGGCGGCCCCGCGCGGCCCCGAGCAGGAGCTCGTCGCTGCCGGGGGAGAGCTGATCGGAATCGAAGAGAAAATGCTCTCGGCAGCCTCGCGCTTCACCCTGTCGGAGACAGTGGCCCTCATCCACGGGCACGGCGGCCTCGCGATTGCCGCGCACATGGACAGGAGGAGCTTCAGCGTGCCCAGCCAGCTCGGCTTCCTGCCGCCGGACGTCCCGTTCGACGGCCTTGAGATCTCGGCTGCCGGGGCGGCGCGCGGCCGGGCGAAGGAGTTCGCCGGCCACGGGCTGCCCCTCGTGAGCTCCTCGGACAGCCACTTCCTCGACGATATCGGCATTTCGCGGACCGCGCTCGCCGTCGAGGCGCCGAGCTTCGCCGAGATCGCCCTCGCACTCGCCGGCGCGAACGGAAGGGGGTGCGGGATTGCGTGAGCTTTCGCTGCACATCCTCGACCTGATCGAGAACGCGATCAGGGCAGGATCGACCGTGATTGCCGTGTCCGTGGAGGAGCAACCGGACTCGGACCAGCTGACCCTCCTCGTGGAGGACGACGGCCCGGGCCTTCCAGTCTCCGGGCAGGTCGCCGCGGATCCCTTCTATACTACCAAAGAAGGGAAGAAGACCGGCCTGGGCTTGAGCCTTCTGAAGTTCAGGGCCGAGCAGGCGGGCGGGAGCCTTTTCCTCGACAAGGCCGGGTTGGGCGGGCTGGCCGTGCGGGCGGTCATGCCGCTTTCGAGCGTGGATAGGAGCCCCCTGGGAGACCTCGCGGCAACGCTCGCCTCCGTCGTGTGCACGAACCCCGACGTGGAGCTGCGCGCACGCCTCCGCGTGGGCAGCAGGGAATGGGCGGTGAGCTCGGCCGACGTCGCGCGCAGGCTCCCCGTGGGGTCGCGCAGCGACATCGTGATCGCCCGTGAAGTCAGGCAGAGAATAGCGGAGGGCCTCGCGGCCCTCCATGTGGCGGAATAACACCAGAGGAAGGGAGAGGCGAATGAACGAGGCGTCAGGAACGACTGGCTGCGCCGAGAAGGCGACCGAATCCGAGCTCATCGCGAGGCTCGACGAGGTCCTCTCGGAGTACAGGGGGAAGCCGGGGGCCTTGATCCCGGTGCTGCAGATCGCGCAGGGCATCTACGGGTACCTCCCGGAGAAGGTGCTCAAGCGGATCGCCCTCGCCCTGGGCAAGTCCTACAGCGAGGTGGCCGGGGTCGTGGGGTTCTACTCCTTTTTCTCCACCGTTCCCCGGGGCAGGCACCTGGTGCGGGTGTGCATGGGCACCGCCTGCTACGTGCGCGGGGGCAAGCAGGTCCTCGAAACCCTCAGGCAGGAGCTCGCGATCGACGTGGGCGGGACCACGCCCGACGGGCTGTTCTCCCTGGAAGTGGCGCGGTGCTTCGGCGCGTGCGGCCTGGCGCCAACGATCATGATCGACGAGGAGGTGCACCAGCGGGTGAAGCCGCTGAAGCTGCGCGCAATCCTCGACGGGTACAGGAACGGCTCCGCGAAGCGGCGGGGCGCAAAGAAGCCAGCAGCCGTGAAGAGGCCAGCTGCAGCGAAGAAGCCGGCGGCCGCGAAGAAGGGCATGGCGAAGAAGGGCGCGGAAAAGAAGCCAACTGCAAAGAAAAGGAAGGTGGGTGCGAGATGAGCGAGAAGATCACCAGTCCCCAGGATCTCATGAAGCTGCGTGAGCAGGCCCGGGGAGGCATCGAGCTGCGCGGAGGGCCCAAGGAGAGGCAGATCATCGTCCACATGGGAACCTGCGGCATCGCCGCGGGCGCCCGCGACGTGCTGGCCGAGCTCGTCGCCGAGCTCGACCGCAAAGCGGTGACCACCGTCACCGTGCGGCAGTCGGGCTGCATCGGCCTGTGCGACCAGGAGCCCATGGCCACTTTCACCGACAAGGCGGGCAGGAACTTCCTGTACGTGAACCTGACAAAGCACAAGGTCCGCGAGATCGTGGCGGGCCACCTCGTCGCGGGCGAGCCCGTGGCGAAATACATCAACGATGGCGCTGAAGGCGCCGATGGCGCTAGAGGCGCCGATGGCGCTAGAGGCGCCGGGGGGGACAGGGCATGAGCCGATCCAGATGTGACGTCCTGATCTGCACGGGAGGCGGCTGCGTCGCCTCTGGAGCGCTGGAGCTCTCCGCCGCCATGAGGGCGGCGATCGAGAAGCGAGGCCTCGACGGTGAGGTGCAGGTCTACGAAACGGGCTGTCTCGGCCCCTGCGCCGCGGGGCCAGTCGCCGTCGTGTACCCCGACAATGTCCTCTACCAGAACCTCAAGCCCGCGGACGCCGAGCGGATCGCGGAGGAGCACCTGCTCAAGGGGAGGATCGTGACGGACCTCGCCCACGAGACGCGGCCCATTGGCATGGAGATCCCCGGCCTCCAGGAGATCCCCTTCTTCCGCAAGCAGGTGAAGGTGGTTCTCCGCAACTGCGGGCTCATCGACCCGTTGAAGATCGAAGAGTACGTGGCCCGAGACGGCTACATGGCGCTGGCCAAGGTGCTCACCGAGATGAGCCCCGAGCAGGTCATCGACACGGTGAAGAAGTCCGGCCTGCGCGGACGAGGCGGGGCGGGGTTTTCCACCGGCATGAAGTGGGAGTTCTGCAGGAAGGCGCCGGGGACAGAGAAGTTCGTGCTGTGCAATGCCGACGAAGGCGACCCCGGAGCGTTCATGGACAGGAGCGTCCTCGAGGGAGATCCGCACAGCCTGATCGAGGCCATGTCGATCGCCGCCTATGCGATCGGCGCCTCGCAGGGGTACGTGTACGTGCGCGCCGAATATCCCCTCGCGGTTTCGCGGCTGAACGTCGCGCTCACGCAGGCGCGCGAGCGCGGCCTGCTGGGCGAGAACATCATGGGCACGGGCGTCAGCTTCGACCTCGAGATCCGCATGGGCTCGGGAGCGTTCGTGTGCGGCGAGGAGACGGCGCTCATGACCTCGATCGAGGGAAACCGCGGCGAGCCGCGCCCCCGTCCGCCTTTCCCCGCGGTGAAGGGTCTCTGGAACAAACCCAGCCTCCTCAACAACGTGGAAACCTACGCCGCGATCCCCGTGATCATCCTGAAGGGCGCGGACTGGTACGCGTCGATGGGCACGGCAAAGAGCAAGGGCACGAAGGTTTTTGCGCTGGCCGGCGCGGTGAAGAATACCGGTCTCGTCGAGATCCCCATCGGCATGCCCCTGGGCGAGATCATCTACGACATCGGCGGCGGCATCAGGGACGGCAAGAGCTTCAAGGCGGCTCAGATCGGCGGACCGTCCGGCGGCTGCATCCCGAGGCATCACCTCAACGTGCCCGTCGACTACGAGTCGCTGACGGAGCTTGGCGCCATCATGGGATCGGGCGGCCTCATCGTCATGGACGAGGACACCTGCATGGTCGACATGTCGCGGTTCTTCCTCGAGTTCGTGCAGGAGGAGTCCTGCGGCAAGTGCACTCCCTGCCGGATCGGGACCAAGCGCATGCTCGAGATCCTCGACAGGATCTGCGAGGGCAAGGGCAGGGAAGGGGATATCGAGCGCCTCATCGACCTGGGCAACACGATCAAGGACACCGCCTTGTGCGGGCTGGGGCAGACGGCGCCCAATCCCGTTCTCTCCGCCATTCGCCACTTCCGCGATGAGTTCGTCGAGCACATCAGGGACCGCAAGTGCCGGGCCGGTGTGTGCCCCGAGCTGGTGCGCGCCCCCTGCCAGAACGCCTGCCCGGCGGGAGTTGACGTGCCCGGTTTCGTGAGCCTGATCGGCGAGAGGCGCTTCGACGAGGCGCTCGCCCTGCACAGGGACAGGAACCCGCTGGCGGCGATCTGCTCGCGCGTCTGCTTCCATCCCTGCGAGAGCAAATGCCGCCGCTCGACGCTGGACGATCCCCTCTCGATACGGGCGCTCAAGCGCTACATGGTCGACCAGGAGAAGGGCTTCCAGTTGCCCGCGATGACGGGCGATCCCGCCAACGCGAAGAGGAAGGTCGCCATCGTCGGCGCGGGCCCCGCGGGCCTCTCTTGCGCGTACTTCCTCGCCCGGCTGGGCTACAAGCCCACCGTGTTCGAGGCAGCATCGGAGCCGGGCGGCATGCTCATCCAGGCCATCCCCGCCTACAGGCTGCCGCGCGACGTGCTTCGCCGCGAGATCGGGATGATCGAGTCCCTCGGCGTCGAGATCAAGACGAAAAAGAAACTGGGAAAGGACTTCACGCTGAAGACGCTGAGGGAGAAGGGCTACGAGGCGGTCTTCCTCGCCGTGGGGGCGCCGAAGGGCGTGAGCCTCGGGCTGGAGGCTCCCGACGGGGTCATCGATGGCCAAGGCGTCATGGACGCCATCGGGTTCCTGAGCGCGTACAACCTCACCGGCAAGGCGCCGGTTGGCGAGAACGTGGTCGTGGTCGGCGGCGGCAACGCTGCGGTGGACGCCGCTCGGACCGCCCTGCGTCTGGGAGCGAAGAAGGTGACCGTCGCGTATCGGAGGACACGGTCGGAGATGCCGGCCTACGCCGAGGAGGTCGAGGAGGCCGAGAAGGAGGGCGTGCGATTCGAGTTCCTCGTCGCGCCCTTGGACGTCGCGGCAAAGAGGGGGAAGCTCACGGCGGTGAAGCTCCGCCGCATGGAGCTGGGCGAGTTCGACAGGAGCGGCCGCAGGAAGCCTGTGGCGAATGGGCAGAACGACTTCGTTCTCCCGGCCGATCAGCTCATCGCGGCCATCGGCCAGGCCCTGGCCCCCGAGGAGCTCTTCGACGGCGTTTCGCTGAAGCTGAACGATCGGCAGTTCATCGCGGTGAACCCCGTGAACGGCCAGACCTCCGAGAGCTGGGTGTTCGCCGGCGGCGACGCCGTGACCGGCCCCTCCTCGGTGATCGAGGCGATCGCGGCGGGCGAGAAGGCGGCGGTGGGCATCGACATGCTGCTTTCTGGCGCCGAGGGCGCTCCTGGCGCCGAGGGCGCTCCTGGCGCCGGGCATGCCACGTGGCGCGTGTCGCGGAGGGTGGACACCTTCTTCGATCCGGACGCCGATCCCGTGGTGACCCCTCGGCCCGGCCTCGTGCTCCTGCCGATCGCGAGGCGAAAAGGGTTCGCCGAAGTGGAAAGAACTTGGGCGTCGGGTGTGGCCCTCGCGGAGTCCAGGCGCTGCCTGCGCTGCGACTACCGCGAAGAGACCGTGACCGTGAGCCGTTAGACGCGAGCCGTGAGAGAGGAGATCAGACACATGCCCGCTTTGACAATCGACAATAGAAAGGTGCAGGTCCCCGATGGGACGAACCTTCTCGACGCGGCCCGGCTGGCCGGCGTCACCATTCCTTCGCTGTGCTACCTGAAAAACGTGCAGGCCATCGGCTCCTGCCGGGTCTGCCTGGTGGAGGTGGAGGGCGCCAAGACGCTCGCCGCCTCCTGCGTGACCCCGGCGACCGAGGGGATGAAGGTGCATACCAATTCTGCGCGCGTTCGCGGCGCCCGCAAGGCCGTGGTGGAGCTGATCCTTTCGGACCACGAGGGGGACTGCCAGACCTGCGACAGGAACGGAGACTGCGAGCTGCAGGCCGTCGCGCGCGACCTCGGCATCCGAGAGATCACCTACGCGGGGGCGAAGAGCATCCGCAGGCGCGACGCAAGCACGCCGGCCCTCGTGCGCGACACGGCCAAGTGCGTCCTGTGCCGTCGCTGCGTGACGGTCTGCGGCCAGACCCAGGGCGTGGCGGCGATCTTCCCGCAGAACCGCGGGTTCAAGTCGGTCATCGGACCCGCCTTCACGTCGACCCTGTCCGACGTGGTGTGCGTGCAGTGCGGACAGTGCGCCGCCGTGTGCCCCGTCGGCGCGATCGGCGAGAACGACGAGATCGCGAAGGTGTGGGCGGCGCTCGATGATCCGAAGAAGACCGTGCTCGTGCAGACCGCCCCGGCCATCCGCGCGGCCCTCGGGGAGTGCTTCGGGTATCCTCCCGGGACCCTCGTGACGGGCAAGATGGTCGCCGCCCTGCGCCAGATGGGCTTCGACAGGGTGTTCGACACGAACTTCACGGCCGACCTCACGATCATGGAGGAGGGCACGGAGCTGCTGACCCGGCTGAAGGCCGCCCTCGTGGACAAGAAGCCGGTGCCGCTGCCCCTGTTCACCAGCTGCTCGCCGGGCTGGATCCGCTACGCGGAGCATTTCTACCCCGAGATACTGCCCAACATCTCCACGTGCAAGTCGCCCCAGCAGATGTTCGGCGCGGTGGCCAAGACCTACTACGCGGACAAGATCGGCAAGAAGGCGGAGGAGATCTTCGTCGTCTCGATCATGCCGTGCACGGCCAAGAAGTACGAGGCGCAGAGGCCGGAGATGATCTCGAGCGGCGCGCGCGACGTCGATGTGGTTCTCACCACGCGCGAGCTGGGGCGCATGATCCAGCAGGCGGGAATCGACTTCCGCGGCCTGCCCGACGAGAAGATGGACAGCATCCTGGGCGCCTCCTCGGGAGCGGCGGACATCTTCGCGAACACCGGCGGCGTCATGGAGGCGGCGCTGCGGACGGCCTACGAGATCGTGACCGGCAGGCAGCTTCCCTTCGCGAACCTCCACGTCGCCCCCATCGCGGGCCTCGCGGGCATCAAGGAGGCGGCGCTGACGATCGAAGGAGCCGTGCCAGAATGGTCGTTCCTCGAGGGTGCGACGCTGAAGGTGGCTGTCGCCCACGGCCTGGGAAATGCCCGTCTCCTGATCGAGAGGATCAAGGCGGGGGAGCAGTACCACTTCGTGGAGGTCATGACTTGCCCCGGCGGCTGCATCGGGGGGGGCGGCCAGCCCCGGATCACCACAGACGATGTGCGCAAGGCGCGCATCCAGGCCATCTACAGGGAGGACGAGGGCAAGCCGATCAGGAAGTCCCACGCGAATCCCGAGGTGGCGGCGATCTACGAGCAGTATTTGAAAAAGCCCCTCGGCGAGAGGTCGCACCACCTGCTGCACACGCGCTACACCTCGCGCGAGCGGGTCTAGAAGCCGAGAAGGCCGGCGGAGCGAAGGGCGGCTGTCATGGGCATCGTTTCGACGATCCCCGAGAAGTGCAGGCGCTGCTACACGTGCGTGCGGGAATGCCCGGCCAAGGCCATCAAGGTCATCGCCGGGCAGGCCACCGTCATCGCCGAGCAGTGCATCGCCTGCGGCCAGTGCGTGAAGGTCTGCACGCAGAAGGCGAAGAGGATCGAGGACTCGACAATGCTCGTGCGCCGGATGCTGGACAGGGGCGAGGCGGTGTTCGCATGTCTCGCCCCCTCCTTTCCCGTCGCCTTCCCCCGCGTGAGCCCCGCGGGGATGGTCGGCGCCCTGCGGAAGCTGGGCTTCTCGGCGGTGTGGGAGGTGGCCTTCGGCGCGGAGCTGATCAGCAGGGAGTATGCGGCGCTCGTCCGGCAGGCCATCCGGGAGGGCCGCGCCGTGCTCGCCACTCCCTGCCCCGCCATCGTCTCGTACGTCCAGAAGTACATGCCGGCGCTGCACGGAGCGCTCGCTCCCGTGGTCTCGCCCATGATCGCGGTGGCGCGCGCCATCCGCCAGCGCCATGGGGCGGGAGTGCGCGTGGTGTTCATTGGACCGTGCATCGCGAAAAAGGCGGAGATCCGCGACCCGTACGTGCAGGGCACAGTTGACGCCGTGCTCACCAACGAGGAGCTGGCCGAGATGTTCGAAGCAGCAGGCATCGATGCGCAGGCCGCGCCGCCAGGGGTCTTCGACAGCCCGCCGTGCGGAATGGGCCGCTCGATCCCCATCTCGGGAGGCCTGCTGCGCAGCGTCGGCTTCGACGCGGATATCCTCCAGAACAGCGTTCTCGTGACCGAGGGCAGAGAGAGGGTCATGGGGGCGCTGAAGGAGCTGGCCGAGGGCACGAGCAAGGTCCGCATGCTCGATGTGCTGTTCTGCGAGGGATGCATCAACGGCCCGAAGATGATGAGCTCGATGAGCATGTTCGCCCGCAAGGAGATGCTCACCGACTATGTGAACGAGCAGAACCGCTCCACCGTCCCCCGTGACCCGACGGAGGGCTTCGAGGACTTCGGGGCTCTCGATCTCAATCGCGAATACTCGGAGCAGGCCGTCGTGCTTCCCCAGCCCACCGAGGAGCAGATCGCCGAGACCCTCCGCCGCATGCGGAAGTTCACGCTCCAGGACCAGCTGAACTGCGGTTCCTGCGGCTACCCCTCCTGCCGGGAGAAGGCTGTCGCCGTGTGCCAGGGACTCGCCGAGGTGAGCATGTGCCTGCCGTTCCTTGTGGAGGAGCTGGAGTCGACCCTGCAGGTGCTCCAGAAGTCCCACCAGGCAGCGCAGGACCGGCTTGTCCAGACCGAGCGCCTCGCCTCGATGGGCCAGATCTCGGCGGGCGTGGCCCATGAGATCAACAATCCTCTGTCCACGATCCTGCTGTACTCCCACATGCTGCTGAAGGCGCACAGGGACGGGGACCCGGAGTCAGAGGACCTGCACATGATCGTGAACGAGGCCAACCGCTGCCGCTACATCATGCGCGGCCTGCTGGACTTCGCCCGGCAGTCCCGCGTGGTGAAGGCGCCCACCGATCTCGGCACGCTCATCCGCGACATTGTCGACTCCACGCTGATGAAGCTGGGCGAGAGCCCGGTCGGGGTGCGCGTCGAGGTGCAGGCCGGGCTACCGCCGCTGATGCTGGACGCCGAGCAGGTCCGTCAGATGCTGGCCAACCTCGTGCAGAACGGGGTGGATGCGATCGAAGCCGGGCCGGGGGAGGTCGTGGTGAGCGCGGGCCTGGACGAGTCGCGCAGCCTTGCCGTCCTGCGGGTGCGGGACACCGGGTGCGGCATGCCTCCCGAGATGCTGTCGGAGATTTTCACGCCGTTCTACACGACGAAGCAGCTCGGCAAGGGCACCGGTATGGGCCTGTCCATCGTGTACGGGGCGGTGAAGATGCACGCGGGGGACATCTCCGTGGACAGCGAGGTCGGCAGGGGCACCACCTTCACGATCCGCCTTCCCGCCGCGGAGAAATCCAGAGAGGAGAGCCATGAGCGCAAAGAAGACAGTGCTGTTGGTGGATGACGATGCGGACTTCGTCGAGATGAACCGCGTCCTGCTCGAGGACGGCGGCTACGCCGTGCGCGTCGCCTACAGCGGCAGGCAGTGCCTCGAGGAGGTCTCCGCCCGCAGGCCCGATCTCATCATTCTCGACATGGTGATGGAGAAGCCGAGCGACGGCTTCGACGTCTCGCGGGAGCTGCGCAATTCCGAGTACACGAAGGGCATCCCCCTGGTGATGATCACCTCGGTGAACGACACGATCCCCTTCCGCATCGAACCGGACAGCACGTGGCTCCCCGTCGACACCCTCATCGAGAAGCCCGTCGATCCCGCCCTCCTGCGCTCCATCGTCGACAGGATCCTCGGAGGGGCATCCTGATGGCGGCCTCGCGGGCGATCCTCCTCGTCGACGACGACAGGGACTTCCTCGAGATGAACGCGAGCGTGCTCGCGAGCCGGGGCTACGCCGTTCGCTGCTTCTCTGATCCTCGCGAGGCCCTCGCCGCGATCGGCGCGGCGGAGCCTGACGACCGGCCGTCGCTCGTGATCACCGATCTGATGATGGAGGCGCTGGACTCGGGCTTCTCCTTTGCGCGCTCCCTGAAGACGGATCCCCGGTTCGCGGCGGTGCCCGTGATCATCGTCTCGGCCGTGGCAAGCCAGAAGGGCTTCGACTTCCGCCCCCGTTCGCCCGCCGACCTCGCCGCCATGCACGCGGATGCCTTTTTCGACAAGCCCGTCGATCCCGCGGCATTGCTCGCCAAGGTGGAGGAGCTCCTCGCGTGAGTGACGTTCAGCGCCCCGAAGGGGTCGCTCAGCGCCCCAGGATCCTCGTTGTGGACGACGAGCCGGGAATCCGCGAGGGCTGCCGCAAGATCCTCGCCTCGGAAGGCTTCGAGGTCATCACGGCGGGCGACGGCAAGGCGGGCCTCGAGCAGTTCCTCGAGAGGGGGCCCTTCGCCGTCCTGCTCGTTGACCTGCAGATGCCCCGGATGTCCGGCCTCGAGCTGATCCGCGAGCTGCGGGGCAGGGACCCCGACATCGTCCCCATCATCATCACCGCCCATGCGACCATCGACACCGCCGTCGAGGGCACCAAGCAGGGCGCCTACAGCTACATCCCCAAGCCATTCACGGCCGACGAGCTCCTGCTCTCGATCAAGAACGGCCTCGAGCGGCGCGCGCTCTCCCTCGAGGCTCGCCGACTGCGCGAGGAGCGTGAGAAGCGCCTGCTCGAGGTGGCATCCGAGCGCTCGAAGAGCAACACGATCATCGCCTGCATGACCGACGGCATCCTCGTGATCAACACCGAGGGCCTCGTGGTCCTCCGCAATGCCGCTGCCGCGCGCATCCTCCTCGACTGCGCGAATCTCCCCCTGCCGTTCCCCCTGGAGGCGATCGCGAGCCCCGACGTGCGCGAAATCATCGACGTCGTGAACCGCGCGCCCGGCGGCTTCATGATCCTCACGCGCGAAATCCCCCTGGGCCCCGCGACCTATATGGTGAACGTAAGCCCCGTTCTCGACACGGGCGGCGAGAGCGCGGGGGCCGTTGCCGTGTTCCGCGACGTGACGGCTCTCAAAAAGCTGGAGACGGCCAAGTCGATGTTCGTCTCGATGGTCGCGCACGAGGTGAAGAGCCCTCTCGCCGCTGCCGAGGGCTGGCTGAGCCTCATCCTGAGCGGCATCTTGAAGAATGATCCGGCCCAGGAACGGAAGATGATCGAACGCTCCCTTGTGCGGATGAAAACCCTGAGGACCATGGTCGCGGAGCTGCTCAACCTCACGGCGATCCAGACCGGCAACTTCACTCTCCACCGCGCCCCGCTGGACGTGGCCGAGGCGGTCGCCGCCGCCGTGGAGCCGCTGCGGGAGAGGGCCGCCGAAAGAGGGATCGAGGTGTCCGTCGAGGGCGCCGCTCCCGGGGCCGTGCCGAGCGTGCTGGGGGATAGGGAAGCGCTCTCCATGGTGTTCTCGAATCTCGTCGAGAACGCGATCAAGTACGGAAGAGAGGGCGGGCGCCTCGCGGTGCGCATCGAGCGCGCCGGCATGTACGCGTCGGTGAGCGTGACCGACGACGGGATCGGGATGTCCCCCGAGGATTGCGGGAAGGTCTTCGACGAGTTCTACCGGGCGCGGAATGAGCGCACGGCGAGCATCACGGGCACCGGCCTCGGCCTGAGCCTGGTCAAGCGCCTCGTCGAAATGCACGAGGGAACGGTGTCGGTCGAATCGGCACTCGGGTCGGGCAGCACCTTCACCGTGCGCATCCCGAGCTGTTCTCCTTGACTCGGCTCGCGCAGGCGATCTATGGTGAAGTCCTGAAGGGGGTGCCAATGAGCGTCCAGATCGTGCCGGTCGAGAGCCGCAGGGACCTGAAGCGATTCGTCAAGTTTCCTATGGAGCTCTACCGGGGAAACCCCTACTTCGTCCCTCAGCTCATCCGCGACGAGATGGAGCTGCTCACGCCCGACAAGAACCCCGCTTTCGAGAACGCCGAGGCCCAGACCTTCCTCGCGCTGCGCGACGGGAAGATCGTGGGCCGGATCGCCGCGATCCTCAACCACGCGGCCAACCGAAAGTACGGTACGAAGAACCTCCGGTTCAGCTGGTTCGACACGATCGATGATCTGGAGGTCGCGAAGGCGCTTTTCGCGGCTGCCGAGGACTGGGGAAGGCAGCGGGGCATGGAGACGATCACAGGACCGCACAGCTTCACCGACCTCGACCCGTATGGGACGCTCATCGAGGGTTTCGAGGAGCTGGGAACGATCGCCACGATCTACAACCACCCCTACTATCCCCGCTTTGCGGAGCAGTGGGGGTTCGTGAAGGACGTCGACTACGTCGAGTTCCAGGCCTTGCCGCCCGCTGGGGCCACCCTGCCGGAGAAGACGGTCAAGCTGGCAGAATGGGCTCAGAAGCGCAACAAATTCCGGATCCTGAAATACAGGAGCATCCGCCAGGCAAAGAAAGAGAGGGCGGCCGAGCTGTTCGACGTTCTGGACGAGGCCTTCGAGGAGCTGTACGGGACCGTCCCGCTCTCCCGCAGGCAGAAGGACTACTACGTCAACAAGTACATGTCCTTCGTCAACCCTGATTTTCTCGAAATCGCCGTGAACGAGAAAAACGAGATGATCGGCTTCATCATCTCGATGCCGAGTCTCTCGCGCGCGTTCCAGAGGGCGAAGGGGAGGCTCTTCCCGTTCGCCTTCATCCACATCCTTCGCGCGCTGAAGAGGTACGACACTCTGGACTTCTACCTCGCGGGGGTGAAGAAGGAGTACCGGGGCAAGGGCGTGGACCTCATCATGACGATCGACATCTTTCGCACGGCCATGCCGAAGGGCATCCGCCGCGCGGAATCGAACCCCGAGCTCGAGACCAACTCGAAGATCCAGAACGAGTGGAAGATCGTGCCTGTCCGCCAGCACAAGAGGCGCAGGATCTACCGCAAGGCCATCGGGTAGAGCGGCGCGGGAGCGCCGCGAGGGATGGAAAGCGCGGCCGAGGATCGGAGCCTTCCCGAGCTGGACAAGCGCGTGCGCGAGCTGCGCTGCCTGTACCGCGTCTCGGCGCTCGTGAGCGAGCAGGGGGTGGGGCTCGAGGAGCTGCTGCAGCGGGCGGTGGATCTGCTCCCCGCGGCCTACCAGTACCCCGCCATAACGTGCGCCCGGCTCCGCTTCGGCGATGCGGTCTTCCAGACCGCGAGCTTCCGCCAGACGGAATGGGAGCAGACAGCCCCCGTCGCGACGTTCGCCTCGCGCATCGGCGCCCTGCAGGTCTGCTACCTCGAGCAACGGCCCGACAGGGACGAAGGCCCGTTCCTGATCGAGGAACGGGAGCTGCTGAACACGGTCGCCGACCTGCTGGGCGATCTTGTCGAGCGCAAACGCACGGCCGGGATGCTGCGGCTGCACGAGGACCGCCTGTACATGGTCCTGAACAGCGCGCCGCTCATCCTGTGGGCGGTCGACCGGGACGGGATCATCACCCTCTCGCGGGGGAAGATGCTCGGGCCCCTCGGCTTCAAGCCGGGGGAGCTCGTGGGCAGGCCGATCGGGCCGATCCTGGTCGACCGCCCGCGGTTCCGCGGCTGCGTGGAGCGCGCGCTCGCCGGCGAGGACGTGTCGGAGCAGCTGGAGTGGGGAGGGTACCTCTTCGATTCCCGCTTCACGCCGATCCGCACGCCCGACGGCGCGATCGACGGGGTGATCGGCGTGTCAGTCGACATCTCCGAACGGATGAAGGCCGAGGACAGGCTGCGGGAGACCAACGCGCTTCTCGAGGAGATCTTCGCCAGCGCGAACTTCCTCATCGCCTCGCTGGACAGGGATTTCCGCTACATCCGCGTGAACGACGCCTACGCCCGCTCGCGAGGGCACACCCCCGAGTACTACCTCGGGAAAAACTTCTTCGACCTGTTCCCGCGGATGGAGTACCTGCCCGTGCTGCGCGGCGTGCTCGAGACGGGCGAGCCCGTCTCCGTGCGCGATCGTCCCTACCAGAGCAAGGAGCACCCTGAAAGAGATCCCACCTACTGGGACATCGAAGTGCTCCCGATGCGCAGGGGCGGCCCGTCCGTGGAGGGGCTCATCCTCATCCTCGTCGACAGGTCGCGCCGCAACCACGCGCTGCGGGAGCTGGAGGCCTCGCGGCGGGAGATGCGCAGCCTCGCATCCCACCTGCAAGATTTGAGGGAAGAGGAGAGGAAGACCATCGCGCGAGAAGTGCACGACGAGCTGGGAGGCTTCCTCACTGCTCTGAAGATGGACCTCTCGCTCCTCGAGAGCGGGCTTGCGCCGGGCGGCGCTCGTCCGCCCGCCCTGGCGTCCGCGGAGGACCTCGTCAACCAGGCCCTCTCGCTCGCGCGCCGGATCGCCACGGACCTGCGCCCCCGGCTGCTCGACGATTTCGGCCTCGTTCCCGCGATCGAGTGGCAGATCGCCGAGTTCCGCAGGCGGGCCCGGATCCGATGCGACCTCGAGACGAGCCCCGAGGGCCTCGGCGTGGGCAGGGACCTGGCCCTCTCGATCTACCGCGTTCTGCAGGAATCCCTGACGAATGTCGCGCGGCATTCGGGCGCTTCAAGGGTGAAGGTGCGTCTCACAGTCGACGCCGAAGCGGTCTCCCTCGTCGTCTCCGACAACGGCAAGGGGATCGAGCCGGCACGGGCCGAAGGTCCGGCATCCTTCGGCCTGATCGGCATGCGCGAGCGGGCGGAGCGCTTCGGGGGGACGGTCCGCGTCGACGGGACGCCGGGAAAGGGCACGACGATCGCGGTCTCGATCCCCCTCCCTGTCGAGGAGCGCCCCCCATGCTGACCGTGATGATCTGCGACGACCACCCCCTGTTCCGCGAGGGGGTGAAGAAGATCCTCGGGAGGTTCAACGATATCACGGTCGAGGGCGAGGCCGGCAGCGGCCCCGAGCTTCTCGAGGCGCTGGCGGTTCGGCGGTTCGACGTTGTCATCCTCGACCTCTCCCTCCCCGGGCAGAACGGTCTCGATGTCCTGTCGAGGCTGCGCGGGATGGAGGGCGCCCCGGCGGTGCTCATCCTCAGCATGCACCCCGAGGCCGAGTACGCCGTGCGCGCGCTCAAGGCGGGGGCGGCGGGATACGTCGAGAAGGCGAGCGTTCCCGAAGAGCTGATCACGGCGATCCGCCGGGTCGCGAGCGGCGGCAAGTACGTGAGCCCGGGGCTTGCCGAGCGGCTGGCCTCGGAGCTGGATGGAAGCCGTGAGAGAGCCCCCCATGAAGACCTCTCGGATCGCGAGTACCAGGTCCTGTGCCTTCTGGCCTCGGGCAAGAGCCTCAAGGAGATCGCCCGCGAGCTTTTCCTCAGCCCGCCGACCATCGGGACCTACCGCTCGCGCGTGCTGGAGAAGCTGAAGCTGCACAACACGGCGGAGCTCATTGCGTATGCCATCCGCCATCGCCTGCTCGATTGAATCTCGGCAACACCCCATGCTGTGCAAATTGCATTGAAATCGTTGGTCCAAGACAGAGCGGAAAGAGCACCCTCGTTCACCGCGAACTGCCGGAGTTCTCTCATTTCGACCTCGAGCGTCCAGCCGACTTCAACCAGGTGATGTCGGACATGGAGTTGTTCCTCCGCGAGCATCCGCGACGCCTCTTCAGAGACGAGGCCCAGAGAAGCCCCGGGCTTCCTCCCGTCCACGCTCTCGACTCGGATGAGCAGAGGCGGGAATGGATCGGCAGCTGCGTGATGACCGTGCTCGAGCGGGACCTTCCCGCTCTCGGCGTTCGGGTTCCATCCGCCAGGCTCATGAAGTTCTGGACGATGCTCACGCACCTGCAGGGAGCTCTTCTGAACATCTCCAGCCTCGCGCAGTCCATGGAAATGTCGACGACCGCTGTCTCACACTATCTCGATGTCCTGGAAGGGTCTCTGATGATCCAGCGGCTGCCTCCGCACTTCGCCGACATCGGGAAGCGATTGACGAAACGGCCGAAGCTCTACATCCGCGACACGGGCATCCTGCACTGGCTCGCCGGATTGCGCGGCCGGGACGACCTCGACACGTGGCCGGGGAAGGGCGCTTCCTTCGAGGGGCTGGTCGTGGAAGTCGACCTGCTCGTCGAGGATGGCAGGGAGATCTTCCCCATCGAGATCAAGCACGGCGTGAGCGTCGGCCCGTACGATACCGCGGGCTTGCGGCGCTGTATGGCAGACCTCGGCATCTCGAACGGCTTCATCGTCACGCGAGGCGATTCGGTGCGGCGGTTGGGAAACGGGATCACGGTTGTTCCGTGGGAAAAGATCGTCGCGGGCGACGTGAGCCCCTGGGACCGCGCGGCCCTGTCATCATAATTCTACAGAAGAATCAGCATTGAAATGACTCCGCCCGGCGGGCGCCGCGGCTATGCTCGTGCCCGAAGATGGACCCGGTACGCGACAGGATCGAACAGTGCGCCGCGCGGATACTCGCCACGCTGGGCGAAATCGGCAGCATCAACGTGCTCAGGCTGTCGGAACAGTTGGGCGAGATGAGCGTGCTGACCTACCAGGCGCTGGGCTGGCTCGCGCGCGAAGAGAGGATCCGGTACGAGTGCCGGGGCAATCAGGTCCATGTCTCGCTCGCTGCCGTCGAGCAGTCCGAGCGGAACCCCACTGATTCAAGGAGGAAAGACGATGAGTAGGCTGGTGAAGGTCCTATTGGCGGTCACCGTCGTCGCGGTGCTCGCCAACTGTCCCTCTGTTCCGCCGGCGAAGCAGGCAGCCGTGGAGGAGGCCCCCGCGCAGGAGGCCCCGCAAGCCGAGGAGCCGGCGCAGGCCGAGCCGACACCCGCCGTCGAGCCGGTCTCGGATGAGCCGGTCTCGGACGAGGAAGTGAAAGCCGCCCGGGCCGCGATCGACGAGGCGCGGGAATGGGGCGGGGATTCCTACGCCGCCGACACCATGAAGAAGGCGCGCGGGGCCCTCGATGCGGGGCTCGAGCAGCGTGCTGCCGACCCGGCGGCATCCCGTGCGTCGCTCGCTGCCGCGCGCGTGCTTGCGGGGGAAGCCTCCCGCATCTCGGCCGAGCTTCTCGCAGAGGACCTGAAGCGGCGGATGGCCGCGGCGGTCGGGAAGCTTCGCGGCATGGAGGCGGATGAGTTCGTACCGGACGATCTCGCGCCCGCCCTTGAGGCGGTTGCTGCTGCGGAAAAGGCGTTTGCGGACGGCGACTACTCCCGGGGACGGACAATGGCCTACGCAACCTTGCGGGATCTCGCTGAGATTTCCTCCCGGCTCGACGAGCGGCTGCGATGGGTGGCCATCCTGAAGAGGGACACCGAACAGGCGATGGCCGATGCCGAGAGAATCGAGGCCGTCCGCTGGATACCCGACGAGAGGATCGAGGTGAACAGGCTGTACCTTGCCGGCCTCGAGGCCCTGAGGGACCATCGGCTGGACCAGGCGGAGGCGGGGCTGAGAGAGGCGCGCGATGCCGCGCGGAGCCTGGTCGCGGAGGCCGGCCGCCGCAGGAGCGAGGCGAACGCCTCTGCGAAGGCGCGCTCCGACGAGCTCATGGAGCAGGTGATGCGGGACCTCGAGGAGGCTTCGACGTTCACGGCCGTCTCCGAAGACGGCGCGGTGATACTCCCCGAGGAGTGGAACGGCGAGGAGGTGCTGAAGGAGCTGGAGGCCGGAACGCCCGAGACCGGATCGCCCGCCGATGCCCCCCTGTCGAAGGCCCTCCCCGCCGAGGGTGGGACCGTCGTCATGGGCGAGATCTCGGGGGAGGATCTGCTGAAGCAGGCCAAGGAGCTGTGGAAGCTCGGCATCGAGGCGCGGAACGCGGGCGAGTACGAGAGCTCGCTGCGGTTCTTCGCGGAAGCCTCGCGCGCGGTCGAAGCGTACAAGCAGCAGGTCGTGAAGGGCCTGTACGAGGTGCGCCTGATCCTCAAGAAGCGCGACTCTCTGTGGCGCATCGCGGAGTACAACTTCGTGTACAGCGACCCGTGGCTCTGGCCGCTGATCTGGGTGCGCAACAAGGACCTCGTCGAGGACCCCGACCTGATCGAGCCGGGCATGAAGCTCGTGATCCCCCCCGAGGAGCGCACGCGGCTGGCCGAGGCGAACTGGCTGGTCGGGAAGCAGTACGAGAGGGTCGGGAACGCCGCCAAGGCGAAGAGCTTCATGTCCGTCGCGCGGCTGCTCGATCCGCAGCTGAATCCCGACGCCATCGTGGCGGGGAAGCTGCCGAGCGCGGCCGAGCTGCTCGCCCGCAGCAGCGCCAAGTATCTCGTCCCGCCTCGGGCGGCGGTCGACTACACCGAATCGGTGCGCTCGTTCTTCCTGCGCCTGGACGGGCCGCTTGTCGACCGCGACACAGACCGCGTGCTCGAATTTTTCTCGGGAACGGTGTTCTTCGGGGTCGACGGCGTCGAGAGGAGTCGCGAGGACATCCGCGCGGCCTTCGACGGGCTGTTCGACGGGGCGGCGGAGCAGAGGGTCTCCCTGGCGAACATCTACGACCTCGCGAGCATCTCGATCGCCGAGTCTGCGGCTCCCGTTTCGTGGGGCCCGACCTACTCGCTCGATGTGCAGGCCCGCGCGGACCTCTCGGCGGACATCCCGTTCTGGACGGAGCGGCAGCGATTCTGGGTGAGCCGGGAGAGCGGAGGATGGCGGATCCTCGCCGTGGGCGAAAGCGCCCCTCCCGCCGGCTGGGAGCCGGTGCGCGATTCCCCGGTCGCGCCGTAGCGGATCTCTTCGATGCGGCCGGCCTCCTCGTTGCCCGCATGGGGGTGAGTTGAAAAAGAGGACACGCCTCGGTATTGTCGGAGAGGAGAAGGGGGGCTGGCGCTTCGGCGAGCCGCGCCGGCCCCCGCTCCGGTCGATACCGATCGAAAGGAGTGCCCCCTTGGCTGCAACGACACGCGCCCTGTCCGACGAGGTCAAAAAGCTGTTTCGCGAGCGCATCGAAGCCCTGCCTGCCGGCCTTCCGCTTTCCAGTGATGCGTTCCTGCGCGCCCTCGAGAAGGCCTGGCGCGGCTGCGGCCTGGATGCGCGCACCGTCGTTTCACGCTTTCTCTGGCTCGTGGATCCGCAGCGCCCTGGCGCGGAGGGCGTCCGGGTGTTCGAGCACTTTCCCTCCTTCACGCTGGAGCAGCTCGCCCACGCGATCGTGGATCCGCGCGACACGGTCGTCGAGATCATCGCCTCCAAGAGCGGCATCGGGCGTGAGACCCTGCTCGAGATCCGCGAGGCGATCGTATCCCGCGGCAATCCCGGCGAGTACGGGCAGATCGCCGACCTGGCCGAGGAGCGCATCCTGCAGGAGATGAAGTGGTGGCTCACCGACCTGCGCTTTCCCGAGTACTACCTGCGCAACACCCCTCCCGCGCTGATGGCGCGACAGATCATGCTCAACCGATCCTACGAACTGGCGGGGTTCGAGTCGGAGACCTATACGCGGATGAAGGTCTCCTCGACGTCGCCCGACGGCACCTCCATGCACTGGGTCCACAAGGACAGGAGCATCGAGGTGGAGGAGGAGATCGAGAAGGAGTACTACGCGGGGGCGAGTCTTTTCAATGTCGCCGCGTATGCCCCGTACCGCAACCTGCTGCTGTACGTCGTGTACCGCAGCCCCGCGGCCCCGAGGGGGGACGGGTTCGAGGCGGCGGCCCCGCTGTCGTTCCTCAGCATGACCGAGAGCGCGGCGAAAGGGCGATACGAGGAGGTGTGGCAGGAGGTGCTCTCGACGGGGAGCATTGCGATCGACCTCACCCGCAAGGAGGAGACGGGCGAGAATCGGCTCATGATCGGCTTCCCCCGGGGGACGATCAACCACTTCCAGGCCAACATCAGCCGGGTGATGGCGAGAAACGGGATCGAGGTGACGCGGAAGTACACGGTGACCTTCGGCGGTCCCCGGCCCGTGATCGTCGCCTCCCTGTACGCCCGCGAGAGCTTCCCTCACGACCTGCTGCGCCAGCTTGCCGAGGTGAGCCTCTACCCGCCCGGCGCAGCCGCCGGGCTGGTCGAGAAGGGCGCCCTCTCGCCCGTGGAGGCGAACTTCCTGAACGCCGCGGTCCTGTTCGTGCATCAGTTCATCAGCGTCCCCGACCCCGACATCGGGCTGCTCTCCGAGCGCTTCCGCGGGGACAAGGAGATGGGGGGCATCCTGCGCTCGATCCAGACCCGCATCGACAGGGATACCTTCGCTCAGGGGCTGATCGAGCAGGTCTTCATCGACAGGCCCGACATCGTGCACGCGCTGTTCGGGCTTTTCGCCGCGCGCTTCGATCCTTCGGCCTCGCGGGAGGCGCAGGCGCGGGAGGCCGCCCGCGCCCGGATCGACGAGCTTCTCGCCTCCCCGGCGCTCGGCGTCGACGACGCGGAGATCGTTCGATGGGCGCTTCGTTTCGTTGAGGCCGTGGAACGGACCAACTTTTTCCTCCCCATCAAGACGGCGATGTCCTTCCGTCTGGCGCGCGACTTCTTCAAGCGCCCCGACATCGAGAGCGTTCCCTTCGGCGTGTTCTTCATCGTCGGCCGCAGCTTCCACGGCTTTCACGTGCGGTTCAAGGACATCGCCCGGGGCGGGATCCGCATCGTGCGCTCCGCCACGACCGACGACTGGCTGCGCAACTCGGACACCCTGTTCGAGGAGTGCATCAACCTCGCCTCCACGCAGAACAAGAAGAACAAGGACATTCCCGAGGGAGGGTCGAAGGGAGTCATCCTCCCCGCCGTCGGGGCCCGGGGCGAGGAGGCGGTGGTGGCGTTCCAGAAGTACGTGGACGCGCTGCTCGACCTGCTCGTGCCCCCTGACACGTCGGCCGTGGTGGGCTGGCAGGAGGAGATCCTCTTCCTCGGCCCCGACGAGGGCAGCGCGGACCTGATGGACTGGGCGTCCCGCCGCGCCCGGGAGCGGGGCTACAGGTACTGGAAAGCCTTCACGACGGGCAAGGAGGCGGCGCTGGGAGGCATCTCGCACAAGGAGTTCGGGATGACCACCGAGGGGGTCCACCGCTACGTGCTGGGCATCCTCGGGAAGCTGGGGATCGCCGAGGAGTCGATCAGCAAGGCGCAGACCGGCGGCCCCGACGGCGACCTGGGCAGCAACGAGATCCTGCTCTCGCGCGACCGCACGATCGCGCTCGTCGACGGGGGTGGGGTGCTGTACGACCCCGACGGCCTCGACCGTGAGGAGCTCGTGCGCCTCGCGCGCCAGGGCTCGGACTCGTCACGCTTCGACGCGTCGCGGCTGGGCCCAAGAGGCTTCAAGGTGGGCGTGGCGGACAAGGCGAGAACCCTCCCCGACGGCAGCACGGTGGCCTCGGGCCTTGGGTTCCGCAACACCTTCCACCTCGACCGCAGGATGAAGGCGGACCTGTTCCTGCCCTGCGGGGGAAGGCCGAAGTCCATCAACCTGAACAACTGGCGCTCGCTTCTGGACGAGAGCGGGACCCCCGCCTTCCGATGGATCGTGGAGGGGGCGAACCTCTTCATCACCCAGGAGGCGCGGCTGAAGCTGGAGGAGAAGGGAGTCATCCTTTTCAAAGACAGCTCGACGAACAAGGGCGGAGTGATCTCCTCGTCGCTGGAGGTCCTGGCGGGTCTCGCCCTCACGGACGAGGAGTACGGCAGGCTCATGTCCGTGGGGAAAGGGGGGGAGGTCCCCGCGTTCCGCACGCGCTACATCGAGGAGGTCATCGCCTCCATCCGCGCGAAGGCGGACCTCGAGTTCGAGCTGCTGTGGACGACTCACGCGGCCAAGGGCACGCCGTACTCGGAGTTGTCGGATGCCGTGAGCGAGAAGATCAACACGATCACCCGTTCGATCGAGGAGTCGGCTCTCTTCGAGAACGAGAAGTCGCGCAGGAGCGCTTTCCGCCTGCACGTGCCGGCCGCCCTCATCGAGACGATCGGCATGGACGCCATCCTCGCCCGGCTGCCCGCGAGCTACCAGAAGGCGCTGTTCGCTCGTGCCATCGCGAGCAGCTTCATCTACCGGTACGGGATCGAGGCGGGCTTCGAGGACTACAGGCGCTACACCGAGGAGCTGGCAAGCGGAGGCTGAGCAGTCATGAACCAGTACATGCGGATGGCGCTCGCCGAGGCGCTGGGCGGGATGCGGGCCAATCAGGGCGGCCCTTTTGGCGCCGTGATCGTGGCCCCGGGCGGCCGAGTGGTGGCTCGGGCCCACAACAGGGTCATTGCCACGAAGGACCCGACGGCCCACGCCGAGATCGAGGCGATCCGCGAGGCATCGCGCGCCCTGGGGAAGTTCGACCTCTCCGACTGCGTGATCTACGCGAGCAGCGAGCCATGTCCCATGTGCCTCGCGGCGATCCTCTGGGCGCGCATCCCACGAATCCTTTATGGGTGCACGCACGAGCAGGCTGCTCGGGCGGGATTCTCCGACGCGGAGATCTCCGATGTGATCCGCGGGACCTCGACGGCGAGCCCCGTCGCCCTCGAGCAGCTCGACGAGAAGGAATGCCTGATCGCGCTCAGGGAATGGGAAGCGAAGCCGGACAAGGTCTCCTACTGATGGGGTGGGGCCGGTGACCGAGACGATCTCGCTCGCGCGCGCAGGAGGCGGGCTTCCGTACTGCACCATCGCGCTCGCTCGTGAGGGATCTCTCCCGCGGGCCGGCATCTCGCTGCTCGCTGCCGGCAACATGGGACTCGCGCGGCGCGCGAGCGATCCCTCGTATGGCCGGCTTCTCGCGGCACTCGGCGTCGAGCCTGACCGTGCCTGCTCGGTCACGCAGGTCCACTCGCGGTCCGTCGTCATCGTCGACGGGCAGCCCCCGGCCTCGGTGGTCGCCGCCCAGGCCGACGGCATGGCGACCCTCCGGCCCGATCTCCTTCTCACGGTGACCGTCGCCGACTGTCTGCCGATCTTCCTCGTGGACAGGGTTTCGGGGGCGTTCGCGGTCGTGCACTCGGGGTGGAAGGGAACGGGGATCGCGATCGACGCTGTTCGGATCATGGCGGATCGCTTCGGCGCGCGCGCCCGCGACCTCGCCGTTGCGATAGGCCCCGGGATCGGCTCCTGCTGCTACAGCGTGCCGCAAGAGCGGTACGAGGAGTTCCGCGGACGCTTCGGCCCGACAGCGGTCGCGGGGGGCGAGGCGGTACACGGCGAGGCGGCAACGGGCGACTTCAGGCTCGATCTGCGCCGCGCGAATGTCGCGCTGCTGGAGGCCGAGGGCGTGCGGGACATCTCGGTGGTCGAGGAGTGCACCTGCTGCTCGCCTCGGCTGGGCTCGTTCCGCCGGGAAGGCCCCGGTAAGTTCACCCGCATGCTCGCGTTCATCGGGCGATGGCCCGAAAGGAGGACGTGAGTGTTCGCCTTCCGCCGCATGACCCCGGCGGACAAGCCCGCTCTGATGGCGATCGCCGCCCGGATCTGGGATGGGACAGACTACCTTCCCGCGGTCTTCGACGAATGGGTGGCCGACGCGGCGGGTGAGTTCACCGCGGTGATTCTCGACGGGCGGATCGTCGGATGCGGGAAGCTCACCTTCCTCACTCCCGTCGACGCCTGGTTCGAGGGCCTGCGGAAGGACCCTGATCTGGCCGAAAAGGGGGTCACCGCGGCCGTGACCTCCTACTTCCTCTCGAAGCTCGCCGGCCGGCGGGACCTCGCCTCCATCAGATTCTCGACCTACGTCAAGAACCTCGCCTCGATCACCGCGAACGAGCGCCAGGGTTTCAGTCGATACCTCGCCCTCTCGTGCAAGACGTGGAACGCGGAACGGCCGGAGCTCGAGGCGCTCTCGATCGGAGCAGCCAGCGCGAGCGGCCTAGAGATCCAGCAGGTCACGCGCGAGGACCAGCTCTTCGATTTCCTAGAAAGAAGCGGCTATATCGAGGCGACAAAGGGTTTGCTCCTCGAGGGCTGGCGTGCGCTGCCCTACTCGAGGGAGCTCTTCGCATCGCGCTACATCCGCACCGGCCGCTGCTGGGGAGTCATCGAGGGAGGGGCGCTGAGGGGGCTTTCCGTCTTCGTCCACGACACCCGGCACGCCCACACGTACATCAAGCTCGTCCTGGTCGATGCGGAGGAGGCGGGCGCGGCGAGCGCCCTTTTCGACCACCTCTTTCTCTACGCCAAAAGACACGTTTCGGACTATAATGAGATCGAGCTGATCCAACCGCCGATCCAGAGGGTGAGGGACTTCTGCGCGGCGCGCGGCTTCAGGAGCTGGGAGCAGGAGGATGACTTCCTGATCTACGAGTATCCAAGGGGATAGAACATGGTCTACCAGAGGGAAATCACGGTGGCCGCGGCGGGCCACGGCGACGTCAAGGACATCACTGGCGATGTAGGCCGCCTCGTCGCAGCATCGGGAATCCAGACCGGCGTCGCTCACGTGTTCGTCAACGGAAGCACGGCGGCGATCGTGACAATCGAGTGCGAGCCCGGCCTCGCGCGCGATCTGCCCGAGATGCTGGACAGGCTCATGCCGCCCAGCAGGAGCTACGGCCACGAGAAGGCCTGGCACGACGGCAATGGCCATTCGCACCTCCAGGCCACGACGCTGGGCCCGTCGCTCAGCCTCCCGATCACCCGGGGGGAACCGGCGCTGGGCACGTGGCAGCAGGTGGTGCTGGTCGAGTGCGACACGAGACCCCGCGACCGGACCGTCGTGATCACGGTCATGGGCGAATAAGGAGAGAGACAAGAGAAATGTACGGCATCGTCTTCGAGATCCTCTTCATCGTTTTCCTGATCCTCCTCAACGGGTTTTTCTCGATGTCCGAGACCGCCCTCGTGTCGACCCGTAAAACGCGTTTCCAGCAGCTCGCAGATGAGGGGGATTCGCGCGCCCGCACGGCTCTCGCCTTGCTGGACAACCCCCCGCGCTTCCTCTCCACCGTGCAGTCCGGCATCACGCTGGTGGGGATCCTCATGGGAGCCTTCGGCGGCACCACGATCGCCGGCGAGCTCTCGCTGCTTGTCGACCGCGTTCCCTTCCTCGCCCCCTGGAGCGGGGCGATCAGCATCGTCGTCGTCGTGCTCCTCATCACCTACTTTTCCATCGTGGTGGGGGAGCTGATCCCCAAGCAGCTCGCCCTCCTGCATTCCGAGAGGATCGCTCTTGCGGTGGCCCGCAGCATGCGCATTACGGCCTCGGCGCTCATGCCCCTGGTCCGCCTGCTTTCCGCCTCCTCGGGAGGAGCGTTGAAAGTATTCGGCGTCCCCTCCACCAAGGCGCACCCGGTCTCAGAGGAGGAGATCAAGGTGATGATCGACCAGGGCATCGAGCACGGGATGTTCGAGGAGGCCGAGCGCGATATGATCACGGGGGTCTTCGAGCTGGGCGACGCCCGGGTCAACGAGCTGATGAGCCCCCGCACGGACATCGTCTGGCTGGACATCGAGGATGCGAGGGAGGAGACGAATACAAAGATCAGGGAGAGCGGGTTCTCGCGCTTTCCCGTCTGCAGGGGCGGACTGGACACCGTGCTCGGCGTTGTGCGGGCAAAGGACATCCTCGCCTGCTTCCTCTGCGACGATGAGCTCGACCTGGCGAAGTGGATGCGCGCGCCACTGTACGTGCCCGAGAACGCCCTCGCCCTGAAGGTGCTGGAGACGTTCAAGAAATCGAAGAACCATGTCGCCCTCGCGGTCGACGAGTACGGCGTGGTGGCGGGACTGATCACGATCTACGACATACTCGAGGCGATCGTCGGGGACATCCCGTCGGTGGACGAGGCGGAGGAGCCCATGGCCGTGCAGCGCAAGGACGGCTCGTGGCTGCTGGACGGGCTGCTCCCGATGGACAGATTCAAGGAGCTCTTTTCAATCGGCGAGGTGCCCGAGGAAGGCTCCTACCAGACCCTCGGAGGGTTCATCATGATGCACCTGGGCCGGATCCCCAGCCCGGCTGACTCCTTCGAGTGGGGGAACGTGCGGCTGGAAGTGGTGGATATGGACGGCATTCGGATCGACAAGGTGCTGGCAATGGCGAAGCCCGAGTCGGCCGGAAATGGGGCGCTGCGGGCTGAAACGGAGCGGTAGGAGAAGCGATTCCTGTCACGACTTCTTGATTTGACCACAGATGTCGCTTCCAAGTCGGTCTTTCTTTTCGGACCACGCCAGACGGGGAAGACCACCTACCTGCGCGCCGCGTTCCCGCAGTCGCCCTACTTCGACCTTCTGCGAGGCGAGGTATTCCTGCGGCTTTCCCGGGAACCTGGCAGGTTGAGACAGGAGCTCGCCGCCGACGCTCCCATGGCGGGTCCGGTCATCATCGATGAGATCCAGAAGCTGCCGAGCCTGCTCGATGAAGTCCAAAATCTCATCGAGTCGAGGGGCCTGCGGTTCGTGCTCTCTGGCAGCAGTCCGGCAAAGCCTCGGCGCGGAGGAGTGAACTTGTTGGGCGCGCGCGCGCGCACGCGGCATCTCCACCCATTTGTCTCAGCCGAGGTTCCACAGTGGGACATGCTGCGCGCGGTCAGTGTGGGCGGCATCCCCTCGATCTACTGCTCGGAGGATCCCGTCGAAGATCTCCGCGCATACTGTGGGAACTACCTTCAGCTCGAGATTCAGGCCGAGGGAAAGGTTCGCGGGATCGAGAGGTTCTCGAGGTTTTTCAGCGCCGCTGCCTCGGATGCCGGGGTGCCGGCGAGGACGGTTCGAGAATACTTCCAGATTCTGGAAGACACTCTTGTCGGTATCCTCCTTCAACCCTTTTCCCCGCCTTCAGCCAGACGCAAGCCGGTTTCCCATGCCAAGCTGTACTTCTTCGACGTCGGGGTTGCCAACGTTCTGGCGGGAAGGACGCGCATCGAAGACACGAGCGCCGCTTTTGGCAGGGCTCTCGAGCACCTCATCTTTTGCGAGTTGCGCGCCTGGCTTGCGTATCGCCGCGACCCGCGTCGCTTGAGGTTCTGGCGAAGCACCGACGGCTCCGAAGTCGATTTTGTAGTCGGGGACGAGGTTGCCATCGAGGTGAAAGCCAGCGCGAGAATCGCGCAGCGCGACCTGATCGGAATGAAGCGCCTTGCCGAGGAGGCGACGCTCGCGAAAAGGATTGTGGTGTGCACCGAGCATGCACCCCGCATCCTCGATGGGGTGCGGATCCTTCCCGTGCGGGATTTCCTGGGCGATCTCTGGACGGGAGAGGTGCTGTAGCGAGGAGGGAGGGTGTGCCTAGAGCGCTGCCTCCTTGCGCAGATCCTCCACCCTATCCTTCCTCTCCCAGGTGAAGTCGGGGTCTTCCCTTCCAAAGTGGCCGTAGACGGCGGTCTTGGCGTAGATCGGCCGCTTCAGGTCGAGCGCGTCGATGATCTCGCGCGGCGTGAGGGGGAAGCGCGAGCGGATGAGCGCTTCGATCTCGCGCTCGCCGATTCTGCCGGTGCCGAAGGTGTCCACCGAGATGCTGGTCGGACTCGGCTCGCCGATGACGTACGAGAGCTGCACCTCGCAGCGCCGCGCGAGACCTGCCGCCACGATATTCTTTGCCGCGTAGCGGGCAAGGTAGGTGCCCGACCTGTCGACCTTCGAGGGGTCCTTGCCCGAGATCGCGCCTCCGCCTGTGCGCGCCATGCCGCCGTACGTGTCTGCCACGATCTTCCTGCCCGTCACGCCCGTGTCGGCCTGGGGCCCGCCGAAGGTGAAGCTGCCCGCCGCATTGATGTGGCGCCGGGTCTCCGCGTCATAGTACGCCCCGCAGACCGGCTTGATGATCTTCTCGATGATCTCCTGCTGGAGCCTGCTCTCGGAGATGCTCTTCTCGTGCTGCTGTGCGATGACCACCTCGGCGATCCGCTTGGGTTTCCCGTCCCGGTACTCCACTGTCACCTGGCTCTTGCCGTCGGGCCCCAGCCCGGGGATGAGCCGCTGCCGGCGGACCTCCGCCATGCGCATGCACAGTCGATGAGCGAGCATGATCGGCAGCGGCATCAGCTCGGGGGTTTCGTCGCAGGCAAAGCCGAACATCATGCCCTGGTCGCCGGCGCCCTGCTCGCGCCCGATCCCGCCGCGAACCCCGTCGGCGATCTCGGGACTCTGGTCGTGGATCGAGACCCACACCCCCGCGTCGGAGGCGTCGATTCCGAAGTCGGGGTTCGTGTAGCCGATCCGCGAGAGGGTTTCCCTCGCGATTTTCTGGACGTCGGCGTAGCCGGTGGTGGTGACCTCGCCGGCGACGTGGACCGACCCCGTGGTGACCATGCACTCCACGGCGACCCGCGAGTCGGGGTCCTGTGCGATGAGCGAATCGAGGATGGCGTCGGCGAGCTGATCGCAGATCTTGTCCGGGTGGCCCTCGGTCACGGACTCGGAGGTGAAGAGGTAGTCGCGCGGCATGGCGAGGAGTGTAGCGGGAAATGAATGGCGCGGGAAGCGCCGTTCGCGGCGCTCCCTCGGCGGCCTATCCGATGTCGATCGGGGACGAGAGCGCCGCCTCCAGGAGCTTCACCGTACTCCGCACGTCCCCGTAGTCGATCATCTCGGAGGGCGAGTGGGCGTAGCGAGTCGGGATCGACACGCATCCTGCCGGCACTCCAGCCCGCGATGTCTGCATCGCCATCGCGTCCGTGCTGCCGCCCGTGAGCACCTCGAGCTGGAAGGGGATTGTGCAAGCTTCCGCCGTCCGCACCAGCCAGTCCTTGACCCCCCCGTGCGCGATCATGCCGCTGTCCTTGACTTTGATCGCCGGCCCGCCGCCCAGGCGCACGGACATCGGGGCGCACTCGGGGGTGTCGCCCGTCATCGTGATGTCGACCGCGAGCGCGAGATCTGGCTCGACCCCGAACGCGGACGTGGCGGCGCCGCGCAGCCCCACCTCCTCCTGGACCGTGAAAACGAAGAAGATGTCGTGGGGAGATTTCTTCAGCTCCTTCAGAAGCTGGACGAGGATGGCGCAGCCGATACGATCATCCATGGCCTTGGCCACGAGCCTTCCGCCCAGCTCCTCGAATGGCCTGGAGAAGCAGGCGATGTCGCCGACCTTTACCGCAGGTGCAGTGCTCCCGTCGGCGCCCACGTCGATGAAGAACTTGTCCATGCCGGGCACCTTATTGGCGTCTTCGAGCTTTTCCATGCCGATGACGCCCGTGGCGCCGCTCGCGAACTGGACCCGTGTGCCCAGAAGGGGCATCGGGCGCACGCCGCCCACGTTTCCGAAGCGCAGGAAGCCCTTCTGGTCGACGTGAGTGACCACAACGCCGATCTCGTCCATGTGAGCGGCGAGCATCACCTTGCGCCCGCCCTTGCCGGGCCGGCGCACAATAAGGCTGCCCATCGCATCCACCCTCGCCTCGCCGGTCTTCCCGATTTCCGCCCGGATGATGTCCCGCACCGCGGCCTCGCGGCCCGAGGGGCCGTAGGCTTCCGTCAGCTTCTTGATCAGCTCTTTCACGCGTGTCTCCTCACTCCTTCACCGTCCCCTCAGCCCGTCATTGCGTCCGGGAGTCCGATGAGCGCCTCGCGCACGAGGGCGACGGTGGCATCGAAGTCGTTCATGTTCATGATCCCCGAAGGGGCGTGGATGTAGCGGCACGGCACGGCTATCGTGATCGCGGGCACGCCGCTCCGTGAGCGATGGATCGAGCCGGCGTCCGTGCCGCCGATATTGGGCTGCTTGAACTGGTAGGGGATGGACAGACGCTCCGCCGCGGCGACGAAATGCCGCACAAGCCGCTGGTCGGCGATGAAGCTCTTGTCCATGATCGTGATGGCAGGGCCCGCGCCGAGACGAGTCGAAGGGCTCAGGTCCTTTTTCGTCGGCACTTCATTGGCGCCGGTGCATTCCAGCACGACGGCGATGCCGGGGCTCTCGGCGTACGCCGCCACCTGTGCTCCCCTCAGGCCCACCTCCTCCTGCACGGTGAAGGCCGCCGAGAGCTCGAAGGGATAGCGCTCCTTGAGAAGCTCCGCAAGGATCGCGCAACCCGCCCTGTCGTCGAAGGCCTTCCCCTGGACGGTTTTCCAGGCCGATCCCTCGACCGAAAGCTCGACGAACGGAACGTCGAACACCGCAGAGTCGCCCCGCGAGACCAGCTTCTCGGCTTCCGATTTCGTCGAGGCGCCGATGTCGATCGCGAGCTGCTTGTACGGGACGACCTGGTCACGCTCGGCCTTCTCCGTCAGGTGCACCGGTTTGAATGTGATGACCCCCGGCACGCGCGCATCGCCGATAAGGACGGCACGCGCGGGAAGGACCCTGTCGTCTATGCCGCCCACCTTCGCGAAGCGCAGGGTCCCGCTGTCTTCGACCTGAGTGATCATCAGGCCGACCTCGTCCATATGCGCGGCGAGCAGGACGCGCAGGGGAGCGCTGGTGCCGCCTGCAGAATCGCCTGCGGAGCCATTGCCCCGCCCGCGGCCTTCGACCGACTTCTTTCGCGCTATGAGGTTTCCCACACCGTCCACACGGCACTCATCCACCCGGCCTCGGATCTCCTCGAGGATGAGGCCGCGCACCTGCTCCTCGTGCCCCGACACGCCGAATGCCTCGGAGAGCTTCTTCACCAGCATGTCAGGCCCTTTCTCCGCTTGCCGTTGGAGCCGGCTTCGAGGCGAGCGCATCCTTCACGACGAGCGTCTGCGCGAACCCCGCATCGAGCCTGCAGATGAACTCGGCGGCCAGGCGCGCCGTCCGCTCGATGTCGCGCAGCGCCACGGTCTCCACGGGCGTGTGCATTGCGCGAACGGGGATGCCGAGCAGGCCGCAGGGAATGCCCGAGCGGGTAACCTGGATGCCCCACGCATCGGTCCCGCTCGCGCCGGGGACCGGATCCACCTGATGGGGGATTTCAAGCGCCTTTGCCGCCGCGACGAGCCTCTCGAAGATCTTGGGATGGAAGTTCGGCCCCAGCGAGATGGTCGGGCCTCCGTCCATTTTCGCGGTCTCGGGGCCTGAGACCCCCGGCTGCTGGCCAAAGGTGACATCGATGGCGATCGCAATGTCGGGGTCGATGCCGTACGCGCTGGTGACCGCGCCCTTCAGCCCGACCTCCTCCTGGACCGTTGCGACCGCATAGACGTCCCAGGAGTGCGTGCGCCGCGAAAGCTCCTCGAGGCAGAGAGCGAGAGCAGCGACCGCCGTCCTGTCGTCCATCGACTTGCAGGCCATGTACCCGCTCGCAAGCTGCGCGCAGCGGGCGGCGAGGGTGATCACGTCGCCGACCCGAACGAGCGAATCTACTTCTACGGCCGGGAGGCCGACGTCCACGAAGAGCTTCTCGAGGGGGACGGGCTTCTCCTGCTCGGCGGGCTCCGTGAAATGGGGGGGAATGCTGACGACCAGGGCGGGAAGCTCCCGCCTGCCGTGAACGGTCACCCTCTGGCCGAAGAGCACCCTCGGATCGAAGCCTCCGACCTGCGCCACTCGCAGGAAGCCTTTCTCGATCTGCGACACCATGAGCGCGATCTCGTCCATGTGGCCCGCGAGCATGACCGACGGCCGCGGCTCGGGGCCCGAGCCGCGCCTCAGGGCAATGAGGTTTCCCAGCGCGTCCTCGCGAAGCTCGTCCGCGAATGCGCCGAATCTCGTCCGAACGATCGCGCGGACCTCTGCCTCGTGGCCGGACGGGCCCCGCGCTTCCGTGAGCTCCTTCACCAGGGAGGCAGTATCCATAAGGGGCACGATAGCAGAAGCGCCCCACCTTGGGAAAGAGGCGGCAGTGGCTGCTGCGGGCATCTCTGCCGTGGAAAATGCGGACTACAATCTGCCGACGGGGATCCCCATCCCTATGTTGGCCGGTCCAGGCCCGTAGTAGGGCTTGTTGAACGGAAGGATCATGGGCTCTTCGAACGGGCGGAAGGGGACCATCGCGGCGATTTCGTCCAACCGACGGAGCACTTCCGCTGACAGAGGCCCTCTGTCGGCGAACTCCACCGACGTCTCGACTTGGGAAGCTGTTTTTGCGCCGATCAGAGCGCACGAGATGTCGGGGCTGGACAGGACAAAGCGCAGGGAGATCTCCGGTAATGACATTCCCAGCTCATCGAGAAAAGAGTAGAGGGCGAGCATTTGCTGCTGACGGGGTTTGGACAGCCAGGCCGGCTTGGAGCGAACGAGGTCGTCGAAGCGGCGACCCAACGCACCCTGGCCGAAAACCGAGGCGACAATGGTGCCCATGCCCAAAGCCAGAGCCGCGGGGAGTACCTCGTGGACCGCCTCGCGGAAAAGGGCATTGTAATTGAACGCCGTCAGCACGACATCGAACCGCCCGCTCCGCACGAAATGGGCCATTTCCGTCGCGGTCGTTCCTCCCAGGCCCGTGCATCGAATGGTCCCGGCCCTTTTTAGCTGCTCCAAGACCTCGATCACCGGACCGTCGCATGCCTGAGGATCTGACCACCAGTCGTACTGCTGCGGTCGGTCGGGCTCGTGGATCATCAGGATGTCGATCGCTTCCCGGCCGAGCAGCTTCAGGCTCTCCTCCACGGAACGCTGGAGGAGTCTCCCGTCCCGGGCATTGAAAGGCTGAGGTCGACTACCCAGCTTGGTGGACACGATCACATCGCGGGTGCGACGACCGAGGTGGCGCAGGGCATCCCCCACGACACGCTCGCTGTCCGCGTATCCAGGCGCGGTATCGATGTAGTTGATCCCCCGCTCAATCGCTCGCTCGAGGATCCGGCAGGTCTCCTCAATTCCGTTTCCGAAGGAGGACGTGAACAGCCCGCCCAAGGAAACCTCGCTGACCCGCAGACCAGTCTTGCCAAGGAGTCTTTTTTTCATCCCGCTTCTCTATCCCTATTCACGATCCGCTCTGCATCCGACCCCCTCAGGTCTGTTGGATGAGGACCTTGCAACTTTCGGAGGCGGAACGGGCTTTCTCAAACGCCTGCAGGGCTTCCGCCATCGTGAATCGGTGAGTGATGAGAGGCTTCAAATCGATCCGGCCAGAGGCCGCCAGGTCGATTGCCCTGGCGAAGTTGCCTCTCGCGTAGATGCGCGTGCCGAGAATGACCTGCTCACGGTAGGCAAGCTGCTGGAAAGGCACGGCGGCGGGCTTCTTGTGGATGGCCACCATCACGATCCGGCCCCTGATGCCGGTCATGGGGATGACCTGCTCGGCGGTGAGGGGGACACCGGCGGTATCGAAGGTCACATCCGCCCCTTCTCCCCTGGTTGTCTCCAGAATCGCCTCGACCGCGTTCTGCCGCGATATGTCGATGGTCTGCAATCCCAGCGCTTCAGCCATGCGCAACCGGCTGGGCTCCACCTCGCAGACCCAGAGGCGCTCCACGCCTGCGGCGCGCACCACTTGGGCGACCAGCAGCCCGATCGGTCCTGCCCCGAGAACAGCCACCATGTCCTGTGGCCGAGGGTTCCCGTAGTCAACGGCATGGATAGCCACCGCCAGCGGCTCAGTCATGGCTGCCTCGTCGTCGGCGAGCCCGTCCGGAAGCGGATAGACCCGTCCGGCCGGCGCCGTGACGAACCGGGCGAACCCCCCATCAGCTTCCACTCCCAACAGCCGAAGGCTCCGGCACACGTGATCGTGCCCTTCCCGGCAGGGCCTGCACTGCCCGCACGCCAGGAGCGGCTCCACCACCACACGCTGGCCGCTGCTGAAAGCGGCTCCCGCCGGGAGCGGATCGGCCACCGTGCCCATGAACTCGTGACCCAGGATCAGCGGCGCCTTCGCCCGGGGATGATGCCCGCTGACTATTGTAAGGTCCGAGCCGCAGATGCCGGTCCAACCGACTCGAATCAGCACCTCGTTCGCCGCCGGCTTCGGCGCAGGGACCTCCCGCACCTCGATCCGGTCTTTCTCCAGCCACACGATCGCTTTCATCGGGTTGTCGCCTCGTTGAGGAGTTCTTGGGCTTTCTGGACGACATTCTCCACCGACAGGCCCATTCGAACGAAGATTTGCTCGTCATCGCCAGACTCTCCAAAAACGTCCGGGAAACCGATCCGCCGCAATCGGGTCGGGTGCTTCTCGCTCAGCAACTCCGCGACGGCGCCGCCCAGCCCGCCGATGATCGAGTGGTTCTCCACGGTGATGAAACCGGCCGTCTCCCGTGCCGCCTTCAGGATCAGCTCCTCGTCCAATGGCTTCACCATGGGCAGGTGCAACACCCGCGCCGGGATGCCTTTCTTGCGGAGCAGCTCTCCTGCGCGGAGCGCCAGCCCCGACATCACGCCCGTGCCGGCCAGGGTGATCGCGTCGCCCTCCTGCAGCACCACGCCCTTTCCCCACGCAAATCTGTAGCTGGACCGGTCGAGGATGACCGGCGTTTCGTGACGGGTTGTCCTCAGGTACACCGGACCCTGGTAATCGGTCGCCGCGAAGACGGCCTGTTCGACCTCCACCGCATCCAGAGGAACAATCACCGCCATGTTGGGCATCGCCCGCATGATTGCGATATCCTCCACCGACTGGTGGGTGGCGCCCGCATTTCCAGAGGGGATGCCGCCGTACGAGCCGTTGATTTTCACGTTGCATTTCGGGTACGCGATCGAGATGCTGACCTGATCACAGGCTCTCTTGGTGGCGAACACCGCAAAGGTCGAAACCCAGGGGATGAACCCCGCCACAGTGCTGGCTCCGGCGGCCGCGCACATCATGTTCTGCTCGGCGATCCCCATCTGGATGAACCGCTCCGGAAACGCATCCCGAAACAGCACCGTCATGGTTGAGGTGCACACGTCAGCGTCGAAGACGAGCACCTTGGGGTTCTTCCGTCCCAGGGTCACCAGCGCGTCCCCGAACGCCCTGCGATTCGCGATCAGCTCCGCCATTCTGAGATCTCCTCTTCAGTCGCCCCAAGTTCCTCCAATGCCCGGCGCACCTGCTCCCTTGATGGAGCGACGGAATGCCATTTGACAACGTTCTCCATGAAGCTCACCCCCTTGCCCTTCACGGTATGACTGATGATCGCCAGGGGACCCTTGCTCCACGAGGCGGCTTCATCCAGGACCCTGAGGACCTCGCCCATGTCATGCCCGTCAACCTCCAGGGTGTGCCAGCCGAAAGCCTGCCACTTGGGCACCACCGGGGCGATCGGCAGACCGTCTTCCACCCGACAGGAGAGCTGAAGCAGATTGTGGTCCATGATGCAGACGAGGTTCCCCAACTGATGGGCCCCGGCATACATGATCGTCTCCCAAACCTGCCCCTCCTGGAACTCACCGTCGCCGATCATGGCGTAGACCTTGAAGCTTTTCCCGGCCAACTTGGCCGCGATCGCCATGCCCAGGGCCGAAGAGAACCCCTGGCCCAGCGACCCCGTGGTCATGTCCACCCCGGGGGTCTTGCGCATGTCGGGGTGTCCTTGGAGGGGAGAGCCCATGTGGTCGTAGCGATCCAGCCATTCGACCGGAAAATATCCTTTCAAAGCCAGCACCGTGTAGTACAGCGGCGTGTTGTGGCCCTTCGAAAGCACGAACCGGTCTCGATCTTCCCAGAGGGGACGCTCGGGATCGACCCGCAGCCCATGGAAATAGAGGCCGACGAGCATCTCGGTGGCGGAGAGACTGCCGCCGAGGTGGCCGCTGCCAACCCTGCCCACCATGGTGATGTACTTGATGCGCACCCTGCGGCACATCTCCACAAGCTGAGGTGTTTCGGCGGACCGTTCGATTGTCTCTGCATTCGGTTCCATGGCAATCCTTTCCGATGTCCTGGTGATGCCTCTCAGGCAGAGGTGATTGATCGTGACCCAACCGGGATCGCGGGTTGTGGCGCCATTGCTACTTCAGATGCGGAACGATGTGTTGCGCAGCGCTCATCAGATCGTGTCGAAGAGCTTCCGACAAACCCTCCTTGTCCCGGTTTTCGAGCGCGGCCTGCATGGCACGGTGGTAGGGCATGCTCCCCTGTATGGACATGGGCTCTCTCGCCTGGATCCAAAGGTAAGGTCCGACTCTCGTCCAAAGCTGGCTGATGAGCTGCTGATGCAGCGGCATGTCCGCGCAGGCATAGATGGTGAAGTGAAACTCACTGTTCTTCACCATGAACTCCGTAGGATTGCCCACCGAATCGTCCATCTCTTTGATGAGCAGCTTCAGACGAAGCAGGACCTCGGCGGAGCGCAGATCGCAAGCCCTTTCCGCCACTTTGGATTCAAGGTTCATCCGTATGGAGAGGGCTTCCGTCATTTCGCTCGCCGTCAGCGTATTGACCCGAATGCTCTTGTTTCTCTCGATGATAATGACTTTGTCCGTCTCAAGTTGCCAGAGTGCCTCGCGGACGGGTATGAAGCTCACGCCGAACTGCTTGGCCAGGTCCCGAAGGGTTACATACTGTCCTGGCAGCAGCTCCCCATAGATAATTTTGTGGCGAAGCCGCTCGTACACCTTTTGCCGGATTGTTCTAGAGTCGATTTTTTCTGTTTCCAAGATTTTTGTTCTCCAAAGAGATCTTGCAGATGTTATAACATATATGCTATGATGACGTAAAGCTAGGGTGTTTCAAAGGTGTCGAGAGCGCCAGGCTCACCCATGCCGGACGGGTGCCCTGATGCTCCTAGATGTCGAATGTCGCTCCTCGAGGAGGACGCTCCTTCCGAAACGCAGACCCTGGCTAAAAAAGGGATGGGTAGTGATGCCATGACCGCCGTCCTGTATTGGAGAGAGCGTAGACCTACTGGAGGCTTTTTCCTGGTGGATCATCCCGGCTTGCCTCTTCACCCCTTTCTGTCCCCCGGAGTCACGATTGCGCAGGACGTCCCTCTCTCGAGCAAGGGAAACGTGCCCATTTGGCCAACGGAGAACTGCAGCAGGTCAGGCAGGGCGATCTCATGATTCTCACCATGGGCTGCGCGGCTCGGGCCTGTCCGGTTCCCGGGAGATCGAGCTGAATCCCGCCAGGGAGGAGGGCCGCATGCTGAACTTTCCAATCATCGACACGCATACACACTTCTGGGACGTGAAGCGGATTCGCTATGACTGGCTGGAGAACAACCGCTCTCTCGGGCGGGCCCACGGGCCGAAGGAGTACTCGGCGGCAGTGGGCTCGATCCAGGTGGAGGGGATCGTTTTTATGGAGGCCGTTTGCGTACCGGAGGATGGTGTCAGGGAGGCGGCCTGGGTGGCCGAGCTGGCTCAACGGGATCGGCGAATCAGGGGCATCGTGGCGAAGGCCAACCTGGATCGCGGAAAGTCTGTTGTGGATGAGCTGGACCAGCTGAAAGAGAACCCCCTTGTCAGGGGTGTGCGGCGGCTCATCAAGTACGAGCAGGACCCCGAGTTCCCCCTGCGCCCCCCGTTTCTCGAGGCCGTGCGGCTCCTGCCGCAGTATGGGTACTCCTTCGATCTCTGCATCTCCTACCCTCAAACCGACACGATGGTGCGTTTCGTAGAGCGCTGCCCAGATGTCCGGATGGTCCTCGACCACATGGGCACCCCAATCGTGCGCGACCGAGTGCTCCACCCGTGGAAGGAGCAGATGAAGAGGCTGGCGGAGTTCCCCAATGTCTGGTGCAAGATCTCGAGCATCTACACGGAGGCCAATTGGAGGCGCTACACGGTGGAGGATGTCCGGCCCTTCGTGGAGCACCTGATCGAGGTTTTTGGATTCGAGCGGGTGATGTGGGGGGGCGACTGGCCTGTGTCCGCTGAGGCTGCGCCGTACCCGGAGCACCTCGAGGCGGTGGATCACATCACACGTTCGGCCACCGGAGCCGAGCGGGCGAAGCTCTTTCGCGAGAACGGGATCGCGTTCTATGGATTGGGACTCTGAAAGAAGGAGCGGCAATGGCGGGAAAGACGATCGGAATCGGCTTCATCGGCGCCGGAGACATCTCCATCCTCCATGGCGCCGCGATCAATCGGCTGGAGGATGCCGAGCTTGTCGGACTATGGAACCGAAGCGAGGGGCGGGCAAGGGAGCGGGCGGAGCAGCTGGGCTGCAAGATCTACCGCGCACCGGAGGAGCTTGTGGAGGATCCCCGTATTGACGCCGTGTTCATCCTGACCAACCTGGAGACCCACCTGGAGTACTGCGAGATGGCGCTGAGAGCGGGGAAACACGTCATGGTGGAAAAACCCGTTTCGGACAGCGTTGCCAACGTGGAGCGGATCCGCGACATGGCTGCCCGGAGAGGCCTTGTGTGCGTGCCCGGGCACAACATGATCCACGAGGAAGGGATCCACCGCAGCCGGGAGCTGATCCGAAACGGCGACCTGGGCACGGTGGTGTCCGTGTATGTGATGTACAACATCCACCACCCTGAGTTCGCGGCCGCCAAGTACCCGGGAGTCGTGCGCCAGATCCTGACCCATAACCTGTACTCGATGATGTATGTCGGGGGTCGGCCCCGCCGGGTGCACGCCTTCAAGGCACGACTCCACTACGAGAAATTGACAGTTGAAGACCTGGCAATGGTCAACGTGGAGCTAGAGAGCGGGGCGCTGGCGCACCTGTGCGCCTCCTACGCGGCGGACGATCTCTCCGCCGACCCGTGGACGTTTGTCATCAAGGTGATCGGGACGGCCGGAACGACCCGGTATTCCTACCAGGACTGGGTTGAAGCAAAGAAGGGCCTCGTCCACTCGCGCACCTTTTCGGCATATGGCGGAAGCGTCTTCAACGAGGACCGGGAGTTCGTGAACATACTATTGAAGGGAGGCGTCCCCCGGTCCACCATGGAGGACGCCGTGATCGCCCAGAAGGCGATCGAGGCGATCGAGCGTTCCATTGAAACCGGCCGGGCGGTCGAGGTGTGAGGGGCGCCAGGACCGCGACATCCGAATACGAACAAAGCGGCGGCGAGATCCACTGTCCAACACCGCGCCGACCATTTGGCACGTCTGCACCTGGGCGAGCTGCCCGCCTCGGGGCATGAAAGGCCCATCCTCTGCCTCGACGGGAGTCGGAGTGAAAGGAGAGAATACCATGCGTGAGGTGCCCATGCTGCGGACGGTCTCTGGTTCCGCCAAGACGGCGCTTTCAGTCCGGGTCGAAAAGTTGAAAGCCCAGATCTTCGCCTCCCCGCCAAAGGTCTGCATCGAGCGCGCGCTTGCGGTGACGCGCAGCTACCGCGAGACCGAAGGCCTGCCCGAGGTCATGCGCAGGGCCGAGGGCCTCGCCAGGGCCCTTCGGGAGATGACCGTGCTGATCCTTGAGGACGAGCTGATCGTTGGCAACCAGATCTCCGCCCCCCGCGGGGTGCCGGTTTTCCCCGAGATGGCCTGCCGCTGGCTGGAGGCGGAGATCGGCTCCATTGGAACTCGCCCAGAAAAGTTCCGGCTCAGCGAGGAAGATGCCCGCACGATCGCGGAGGAGATCCTCCCGTATTGGCGGGGCCACTCCGTCCAGGACCGCATCTTCCGCCTCCTCCCCGAGGAGCTCGCCCGAGACCTGGAGGCCGGCGTCTTCAATGTCGGCCTGCACCTGTCCAAGGGCATCGGCCACTTCCTGCTCGACTACGCTTTGGTGCTGGGCCGGGGACTGGATGATCTGCTTCGGGAGGTCCGGTCCCGGCTCGCCGCACTGGACCCCGCGGAACGGCCCGAGGACGTGGACAGGAGGCCCTTCTACCTGGGCGTGGAGACTGTCCTGGAGGCGGCGCTCTCCTTCGCGGAGCGCTACGCGTCCTTGGCCGAAGAACAGGCCCGTTCCGCGCCCGGGGCGCAGCGACGGGCGGAGCTGGAGGAGATCGCCCGCATCTGCCGGAGGGTTCCCCGCCTTCCCGCCCGCACCTTCCGCGAGGCTCTCCAGTCCTTCTGGTTCGTGCAGCTTGTGCCGCATGTCGACTCCGACGGAACCGCCATCTCACCGGGGCGTTTCGACCAGTACCTCGGTCCTTACTTAGATGCCGACCTGCGTGAGGGCCGGCTCACACTGGAGACGGCCCAGGATCTTGTTGACCAGCTCTGGCTGAAGTTCAACCAGATCCTCTCGCTGTGGAAGGCGGAGGACGCCAAGTACTTCGGCGGCTTTCCGATCTCGCAAAACCTCATCGTCGGCGGCGTGGACCGCAACGGAGTCGACGCGACCAATGCTCTCTCCCTCCTCGCCATGCGCGCCACCGAGAGACTGCGGCTTCCGCAGCCGGCATTGTCGGCACGGCTGCATCTGGACAGCCCCGAGGAGTTCCTTCAGGCCGTCATCGACGTGATCGCGACCGGCGTCGGAATGCCCGCTCTCTTCAATGACGGGATCCTGACGCCGTGCCTGATGGCCCGGGGCATGCCGCTGGCGGATGCGAGGGACTACGCGATCATCGGCTGCGTGGAACCGGGATGGCATGGGCGCGCAAGCTGCGCATCCAATGCGGCCTACTTCAATCTGCTCAAATGCCTGGAGCTTGCGCTGGGCAACGGCGTCTGCGCCGTGACAGGGCGAGCCGTCGGGCCCAAGACGGGGGATCCTGCCGGATTCGCCTCGATCGGCGATGTGATGGGGGCATTCGAACGCCAGGTCGCCTGGTGGGTGCGCAGGACGGTCGCCATGTTCAACGGCATCGAGCGCGTGCACCAGAGCTACGTTCCGTTCCCCTTCAATTCCGCCCTGGTGGCCGACTGCCTCGAGCGAGGCAGGGATTACCTGGCCGGGGGGGCGCGGTATAATTTGAACGGCATGCAGGGAGTGGGAATCGCCAACGTCGCCGACGCCCTGGCCGGCATCGAGCAGGTGGTCTTCCGGGAGCGGCGGCTCACGCTGCCCCAGCTGATCGAAGCTCTGCGGAACGACTTCGGCAGCGACGCGGACCTGCGCGAGCACCTGCGCCTGCGCGTGCCGCACTACGGCAATGACGACGAGAAGGTGGATCGCTTCGCCCGTGAGGCGGGCCAGATCTACTGCCGCGAGGTGGAGCGCTACACCTCGCCGCGAGGGGCGCGCTACCACCCCGGTCTGTATCCGGTTTCGGCCAATATCCCGCTGGGGCGCGACGTGGGAGCGAGCGCCGACGGCCGTTTGGCCCGTTCCCCGCTGGCCGACGGGGTTGCCCCGCGCCACGGCGCGGACACGCTGGGACCGACCGCGGTGCTGCGCTCCGCGGCACGGCTGGACCAGGCGCTCGCTTCCAACGGCACCCAGTTGAATCAGAAGTTCCTGCCCGCGGTGTTCCGCTCGCCGCGTGACCGCGCAAAGTTCGCCTCGTACCTGCGCGCGTTCGTGGGGCTGCCGATCCAGGAAGTGCAGTTCAATGTGGTCGACCGCCGCACGCTGCAGGACGCGCAGGCCCACCCGGAGCGCCACCCGAACCTCGTGGTGCGCGTCGCTGGGTACAGCGCCTTCTTCAACGATCTGGACCGAAGCACCCAGGACGACATCGTTGGCCGCACCGAGCAGATCCTCTGAGCCAAGCGGGCTGCTGGTCAACCTGCAGCGCTTCAGCCTCCACGACGGCCCCGGCATCCGGACGGTTGTCTTCCTCAAGGGTTGTCCCCTCGCCTGCCGCTGGTGCAGCAATCCGGAGACTCAGTCGCCCGAGCCCGAATTGCTCTGGCACCCCGCGCGCTGCGCACGCTGCGGGCGCTGCATCCGGGTCTGCCCGCACGCGGCCATCCGGGAAAGCCCCGAGGGACCCGCCACTGACCCGAGCGGCTGCGCGCGGTGCGGCGCTTGTCTCGACGCCTGCCCGGGCGCCGCGCGCGAGCTTGCCGGCGTGCGTCGTACGGTGTCCGAGGTGCTGGCCGATGTCCTGCGCGACCGTCCGTTCTACGCCAGCTCCGGCGGCGGCGTGACTCTCTCGGGGGGCGAACCGGCCTCGCAGCTGGAGTTCAGCCTGGCCCTTCTGGAGGGGAGCGCGCGGTGCGGCCTCAACACGGCGGTGGAAACCTCTGGGTATTGCGAGCCGGACCGGCTCCGCGCACTGGCTGACGCGACCGATCTCCTGCTTTTCGACCTGAAGACGGCGGATGAAGGGCGCTTCAGCTCCGGGACGCGGGGGGAGCTCGCTCTGGTGCTGGACAACCTGCGGCGGCTCGACCGCGATTTGCATGTCGCCTACATCGTCCGTGTACCGCTGATCCCCGGCTTCAACACCGACGCCGAATCGCTGCGCGGTCTGGCTGGTCTGGTGGACAGCCTCGCCCGGCCTCAGGCCGTCCACCTTTTGCCCTACCACCGCCTGGGCGCCTCCAAGTACCCGCAGCTCAATCGCCTGTACGAGCTCGCGGGAGTGCAGCCCCAGTCCGTCGACGAGCTGCGGCTCATCCGCGAACATTTCGCCGGCGTGCGCGTCCCCGTGCAGGGGGGCGGGTAGCGGGGAGGAGCGACGCTTCGGTCTCGCGGAGTCCAGAGGGTGCACTCGAAACAAAGAGCCGCCCCTGTTCAGCGGCAATGCGCCGCAGCCTCCTCGTTCCATGGTTGCGACAGCAGGGTATCGATCAGTGTGCTGGCCTGGTCGAAGGACTCCGTCCTCGGGTCGCCCATGAGCGTCAAGACGAGGGTCCCGCGGTCCCCGCGCACGAAGGCATCGAGGATCATCTCCTTGCCGTTCGCGATCGCGGCGATTTTCTGCTTGCACCAGGAAAGGTGCTTGGGCCAGCCGATCTCGGAATCGAAGCCTCCGTCCCTGCCGTACCATTTCTGCTTCTGCTCCAAGGTGCCGTGATGCCACCAGGGGGCCGCGCTTCGAGTGGCGTCTCCGATGGGGAACAGGCGATACAGTCGAGAGGCATCCACGGCGCCCGGTGAAACCTGCTCGATCATCCACGGGTGTTCCGCATCTTTGTATTCGACGCTCTCCCAGTAGCGCATGGAGCTCTTCTCTCTCCATTCGTCGTGGTTCATGCCGGCGACCTGCGCTGACGCCTCCCCCGTAGTAGCAGGAGACCAGGTCCCGATCCCTCGGTAGTAACCGTGCTCCTCTGCGATCGCGCGCTCGGCTTCCAGCGGATCGTAGCCGCGAAATGTCCATGAGGGTGAGGGTGCTCCCCCATAAACTTTTCGTGGCGCAGATGTCAGCGATGAGGGCGAGCGAGAACGCTGCGCTTCCTGCTCCGATGATCGTGATGTTCGCCATGCACGACATCATGCCACCCGACGTTCTCTGTGTCGGCGGCGCTCGCTGCAGCGAGTACAATGCCGGAGAAGGCGCGATGAGAAAACTGTGGCAAGTGCGCGACCGGCTGAGTATATTTTCTCCCTTACGGGAGAATCGATGGAAAAGCTCAACGGTCATCAACTCTTCGACGCTTTCTACTCGGGGGCGTGCGAGGTCATCGGACAGCAGGATCACCTGAACTCGATCAACGTCTTCCCCGTGCCGGACGGCGACACGGGAACCAACCTCGCGGTCACCCTGCACCACATCATGGAGACCACGGAGGTCTCCGAGTCGATTGGAGACACCCTCGCCTCGATGTCGGATGCCGCGATCACGGGGGCGCGCGGGAACTCCGGGGCGATCTTCGCGCAGTTCCTAAGCGGCCTCAGCGAGGACCTGCGCCAGAAGGCCCACGCCACCCTCGAGCACTTCACGCAGGCAGTGGAGCATGCTCGATCGCGAGCCTACAGGGCGATGAGCGAGCCGAAGGAAGGGACGATCCTCTCGGTGATCAGCGATTGGGCGCAGTCCCTCCGCGCGAACCTGGGAGGGGCGGTGAGCTTCCGGGAGCTTTTCCAGCGGTCTCTGGCGGCGGCCGAGACCTCGATGCAGAGGACAATGGAAAAACTCGAGGTCCTGCGCCTCGCCGGAGTCGTCGACGCCGGAGCGCTGGGCTTCTATGGATTCATCCAGGGCGCATCGGACTTTCTGGCCACGGGCAGGCGCGCGGCGATCCGCGAGCCGAAGGTCGGCGGGGTCGAGCAGAAGCACGAGCGTCCCGTTTCCGCTGATGAGATCCGACATCGCTACTGCACGGAAGCGATCCTCAAGGCGGACGCGATCGACGCGGAGGCGCTGCGAAAGGATCTCGAGGAGTTCGGCGATAGCCTCATCGTGGCCGGCGGCGGGCAGAAGGTCAGGGTGCACATCCACACCAGCAGGCCGGCCGCATTCTTCGAGCGGCTTCGCCGCCACGGACGGCTGGTCCAGCAGAAGGTCGACGACATGGTCGAGCAGTTCGACGCGGTTCACAGGCGCACGTATCCCATCGCGCTCGTCACCGACTCTGCCTGCGACCTTCCCCGCGAGATCCTCGACGCCTATCAGATCCATGTCGTGCCCCTCAGCATCCTTGTCGACGGGGTGGAGTACCTCGACGGGCTCACCGTTTCCCCCCAGGAGCTCCACGGGATGGTGCGAACCGCGAAGCGCCACCCCACGACGTCGCAACCGCCCGCCGCGGCCTTCAATCGGTTGTACTCCTATCTGTCCAGCCACTACGATTCGATCATCGCGATTCACCTTTCCGCGAAGCTCAGCGGGACCTGGGAGGTGAGCAGGAGGGAAGCGGAACGCCTGCCCGACAAGAAGATCACCGTCATCGATTCGCGCCATCTCTCGGGCTCCCTCGGCCTGATCGTCCTGCGCGCGGCGGAGGAGATCGCAGCGGGCAAGAGCCACGAGGAGGTGGCCGCGGCGGTCGAGAGCTTTCTCCCCCGTGCCGATAACCTCGTGAGCGTGAAGACGCTCGCGCACATGGTGAAGGGTGGCAGGGTGAGCCCTCTGCAGGGCTTGGCGGCGAAGATTCTCAACATGAAACCGATCGTCTCGGTCGACAGGGAGGGCAAGTCCGTCCTGTACGGCAAGGCGTTCAGCACGAGAGCGAACATCAAGAAAATCTTGAAGATGGTGGCCGACAGGCACCGCGAGCGCCCTCTGCGCTCCTATGCCGTGGTGCATGCGAAGGCTCCCGAGAGGGCCGAGCAGCTCGCTCAGAGGCTGCGCGAGATCGTGGGAAAAGATCCCCTGTACATCATGGAGATCTCGCCCATCGTGAGCCTGAACGCGGGGCCTGGCGCCCTGAGCGTCGTGACGATGTCGGAGGAATAGGCGCGCGGGCGCGCGCCGGGGAAGACTGCGCGCAGCCTACTTGCTCCTGCCTACTTCCTCGGCGGCAGCGGAATGAAAAGGCTCGTGCGGCGTTTGTATTCCCGGTAGCTTGCGTTCTTTCCGTACTTCGCCTCCGCGCTTTTCTCCAGCAGTGGGACGCCGCTCACGAAAAGGAGCAGGATCGTCAGGCCGAGGGGACCGACGACAGTGAGGAAGTCCCACCCGCTGAAGGCGGGTGCGGCGGCCGCGAATATTCCCCACCACAGCATCGACTCGCCGAAGTAGTTCGGGTGCCGTGACCAGCTCCACAGGCCGGTCCTCATGAACCCCCTGCCCTTCACCGTGTCGCTCTTGAACCTGAACTTCTGCGCATCGCTCACCACTTCGATCGAGAACCCGATCGTCCAGAGCAGCGCTCCGAGTGCGGTGATCGGACCCAGCGGGAGGGGGGAGGGGAGGGAGAGCAGCCGGACCGCGGGGAGCATGACGAGCCACACGGTCACGGCCTGCAGGACCCAGAACCGCGCGAAGCGCAGGGGATTGTCGCGCATGCCGTCGAACCGGTGGTCGACCTTCAGCAGAAGTATCCGCGAGAACAGGTATCCGCCCAGGCGGAGACCCCAGGCGCAGACCAGGAGGGCGATGCCGGCCTTCAGCCAGTCGAACCTGCCCGCCGTGGCCAGGAGGAAGACGGCAAGGGCCACGAAAGAGAGGCTGTATGAGAGGTCCGTCACCTTGTCCGTGCGCAGAGCTGCCGCGAAGGCGAAGAAGACCGCGTTGATGAGGACGCTGATGCCAAGAGCGATGAGGACGCTCGTCATGTACTGTTCCACCTTGCTGAAAAGGTGCCTGATCGGGGATCGGAAGGCAAGAGATTTTCTGCCGAAATGCTGCTGATCCGGGCTGTTCGGAGAAAAGACACGCCTTGAAAATGTGACGGGTCCTGCGCATCGCTGCGGTGAGGCGATCTGCTCACCGTCTCGCGGCTTTCCGCGACGCCTCGTCGATCCCGGAGAGCTCTTTGTCGGACAGCCTGATGCCCATGGCAGCCGCGTTCGCGGTGGCTTGGGCCGGCTTTGTCGCGCCCGGAATCGCCACCATCGTCTTTCCGTGGAAGGTGACCGTCCAGCTCAAGGCAGCCTGGGACACGGATGCGCCGTGGGCCTTGGCCACGGCGCGCAGCTCCTCGATGAGGGGCGCCGTGCGGGCAAGCCCGCCGGGAGTGAAGCCTCCCATGAGCTTTCGTCCGCGCCGAAGGCTCTTCGCGAGCGCGGGATTTTCGTGGAAGCGTCCCGTCAGCATGCCCTGGGCGAGAGGCGAATAGGCGATGATCGTGATCCCGAGCCTGCGTGCCGTTTCCAGAACCCCGTTCGATTCGATCGATCTGTCCAGCAGGTTGAACCGGACCTGGTTTGAGGCGAGGGGGATGCCCGCAGCCGCGAGCGCCGCGTGGGCCTGCTCCATCCTCCGGGCCGAGAAGTTGCTCACGCCGACCGACCGGATCTTCCCCGCCCGCACGAGCTTCGCCATCTCGCGCATCTGCGCGTGGATCGACGACGTGCTGATGGGCTGGTGGACCTGGTAGAGGTCGATGGGATACGGGGAGAGCGCCCCGATCCGCGCGTCGATGGTGGCGGCGATTGAACCGGCGGCGCGCAGAAGCGGCCACCACTTCGTGGCGATCCCGACGCTGCCCGGCGCGACGGCGAGCGCCGCGAGACCTGTGGCGAGCGACTTCTCCGAGACGCCATCGCCGTACGCCTCAGCCGTGTCGAACCAGCTCACTCCGCCCTTCAAGGCCGCCTCGATGACGCCGGTGATCGTCCCCTGGTCGACTGTCTCCCAGACCATCCTGCTCATCAGGCCCTTGCCTTGGGCGAACTGCATGCACCCCAGCCCGATCGGCGTGATCTCGAGGTCGGTTTTCCCAAGCCTGCGCTTCTCCATCGTGAGCGCTCCTCCCTTGGCGGAGAGCCTACTTCTTCGATGCCTTCAAGTACCTGTCCAGCGCGCGCTTCAGCTCCAGACCCGAGGGGGAAGGAGGCGACTGCCTCCTGTCGAGGATCTCGCGCGCCCCCAGGCCCGCCCGGCCATAGTACGCCGCATTCGCCCCCTCGTCCACCGCGAGCGTCGATCCGCTCAGGCTGACGCCGGCGAACAGACCCCTGCTGCGGGAATACGAGTAGATCTCCGCCTGCATGTCCGCGTCCGTGCCCGCCCCCGCCTGCCTTCCGAGGGAACCCGCGGCGACTGCGGCATCCACTCCCATTGTGAAGGCGCCGTCGAGGATCGAGTCCACGCTCTTTTTCGTGCGGAAGAAAAGCACGAGGTCCACCCGCTGGATGCCGACCTGCCAGCCCACGCTCCCGCCCGAGAGCGAGATGAAGAGAGGGCTGCCCCAGGCGCCATCCTGGCCGCGGGCGATCAGCACGCCCTTGCCGGACTGGACGCCGACCACGAAGCCGAGCTTGCGCGCGCCGGGGATGATCGCCACCGCATAGGCGTCGCGCACCAAGAGCTCAGTCACTTCCTTTTCAGGAACAGAGACGATCGCGGCGAAGACCTCCGCCGCGTCGCTGAGCTTCTGAGCCTCCGGGGGCTGAGCCGCGAGGGGCGGGGTGGCGAGCGAAAGAAGTGCGAGGGTGACGAGCGCAGCGCGGGAGAAGATGGACCTTGACTTGCTCATGAGCGGGGGTCTCCCTTTTCAAGCAGATTGGTCGAGGGATGCATCGGGGCGAGCTCCTCGATCCTCTAAAGATACAACACCGCGATCCCGTCGCCCAGATACATCGGCGTAGCTCCCGGATCGTCCGCTTGACTTTTGGAACCCTGGTTGTATAGTGGACGAAAACCCGAACCATCGGGTCAAGGAGGTCATTTGATGAAAAAGAGTGTGAGAATTGCCGCGGCCATCGTGACCCTGGCGCTCTTCCTGATCGCCGGCAGCGCGTTCGCCCAGGCGAAGTACCACATCGGCATCGTCACCGGTACGGTCTCGCAGTCCGAGGACGACCTGCGGGGCGCCGAGCAGCTGATCAAGGAGCACGGCGCGGTCAAGGACGGGGGGAAGATCCAGCACCTCACCTACCCTGACGACTTCATGTCCCAGCAGGAGACCTTTATCTCATCGGTCGTCTCCCTTGCCGACGATCCCCTCATGAAGGCCATCGTCGTCAACCAGGCCATCCCCGGAACCACCGAAGCGTTCAAGCGCGTCAGGGCCAAGAGGTCCGACATCCTGCTGCTCGCGGGAGAGCCGCACGAGGATCCGCTCGTCATCCAGAGCGGGGCCGACCTCGCCGCCTCGGCGGACTTCGTGTCCCGCGGCTACACCATCATTTGGGGCGCCAAGCAGCTCGGGGCGAAGACCTTCGTCCATATCTCGTTCCCCCGGCACATGTCCTACGAGTCTCTCGGCCGCCGGCGGGCGATCATGGAGCAGGCCTGCAAGGACCTCGGCATGAAGTTCGCCTTCGAGAGCGCCCCTGACCCGACCTCCGATGTCGGTGTGGCGGGCGCCCAGCAGTTCATTCTCGAGAAGGTGCCCCAGTGGATCCAGAAGTACGGCAAGGACAGCGCCTTCTTCTGCACCAACGACGCCCACACCGAGCCGCTGCTCAAGCAGCTGCTCACGTACGGCGGGATCTTCGTCGAGGCGGACCTTCCGTCCCCGCTCATGGGGTATCCCGGAGCCCTCGGCATCGATCTCTCCGCGGAGGCGGGCAACTTCCCCGCCATCCTCAAGAAGGTCGAACAGGCTGTCCTGGCAAAGGGCGGCAAGGGGCGTTTTGGAACCTGGGCCTTCAGCTACGGGTTCACCGTCAGCGCCGGACTGGGCGAGTTCGCCATCCGCGTCATCGAGGGCAAGGCCAAGAAAGACAGCCTCCAGGATCTCTTCTCCGCCTACGCCAAGTACACCCCCGGCGCCAAGTGGAACGGGGCATACTACGTTGACATCGGCACCGGAGTCCGAGCCAAGAACCAGATCCTCGTGTACATGGACACCTACATCTTTGGGAGGGGCTTCCTCCCCACCACCGCGCAGAAGGTGCCCGAGAAGTACTTCCAGATCAAGGCTCAGAACTAGTAGGGATCCCGACATTCACGGAGGGGCCATGCGGCCCCTCCCTTTTTTCAGCGTCGCAGGCGCGCGAGACGGGGACCGGCCGCAACAGGACGCGCCGCGTCAGGGGTGGCTATGGAGCAGGACGCTCGTCTCCTCTCCTTCGACAGCGTGTCGAAGGATTTCTACGGGAACACCGTTCTCCACGACATTTCGTTCGACCTCAGGCCCGGGGAGATCCTCGGCCTGGTGGGCGAGAACGGCGCCGGCAAGACCACCCTCATGCGCATCCTCTTCGGCATTCCGATGATCGCCGAGACGGGAGGGTACGGGGGCAGGATCTGCATTGACGGCGAGGAGGTTCACTTCAAGAGCCCCTTCGACGCCCTCGATGCCGGCATCGGGATGGTGCAGCAGGAGTTCAGCCTTATCCCGGGCTTCACAACGACAGAGAACATCCTCCTCAACCGGGAATCCATGAAGGCGACCCCGATGAACGACGTGTTCGGCGACCGCATGAGCATCCTCGACAGGCCGGACATGCGCAGGCGCGCCCAGGCCGCCATCGCCAAGCTGGGCGTTGCCCTCGATCCCGACATGCTCGTGTCCGAGATGCCGGTCGGCCACAAGCAGTTCACCGAGATCGCCCGGGAGATCAACAGGGAAAGGACGAGGATCCTCGTCCTCGACGAGCCAACGGCCGTCCTCACCGAGAGCGAGGCGGACGTCCTGCTCCAGGCCCTGCGCGGCCTCGCCCGGCAGGGCATCGCCATGGTCTTCATCTCGCACCGCCTGCACGAGGTCGTCTCGGTCGCCGACCGGATTGTCGTGCTTCGCGACGGCATGCTGGTGAAGGACACCCCGGTCGCGGGGGTGTCGGTGCGCGACATCGCATCGTGGATGGTCGGCCGCGAGGTGTCGGGCGACCGGGCCGAGAATGCCGAAGAGAGGCGCCTCGGCGCGGAGCTGCTCTCCGTGGAGCACCTCTGGGTTGACATGCCAGGGGAAAACGTCCGGGACATGAGCTTCTCGGTCCGACACGGCGAGATCTTCGGCATCGGAGGCCTCGCGGGGCAGGGGAAGCTCGGCATCCCGAACGGAATCATGGGCCTGTTTCCCGCCGGCGGGACCGTTCGTCTCGGGGAAAAGCTCGTGCCGCTCGACAATCCCCGCGCAGCCCTTCAGATGGGCATGGGCTTCGTCTCCGAGGACCGCCGCGGCGTGGGTCTCCTCCTCGACGAGAGCCTGGAGTGGAACATCGCCTTCACGGCGATGCAGATACACGAAAAGTACCTGCTGCCGCTCCTCGGGGGTCTCATCAAGCTGCGCGACGAAAGGAGCATGCGCAGGCTCACCGAGGAGTACGTGGGCATGCTGGACATCAAGTGTCAGAGCCCCCGGCAGAAGGCGAAGGAGCTGTCGGGAGGCAACCAGCAGAAGGTCTGTCTCGCCAAGGCGTTCGCGATCAAGCCGGGGCTCCTCTTCGTTTCGGAGCCGACGCGCGGGATCGACGTGGGCGCGAAGAGGCTCGTCCTGGAGGCGCTGCGCCGGTCCAACCGGGAGTACGGCACCACGATCGTGATGATATCGAGCGAGCTCGAGGAGCTGCGCTCCATCTGCGACCGGGTCGCGATCGTCGATGAGGGGCGGATCGCCGGCATCCTGCCGCCGCACGCCGAGCCGTCCGAGTTCGGCCTGCTCATGGCGGGCGAGCGCGTGGCACACGCAGAGGAGGCACGAGGTGCGTAACGTCAGGCAGCTCGTCGCCGATTTTGGCTGGCCCCGCATCATCATCTTCATCTTCCTGGTGCTTCTCTTCGTCGGAGCGCCCTTCGTGCGGGTACGGATCGACTCCTCGATCGGCGACGTCCTCAACCGGTTCGGGCAGAACGGCATCTTCGTCCTCGCCATGGTCCCGATGGTTCAGTCGGGATGCGGGCTCAATTTCGGCCTCTCCATCGGCATCATCGCCGGCCTGCTCGGCGCCACCCTTTCGGTGCAGCTCGGCCTGCACGGCTTCCTGGGATTCTTCGGCGCCCTGCTGCTCTCCCTCCCCTTCGCCGTGCTCTTCGGCTGGCTGTACGGAAAGCTCCTGAACAAGGTCAAGGGCGAGGAGATGACCATCGCCATGTACGTGGGGTTCGCGGGGGTCATGTTCATGTGCATCATGTGGATCATCCTGCCCTACACGAACCCGACCATGATCTGGGGCTATGCCGGCAAGGGGCTGCGCACGACGATCACGGTCGAGGGGTACTGGCTGCGCATCTTGAACGACTTCCTCGCCGTCAGGATCGGCGAGTTCTTCTTCTTCCCGACGGGCCTCCTCCTCTTCGTGGCCCTTCTGTGCTTCCTGCTGTGGGTCTTCATGAAGACGAAGACGGGGACCGCCATGACCGCGGTCGGCTCCAATCCCGACTACGCGCGCGCCGCGGGCATCAGCATCGACAGGATGCGGACGATCTCCGTCATCATCTCGACGATGCTCGGCGCGGCGGGCATCCTCGTCTACGAGCAGAGCTTCGGCTTCATCCAGCTCTACACGGCGCCCCTCGCCATGCCGCTCTCCGCGGTGGCGGCCATCCTGATCGGAGGCGCCTCCGTCAACAAGGCGAGCATGGTCAATGTGGTGGTGGGCGCGTTCCTCTTCCAGGGGCTGCTCACGATGACCCCCTCGGTCATCAACTCGGCCCTCCAGACCGACATGTCGGAGGTCCTGCGCATCATCATCTCCAACGGGATGATCCTCTACGCCCTGACGCGAAAGCTGAAGGTGGCCGCATGAACGCCAAGCGATCCTTCGGCCGTTTCTTCACGGAGAACGCGGTCGTCATCATCTTCCTCCTCATCACCGTGCTCGCCGTCAAGCCCTCCGGGCTCTCGCTCACCTACATCATCCAGGAGATGCTCACCCGGCTCGGCCGCAATTCGTTCCTCGTGCTGGCCCTGCTGCTGCCCATCTATGCGGGGATGGGGCTCAACTTCGGCATGACCCTTGGGGCCATGGCCGGGCAGATCGGCCTCATCTTCGCCATCAACTGGAACATCGTGGGGGTTCCCGGGATCTCCTTCGCCGCCCTGATCGGCACGCCGATCTCGATCTTCATGGGATGGGTCTGCGGCGTGGTCCTGAACAAAGCCAAGGGCCGCGAGATGGTCACGGGGTACATCCTGGCCTACTTCATCAACGGCATCTACCAGTTCGTGGTTCTCTACCTCATGGGCTCGCTCATCCCGATCCGCTCGCCGGCCATCCTCCTGTCGCGCGGCTACGGAATCCGCAACACCCTGAACCTCGAGGGAGTGCGCCAGTCGCTGGACAACCTGCTCATGTTCAAGGGCGGGCCCTTCAGCCTGCCCCTGGCGACCTACCTCGTCATCGGCGTCCTCTGCCTCTTCGTGATCTGGTTCAAGAAGACGAAGCTCGGGCAGGACATGAGGGCCGTCGGGCACAACATGGCCGTCGCGGACATGGCCGGCATTCCCGTCGACCGCACCCGCATCATCGCCATCATCATCTCGACGGTGCTTGCGAGCTACGGCCAGATCATCTTCCTCCAGAACATGGGCAATGTGGCCACCTACAACGCGCACGACCAGACCAGCTTTTTCGCGGTGGCCGCCATCCTCGTGGGCGGCGCGTCGGTCAAGAAGGCGACGATTCCGAACGTCTTCATCGGCGTCATCCTTCTCCACCTGCTGTTCGTCGTCTCCCCACGAGCCGGCCAGAACCTTTTCGACTCGGCCATGATCGGGGAGTTCTTCCGGCAGTTCATCGGCTATGGGGTCATTGCGCTGTCCCTGGTCCTGTACGCATGGCGTTCGAGGAAGGAGGCCCTGCGCGCGCGCGAAGGCCTGCGCGGCCTCGCTGAGGGAGGGAAGGCGACATGAGCGGCACGGCGACAACGCCCCAAACTTTTCCGCGCCGCCTGATCGTCCGCGCCGTGTTATTGGCCGCCTTTGTCGGGCTCGCCGCGCTGGCTTTCGTCACCGGCAAAGGCCACACCCTGCTCATCGACAACAAGGACGCAGAGGACGGCTCTGCGCAGGCGATTGACGGCGTGCTGGTGTCGGTCGACCGGCAGGAGGCGCTCGAGCTGTACAGGGGGGATCGGGACAAGGCGATTGTCAGGGGCCAGGCCCACACGATCTCGATCGAGGTCATTGCCGACGGCACGAAGATTCGGAAGAAGATACGGCTTCCCATCGGCAGGGAGATGCTCCTTCTGTCGATTCCCAAGCTCGCAGCAGGCCGAGAGCCGTCGGTGGTTCCCTTCGTTCCCGTGCAGGCCGCCCTGTCGGCGGAAGAAGGGGCGGGGGAATCGAACGCCTTCACGTCTCCAGGGGGCACCCCCCAGGTCATGATGGACCTCCCTGGTGATTTGCCGCTTCCCGGCACCCCTTCACCGTAAGGATCTCCATGGAAGACCTGAGCGCGCGGATCATAGCTTTGATCCGCCGGATACCACGTGGCCGGGTTGCGGCGTACGGCCAGATCGCTGCTCTGTCGGGAACGCCGAATGCCGCCCGCCAGGTCGCCCGTCTGCTTCACTCCTCATCGGGGAAGCACGGCCTGCCGTGGCACCGAGTGATCAACTCGCAGGGAAGGATCTCGCTGCCCCCGGGCGGAGGCTACGAGCTGCAACTCAGCCGCCTCGAGGCCGAGGGGGTCCTCTTCGAGGCCGGCCGAGTGGACTTTGACCGATTCGGGTGGCGCCCCGTTCTGCGCGAGTGATGGGCGACGCCCGGGGGCTCCCGTGGAAGCCCCCGGGAGTGGTTACTCCCTCTTGCCCAGCCTGTGGTCGAGCTGGAAGATGCCGGATGAGTCCGGCTTCAGCTTTTTCAGCATCTCGAGGATCTTTGTCGCGTTTTTCTCTTCCTCGACCTGCTCGGTGACGAACCATTGAATGAAGACCTTCGAGGGCCTGTCGTTCACCTTGTCGGAGGCGTCGGCGATCGCGTTGATCAGCGCCGTTACCTTCTGCTCGTGCTCGAGGGACTTTTCGAATATTTCCGCGGGAGAAGAAAAATCGGCGGGGGGCTGAGGGATGGCCTGGAGCACGACCTTCACGCCCCTGTCCAGAAGGAAGTCGAACATCTTCTGGCCGTGCGTGTGCTCCTCGCCTGCCTGCTTTTTCATCCAGTGCGCGAACCCGTCGAGGTTGGCGGATTCGAACCATGCCGCCATCGACATGTAGAGGTATGCTGAGTACCACTCGTTCTTGATTTGATCCTGGTAGAGCTTCTCAAGTTGCTTGTCCATCTCGTTCTCCTATTCTGAGACTATGCCACCGACAGTTTCTTCGAGTTCTCCCACAAGCCGTGGATGTTGCAGTAGGACGACGCGAGGATCGTCCCGGGCTTTTCGGTCTTGAAAGAGCACTGGACGCTCGGGTTCGCGTACACCGTGCTCGTATCCGGCCCGTCGGGCGACTCGCCGTGCGCCGAAAAATCGAACCGCGCCACCTGGAACGGGAACTTCGCCCCGTCGGGGTGGAAGTACACCTCGATCCACCTGATGTGGTGGGGGGTCGTGTTGGGGTGGGCGACCTCCTTGCCCACGCTCACCGTGACCTGGATGACCTCGCCCTTCTTGACCGCTTCGGGCGCCTCGATGACCGGAACGTGCTTCTCCTTCTTCCAATCCGCGGTCTGGTACAGATCTTTCATCGCTGCCATTCTGATAGCCCTCCTCTACACCCTGACGACTTCGCTGACCTCGGGGACCTTCTGCTTCAGCTGCTTCTCGATCCCCATCTTGAGCGTCTGCATGCCCATCGGGCAGCCCGCGCAGGCCCCCGTCAACCTCACCTTCACGACGCCCGTCTCGGAAACGTCGACGAGCTCCACGCTGCCGCCGTCCGCCTCGAGCGCCGGCTTGATCTCGTTCAAAGCGGTTTGAACGCTTTCCTTCAGCATCCTTGTTCCCCTTTCGCGTGCGCTTCGGCACACCTGATGTGTGGATCAAAAGGTACAGAAAACCTCCTGTGAAGTAAAGCGAACGCGAGCGCTGCGCGCCGCGCGCCCGAGCCGGCCTGCTGAAGATGTGCGCGGGGGGGGATTACGGTTCGCGAAGCGCGCGGCGGGCCAGCTCGATGACTTGCAGGCTCGATTCCAGAGCCTTCGCGGCCTGGCCTTTCGTGTATACCTCGTAGGGGAGGGAGCCGGGAAGCCCATTCGGATATCGGGTGGGGATGTAGTACTGGTCGAGGACCGCCAGCTCGTCGCGAAGATCGGCTTCGGGAGACAGCTCCGCACTCAGCTGGACAAGCGAATGTCCGAACACCACGCGCTTGCCGAGCTGCCCATAGTGGATGGCTTTCAGCGCCTTCTCGCAGATCTGCTGGCATTGAAAGCAGACCTGGGCGAAGAACCCCTCGCGCAGGCCCAGCCGCGCGTACTCCAGGTCGTTCTCAGCCTGTCGGAGCCAGCGCAGCCCCTCGGCCCTGACTTCCTTCAACCTCCACCCCCTTGGCGATGATCTCGGCGAGAAATGCGTTGCCTCGCGTCTCGACGAGCTCGTCGAGCTCTTCAGGCGTGTAAATCAGCAGGTCCATGGGCCCGAGTTCGCCCACGAGGTTCATGACCTCGCGGATCCGGTCGAAGAACTCTCGGTCGGTCTTCCGCACCAACAGGAGATCCAGATCGCTCCACTCGTCCTGCTCGCCGCGTGCCACCGAGCCGAATACGTAGGCCCGGATGAAAAGCCCCGCATGATGCTGCAGGACCAGCTTGACTCCTTGCAGGGTCATGGATCATTCTCGCCCCGCCTCGCGCTCATGTCAAGATCCGCGGGCAGCGAATTGACGAGGGGCGCGGCCGCGGATACCCTGAGCGCGGAAGGTGCAGCGATGTCGGCAACCGCAGTTCAGGGTCCATGCATCGGGCTCGCTCTCGGAGGAGGGGCCGCGCGAGGGGCGGCCCACATCGGCGTGCTCAAGGTGCTCGCCGAAGAGGGGATACCCATCGATCGGGTGGCCGGCACGAGCGTCGGAAGCGTCGTCGGGGCCGCCTTCTGCGCGGGGCTGTCCTGGAAGGAGATCCTCGCGCGCGCGCGCCGAATCGACTGGCCCGATGTCGCCTCCCTCACTCTGCCCCGCATGGGGTTCCTCCGGATGGAAAGGTTCGAGGGGCTGATCCGGGACACGATCGGAGTTGAGGACTTCCGCGACCTTTCGATCCCGTTCTCGACGGTCGCGGTGGATCTCGCCACGGGCCGCGAGGTCATCTTCGCGAGCGGGCCCATCGCCCGCGCCGTTCGCGCGAGCTGCAGCGTCCCCGGCGTCTTCGAGCCGGTCCTCGAGGGCGAAGGCGTGCTCGTGGACGGCGGCCTGCTGAACGAGGTGCCGGCGGATGTGGTGCGGCGCATGGGAGCCGATGTCGTGCTCGCCGTCTCTCTCACGGCGGACCGCCGGCACGACGCCCCGCCCCGCAACGTGCTGGACATCATCTACTATTCGTTCGACATCCTCCTGGCGGCGAGAACGCAGGAGAGCCTGAAGGCCGCGGACCTCGTCGTGGCTCCGCAACTGGCAGGCTTCGCCTACAGAGATCTCAAGAGGATCGACGAGCTCGTCGACCGGGGGGAGCGGGCGATGCGGGAGGCGCTGGGGAGGCTGAAGCAGATCATCGCCACGACGACCCCTCGTTCTCCCTGAGCCCCATCCCCCCGCGGCCCACCCGAGAGTCAGCAGCCGCCGAACTCGAACGCGGCATCCAGCATTGCCTCGACGTTTTCCGGGGGGACCTTTGCCTGGATGTTGTGCACCTGCGTGAACACGTAGCCGCCCCCGGGCGCAAAGATGGCCATCCTCTCCCTCACGTGCTCCCGCACGGCCTCGGGCGTCGATCCGGGCAGGACCGACTGCGTGTCGCACCCGCCGCCCCAGAAGACGATCTTCCTCCCGAACTCGTTCTTGAGGCGCCGCGGGTCCATGCCCGCCGCCGATGTCTGCACCGGGTTCAGGATGTCCACGCCGGCCTCGATCAGGTGGGGGATGAGCCGGGGGATGGAGCCGCAGCTGTGCAGGAAGGTCTTCATCCGCGTGTTGCGGTGCACCCAATCGCACAGCTTCGCGTAGTGGGGCTTGATCATCTCGGCCCACAGGTCCGGGTCGATGAACTCGCACCGCTGCGTCCCGCTGTCGTCCGAGGCGATGCCCCAGGCGAAGCAGAAGCTCCCCACGGCCTCGTTCACGCGCCGCAGGCAGCCGATCGTCGCCTCCACCGACCGGCCCATCATCTCGTGGCAGGTTTCCTTCTCCGTCATCAGCATCATCATCCACTCGTCGGGCATGCCCTGCGTCACGTTGCTCGATCTGTCGGTGATCAGGCTGAGGCCGAGGAAGCACACGCCGAAGCCCCAGCCAAGAAGAGCGTAGTCGGTCGAGCGGTACAGGCTGCCGGCATAGTCCTGCATCATCCGCAGGGACTCGTCGGGAATGTCGGACTGGGGCCTGAACCTTGCGGGGTCGATGCGGCCCGCTCGGTTGAACGCCATGTCGTCGAAGTAGTAGCCGCCCCGCGGCATGCGGAACTGGGATGGCGAGCCGTCGGCAGCGAGCAGGGTCCAGCCGCCGTCCTCATCCTGGCGAACGGCGGTGCCGGGGGGCAGAAGCACGGGGGTGCCGTCGAACAGGGTGCGGGGAACCCACTGGCTGTCCGGCTGGACGGCGTTGACGATCTGGGAGAGGTCCACGGGGACAACGTCGACACGGAACCGCCCGCGCAGCTGCTCGTCCACATCGGCGATCATGAACCGGGGGTCCGTGACCCGCGTCGGCGTGCGGATGCCCAGTCTCGTCTTCAGCATCCCGCAGGCGCTCGCCGCAATGCCCGACGCCTTCATGCCTCCCAGGTCAATCGGAACCCTGTCCGGCTGCTCGAAGCTGATCGCTTTTTGGACCCGCTCACGGGAGGTCATCGTCTTCCGCCCCCGCCCGCTCACGCCAGCCTCAGAAGCCTGCGCGCATTCTCCCCGAAGATCAGTTTCCTCTCCTTGCTCCCCGCGCCGATCTGACGCATGTACGTTGACATCCGCGCGATGTGCTCAGCCTGGGGGAGGCAGTTGTCGCTGCCCCAGATGACCCGGGCGAAGTCGATGGGGATGAAGTTCTGTCCGCCGATCGCGTTGTAGAAGAGCGGTATTCCATCGGTCCACGGCCCGGACCCTGAGATGTCGAGGTGCACGTTCTGGTTGGCGTGCGCGACGCTCCAGGCCTCCATCAGGTGAGGGTAGCCGCTGTGGGCCATCACGAAGGGGATGCCGGGGTACAGCCGGGAGAGCTTGTCGAGGTGGAAGGGATGGGAGAAGCGGGAATCGGTCGCCAGTCTCTTCTTCGGGTCGGGGCTCCTGATCTGGATGTTGGTCTGGCCCGTGTGCACGAGGATGGGAACGCCCCTCTTCTCGATTTCCTCATAGAGGGGAAGGCAGCGCTCGTCGTCGGGGAAGAAGCCGGCGGGAGGGAACATCTTCACGGCGCGGAATCCCGCGTCGAGGAACCTTGTCAGCGTCTGCAGGGCATCGGGCTCCCGCGGGTCGCTGTAGACGTTCCCGATCAGCCTGTCGGGGTGCGTCTTCACCGCCTTCGCCACGGCATCGTTGGTCGCGAAGCCGCATTTCTTGTACTCCCACCAGGCGCCCGCGGGTCCACCCATCAGTAGTGTACGCTCGACCCCAGATGAGTCCATGTCCTTGAGCAGCTCGTCGAGCGCTCCCGCCGTGTCTGCGAAGTGGTAGTGAAAATCGATCAGCATGGGATCCTCCTTCACGATCGGATAGCGTAGGTGACTGTGCCGGTTCGCTCCGCACCCGGCCCCACGGTCTTCAGGCCCGACTCGCGCGTGAACCCCCTATCGAACAGGTTGTGCGCATCCGTCGAGCAGGTCTGGTTTTCGACGCAGAAATACTTCTCGCCCCGGGGCGTGTACAGCACGAGGTGCGAGAACTCCTCAGACGCTTCGAGGTCGATGGCGAGGCCGTCGCCGCGGTGCTCGATGCGCGCCACCTTGCCGGGCCTGATGCCCGTGAACACATGGTCCATGTCCAGGGAACCGACGGCTGCGGGTTTTCGCAGGTCGTAGATCGTGCCGGCCACGCCGATGAGACGGCCCGTCGGCAGGAGGTCGGAGGTGGCATCCATGACCTGGCCTGCGCGAAGGCTCACGAATGTCCCCTCGTCTCCTGAGAGCTTCACGAAGTATGGGTGCAGGCCGAAGCCGAAGGGAATCTCACGGGGGCCGTTGTTGCGGATCGTGAACGCGATGGTGATTCCGCGCGCGCCCAATTGGAACCTCAGGGCGAGCCGGTGGGGGAACGGGAACGATTCGAAGATGCTCTTGCCTTCACGGAACTCGAGCCAGGTCTCGAGCCCCGCTCCATCGCGCTCGACCCTGGGCTCGCCTGCGTCCCATGCCTCGCTGTGCGCGAGGCCGTGCTCGAGCACGGGTGATCGGTTTCGCGACTGGCGATAGCTTTCCCCCTGCCATCGAAAGACGCCGCTGCGGACCCTGTTGGGCGTGGGGTAGAGGACCGGCGTGCCCGTGAAATCCCGGGTGAGCAGATGCGCCCTGTCGAAATCGAGAAGGGCCTTCCCGCCGACCTCGAACCGGCAGAGGTTGCTCCCATAGCCGGGAACGATCCATGCCTCCATGGCCCTGCGCGGGTCTCCTCCACCGTCGTGCGCGAGGACGATGGCAGTGAAGTCCGCGCCGCGTTCCGTTCGCGCTGAAAAACGCATTGTCGCTCCTTCCCCCGGTCACCCCGCCCTCGGCCCGCGACGGTCAGGGTTCCAGAGGCCCCGCCCCTGCCGAGGGGGCAGTCACGTGGATCGCCGGCTCGATGCCGGTTTTCTCCCTGTAGGACGAGCTCGCGTGCGCGGCAAAGGCGTCCACGCTGTCGGCCTGCACGTAGGCGATCATGCAGCCGCCGAAACCTCCGCCGGACTGTCGGGCAGCCACAACCCCCGGACCGCTCATCATCGCCTCGTACATCCTCTCCATCGCCGGCACGGTCTTCTCGTACAGGTCCCGCTCGCCGATAAAGGATCCGGCGCAGAGCTCCCTCATGGCGGCTCTGTCGTTCCTGACCATGGCGGCCATGAAGGCCACCACGCGCTGGTTCTCCTCGAAGACGAACCTGCACCGCTTGCGCAGCGTCTCGGGTAGGCCGGCCTTCAGCCGCTCGAAAAGCGGCGTGTTCACGTCGCGGAGCGTGCGGATCTCCGGCTCCCTCTCCCGCAGCAGCCGGGTGCCCTCGTCGCACTCCTGCCTCCGCTTCGCGTATTCGGAGCCGGCAAGGGTGCGCGGGAAGTTCGTGTCGCAGATCACGATCCGGATGTCCGACGGTATCCTCACCTCGACGTGGGTCAGGCTGCGGCAGTCCAGCAGCAGAGCGGTGCCTTCCTTGCCGAAGACGGAGGAGTACTGGTCGAGGATGCCGCAGATCACGCCCGCGCATTGGTTTTCGGCCTGCTGGCAGACCTCGGCCATCTCGCGGGGGGAGAGGGTGAAGCTGCCGGCAGCCTGGAACATGAGCGCAGAGGCCACCTCCAGGGAGGCGGAGGAGCTCAGGCCGCCGCCGATCGGCACGGTGCTGTGCAGGACGGCGTCCACGCCGGCCGGCCGGTAGCCCCGCAGGCCGAGGACCCTCGAGACGCCGTTCACGTACCGGTCCCACGAGGAGGCGGGTTGGGTCGGCTCGGCGCCGACCATGAAATCCGTGCTTTCGTCCACGTTCATCGAATGGACCCTCGCGCGGGGGGAGCCCGAAGGGCGGAAGGCGATCCACGTGTCGAGGTGGATCGCCATGGTCATGACGTAGCCGAGGTGGTCATCGGTGTCCGTGCCCAGCAGCTCGGCCCGGCCCGGCGCCCGGACCCATGCGGTGGGCTCCCCCCCGTACAGCGAGCGGAACTTGGCGAGGATCGCTCCCCTGCGCGCTTCCCGGCCGCTCACTTTGCGTTTCCTCTGTGCGCATTCCCTCTGCGCGGGGCGCCGCTCAGCTCTGCGACGCACCCCGCCATGTAGTCGATCGCCTCATTGGTGAGCCGAGGGTGGATCGGCAGCGACAGGAACCGCTCGTGGGCCTTCTCGGCCACGGGGCACTCTCCTTCGCGATGGCCCTGGGCGCGGTAAGGCTCTGTCAGGTGGATGGGCATGTAGTGGTTCCATGCCTTGATCCCCTTGCGCATGTACAGCTCCCACATCATCTCCGTCTTGCTCAGGGGATGGCCGTCAAGGAGCTGCAGCTCGTAGAAGTGGAAGATGTGTTTGCCCCGGGGATCGACCCAGGGCAGCTCGATGCCGGGCACCCCGGCGAGCTTCTCCGTCAGGCGCGAGGCCAGGGCGATGCGCGACGAGTTGAACCCGTCAAGCTTCGCAAGCTGCGCGAGGCCCACCGCCCCCTGTGCGTCGGTCATGCGGAAGTTGTAGCCGATATCGTCGAACCGAAGCCGCCAGTACTCCTTTCCCATCGGGAATCGGCTCTCGTCGATTCCCAGATACTTGTCGCTGCCGCCGTAGATCCGGCAGCACAGGGAGCGGTAGGAGAGGACCTTCTCGTAGAGCTCCCGGTTGTCCGTGGTGACCATGCCGCCCTCGCCGAGGGTGCACATGTTCTTCTGCTGATGGAAGCTGAACACTCCCATGGTCCCGAGGGCTCCCGCCTTGCGGCCGAGGTATTCCGCCCCCGGGGTATGGGCGCAATCCTCGATCACGGGGATGCCGTGCTTCCGCGCGACTGCCATGATTTCGTCCATGGCGCAGCACTGGCCGCCGAGGTGCACGGGGACGATCGCCCGGGTCTTCTTCGTGATCTTGTGCTCCAGCAGCTCGGGATCCATGTTGAGCGTGCGCGGGTCCACGTCCGAGAACACGATCGACGCTCCCAGCGTGGAGAATGCGTACGCCGTTGCGACCCAGCTGATCGGGGTCGTAATCACCTCGGTATCCGGTCCCACCCCCGCGGCGATCCCGGCGAGGGTCAGTCCCGTGGTCGCAGAGGTCACTGTCAGAGCGTAGCGGGTCCCGCAGTAGGCGGCGAACGCGTCCTCGAACTGCTTCACCCTCTTGCCGCACGAGGGAGCTCCCGCCCTCAGGACCTCCAGGAGGGCTTGTTCCTCCTCTTTACCGTAGATGCTTCCATGGGCGATCTCCAGCTCGTACTTGACTGTCGGCTTCTGCATCTCCTAGCTCCTTTCGACGATTCCGCGGCGGATGGACTGCTCAACGCTCAAGAGAGGAGTCCGCAGCAGCCTCTGGGCCCTGGCCACGCTGATGATGCCGTTCTTGTGCCGCGGCGCGCGCCCTGGTTTCGAGCCGGCGGGCTGCGCGATGATACGGGCGTCGGGGAAGCCCATGAGCGCGGCGGCTCTTCGAGTGAGGGCTGCCCGATCGATCGAGTCCGTCGAGCCGATGTGGATCACTCCCGCGTGCCGCATGCCCAGCAGCTCGAGCACGCATTCGGAAAGGGTAAAAACGTCGACGGGTGTGCGCACCTCGTCGCTCGGGGCCGTGATTTCCTTCCCCGCCTTGAGACTGGCCTCGAGGGCGGCGAAGAAGGAGTTCCCGCCGGTAACTGGGAATCCCAAGGCAAGCGAAATCCGCGCGATCCCGGCGCCCGGAGAGGCAGCCAGCACGGCCTTCTCGCCTTCCGCCTTGGTTCTTCCATAGTAATTGACCGGGCTCGGAGGATCCTCCTCCGAGTACCCCGCCGCCGTGCCCGCGAAAACGGCGTCGCTCGAGAAATACAGGAACGCCGACCCATGGGCCGCGCTCGCCGAGGCGATTGTCCGCGCCGCCTCGACATTGACCGCCCACGCGAGGTCCTTCTCGCGCTCGGCCCTATCGATGTCGGCAACGGCGGCGAGGTCCACGACAGCGCCGGGGCGCAGCTCGTCCAGCAGAGCGCCCACCGCCGCAGCGTCCGTGATATCGGCCCTGTGCCAGCGTGCTCCCGGCGCCCCCGGCAGCTCCCGCGAGTCGACGATGTGCACCGTCCATCCCTGGCGGAGAGCCGTGAGGGCAAGGTTCCCGCCGACGAATCCTCCTCCTCCGAAAAGCGCGAGAGTGTGGCTCATCGTTTCCATACCGCCATTTCTGTACCACGACCCGGGCATGGGGTGCAACTCATCCGGGCGGAGGCCGGCGCCCGCCCGACGCTCGGCGTCCGGGCCGGTCGAATCCCCCGCGCATTTGCGCTATACTGGGCGCATGTACCAGTACGAGATCGAAGGCGGCATCCCGTTGAAGGGCAGGATCACGGCGAGCGGCAATAAGAACTCCGCCCTGCCGTGCCTCGCGGCCACGCTGCTCACCGACCATCCCGTCGTGCTGCGGAACGTCCCCGAGATCGAGGACGCCCACGTGATGATGGACATCCTGCGGTCGCTGGGCTCCAGCGTGGAGAAGACCGGCCCCAACGAGTACCGGTTCCAGACCCTCGACATCCGCCGCGACGAGATCCCGCCCCACCTCGCCCAGAAGATCCGCGCCTCCATCCTTTTCGCCGGCCCCCTGCTCGCTCGCAGGGGAAGGGTCATCCTGCCGCCTCCCGGCGGTGACGTGATCGGCCGGCGCCGGCTTGACACGCATTTCCTCGCCCTCATGGAGCTGGGGGCTCGCGTCGAGATGGGGAACCTTTTCGTCATGCATGCGAACGGGCTTTCGGGCGCGGCGATCTTCCTCGACGAGGCATCTGTCACGGCTACGGAGAATGCGGTCATGGCTGCCGTGCTTGCGCAGGGCGAGACGACGATCGAGAACGCGGCCTCGGAGCCGCACATCCAGGATCTCTGCCGGATGCTGAACGCAATGGGGGCTCGGATCACCGGCATCGGCTCGAACATCCTCCGCATCGAGGGGGTGACGAAGCTCTCGGGGGCCGAGTTCCGCCTCGGGCCCGACTACATGGAGGTCGGATCGCTCATCGGGCTGGCGGCCGTCACGCGCGGAGAGCTCGAGATCGAGGACGCGGGGCCGCAGAACATGCGCATGACAGGCATTGGCTTCGGGAAGCTCGGAATCCGCTGGGACACCGATGGGCGCACAATCCGCGTGCCGGCCGACCAGCGCCTCGCCGTCGTGCCGGACCTCGGCGGGAGCATCCCGAAAATCGACGACGCCCCCTGGCCCGGCTTTCCCGCAGACCTTATCAGCATCATCACCGTGGTCGCAACGCAGGCCGAGGGCACGGTCCTCGTCCACGAGAAGATGTTCGAGTCGCGGATGTTCTTCGTCGACAAGCTGATCACGATGGGCGCCCGGATCGTGCTGTGCGACCCCCACCGCGCGGTGGTCACCGGGCCCTCGCGCCTCGCGGCCGCGGAGCTCGTCTCGCCCGACGTGCGCGCAGGCATGGCGATGCTGATCGCTGCCTTCTGCGCGCAGGGCAGGAGCACGATCCAGAACGTGTACCAGATCGAGAGGGGCTACGAGAACCTGACCCAGAGGCTCCAGGCTCTCGGGGCCCGGATCAAGAGATCGGGGTAGCCGCATGCGCATACCATTTTTTCACGTCGATGCCTTCGCGAGCGAGCGATTCAAGGGAAACCCGGCAGGCGTCTGCCTGCTCGGCGAAAGGCTGCCGGATGCCGCGATGCAGGCCATCGCGGCGGAGAACAACCTCTCCGAGACCGCTTTCGTGCTTCGGGGCAAGGATCGCATCGAGCTGCGCTGGTTCACGCCCACGGTCGAGGTCGACCTGTGCGGCCATGCGACCCTCGCCTCGGCGCACGTGCTGTTCTCGTACGCGGGAACCCCCGCGGGAGCCCCCTCGGGAGCACTCTCGGGGGCTTCTGTCGCGCGCATCGAGTTCCAGTCCAAGAGCGGCCCCATCGCAGTCGAGCGCGACGGAGAGCTGCTCGTGCTGAATTTCCCCTCTCGGCCGGCCGCTGCCTGCGAGGCGCCAGAGGCTCTGGTGCGCGGTCTGGGCAGCGCGCCTGTCGAGGTGCTGGGCTCGCGCGACTACCTCTGCGTCTACGAGAGACAGGAGGAGGTGGCGGCCCTCGCGCCCGACATGTCCCTCCTCGCCGGCCTGGACAGGTTCGGCGTCATCGTGACGGCGCCGGGCTCGGGAGCGGTGGACTTCGTCTCGCGCTTTTTTGCCCCTGGCGAGGGCATTCCCGAGGATCCCGTGACGGGCTCGGCCCACTGCACGCTCATTCCGTACTGGTCCAAGCGCCTGGGCAAGACGAGGCTCACCGCGAGGCAGATTTCGGCGCGAGGCGGCGAGCTTTCCTGCGAGCTCGCGGGCGACAGGGTGAGGATCGGCGGCCGCGCCGTCACGTACCTTCGAGGCGAGATCGAGATCTGAGGCGCCTCACAGACAAGCGCGAAGCCAAGAAACAAGAAAGATGAAGTGAGGATTGCTGCCCCGCATGCTTGACAGCAATGAAGGATCATGTCCAGTGTCGAGACCGCCTGCACTGCAGAGAGTGCTCCGCATCCGACCCTGCTCCTCTTTTCTCTCATCAACCGCTTCGGATTGATTGCTGCAGCAGTCAGCAGAAATTGAATGCGGAATCGGTGAAGCCGGCGCTATCTGCACCGACTCAACAGTCGGACACTCTCGCTTCCATACCGAACCTATTCTGAAAGCTTTGCCGAAACGGCTGCGCCGGTCGGGAAGGGCCGGCGCAGCATGATTTCATTTTACTACCAGAGCGATCTTCACTCCCAAGTATGGGACGATCAGCATGCCTTCCGTGCTAAGCTCCGGAAGAGCAAGCCCAAGCACGCCGCCCCCTATGCGGAAACGCCGTTCCTTGCCCAAACCGAGCCAAGCCGAAAGATCGGGGATCAGGACCTTCCCGAAATCGAAATTGTTAAACAGGCCAAAGATTCCGAAAAATAATCCGCCGAGTTGAGCATCGATGAACACCGGACCGAGTTGTACCTCGGCCAGCAAGTTCGGCCAGAAAATACTCTCAAGGATTAAAGTGTAAAGACGAATGCCCGGTGCAAGTTTCACCGGCCCGAGGTTGAACTGGTAAGACACGCTGGCCTCGGGGAACGGGAAAGGGTGGTCTTTTAGAAAATTCCCGATTTCGCTGCTTGTCGTCACCCCGCTCCCGGTTATTGTGCCCACGGTCATCGGTACGTCAAACCCCAGGTCGAATCGAACCTGACTGAAAACTGGCGAAACAAGCAACAAGATGAATGCCACAATAATGACGAGATGTTTCATACGCGCCTCCTTAGCATTCTCTCTCTGATCCAGATGATATCGCTTTGAGCTGATATTTTCCACTATCAGAGCCAGGATAAACAGAGCCAAGAACTCTGCGCACCGGCCCCGGCTTGCCGGCTCGCGTAGAGCGCGATGTGAACGATGCGGCAGCTAGGAATAGCGCGTCGCCCAGCTAAAAGACCGCCCAGAAGGCGAGGTAGGCCGACGCCGCCGCGCGAGCATCCCGCCGAGTGCCCGTAGCCGACCGAGAATGCTGCATAAAGAGAAGGCCGTGGTGACCCGTGGCGGGGCGAGAGCCCCGTGATGCAGGAGGGCTAGAATCCCTTCTCTCTTCGGATTTCCTCGTACGCTCCCTGGATCGCTTTGAACTTCTCCTCGGCGATCTTCACGAACTCGGTGCCGAGGTTCGCGACCCTATCGGGATGGTTCTGGACGGCGAGCGCACGGTAGGCTTTCTTGATCTCCTCGGGGCTCGCCTCCCTGCTCACGCCGAGGATGTCGTACGCCCTGCTCGCCTCCCGCACGAACTCCGCGCGAACCTGCCGGAAGACCCCCTGGTCGAGCCCGAGGCCGATCGCAATCCTCAGGATCAGGTCCTCTTCGGCGCGCGTGACCCCCTCGGCGTCCGCGCGCGCGATCTCGAACAGCAGCCGGAGGAGCAGGACCCGGCCCTCGAACGTCGAAACGGCTGCGTAGTACGCGCACAACCCCTGCACATCGATCCTGTCCCTGCCGGCGTACATCTCGTCGATGATCCTCTGGATCAGCTCCTGGTCGGCGGGGGGAAAGGGAAAGCTCTGGCGGAAGAAGCGCTTCATCGCCTCGATGTGCGAACCCTTGACCGCGCCGCCCGCGCCGGCGACCGAGATCGAAAGGCCGATGAGGCAGGTGAGGAAATTGACCTGGGCTTGTGACACGGGATCGGCCGTGCCGGCGAACGTCCCGCCGCTCTCATCGAACGCGCCCGGAGCATCCCCGAACCGACCAATCGTGCGACGCTCCTCCGTCGCCCTGTCGAAAAGGTGGCCGAGGAACCCCCCGAGGAGGGTCCCGAGCGGCCCCGCGACCGAGCCGAGAAGCGCGCCGATCAGCTTGCCGGCGATCGCCATTCTATGTCGCCTGGCCTGCCGTGAGCGCGAGGGCGAGGGCGAGAAGCACCAGGGAGAGCGCGGCGCTAATGATGAGCGCGGCGGTGAGCCCGAAGGCGAGCACGGCGAAGCCGAGGACGATCCTGTGGGCGTGGACGTAGAGCAGGCTCGCCAACGCCGCGGCGACCGGCACCAGGGGGATGAAGAGGATTGCGATCAACGGCGGCCTGCCGAGGTAGCGCGCGCGGTACGCCCACCCGAAAGACAGCGAGAAGAAGGTGAGCGCGAGGAAAGCGAAGGGCATGAAAGCCATCATCACGATGTCGGTCTCGAGCGCCTCGCGCTGCAGGCCGAAGGCGCCCAGCCGGTCGCGCAAGCGCCACAGCCGAGGCAGGCCCATCGCAGCGGCGCCGCTGCCGTCGATGGACAGGGCGGCCAGCTCCTCCGTCGTGGGCGCGATGATGAGGAGGTTTCGCTCGCTGGCGGGCCGGCTGCCGGAAAGGTATTCGGGGCCCGCCGGTACGGTCTTGGCGTCGCGATCGACGCAGAGCAGCAGGATCTCGCGCCGGCCATCCGCCATCTCCTCGAGCTTTCCGTACGGGGCTTTGAAGTGCCAGAGAGTTTCGCCGGTTGGACGGTAGCGGATCGCTTCGAGGTCTATGAGGTACGTGCCTTGCCTCCCCGCCTCGACCATCTTGCCGATGAACACGGCTTCCGTGAAATCTTTCTCGCTTCTGTTGATGAAGAGTATGCGATCGGTTCCGGGCAGGGCGGTCATTCCCTCGAGCTCCTCGCGGAAAAACGCGATGCTCGTCATCAGCTTCTTGCTCTCCGCGAGGTACTCCCGGATGTCGGGGTCCTTGGGAAGGCTCTTCTCGAGGTCGAGGAAACCGTAGTAGGCCGCGATGGGGTCCTTCGCGAGCATTGCGTACGCCGCGAGCTTCTTCCGATACAGCTCAGTGGCCTGCCTGTCCTTGCGCGAGGGCGCGGCGCCGGTGATCTTCTCCCATGCCTGCGCGGCGAGCCGGGGGGCGTCAGTTCTGGTGGGGGCGATCGTCGCCGCGCGGCTTGCGTAGTAGTGGGCCGAGAACCAGTCCTCCCGCTCGTAGTAGGAACGAGCCTTCTCGACGAGAGAGGAGGCATCGACATCGTCCGGCGGCTCCCTCAGCGGCGCAGGTTTCGGCGCGGGCTTCGCGCGAGCCGCGGCCTCCCCCTCAGCCTCGAGCTTCTGCTCGGTGACGATCCGGTTCGTCTTGTCGATCGCGAGGTACAGCGCCAGGGCGTCGCGCCGGGCAGCCCAGTCGCCGTCGCTCCTGGCCTTCTCGGCCTGGCGCAGGAACTCGCGTCCGACCCTGCTGCGGTATTCCATGTCCGAGATCCTGCGCCGGACATTCGGGGCGACCCCCTCGAAGAGCACCGCGTACGCAACGGCGAGGAGGACGAACGTGACGACCGTCGAGCCCGCGATCCTGTTGAAGGGCTGCGGAGGAGCGCCGGAAGCGCGCGCGATCGCGGAGGAGCCTGCGAGGGAGGCGGCGATCGCGATGGCTGCTGCGCACAGGGGAATGAGGGACTCCACGAACAGGAGGAACCCGTTCTTGAGAGCGTACTCCCATTGGAACGCGGGCAGCAGCCTGTCGACGGGGAAGCGCACGGCAGAGTACGCGAAAAAGAGGCCGAAGCCGATGACCGCGAAAGCGAAGAGGAAGGACGAGATCCTGCCCAGGAGCGGCCTGTTCACGATTCCTCCACCTGCTTCCACCTATCCGCGGGGATGAACAGGATGTCCACAAGGAGAAGGATGATCCCCAGGGCGGCCATAGCGGCGGCGGGGAACATGCGGACCAGGAGCCGGTCGGTCACGGTCCGAGCGATGAGCGGCGCGAGGTTCACCGACAGCACATGCCAGAGCAGGACAGAGCCCCGCGCGGCGAGCGCCAGAAGGAGGATGTTCAGCAGGGGCCAGCGGCTGGCCCGCAGGAAGACGAACGAAGAGGTGCAGAGGAAAAGCAAGCCGAAGCAGGCTGCGAAGAACTCGGGGAGGGAGCCCGCGAGCAGGCGCTCGAAGTCGGCCGTGAGCACGCCGAAATCCCTGAGGAAAAAGGCCGTGAACCTGTCAGCGGCGAACAGGGCGCCTCGGGCGAGACTGGGCTTCCCCGAGATCGTGATGGGCCGGGCTCCCGCGAGCCTCACCGAAACACCGTTGTCGGAAACCGAGGCCTTCGCATCTGGGAACACCGAAAAGCGGGCGCTCTTCGATGCGGGATCGACGAGGAGAATGCCGCTGAGCGCGTCCCCCCGGACAGAACGAACGCTGAGCTGCACGCCGCCCAATGGCGTGAATCCCGCCGGGCGGAAGTACTGGACGGCGGCGGCAGGGGCGGGGCGGGATTTCTGGGCGAGCACGCGCAGCCAGATCATCCCATTCACGAGGGCGGCGTAGCTCATGACGAGACAGACCAGCAGGCCGAGGAACCGGGAGAACGGCCGGCGCGCCATCCTCATGCCCGCGAGCAGGAGCGACAGCACGACCGAGGGGACCATGACCTCGAAGGCCGAGCGCGGCAGACGCGAAAGCGCGTACCCGAGACCGAAGGGGTGCGCTCCCGACTCGTACATGCCCCAGGTGGAGAGGAGGTTGAGCGCGGAGAGAACGACGAGCACGCACAGGAGGATGAAGAGGAAAAGGAAGGGCAGCTTTAGAGGCTCTTTCACCTGGGTCGAGGGTACCATGGGAAGCCGAGGTTTGAAAAGGCGGCGGTGCGGAAAAGCGGCAAAAAGCCCTTGACCATGAGAGGCAATCCTCCTTAGACTGCCTCGACGCATTTGCGCTTTTTGCGTCCCATCATACCAACGCGCAGGAGGATGCAGTTCCAATGAAACGTACGCTCAGGCTTGTCGTGCTCGTCGCGGTTCTCGCGCTTCTTCCCCTGTCCGGCGCCTTCGCCCAGGGAACCGGCAGCAGCCAGGTCGACATGATGTGGCTGACATGGGTGGGATCGCTCGCCGCGCTCGCCTTCGCCCTGTACCAGGCCATCTCCGTTCTGAAGAAGGACCCGGGGACCGAGGCCATGAAGGAGATCAGCAAAGCCGTCCAGGAAGGCGCCATGGCGTACCTGAAGCAGCAATACTCGGTGGTCGGAATCATCTTCGTCGCGCTGTTCGTTCTCCTCGGCGTCCTCGCCTACGTCTTCCACTTCATATCGCCGTTCGTGCCCTTCGCCTTCATCACGGGCGGGTTCTTCTCGGGGCTTTCAGGCTTCATCGGCATGTCCATCGCGACCCGGGCGAACTGCCGCACGGCGGCGGCCGCGAAGACGAGCCTGAACTCGGGTCTCCGCGTGGCCTTCTCGTCGGGCACGGTCATGGGCATGACGGTCGTCGGCCTTGGGCTGCTGGACCTCTCGATCTGGTGGACGCTCCTTCGCTACGCCTTCAAGCTCCCTGACATCGATATTCCGCCCATCATGATCACGTTCGGAATGGGCGCCTCCTCGATGGCGCTTTTTGCCAGGGTCGGCGGCGGCATCTTCACCAAGGCGGCCGATGTGGGCGCCGACCTCGTCGGCAAGGTCGAGACGGGGATTCCAGAGGATGACCCGAGGAACCCGGCCGTCATCGCGGACAATGTCGGCGACAATGTCGGCGACGTGGCGGGCATGGGCGCCGACCTCTACGAATCCTACGTCGGAGCGATCGTGGCGACCATGGCGCTCGGCGCGATCGGCTCCATCAGGATGGCGGGGGTCTCCACGATCCAGTTCATCCAGGTGCCGATCTCCATCGCGACGATCGGCGTCATCTGCTCGATCATAGGGAGCCTCTTCGTGCGCGCCAAGGGTGATGCTTCCCAGAAGGTGCTCCTGCGGGCGCTCCGCACGGGCGTCTACCTGTCCACGGCTCTCATCGCAGTTCTCTCCTTCGTGTTCGTCTGGTTCACCGTTGGGAGGAGCTTCATCGGCATCTGGGGCGCGATGATGGCCGGCCTGATCGCGTTTATTAATGATGCGGCGACCATCGAGATCTACACCTCCGACAGCTACAAGCCAACGCAGGCGCTCGCGAACGAGACCCTCACAGGGCCCGCCACGCTGATCATCGGCGGCCTGTCGCTCGGCATGCTCTCTACGCTCATCCCCGTTGTCGTCGTCGTGATCGCCACGCT
>CAYGXO010000119.1:0-52845 GCA_964353885.1 uncultured Spirochaetaceae bacterium
TAAGGATCTGCGCCCGCTCGATCCGCGGCAAACAGTTTTTGGATTCCCCTCCCATGAGAAGAAGCATCACATAGTTTTTACATTTCCGGAAGCCCCAACATTTGTCCGGTAGTCCGGGTCAAACCAGCTGAATAGTTACCAATCTCGATTGATTCAAATGGATATTCCATATTAGCATCTCATGGAGATTTGAATCATTCCGGTAAGCGTCTGAGGTGCAGATTGAGTTATCTGCATTTGTGGATGAATCATCCCTTATGTTACTTGGGTCGTCTAGTCGTTTTTGGCGCTGCCTTTGTATCTTCCTTAACTCTATAGTTAACTATTCTTCTGATTAGTCCTAATGGCATTGGTCTGTCAATTGGAAATTGCACAGACCCTTTTGCTCCTTTATATGCGGACAATTCCTTTTTGAATGTGATCATTGCTTTTGTTCCTGGGTAAAATCCAATATGCTTTTTGTATCCCGCAAAATAGACAAGGATCCTATTCTGCAAGTATGAAGGCATGCGGTAGCTAATTCTTTCTATAGAATTTGGCGCAACTTGTTTAATCGCATCTCGAACTTTCACTAGAATTGTTTGTACTTCATACGGGAACTGAGCAATATATTCGTCTACTGTGTTGATAGCTTTACTTTGGTTCTGCATAAGTCACTCCTGGTAGGCAACGTAGCCAGTATTGGCTTGAATGGAACGTTACAGGGACCAATCCTTTGTCGCCTGTCGCAATCGTCACTTTTGCTATTTTAGGGCGCCCTAACATAGAGTTGAGCTGCCCCGCCGACCACCGCGCAGCCGCCCAAGTTCACTGGAATCGCAGCGACACTTATATCCGGCACTCCAGGGGACAGCTCCAACGATTTGTTAAGCGTATTCTTTGTCTCTATCCATAGTCCATTCCTGCACAGACAGCATCCTCCTGTCCCGGGAGCTGTGCATTCCGGATATTCTGAATTGATAATTGGCTCTCATAGGAGCTGCAATGTGAATTGAAATGCGGCTTCACTTACTGCCGGCCTTACGGCGAAGGGATCGACCGCCATAGCACATGCTAGTCGTCCTTGAATGAAATGCTTCACTTTTGCTAGCGGCAAGAAGCAATTGTGGACTCGTCGAAGCCAAATAATAAATTGGCTCCCCTTGCGGACTTATCAAATGGGGAACGAATTGACAGCTGGCGCACATGCTAATCCGTTTTCTTTGATATGATAGATAGTACCTGCCCTTAGCCGGGATTCGCGAGTTCGCCAAAACGGAGTTCATTTGAGTCTTCCTTGCGGACTGCCTCATTGGCATCGCAACGTAAGTCGGCGCACATGCAGATGTCTTTTGCGTAATAGGCTGAGGGGTTGTCCGGGCTCTTAGCTTCTGTGGTTATCCTTCCGCAATCGGCCTCTTCCGATGTCGATCGGCACATGATTTGATTACGCTTAACATTGAGTTCAGTTGCCCCGCCGCATCAGACTATCGTTGCATGGAATTGCCAGACTGACTTCTACGTTCCGAACGGCCTTTAAGGGGACAACTGCAACGATTTGTTAGGACGCAACGGTCCGGTATTGGTATTCTCGCGAAGGCTTATCCAATAAATCTAGCGACTGACGTCTTGAATATTCCTGCGAGCTTTATTGCCATGTTCTTGCTGATAGGTCGAATGTCATTTTCCATGTTCGAAACAAATTGCTTCGGTAGAGCAATCAGCTTTCCGAGTTGAGCCTGCGTCATTTTGGAGTTTTGCCGGTAGATTCTCAGATTCTTGCCAGGAGTAAGCCTAGCCTCCGTCCGCCGGTACCAGTCGGTCTGAAAGACATCAACCAACTCTTCATCGGTATCTGCGTCATCTACCAGCCGTACACCTCTACCGTACTCCTTTTTCAGTACAGTGATAAGGCTCGGAGGAATTCTACCTTCGATGTGAATCTTAATATGGGGCGTCTTCACGACTGCCAGCATAGTACACCTCTATTCGTATAGTATCTTTTTCGTGATACCAGCAGGCCACCCACTTGTAGGACAGATGGCAATGATACCGGCCGGGCCCAAGCATTCCATAGTTCGGCCAACCAAGCTGAAACGGTCCAGAGTCCTTCAAGTCCCGCAGAAGGTCGGCCATTTGGTCCTGTACAGATTCGGGCATCTTTTCGATGCGTTTCAGAACCTTCCCGGGAACCAGAACTTCGTACATGATCAAATGTAAACCAAATAGGGTTACCTGTCAAGGCCCTGATTGCAGTCCGCATGGACGAGAAGGCCTACTCGGAATGCTCTGGGTGTCTCGCGATTGGCGTCTCTTGCGTCCTAACATAGAGTTGAGCTGCCCCGCCGACCTGCGCACAATCGCCACCGTTCACTCGAAAGGTAGCGCCACTTCCACAAGACACTTCAGGGGACAGCTCCAACGACTTGTTATGCCCCCTGCTATTTAGCTATTTGCATACGGACTAGTATTGGCTTCTATAGCTTTTCTCTTCAGTAAATTGATTTGGCCACGATGCTCTGCTTCATGCTGCAAAAGATGATGGAGCACCCATTCCGGACTGACATCATATTTCGGTAAATGCCTGAGTCTCCTGAAATCGGTATAGTCCATAGTTGAATATGATGTCTTCAGCTCTGACCGCACAGCATCCAATCGCGAGAGTAAGGCCACGGCCGTCTCTTCTCCTATATGGATGAGGCGCCCCAATTTGTCACGGTCTTCGTGCGACAGGTCATTTGCGATATGCTCCGGTATTGGCTTCTGCAGCACATCTGTAAACAGCCAGTCGGCCTCCACTAAGGCAATATGATACAACAGATCACCTATATTACTGTCCTTGTCGGCCGCTCTCCAGTAAAGTAGTTCCGCGTTCATTCCGTTGATGCTTGCCTTTGTGTCTCTACGACATGCTTCCAGCATCCCCAAGTAGAAGGCAATCAGCGGCTCTTGGCATTGAATGGCTTCGGATTCAATCGTTAGCATTCTTTTCAAATGGGCCCCCAATTTGCGTCAGAAGGTAGTCGACTATCATTGCCGGCAAAAGTCCTCGGGAATAAATCCAGTAGAGCCCATACCCTGGCCGACCGACAGATAGAGTATGTCGGCCTCGGGGGGCATAACATGGAGTTGAGTTGCCCCGCCGAACGAAGCCATGAATCCTCAGTTCCTCGAAGATAAAGCGTCAGTTCCACTTTGTCCTTAAGGGGTCAACTCCAACGATTTGTTAGCCTGCAATATTCATCTTCCATAGAATTTTCTTAATACACGACAAATAGCAAACGTTACCCACATACGCATTGCATTTGTTTTTGAATTCATTTTATTAGCTTTATTAGTGTATGAGATTTCCCATAATCCGTCTCGTTCTTGGTGATCCACTAGCCACTGAATTGCATTTTCTATCGCTGCATCTATACTTTTATCAATCAGTGATATGGAATCCAATGATGCAATAAGATTGTTCCACCAGAATGGATATTGGAATTGAATCCAATAATCAGCGGATTGATAGGATGTGTAGTAGTCTTTCTGAAAGAAGCGTGTCTTCTGTAACACTGAAGCCCTCTTCGCAGCATCTGATTTGCGATGTGTTGGATGAGCTGCAAATGCACGGAGAACCATACCATTCGCATTATGAGAGAATGGCTTTGCTCGATCAGGCATGACCGGATCAACAACTTGGCGTGTAAGTCTATCCTTCTCTTCCATAGAAAGCTTATGAGTTATAATTGGAACAGACCAGCCGCCGTCATTCTGGCGCATGGAAAGTAACCAATCGAATCCTTTTTCGATTCTTGCATCGTTGGCATATCCAGCCTTGATAAGCAATCCCATCAAAGCGCCAGTATAATAGGTTGCGTATTGATTTGCGAGGAATCCTCGGATATCTCCTTCTGCACTTTGGCAAGTGAAAACATATTCAGCTGATTTTTGTATGGCCTGGTGGTCTTTGAGTAATCCATACTGGTCTATCAGTAACCGCAATGTTTTCCAGGTCTCAATAAGTTTATAGTTTGATGCTTGCGCTTTGATACGGCTCGGGTGACAAACCCATGAACCATCGGATTGTTGTTTTCCGATTAATTTGAGTACGAAAGGTAGCTTCCATACCGATGAAGGAATATCTACATTCTGATCAAGCAAATATTGCCGAACGAAATGGGTCAGTGCTGTATCTGAAGAAGATAGCAGTCGAGGTAAGGGATCATATTTTAATATGGATAGAAAGCTATTCACTTTTAATCTACATTGTATTGCAGGCTAACATAGAGTTGAGTTGCGCCGCCGAATCACCAGCGCGAAGCGAACCCTGGCAGCGACATTCGTACGAAACAGAGGACCACTTAAGGCGACAACTCCAACGATTTGTTATGTCCCACGACTTTCAATCATTTCCTTCGCGGACTATCGGCCTATTCACTTTCTATAAGTCGATCTGTTCCTCCCAAATTGGGACTATTGGGTTGTCTTTGCCCAAGCGTGCGGATTCTTTGAGATAAGTCGTAGCTTTGTTTGCGACGCACAAAGCGTCATACTACTATGAAGGGCCTCTAACTTCGGAGGCGCGTGTTTTAGGTTTTACCTGGTGCACTAGGTGGCGCATCCATCAGTCCATCTTTCACGAGCGCATCTATAGCCTTATTAACGAAACTTTCCGGACCAGTGCCATATGCCATCCCCTGGAGCTTTATTGTTGCCCGCCAGATATTTCGATTTGTGCTCACGACGTAAATGTTCAAATCATAAACGCCAGACGATTGTGATGAAAAAAGGCCGGGGTTAATAGTGCCTTCTGTTAACACTACTGTCAGCAGGTATTTATGAGCCGCAATTTTGCTCTTTATAGAATCTGTATCGAGCTCAAGGCCAGTAGGAACGGTAATTTCTGCAATTACACCTGCCGCTTGGAATTTCTTAGACAAACCGTCCTTTACTGCATTTCCAAAGTCCTTAAAACTAGCACCAGGGTCTATCACGACATAGAGATCGTCTATCTTGCTAGTTTGTTCAGAAGTTTTTACAGATTCGACGCTTGAGCATCCCAGCAGAATTCCTACCACGAAAGCTACCGGAAGAAAACTCTTTGGGAAATACATTCTCACCTCCCGTTTCACTGTTGTCTTAGGCCGCAAGGCTATTCAACAGAGAGAAAACCAAGACTTGATGATTCATCGTAACATTAAGGAACGTAGCTGTCAAGCTGAATGTGCCTTTGGATTCATGATGATTGTTGAAAGCGTCAAGTGGGACATAACAAATATATTAGTGGGTTTTGAAGAAAGGACACCGGAACCGCATGTTGGTGCGGAGTCCATAAGACCTGCCCAAGGACCTCTTGTGCGTATTGAAGCAGCATAACCGTTTCGGTGGTTATGTTCTAGGGTCGGCGCATAAGATCCAAAGGAGGTGCAATGTGCAGTCATTTCCAGATTTCCTCCGCGAGAAGCGACAGGTGCCCGAGCGATGTATTCCCTACTATCCTCGGTGGGTGGAAATGTACCGCAGTTGGGCGACAAGACCTGGACGAAACAACGCATCGATGGACGAGTTCCTCTCATACCTCGAGGCGCAATATGAGGATTGGCAGATCGGCCAGGCTCGCCACGCACTCCAACTGTATTCATCCTACCAGAGCTGTCACGGTGCCTCGGCGCCTGACCGCTCTCAGCGTGTGCCCAGGCCTGTCCTTCCTCCTGAAGTCAACACGTGGAGGACCGTAGAGCAGTCCATCATCAGATTGATGAGACTCAAACACCTCTCCTACAGGACCGAAAAATCCTACCTGTCCTGGATCGCGCGCTTCGAGTCATTCGTCAGAGGCAAGGACTGCTCTGCCGTAATCGAGGAGGACCTGAAGGCTTTCCTTTCCTACCTGGCCGTCGAGCGGCGGGTTGCCCCCGCAACGCAGCGGCTGGCTTTCAACGCCCTGCTGTTCCTCTTCAGGAACGTGCTTGGCGTCGAGATCAACGGACTCGACACGGTCGTTCGATCGAGGATTGCGAAGAGGCTCCCGGTTGTTCTTGCCAAGGAAGAGGTGAGAAAGGTTTTTGCACACCTGGAGCGGACACATTTGCTCATGGCAACCATCATCTACGGGGCCGGCCTGAGGCTTCAAGAGTGCCTTTCTCTGAGAGTGAAAGACGTGGACTTTGCGAGAAACTGTCTGACGATCCGACGTGGCAAGGGCGGGAAAGATCGCGAGACGGTCCTCCCGGAGAGCGTCTGCCTAAACCTGAAACGGCATCTAGAGTCCGTCCATGCTCTCTATGACCGGGACCGCGATACGTCGGTGGCGGGCGTGGCGTTGCCCGACGCGTTGGAAAGGAAGTACCCGGGCGCCGGCGAAGACTGGGGCTGGTATTGGGTCTTCCCTTCTGCGAGCCTGTCGATCGATCCTCTGACGCAAGTCGTGCGTCGATTCCATCTCTATCCCACGACCCTTCAGAAGGCCTTTCGGCAGGCTGTTCGGGATGCGGGAATCGTCAAGCACGCCACCGTCCACACCCTGCGCCACAGCTTCGCGACTCACTTGATCGAGAAGGGATACGACATTCGGACAATCCAGGAGCTCCTGGGCCACTCGGATGTCTCGACGACCATGATCTATACGCATGTCGCGACAAAGAACAAGCTCGGCGTCACCAGCCCAGCGGATGGGTTGTAGAGGGGAGGAGAATAGCTCGCACAAGCCCGCGAATCCAGTGATCCGACGGCGAGTTTTCTTGGGGAGCTGTGCCGCATGCCGCGGGCGCCGCCGGAACACGCTGCCCGCTTCAGGCCAAGAGCCAAAATGCGGACTGGGAGTAGTCATTCTACACCCAGAGCGAATTCCGGTCCAGGTGGATCGCGCCTTGGATTTGCAGGGAAGGGCGCCAGGCCGCGGGCTTTGATGGGGGGCATTCCGCACCAGGCGGAAAGCTGCTACAGTGCATGCAAGTGAACAGGATCACCATGAAAAGACACTTCACCCGATTCTCTTCCGCAGCCCTGCTGCTTGCGGTCGGCCTGCTCTTCGCCGGCGCCTGCGCCACCACCCCGTCTTCCCGCGGCCAGTCCGGTGAGCAGGGAGGGAAGTCCCAGCAGGCAACTGTGGAAGGATCTCCCCAAGAGCCGGCACCGGCGACGGACCAGGTCCAGTCCCACGCAGCGCGGGGCACCTCGCTCTACAACGAGGGAAAGTACGACCTCGCCATCGAGGAGCTCACCGCCGCAATCACCGAGGACCCGACCGACAGCGTGAGCCTGGCCTATCGCGGCGATGCCTATAGAATGGCGAACAATTTTTCTGCCGCGGTCGCGGATTTCAACGCGTCACTCCAGATCGTCCCCGAGGACAACTGGGTCCTGTCGCGCAGGGGAGAGACGTTCAGAGCGATGGGCAAATACGATCAGACGATTGCCGATTTGGACAAGGTCATCGCGCGCGAGCCCAACGACAGCTGGTCGCTCGCCAGCCGCGGGGATGCGTATCGGCTTCTGAACAACTACGAGCGAGCCGTGGCCGACTTCACGAAGGCCATCGCGCTGAGCCCCGACTACCAGTGGGCGCTCGCCCGCAGGGGAGAGGCGTATCGCATGCTCGAGGATCATGAAGCGGCCTTGTCGGACCTCAACCGCGCCCTCGAGCTCTCCCCCGATGACACCTTCTCACTCGCGAGCCGCGGCGAGAACCATCGGCTCCTCGGCAACTCCAGCGCTGCCCTCGCCGACCTCGACAGGGCGATCGCGCTGGACCCGCAGTACCAGTGGGCGAAGGACAGGCGGCAGGACCTCATCGGCAACATGAAGAGCGCTGGCTCGTCCGCCGGGACGGGCAGCCCGGCGAGAGGACCGCTCCCCATCGTCGCCGTTCTCGATTTCAGGATCGAGAACATTGCCCCTTCCGATGGGAAGCTGATCCAGGACCTTCTGGCGAGCGCGCTGATCCAGACCCGCCTGTATCGCGTTCTTGATCGCAGCCAGCAGGAGAACATCCTTCGCGAAATCGAGCGATCGCTCTCCGCCTGCACCGACGAGAAATGCCAGATCGAGATCGGGCGCATGCTCTCCGCCGATCGCATCCTGGTCGGGAGTCTCGGCAAGGTAGGCGCGCGCTACGTCATCAGCGCGAAGCTGCTTGATGTGCGAAGCGGCGAGGCGCTTGCCTCCTCCTCCCAGGTCTACAAATCCCTCGAGGAGCTCGTCGAGGGCTGCGGAGGAATCGTCGGGGCTCTGGAACAGTAATCAGCCGTTGAGTTGTACTCAACCGCCCTTGCCCGGCAGGTGGATGATCTCGCGCGGCTTGCTGCCCTGAGAGGGGCCAACGATGCCCCGCATCTCCATCTCTTCGACCAGGCGTGCGGCCCGGTTGTAGCCCACCTTCAGCCTGCGCTGGATATAGGAGGCGGAGGCCTTTCCCTGGCCGACAACGATTTCCAGGGCGCGCTCGAAAAGCGGATCGTTGCCCGGCTCCCCTTCGAAGTCACCCGTCTCCTCGTCGTCGAAGAACACCTCGTCCTCGATGTACTGGGGAGGCCCGAGCTTCTTCACGTACTCGGTGACGGAGTCGATCTCCTCGTCGTCGATGTAGGCGCCCTGGATGCGCACGGGGAACGGGTTCCAAGCCGCGGAGAGCAGCATATCGCCCTTGCCGAGGAGCTTTTCGGCGCCCACGCAGTCGATGATGATGCGCGAGTCGAACTTGTTCGCCACCATGAAGGCGATCCGCGAAGGGATGTTGGCCTTGATGAGGCCGGTGATCACGTCGATCGACGGGCGCTGCGTGGCGAGCACCATGTGGATGCCGATCGCGCGCGCCATGGCGGCGAGACGGGCGAGGGTCGACTCGAGCTCCTTTCCCGTGGTGGCCATGAGATCGGCGAACTCGTCGACGACGATCACGATGTAGGGCAGGCGCTGGACTCGCTCCTTCTTCGCCTTCTTGTTGAAGGCGCGGATGTCGCGCACGCCCAGGGCGTCCAGAAGCGTGTAGCGCCTCTCCATCTCAGAGATGCAGTACTGCAGCGCCTGGAAGGCCTTCTTCGGATCCGTGATCACGGGCGTGAGCAGGTGGGAACAACCGTTGTAGAGCTTCAGTTCCACGATCTTGGGATCGATGAGGAACAGGCGCACCTCGTCGGGGGACTTGCGGAACAGGATCGAGCAGATGATCGAGTTCACCAGGACGCTCTTGCCCGAGTTGGTCGCCCCGCCGATCAGCAGATGCGGGGTCTGAACGAGGTCGATGACCTGCGCCTCCCCGAGGATGTCCTTTCCCAGAGCGAGGGGGATCTCGTAGGCGGACTTCTGCATCACATCAAGGGAGATCATCTCCCTGAACGAGACGATGGCGCGCTTCCTGTTGGGCACCTCGATGCCCACCGCGTGCCTGCCCGGGATCGGGGCCACGATGCGGACGCTCGGCGCGGCAAGGCGTAGGGCGATGTTGTCCGAGAGGTTGGCGATCTTCGAAATCCGCACTCCCTGCGCGGGAAGCACCTCGAAAAGCGTGATGACGGGGCCCTTGCGGATGCCCGTCACCTCGGCCTCGATGTTGAACTCCTTGAGCGCGTCTGTGAGGATCTGCGCCTCGCGTCGGGTCTCATCGTCGATCACCCAGTACTCATTGTCGCCCCTGTGCTTCAGAACGTCGTTCACGGGAATGCTGTACGAGGACTTCCCGACTGCCGGCTCGAAGGGCAGCTCAGCCTGGGCGAGGGTCGTCTCGATGTGGTCGGGGGCGGCGGTCGTGCGGGCGCGCAGCCTCGGCACGGGACCCTCGCCGTCGCTCGCCTCGTCGCTCACTGCTTCCTCGGAGTTGATCGGCTCTGCCTCATCGTCGGTCTGGACAGTCTCGTCTGCTACTGCCGCCTCCCGATGAGCGGTCGTCGGGTCGTCAATCGTCGTGTCGCCAGTCGATGTGCCGGTGGCCGTCGTGCTCCCAGTCGTCTTGCCGGCTTTTCCGCCCCTGCCGTACGGCAGGGTGAGGAGGAAGATCGCCTGGAGGGCGAGCAGGAGAAAGAGCAGGAGGGCTGCCGGAATCACGCCGAAGGAGTCCGCGAGCAGCAGGGCAAGCGGCGACGGAGTCCTTTGCAGCACGTGCAGCAGGAGGCCGAGAGTGAGGAAAGGGATGATCGAGAGCATGAGCCTGAGGGCCGAACGCCTGCGGAATATGGATGCCGCGAGAAGCCGCACCCCGGCGAGGAGATAGACCGGCACAAAGAATGCCGCCCATGAGAACCCGTCGAAAAGGAATCGCCCCAGCGAGGCGGCGGCGAGACCCGCCGGCCCCGCGGCCTTCGCGACATGAAGCACGAGCGAAACAAGCGTTATCGAGCAGAGAGCCAGGAGGGTCCATGCGATGGCGAGAGCCGCGCGAGAGAACCTCCTGCCGAGAATGGTCACAGATTCACCCCTCATTGATTTATCGGAATGCGGCGGGACAAGTTGACAGGAGGCGTCGGGAGCGAGTCAGCGGGCGGCGCCGCCATTCGCTGGCGTTCACTCGGGCTGAACGGCGCGTCGGGACGGGGCGGGCCGTGGTCCATCCAACGGCTGAGTCGAAAGACCGAAGAACGCGACGGCTGTCTCGCGGGGATCCTTCCCGTCGTACAGGCGCGCGTACATGACCGCCGAGACGAGAATTTTCCTCACGTACTGGCGAGTCTCCTCGATGGGCACCGATTCAAGGAACAGGTCCAGGGGCAGGCCCTTGCCCGCCTTCTCCCACGTTCGCACCCGCGTGAGCCCCGCGTTGTACGCGAGAAGGGCCTTCGGCACGCTGTCCACGCTGCGCAGAAGGTCCTTCAGGTGCCGGGCGCCGATCTCGAGGTTTGTGGCCGGATCGCGGAGATCAGGCTCCTCGATGCGGAGGCTCTTGGCGACCTGCGCCGCGGTGGCCGGCATGAGCTGCGAGAGCCCCACCGCGCCGGCGCTGGAGACCGCACCGGGGTCGAAGTAGCTCTCCTCGCGGATGAGAGCGTACAGGATGTGGTCGGCGATCCCAACCTTCACGGCAAGGGCGTCGATCTGCGCGCCGAAGGCGCGGGGGTAGTACAGCTGCTGCTCGTCAGCGGTGAGCCCTCGCCGCTGACGAAGGTAGCCGGCGAGATACAGCGATCCACGATACTCGTGCACGCTGCTCAGCTTCCGCACGGCATCAACAATGAGAGCATCGGTGAGCTCTGCGCGCTGGTCCCACAGCCGGCGGTGCGCCTGCGCGCCGAGACCGTACGCGAGAAAGCCAGCGGTGACAGTATCTATCCGCTCGCTCGTTGTGGAGGGGCTGCGCGCCGAGGCGCCGCCTCCGGAGGCGTTGCTCGCGGGGCTCCCGGCCTCGGTCGGCGCGTCGAGGGGATCCGCGGGATTGGCAGGATCGGGCGGAGCAGATGATTCCGATGGATCGGGACGTGGCGTCGTCTGGGCAGGGATCTCGCCCAGCATGGCGGCTGCCATCACCCCGTAGTATGCGCTCGGGCTGCGGTGTACGGCCTCCTGGAAGAAATCCCGTGGAGAGCCGGGCGGATTGCCGGGCAGCAGTGCGGGCAGGCGCGCGGTCAGGCCTTCCTGCCGTGCCCGGCCGAGGATATAGCAGAGCTGGGCCTCGACGCTTTCAGGGCCTGCCGTCTCCAGCGCCTTCCACAGCCGGGCGAGCTGCCCCCAGTTTCTCGCAGCGACGAGATCGGCGATCCTCTCCTCCAGAAGATCGGAGAAATAGGAAGGCACGTTCCACCGCGCTGATTCTCTCGCTACCTGCTCGACGAGATCGGGGGGCTCGAGGGTGAAGAGGATGTCGAGCACGAACCATCGAGCCCTGTCGGCCTGGGCGGTGAGCCTCGTCTGCTCCGCCGCCGCCCTCAGAAGGGCGAGGGCCTTCTGGTACTCCTTCGCCCTGCGGTAGAGCTTCCCCGCCTGCTCGAGCGCATCCGCCCGCGGCGCGTCCACGAGCCGGGCGGAGAGCGCCTCCATGAACCGGGCGCCCGCCGCCTGCCTGCCGCTGTACGAGTAGGCGTTGCCCAGCTCGGCGATGACGGTGCTTCCCGAGAGCTGGGCGCTCGCCATCCCGCCAAGTGCGCGCTCCATCGGCGGGATGCCCTTTGCCCAGCTGCCCTGGACGAAATGGTATTTCGCCTCGAGCAGGTCCTGTTCGATGCCGGAGAACAGGGCGAGGAAAGCCGGTTCGGAGACGAGGTAGGAGTAGACCCTGCCGTGAAGAGAAGACACCTTCTCGCGGAGGAAGAGCGCGAGAAGCAGCTCGCGCGCCTCGGGCCGACTCAGGCGCAGCGAGCTCACGGCGCGGAACAGCAGCGCCTCGGCGTCCCTGCCTCCCAGACGGACAGCCTCGGCGAGGGCGAGCTCGTCGTCCCTGTTCCAGTACAGCGCTTCCGCGAGAGTCCGCTGGGCTTTCCCCGCCACCGCCGGCCCTGGCGCGGGACGCAGCGCGAGCACCGCACGGGCGATTTCGATCGCTCTGCCGTACTCCTTCTCGTCCAGAAGAGCTTCCGCGAGAAGCGTCCCTGCCTCCTCCTTCCACGGTCTGCCGCCGCGGGTCCAGGCGACTTCGAGCAATCGGCGGGCGGCCTGGGGCGAGTCCAGGGATTGAAGCACGAACGAGAGATAGAAGGGCGCTTCGGGCCCGAGCAAGAGGGCGTCGGCGGGGTCTTCCTTCGCCCAATCGATCGTGGAGAGGAGCCCATAGTCCGCTCGGGCGACCCGCTCGAAAAGCTCGTCCGCCGGCAATCCCCATACCAGCCTGTTCGAGCACCCCGCGGAGAGGAGGGGAACGACGAGGAGGAGCAGGACCTCAATCTTCAGGTATGAAGATCTTCGTGCCCGCAAAAATGAGATCCGGGTTCTTGATGGAGTTCGCCTTTGCCAGACGAGGGAACAGCCAGGGGTTGCGGTAGTACGTCGAGGAGATGTCCCACAGCGTGTCGCCTTTCTTGATCCGATAGGAAATCCCCTTCGCGGCCGCGGCCGTCGGCGCCCCGGTAGCCGGGGGAGCGACCGCCTGCCCCTCTGCCAACTGCCCTCCCGAGGCGGGCTGCTGTCCCTGCTCCACGGGAGCGGCTGCGCCGGGCTCGCCCGCCTGCGGCTCCTGGCCGGCAGGCTGCCCCTGTCCTGTTTGCGCGGCAGCGGTCGACTCGGTTGTCGCCGCGGGAAAAAGCTGTACGGGGAATCCCGTAAGGCTACGGTAGACGATGTAGCCGATCACGGCGAGGAGGAGCGCGCCGAGGATGCAGAAAAGGACGATCAGGAAAGCGCCTGGCCCGCGCCTCCCCGCGCGTGCCTTCTTCCGTGCCGTCTCGGCCGTGGGGTAACTCTCGCCCGTGAGGGGAGGCTCCTCGAAGTCGAACGGCTTGGGCTCCTCTTCGGGCTCCTCCTCGGTCGCCTCGTCGAGCTCAACGCTGCTGTCCTCGCCTAGCTCGCCGAGTTCGGCGGCCGCGGGCTCCTCGGCATCCTCGGACGTCTCGGCCTCCGTGTCCATGCGGAAATCGGGGACCTCGTAGGTCTCGCCGTCCGAGAGCGTCTTCAGGCTGATCGAAAATTTCTGGGATTCCCCCGTGCGGGAGTCGTCCGCCTCGGCCTCGAGCTCGCCGGCCTCGTCAAGGCCGATGGACAGACGGATCTCCGGCTCCCCCTGCGGCGCGGGAGGGATGTTCTCTATGAAGAGGCTGCCGATGTAACGGGCTTTCTCGAGGCCGCCGCCGTCGCCCCTGTACAGGTCGATCTGTACGCGGGACTGGTTGTCCGCGACCGTCGTGAGCGTGAGCTCCTTCCTCCCCGTGAACCCCTGCTCGAGAACGGGATAGTAGGAACCGTCCGCGACCTTGATGCCGATAGTCGATCCGCTCACGGCGCGCTCCCCCTCACGATCCAAGCCTACCTCGCTCGGTTCCGTTTGTCAACAATGCGAGCCCGGTCGCTCCGTTTCCTTGACAACTCGAATAGCAATCTCGATAATGGCCGCGCATGGGCCTGTTCCCCATCCTCATCATCGGCATCGTCGCTCTCGTTGGAGCGCCGATCCTCTTCTTCCTCCTTTCCCGCGGGCATCGCAGGGGAGCGGGAGCAGCGGCCTCGCCGGTCCCTGCCGGCCTCGCGGGAGCCGGCTCAGGCGCCGCAGCGGTCACCGCGGCGACCGCTGCGGCCGACCCCCGCGCGCGCGAGGCGGCCCGACGGCTCGCCCAGAACCCGCGCGACGCGAAGGCGCTCCACGTGCTCGCGGCAGCCGCCTTCCGCGGCGAGGACTACGAGACCGCCCGCGCGCACTACAGAACGCTGCTCGACCTCTGCGCCGCCGAGCCCGACATCGACGAAGGCGAGGTCATCCTCCGCCACGGCATCGCCGCATTCAAGGCGGGCGCGATCGACGAGGCGCACAAGAGCCTTCTCCTGGCCCGAGCCAGGAACGATTTGGGCTTCGACGAGAATTACACCCTCGGCTGCCTCGAGCGCGGCCGCGGCGATCACGAGAAGGCGGCCGGCTACCTCGTCAGGGCGCACCGGGCCGATCCCGACAGCATCGGCGCGACAAGGCTCCTCGGGGAGAGCCTTTTCGCCCTCGGGCATTTCCGCGACTCGATCCCCCTCCTGCGGAGGGCGTTCGAGCAGTTTCCCGGCGACGCGGCGCTGCTGTTCACCCTCGGCGAAGCATATGCGGAAACGGACAAGAAGGACACGGCGGCGCGGATCTTCGGCCGCCTGCGGACCGACCCCCACCTGGGGCCGAAGGCCGCCCTCCGGTCCGCCGAGATCCAGACGGGCGAGAGGCAGTACGATCGGGCGATCGAGGACCTGGAAATCGGGCTGCGCCATGCGGCGGCCGACGTCGACACGCGCCTGGAGCTGAAGTACCGTCTCGGCGTCGCCCACCTCAAGAAGGGGGACATCGCCAAGGCCCTCGTGCCCTGGAAGGAGATCGCGGATGTTGCCCCTGCCTACCGCGACGTGCCCGACCTGCTCGCCCGCTATCGGGAGATCAGCTCCAACGCGAAGCTGAAAGCGTACCTGCTCTCCCCCATCTCGGAGTTCGTCACGCTCTGCCGCAAGCTCGCCGTCCTCGTGTACCCGCGGACCCGCACGAAGATCCTCTCGGTCTCCCTGCGGCAGAGCGAGTACGTGGACATCACCGCCGAGGTGGACGCCGGCGCCTGGCACGACGCCGTCCTGTTCCGATTCATGCGCGCAAGCGGGGTCATCGGAGAGCTCGCCCTGCGCGACATGTACGCGAAGCTCAAGGAGATCAAGGCGGGCCGGGGGATCTGCATCGCGCCGGCGACCTTCTCCACGAGCGCGAAGGCCTTCATCGAGGGACGGGTCATGGACGTGATGGACAAGCCTGCGCTGATCAAGCTCCTGGCGAGGGTGCAGTGGACGCAGGCCTGACGATCACCAGGCAGCGCTCCTCCTCGAGGAACGGCACCTCGACTTCCCGCACTTCCGCCGTGTAGGCGCCGCCCTCCCTTCGCTGCACGGCCTGCGCCTCCTCCCGCCCCCTCGAGAGCCTTCCCTTGTAGGCGAGCAGTGCGCCGAACGAGAGGGCGCGTCCGGCCTCGTCGAGGAACCTCTCGACCGGGGCGAATGCTCGAAAGGTGACAACGTCGTAGCGGCCCTCGGCGCCTGACAGATCCGCTTGGAGCGTGCGCGCATTGGAGAGACCGAGGATGATCGCGCAGGTCTTCAGGAAGGAGATCTTGCGGGAGGAACGCTCGAGAAGGGTGAACGAGACCTCCGGCAGGGCGACCGCGAGAGGGATGCCAGGGAAGCCGGCGCCCGTGCCCACGTCCAGCACGGTGCCGCGGGGAGCGGACGCTTCTCGGTCTGGCGAGAGCGTTGCGGCGGTGAGCTCCCGCACTGCGCGCCATGCCGAGAGCGAGTCAAGCGCGTGCTTCACCACGAGCTCCTCCTCGTCGGCCTTGACGAACCCGAATCGCGCGTTCCACCGCGCAAGCTCGGCCAGATAGGTCTCGAGCACGCGCTGGACCCGGTCGGCGTCGGGGACTTCCAGGCGCGCGATCCCCTCGCGCAGAATCTCGGCCGGCTGCAGGTTTCCGCCGACGCGCTTCGCGCCGCTCATGCGTTGTCACTCACTTTGCCCCCCCGACCTGCGCCCGTCCCTCGGCGCACGTACAGCAGGAGCACCGCGATATCGGCGGGCCTGACCCCCGAGATGCGCGATGCCTGCCCGATGGAGCCAGGCCTGATCTTCGCCAGTTTCTCGCGGGCTTCCGATGAGAGCCCGACGATCCCCTCATAGTCGAACCACGCCGGAATGCGCTTCTCCTCCATCTTTTGAAAACGTGCGACCTGCTCGTCCTGCCGGCGGATGTAGCCCTCGTACTTCACCTCGGCCTCTGCCTGGCTCAGCCATTCGCGGCGCGCCCCTTTCAGCGCTCTCCTCAGAGTGCCATCTGCCCCTTCGTCTCCCAAGAGCGTCGCCAACTCGCCGAGAGTGAAGCGGGGGTCCCGCAGGACCTGCTCGAGGCTTCGGCCCCGATATCCCTCGAGTCCCGGCAGGACCGGCTCGTCGGCGGCGGCCACCGTGCGGGCGCGCAGGGCCGCGCGGATCTCCTCGATGCCGCGGCTCTTCCTTCCCAGTCGAGCAAGCGCCTCCTCGTCCTGCAGCCCCAGCGCACGGGCCTTCGGCATCAGGCGCGCGTCAGCCGTGTCCGCGCGCAGCGACAGCCTGTACTCGGCTCGTGAGGTGAAGAGGCGATAGGGCTCCTCGGTGCCGAGGGTGACCAGATCGTCCACCAGCACACCGATGTACGCATCGGCGCGCGAGAGCACGAAGGGCTCCCTGCCCTGTAGGTACAGCGCCGCATTGATGCCCGCCATCAACCCCTGAGCGGCCGCCTCCTCGTAGCCCGAGGTGCCGTTGGTCTGCCCTGCTGAGAACAGCCCCTCGACCCTCTTCGTCATGAGGCTAGGGAAAAGCTGCATGGGCGGAATGTAGTCATACTCCACGGCATAGCCCGGGCGCACGATCTCGAGTGACTCGAGCCCCGGGATCGTGCGGATGAACCTCTCCTGCACATCCTCGGGCAGCGAGGAGGAGATGCCGTTCAGGTACACCTCCTCGGTCCCGAGACCCTCGGGCTCCACGAAGACCTGGTGGCGCGGCCGGTCGGGGAAGCGCACCACCTTGTCTTCTATAGAAGGGCAGTAGCGCGGCCCTCGTCCCACGATCTTGCCCGCGTACAGGGGGGAGCGGTGGATGTTCTCCCGGATGATCCTGTGCGTCTCGGCCGTCGTGTAGGTGATGTGGCAGGGCACGGCTGGCCTGTCCACGCTATCGTGGGCGAACGAGAAGGGCTCTGCCTCGGCGTCGGGCTGCTGCAGCTCCATCTTCTCCAAAATGAGCGAGCCGCGCAGGCCTCGCGCGGGGGTGCCCGTCTTCAGCCTGCCCACGGTGAAGCCCATGCGGCGCAGGCTCGCGCCGAGGCCGATGGCCGCAGGCTCGCCCAGCCGGCCGCCCGAGGCTGACCAGTCCCCGATAAAGAGCTTTCCCTCCATGAACGTGCCCGTCGTGAGGACGACCGCGCGGCAATCGATCCGCGCGCCCCGTTCCGTCACCACGCCCTCAACGCGCGTACCCGCCGGATCGAGCGCGAGGTCGACCACCGTGTCCTGCAGCAGGTGGAGATTGCCCTGGGCTTGGAGGGTCCGGGCAGCAAGAGCCGCGTAGGCTTGCTTGTCCGCCTGGGCGCGCGGCGCCTGCACGGCAGGGCCCCGGCTCCTGTTGAGCACACGGAATTGTATCATCGTGGCGTCGATGAGCTTGCCCATCTCGCCGCCCAGAGCGTCGATCTCGCGCACGAGATTGCCCTTGGCGATGCCGCCGATGGCGGGGTTGCACGACATTCTTCCGATGCAGTCCAGGCTCTGCGTGACGAGGAGCGTCTGCACGCCGAGCCGGGCGAGGGCGAGGGAGGCCTCGATGCCGGCGTGGCCGGCTCCTATGACGATCGCCTCGACGTCCACGTCACTTCCCCACGCAGAAGGTCGAGAACATCCGATCGAGGATCTCCGCCGTGGTCACCTCACCGGTGATCTCCCCCAGCGCCGACAGGGCCTCCGCGAGGTCCACGGCGAGCAGGTCGGGCGGTGTGCCCTTCTCGCGATCGCCGCGGAAGCGCGCAAGCGACTCGAGGGCGCGGCCGATGCAGTCCCGCTGCCGCTCCGAGTCGATCAGCGGCTCCCCCGCCTCACCCGAGGTGCCGGCCAGCGCGGCCGCGCCGATCGCGCGCTCGAGATCGCCGACCCCCTCCCCCGTCACGGCGCTGAGAGGGATGAAGCCGGGCGGCACAAGGATCGGCGCTCCCGCGCGCGAAAGGTCGACCTTGTTCCAGACCCGGATCACGGGAGAGCCGAGGCCTTCCAGGAACTCATCGTCCGCCGACCTGACACCGACCTGCGAGTCGACGATGTACACGACGAGGTCGGCCGCGCGGACCACCTCCTCCGCCCGCCTCATCCCCTCTCTCTCGAGCGGGTCGGCGCTCTGGCGCATACCGGCGGTGTCGATGAGGCGCACGGGGATCCCCTCGACGCTCACCATGCCCTCCAGGTAGTCGCGCGTAGTGCCGTGTATTTCCGAGACGATCGCCCTCTCCTGTCGGAGCAGCAGGTTGAACAGCGACGACTTGCCCGAGTTCGTGGCACCCGCGATGGCCGCCGTGACGCCCTCCTGGTAGATCCTCCCCCTGCGGTAGGTGCGGACGAGCCCCTCGAGGATCGCCGTCGCCTCCTCCAAGCCTTCGGCCTCGATGGGGGCGCCGCCGTCCTCCTCGTCGGGATAGTCGATGCGGACCTCGAGAGCCGCGCGGATGCCCACGAGAAGCTCGCGTGCGGCCCGGATCTGCCCCTCGATCGCGCCGGACAACCGCTGCAGCGCAAGCCCCCGGGCTTTATCGGTCCTGGCTCGCACGATCTCGTTCACGGCCTCAGCCCGGGTCAGGTCCATCCGTCCATTCAGGAATGCCCGCTGCGTGAACTCCCCGGGGCCCGCAGGCCGGAATCCCTCTCGCGACAGCAGCGCGAGCAGCCTCTGGATGACCGGCATGCTGCCGTGGCAGAACAGCTCCGCCCCGTCCTCGCCCGTGTAGCTGCGCGGCGCCCGGTAGACCGCGACCATCACCTGGTCGACATCCTCATCTCCGTCTCTGATGGTCCGCAGGTGGACGGTGCTGCCGGGGACGCTGTCGAGCCCGGGGCCTCCCCGAAGGAGCCGTGAGAGCATGGCGAGTGAGCCGGGCCCCGAGACCCGGATCACGGCCAGGGCGCTCGGGGCGGCGGGGGTTGCGAGAGCGGCGATGGGATCGTCGGGGGTATGGACCACGGAAAAAGGATAGCGGTTCGCCGGGGCGAGGGCAAGTCGACGCGGCCGGGCCTGCGTCACCGATGCGGCAGCCCGGGGCGGTTGACCCCCCTCACCGGCCCGACGTAGGATCGCGGCAATGCTCGCCACGCTGCTGTACATCCCGATCGGCTTCCTCGTCGGCGTCTACGGCACGATCATCGGCGCAGGCGGGGGATTCATCCTCGTGCCCCTGCTGATGTTCCTGTTTCCCGGCGATGCCCCCTCGATGATCACGGCCGCCTCCCTCGCCGTCATCTTCGTGAACTCGACCTCGGGAACGATCGCCTATGCGCGCATGAAGCGCATCAGCTACAAGACCGGCATCCTCTTCGCCCTGGCAACGATCCCCGGCGCCGTCCTGGGCTCGTACATGACCTCGTTCGTACCGAAGAGGGCGTTCGGCGCTGGGTTCGGCGGGCTCCTGCTCGTGGTGGCGGCCTTCATCTCGATCACGCGGGGGAGCTCACGGAAAACGAATGGGGCGGCAGCAAAGAGAGGCGCCTCGCCCACCCTTCCCCGGCCCCGAGGCCCGCTTGTCGACACGCTCGTCGATACGGTCGTCGACAGCGAGGGCAACTCGTACCCGCTCGCCTTCAACCTCTGGCTGGGAATGGGCTTGAGCCTGCTGATCGGGGTGATCTCGAGCCTTGCCGGCATCGGCGGCGGGCTGATCCACGTGCCGGTCCTCACGTATCTTTTCGGCTTCCCCGTTCACATCGCAACGGCCACTTCTCACTTCGTGCTGGTCTTCACGTCGCTTGCAGGCGTTGTCATGCATCTCATCGACGGCACATGGCCCGTGCACCCGCTGCGGGACCTGTTCCTCGCGATCGGCGTGGTCGGGGGGGCGCAGGTGGGCGCCCTGCTTGCCCGCAGGGTCTCCTCGCGCTGGATCGTCCTGGGCCTCGCGATCGCCCTTGGCCTTGTCGGCGTGCGCCTCATCATCGGGGCGCTGTAAGGGGACTCGGCGACCCTGCCCGCCGGCCCTCTAGCGGCTTTCTCCCCCCTCGACGGCGAGCGTGTGGCCGTTGACCCGGGAGGACATATCGGAGGCGAGAAACAGCGCGGCATGGGCGACATCCACGGGGGTGCAGGATGCGCCCGCCGACACGGCGTTCACCCGCAGGCCGCGCGGACCTAGCTCGAGAGCCATGGTCTCGGTCAGGCGCACGGCGGCTGCCGCGGCGGCGGCCTGCCCCACTGTGCCGTCCGTCGCGGGAACAACGGTGATGATCGACCCTCCCCCCTGGACGATCATTCTTTGAGCCGCGTACTTCGCGCAGTAGAAGGCTCCATTCGCGCCCACGGCGATCGCGCGCGCAAAAAGCTCGTCGGGATACGCATCCGAGGTCGCCCGCGCCTCCGCGGCGCCGGAGTCAGTCGCGGGGCCGGCTCCGGCGGCGCTCACGAGGATGTCCAGCCGGCCGTGCCTCTCCACGACGGCTTCCACCATCGAGCAGACCGCATCGGGATCGCTCACGTCGCAGGCGAGGAATGTCGCCCCCGCCCCCAGCTCCCGCACGGTTTCGGCGCCCTCCTTCTCGAGGAGGTCCACAACGACGATGCTCGCCCCGTGCGCCGCAAATGTGCGGGCGATCTCCTCTCCTATGCCCCGGGCTGCCCCCGTCACGATCGCGACCTCCCCTTCCAGGCTCAGATCCGGCTCCATCGCCTCGCCTCCTCCGCTCGCCGCATTGTATCACAGATGCTGGCCCGTGTGCGCGGTTCGTGGTATCCTGCGCCGGGAGGCGCGCGATGCTGGATACCGATCTGGAGGGCCTCGGCCCCAAGGAAGCCGGGGAGTACGTCCTCGCGTTCGTGACGACGCTGAAGCAGACCGAGCGGGACCTCGCGAGGGCCGCGGAGGAGGTCGCCACGTGGACGAAGAGGGTCGCCCTCGCCGAGTCCCGAGGCGATGCGCCGCTCGCCGCCCAGGCGAAGGCGCGGCTCGCCGAGGAGGAGCGGAAGAAGGCGCTGCGCGAGGCCGAGCTCGCTGAGCTGCGGATGAAGGTGTCCATACTAAAGGAGAAGCTCGTGAGGCTGCGGATGATGCCGGCCCGCACCGTCGATCCCGACCTGCTCCTGGCGCAGCTCGAGATGGTGACGGGAAAGAAAGACACCCTCTCCCTCTCGCTGAAGGAGGAAGAGGCAAAGGCGAAGCTCGAGGAATTGAAGAAGAAGATGGGCTGAACGGAGCCTTGCCTCCCGCCGCGGTGACGGCTCCTACCGCAGCTTGTTCGCGATCTCCTGGCCGATGTCCTCGCCCAGCTTCTGCAGAACGGAGGCGGCCGCGGCTGCCGCGCTCCTCGCGGGAACGGTCTTCGACCTGCTCACCGTGAGGAGGATCGCGCCCGTCTTCAGGTCCGCCACCTTGACCGTCCCGCTCGCCCTCGCGATCACCATCTCCCCGTCCTGCTCGGCGCCCGTGACCTGTGCGGAGCCGAAGATCATCCGCCCGGACTTGTCCACCGCGAGTGCGCCTGCCGACGCGAGCACATCGGCGTCGTCGCGGTCGACGATGCTCCCAGGATCGAGGGCGATCGACTTGACCTTGAACCGGGCGCCGGTAAGCGCCTTCAGGATGCCCGAGGCGAGGTCGTTCGCGCCGAGGGGATTCGACTCCGCGTCGAGAGACGCCACGGCGATGCCAGTGGCGATCTCGCGGGCCTGCGAGTACGCCTCGAGGCTGAAGATCGCCTTCTTCTTCACGGCGAGGTCTTCGAGCCCGCCCACCATCGCCTGCAGGTCCTTGGGGAGCTTGCGCAGCGTCTCGAGGTAGGCCGAGAGATCGATGCTCACGGTGAGCTTCTCGGCTCCCACGAACTCGGGCACGGGGTAGGCGAAGGAGGCGACCCCGTCGGCGCCTGTCTTCAGGGGAGCGCTCCTCATCTGCTTCCCCCCGGCCCTGATCTCCGCGTAGCTCGCCGAGAGCGTGACGGCCGGCACGCCGGGGTCGGTCTGGGTGGAGCCCGTGACGACCTTCAGCCGGAAGGGATCCGCGAACGCTTTGCCCGCGGCGGTCTTCAGGTTGTCGTTCAGCTTGACGAGCGAGAGCCTGTCGAGTGCGGACTTGGCGCCGTTGAGGTTTCGCTCGAACTTGATCTTCGCATTGTCGATGTCCGACTTCGCGGCGGCCGCCGCCGCCTCGATGTATTTCACGGCCGCCTCGTAGAACCTGCCCTCCTCCTCGAGGCCCTTCGCCTCCGCCTCGGGGCCCGACACGGCGGCGACCTGCTCCTGGAACACCGCCTCGATGCGCTTCTTCTCTTTCGCGAGGTCGGCCTTGCCGAACTTGGCGAGGAGGTACACGGTGGTCCTCGCCTTCTGCGCGTCCACCCACGTGTCGGCTAGCGACAGGCCGGCGATCCTACCCGATGAGCTTTGCGTGATCTGCTGGCGCACGTCGGACTGGAAGGCGTCGACGCTCGCCTTCGCCGTCGAGGTGGTCTCGGCGGTGATCTTCGCGCCGAGGTACTGCATGATGGAGTCGATGAGCACCCCGCGGGCGATCTCCTCGGCCTTGGCCTGGCCCCCCTCGGTGCTCGAGCCCGAGCCGGTGAAGTACATGAAGTCCTTGTCCTCGCCGGGGGGCGCGCTGACCCAGTCAGGGGCCGGCTTCGTGGCCGCCCCGCCCGCGCAGCCGAGGCAGGCGAGCGCGCAGAAAACCGCTGCAAGGACCTTCATGAGCGACCTCCTCGCCGCCATCGTCGCATTGGCGCGATCGACACGAGGGGGCGCGCGGCGCGCGCCCCCTCCGATTCGCCGCGGGACCGGCTATTCGCTGAGCCCTGTGTCGTCGAAAGCCTGCTTCACCCGGTCGCGGGCCGTCTTCTCTTCCTCGTTTTTAGGCTTCACGGAGGTGCCGGCCTCCGCCAAGGCCATCTGGATCTGCTTGTCCAGCACGTCCTTTGGCACGACCACGAGGAGGTGGTACTCGAAAGTGTCCTCCAATGCGCCGGCCGGGGTGCTCTTGCGGATCTGCCACCAGTACTCCGCCTTCTTGCGCGCGCCCGAATAGGTGGCGTTGGACATGCTCTTCACGACCGCTTCCATGTAGGTCTCGAGGGCATCCTTGTCACCAGCGGCCGCGCCGGCGAACTTGCTCTGCACGCGCGTGGAGACCGTGTCGGCGATTTGGGAGGCGAGCTGGAACTTCTGAGCCCACAGCTTCACTCCCTCGAGGTTCTTGCCGCTTTCAACGATCTTGAACACGTACACCTTGCCCTTGTCGGCGCCGAGCACGTCCCCGTTTTCCTCGATCTCGGTCTGGGGCAGGTCGATCCAGGCGGGGGCGACAAGCCTGTGCGACATGTCGTCGATGATCTCGATCTTGTTCTCCTTCGAGACCTTGATCGGCTCGCCCTTGGGGGCGCTCGCGCACGCGCCTAGGACGAGCGCGGCCGCCGCGAGGATGATGATGAGCTTTCGCATCAGTTCACTCCTTGTCGATGAGTTTCTCTCGCAAGGGGGGCAACGCCCCCTACATCCCGGAGTTGAAGGTCACGCTCTTCCCCCTCTGCAGGACGAGCGACAGGCCCTCGAGGCCGGGAACCTTTCCTGATACGTCGAGGACGACGTCGATGAGGTCGTCGACAGTTCCGACGATGAAGACCTGCATCCGCGTCTCCTCGGCCGACTGGCTGCCCGACCGCACGTTCTTCACCTGCTCCTGCTCGAGCAGCTTCTTCCTGAACGCGCTCACGAGCCTGCTGTCGGGCGTCTTCTGTAGCACCAGCTCGTAGGCGATGCCGTCCTTCAGCGCCACGGCCATGTTCGCCTTGGCTTGGCCGATGGCCACCGGCATCGCCTTGTACACCGAGGTCTGCAGCGCGTTGATGCGGGCAGCCTCGCTGCTCGCCGTGCTCATGGTCTTCGGGCTGTTCCACGGCGCGGAGCCCAGCAGGCGTCCCGTGGACGCCTCGAAGGCCTTCAGGGTGATGTTGGCCTGGCCGTAGTACGTCTTGCCCGTCGCCTCTCCCGACACCACGCCGTCGATCTCGATGTAGGCGTCCGCGCTCAGCTTCTGGGCGATCCACTGCACGATGCTGATCGACTCGCCGGTCTCCGACTCGTAGACCTTCTGCTTGTCGGCCTTCAGCTTCTCGATCTGGTCGAGGTCGATCGCCTCCATGGTGTTGGAGGCGAGATACTCATTGGCGATTCCGACCGCCGCCTTGGCGGAGAAGGGATCCATCGTCGAGCTCTCGGCGAAGTAGACCATCCAGGTCATGTGCTCGACGTAGTCGCGGATGATCTTCTGCTCGGCCGCGCTCAGCTCGCTCGCGGCCTGCCCGCTGTCCTTTTTCCCCGCGGCGCCAGCGTCCACCTTCGACGCGCCAGCGTCCACTTTTGTTTTCGACTCGGCGCCCGCCGCGTCGCTCGAGCTCTTGGCCGTGGCGCTCTCGCCTCCGAACAGGCCGTTCGCCCTCAGGGTCGCCTCAACCGCGTCCAGCCGCACGGCAACGGAGCACTCGTAGATGTACTGCTCGGTCGTAGCGTCCCTGTCCGTGCGCAGTTTCTTGAGCGAGTCGGGGACGACGAAAGCGTTCGGGTTCTTCGTATTGTAGATCGCATCAGCCAGGGCGTCGCTCGCCGCCCGCTCGTTCGCCGTCCCGATCATCTCGATCACGGCCTTCCTGACCGCGTCCATCTTCGCCTTGTTCATCGCGCCCAGAAGAGACGGATCCCGGCCCGCCCCCTCGAACACCTTCTCGGTCTGCGCCTTTTCGGGCGCAGTGGGTGCGGGAGCCGGCCCCCCCGCGCACGAGGCGAGTCCGAGGGAGACGAGCGCAAGGGCAGCGATCGCGGCAAGGAACGGCACGAACGATCTTCGCATGACCACCTCCTGAATCAGAACTTCCACGAGATGCCGATACCGCCGAACACCCCCTCGTAGGAGGCCAGACCGGAGCCGCCCACGGTCGCCCACCCGAGGTAGCCGGCCTCGAGGACGAGCTTGCCATCCCTATTGAAGAGGTACGTGATCGTGAGCTGGGCAGAGCCGCCGAAGTGCGTGAGCTGGAAGTCTTTCCCGTTCCCCTGCAGCGGGATCGCCATTCCGACGCCGCCGGCCACCATGGGGACCAACTGCAGCCGGCCGAGGTACACGTTGTACTCCCCGCCCAGGCTGACGTTCAGCGGGATCCCTCCGTAGATATTCGAGGAGTCTGAGAGAAGGTGCAGGGGCATCTCGATGGACACATTGGGACGGAAGGCGTAGAAGCCGCGGGAGAGCGCGACCCGGATCCCCGCGAGCACGGGCAACTGGTAGGACGACGACGCGCTCAGAGGCAGCGCCGCGTGCGCGAAGAGCGTGGCGTCGATGCCCAGCCGGGGAAGCTCCTGCAGCTGCTCGCCCTCCTGCGGGGCGCCGTTCGAGTACACGATCCTCGCAGTGGAGATCTCTTCCTCCACCCGGCGCACGATCAGCAGGCCCTTCTCTCCGCTCACCTGCTTGCCCGACTTCAGCACCCGGGAGCTCATGATGAGGTACTCGTCGCCGACCTTCACCCCCATGTCCCTGCCGAACTCGAGCACGACCTCCCCGCCGCGCACCTCCAGGATGCCCGTGCGGAGCTGGAACTCGGGTATCTTTCGGATCTCGAACGTGAGCTGCATCGGGATGGCGTCGATCGCTTTCTGGGTCGCCTTTGCCGGATTGGCGTCGCTTCCTCTCGTGTTGACGAAGAACTGCGCGAAGCTCTCGATCTTCTCGACGTTCACGAAGGTGAATGAGGTGCGGATCTCGGTCGTGTACTCCCCGTCCTTGTTCCTGTCGGTGATGAAGCTCGCCACCGAGGGGATCACGACGATGAAGGAGCTGACGAGCCTGTTCATGTCGGCCTGGGTCAGGAACTCCTGCCCCATCTGCACCTGCTCGGGGATCTCGACGTTCTCGGTCTTGAACGAGCGGATGCGCTCGATGAACCCGCTCACGTCCTCCTCGCCCAGCCTGTAGGCCATGCCGATGACATCGAAACGGCCCAGGTTGACGAACACGGCGCGAACCTGCTCGTCGATGCTCCCCAGGGCGCTCGCCGGGATGGTCCACTTGTAGTAGCTCAGGTTGAAGACGGCCAGTTCCTTCTTCCGGGAGACCTCCTGGGAAAAGAGGGCCGGCCCGAAGGCGACGACCGCCGCGAGGATGAGGACGAAACTCCGCAATCTCCGCATCCGCGGAACCCCCCTTTGCGCGCGCGAGTTGAAAATCGGTCCAATGTGAGTATACTACGGCATCAGCCAATTTCAAAGAGGAGAACGGCATGGACAACGCGATCAGGGAGTTGTGCGCGGCGAACGAGAAAAAAATCGTCCTTCTCGTCCTTGACGGCCTGGGCGGCCTTCCCCGCGAGCCGGGGGGACAGACGGAGCTCGAGACGGCGCGGACGCCGAACCTGGACGCCCTCGCGGCGGCATCCGAGTGCGGCCTGCACCTGCCGATCGGCCACGGCATCACCCCGGGCTCGGCGCCCGGGCACCTCGCGCTTTTCGGATACAACCCCCTGGAGTATCCCATCGGCCGGGGGGTTGTCGCGGCCATGGGCATCGGGTTTCCCATGCTGCCCGGCGACGTGGCGGCCCGGATGAACTTCTCCACCCTCGATGGGTCCGGGGCGATCTCCGACAGGCGGGCGGGCCGAATCCCCACTGAAAAGTGCGCCGAGCTGTGCGAGCTCCTCAAAGGGGTTTCCATAAAGGGCGTGGAAGTCTCCGTGAAGCCCGTCAAGGACTACAGAGCCGTTGTGGTCTTCCGCGGCAAGGGCCTCTCCGACGCTGTGGCCGACACCGATCCCCAGGCGCTGGGCGTGAAGCCGCTCGATCCCGTGGCTCTGGACCCGAAGGCGGAGCACACGGCGCAGGTGGCGAAGGATTTCATAGCGGCGGCGCGGAAGATCCTCGCGAGCCAGGCTCCCGCAAATGGCGTTCTGATGCGCGGCTTCGCCGAGCTGCCCCACATTCCCTCGATGAAGGAGCTGTACAAGCTGAATCCCGCGGCTCTCGCCGTCTACCCCGACTACAAGGGGGTCGCGCGCCTCGCCGGCATGGAGGCGATCGAGGACCTCGCCGATCTGGAGGCCCAGGCGAGGGCCCTCGAGTCGCTGTGGCAGCGCCACGACTTCTTCTTCATCCACCACAAGTACACCGACTCCCGCGGCGAGGACGGGGACTTCGACGCCAAGGTGAAGGAGATCGAGAAGGTCGACGCGTTCCTCCCGCGCGTGCTCGCGATGAAGCCCGACCTGATCATCGTCACCGGCGATCACTCCACGCCGGCGGTTGCCAAGGCGCATACCGCGCACCCCGTGCCGTTCCTCCTGCACGCGGCGGAGGCGAGGCCCGACGGGATCGCGAGCTTCGGCGAGCGGGAGTGCGCGAAGGGCGTGTGGGGCATCATCCCCGCTCCAATGCTGATCCGGCTCGCCCTCGGGTACACGGGAAAGCTGAAGAAGTACGGTGCATGAGCCGACGGTGAACGAGGAGCTGCTCTCCCGCTTCCTGCGGGAGGGCCTCCCCGTCCACCGGATCTACGAGCCGCCCGCGGCGCAAGCCGTGCTCGGCGCGGGGGGGAAACCCGAAACCGACCTGCTGCTCGCGAACCTCGCCGCGGATGCAGTGGGCTATTCCTACAGGCGCGGCGGGGGCGGCACGGTGGTGCTCGCGCCGGGCCAGGTGGTGCTCGCCCTGGTCACGGAGGTGGGCTCGCCGTTTCGCAACAGGGAGTACGCTGTCGAGATCAACGGCTGGATCGCCGAAGCGCTCTCGTCTCTCGGCGTGAGCGGCATCGCCGAGGAGGGGATCTCGGATCTCGCGATCGGCGGGATGAAGATCCTCGGCACCTCGATCTACCGCAGGCGCCTGGCTCTGTTCTACCAGGCCAGCCTCCTCGTCTCCTGCGATCTCAGCCTGTTCAGCCGCTACCTCGCCATGCCGGCTCGGGCGCCGGAGTACCGGCGAGGGAGGAGCCACCAGGAGTTCTGCACGACGCTGCGGCAGCAGGGCTTCGGCATCGGGCCCGCTGATGTGATCGCGGCCCTCGAACGGGTCGTCAGCGCCCGGCTGCCCGGCCTTCGCTGAGCGCGCGCAGGATCTCCGCCGCCTCGCGGGGATGGCGCTCGGCCAGGCGTTTCTTTCGCAAGTTCTCGCGCAGGACCCACTTCACATCGGCGTCGCCCGCGGCAGCCCACTTCGCGAGAAGGGGAAAGCCGGCCTCCGGCAGCTTGTCGACGAGCACGCTGAGCGCGTAGCCGAGCCCCTGCCGGAGCACCTTGAAGTCCTCCCTCGCGCGCGCCGCCCTACCGGCATGGGCAAGGCTCGCCAGGATCGCATCCGCGGTCGACAGGCAGAAAAGCGTGAAAGCGGAGTCTTCCAAGAGCGGGGGGTGCGCGAGCCCAGCAACGATGGCGCGTTTCTGGAGGAAATCCGCCGAGGACATCCACTTTGCGACGATGTCGCGAAGCGCGCCCGGGTCCTCCTCTCCGATGGCCTGAAGAGCCATGGCCGCCGCCTCCCGCGGCCTCCAGCGTGGATCCTGGGCCGCAAGCTGGATCTGGGCGAGCGCGCGCCGCCTCCCCGGTCTCGACAGGCCGGGATACAGGACGCCCAGAGAAAGGACGGCGCAGAACGACAGGTATTCCAGCGCTGAGTTCGCCGGAGCCTTCTGCGGGGATTTCGCCTGCCACTCCGCGAGCATCTTCCAATGCCAGTCCTCCAGACGGGCCGCGGCGAGAGACCGCGCGAACGACTGCGCCAGCTCGATGTTCCCTCGGGGGCTCCCCTGGGGGCTGGGAAGGCCGCTGTTGGCCAGAAGAACGGATTCGATCGCCTTGCGCTGGCTGCTCGCCTTCAGCAAGACTCCGAATGCGGGAAATGCCCTCATGCCCGTTTCCCCCTGAGAGGTTTTTCCTCTTCGATGGTGCAGGAGATCTCGCGCCACCAGTGCTGCCCCGACGCCGGAGTCGAGATCCTCGCCACGGCGAGGTTCACGGACGAGAACCGCGCCTCCGGCGCCTCGACCCGGATGCTCTGTCGCTGCGCTCGGGTTGCCTCGACGCAGCCGAGGAAGAATCCCTCGAAGGCGGGGAAAAGGCCGGCGCCCTCGGTCTCGGGCGCGCAGGCCGCGCGGAGAGCGCCCCAGACGCCCCCCGAATCGAGCGCGAGAAACAGCGCCCCCCCATGCCACGCCGTCTCCGTGACGGTGAACAAGTACGGGGCGCGCACCGACCGCTCGACCCGGCCGAGGAAGCCCCGCGGCAGGGGATCACCCTCCCCGTCGCCGAGGAACGCGACGGGCACGAGCGGGGGCAGGGCGATTGCGGAGACGAGCCCATGCTCGCGGAAGATCGCTTCCTGAGCGCTGCCAACTGCCGCCTCGACCGAGCCGGGGGCGAGCACGGCGAGCAGGAGGCTTTCACGCTGAGCCATCCCCTACCCGCTCCCCTCGAGTGAGACGCGTACGGTGGTCCCCGCCCCTTCCTCGCTCTGAACGTCGATCGTCCCCCCCAGCCGCTCGACGATCGACTTCACGATCGCAAGGCCGAGGCCTGTCCCCGATCCGGCAAAAGCGCGGGCATTGGAGGCGCGGAAGAACTCGCTGAAAAGCCTGTCCTTCTCGGCGGCGGGGATGCCGATGCCCTTATCCGTCACGGAGAGCGCGACGCCCCGGCCGGCCCGCGCGAGGCTCACCGTCACGCGTCCCCCAGGCAGCGAGTACTTCACCGCGTTCGAGACGAGGTTCGTGACGACGGAGAGCAGGTCGGCGCGCGGGACGGCGACGAAGCAGGCGGAGGAGGGGCTCGCCGGGGCATCGGCGCCGCCGCGAGCGCCAGCGCCGCTGGGCAGCCCATCGACAATGAGAGCCACGCCCTTCTCGCGCGCGGCGGTCTGGAAGAAGGTGACGGTTTCCCTCAGCACCTCGCACAGGTCGCTCGCCCCCCCTTCGGCCTGCCCGGCGCCATGGGAGCGTGCGCGGGCGAGCACGAGGAGGTCCGCGACGATCTGCGAGAGCGACTCGGCGCGGAACCGGATCCGCTCGACCATCTCGCGCTGCCGGGCGGGGACCTCCCCGAGGTATCCCTCGAGGAAGGTCTGCGTGATGGACTGGATCGCGGCGAGGGGAGATGCCAGCTCGTGCGCCGCTTTTTGAAGGAACCAGGACTTCGCCTCGTCCACGCGCTTGAGCCCTTCGTACACCGAGGCGTTCTCGATGAACAGCACGGCGAGGTCCCCCAGGCGCGAGAGGAACGAGAGCATTTCGGGGCTGAGCGGCCTGCCCTTCTCCCCGTAGACGCACAGCGCGCCGACCACCCTCCCCTCGTCGCGCAGGGGCACGCAGATCAGCGACTCCGCCTCGCCGTCCAACTCGGGGAAATCGCTTGCAAGCGCCCCCTCGACGAGCACGGGCTCCCCATCGCGCAGGCTCTTCTCGTAGATGCTCTCCGCCGCGGCTACCGCGAGCCCCGGCACCTCCCGCCGCAGTCCCGCGAGGGAGCGCACGCTCATCCGCCCCGTGCCCGGGTCCAGCAGCTTGATCGAGCATCCCCGCACGCCCGTCACGTCGACTGTGTGCCGGGTGATCGCATCCAGAACCTCCCGCAGCTCGAGCGACCCGCCCGCCTTCCCGATCACGTCGTACACGGCTTGAAGCTGCAGCGCTCGCGTCTCGAGCGCCCGTTTCTGCGGGAGGCTGAAGGCGACGAGAAGGCCTTCGATGATGGCGAAGCCCGCGGAAGCGACGGCGAGAGAGGCTGTCAGGATCGGCGACTGGGGACGGAGGAAAGCCGCGAGGCAGGCGAGGGTGAGACACGCCGCGGGGAGAGGGAGGAAGAGAATCCAGAATCTCTTCGGCTGGGCAAGGAAGGCGAACTGCCCTTTCACGCTGCGATCCTACCATCCCCCGTGCCCCGCAACAAGCCGCGGCCGAGGCTGCCAAGAAGAACCCCTCGCCGGGTTGCGCCGCGAGCGGCATCCGCTGTAGAATCGGCGCGTGAAAAGGAAAGTGCACAGGATTGCATCGGACCTGGCGAAGCGAATCGCTCGCTGGGAGGGCGTCGAGGCGATCCTTCTCGGCGAGGCCGCCGAAAGCGACGTCAACGACCCCTACTTCACGATCGAGGTCGACGTGTACCTCCACGGCGCCCCTCCCGATCCTGCCTCCCGGCGGGAGCTTTTCCCGGAGGCCGAGGCGTTCGAAACCTCCCCGATCTCGCCCGTGGACCGTTTCCTCGTCGAGCAGCTGCCCGCGAGCGTGCATTACATGGACGCTGCCGGCGTGGACAGGGTCATCTGGCGCCTGGGCGACAGGACATGGGTCTTTCACGAGCCGGGCACGACATTGTTCTACCGCATCGCGCACGGCGAGGTGCTGTTCCAGCGCGGGTCCTGGATCGAGGAGGCGCGCGCGCAGCTCGCGGCGATCCCCGCGGAGTTCTGGACCCAGATCCGCCTGCGGGCGTTCGCGGCCGCCGAGCATTCGCTCGGCGAACTGCGAGCCGCGACCGCGCGATCGGACGGCCTGTTCTTCCTCGTCTCCTCGGGGCGCCTGGTGCGCAGCGTCGCCAGTTTCCTCTTCGCCGTCAACAGGCAGTTCGAGCCGCCCGGGCGCCTGCTCTCCGAGAGGCTCGCCGGTCTGAAGGTCACGCCGGACGGCCTTCCCGGCATGCTGGACAATTTCCTGCGCCCCGCGTCGGATATCTCGCAGGCCGCCCGCCGGGAGATCGCGGACCTCATCGTGCGAAGCCTCATCCCGCTCGCGTGAAGGCCGGCCCGCTCCTCACGGCCTGCTCCCTCCTCGCCTCCGTGCTCCTGCTCTCGGGATGCGGTGCAAGATTCGAGAGCTTTGCCTTCAATCTGCCCGGCGGCGGCTCCATCCCCATCCGGGAGTCGGCGGCGCACAACCGGGGCGAGGAGGGACGGCTCGAGCCCGCCTCCGGCGCAAAGACGACGCCCCTGTACACGCTGCGGCGCAGCCTGACAGTGGGAGCGGACGCCAGCGCGGTCGCGATCGCCTATACGAGCCAGCTTCCCGATTGCACGCTCACCCTCTACTCGGAGGACAAGGCGGTCCTCGGCAGCGCCGCCCTGCCCCCATCGGGAAAGACCGTCTTCCGTTTCCTCATCCCCCTTGCTCGAGGCGACAGGCTCAAGGGGTTTCAGCTGTCCACCTCTTCCGCCGAGGGCTCACTGGAGCTTAGGGGCGCGGGGATGGAGCCCCTGCTGCGCGGCTTCTCTATAGAAGGAAACGAGGTGACCCTGGACGAGAGCATCTCGGGGATCATCCTCCAGTCCGGGCGCCTGGAGGCGAGGATCTCCCAGAAGATGCGGCAGGCGATGGCAGCGAAACGGTGGCAGATAGCGCTCGATGCCGCGCCTCTGGATTCGGCGCCCCTTGGCGGAGAGAGCGGAACGGCTGACATCGTGTTCGCGGGCCCCGACCTCCCCCCCGCACGATTTTCGGTCGACCTCCCGGCCATGACCGCGCCCCTCGCCTTCGACTCCAGAAGCGTAGGCTTCGCGCCGCGCGAGATCCGCGCCACGGGCCTCACCGTTCGCCGGTTCGTGATTTCCTTCTCCTCGGATCATGGCCCCATCCCCGCCGATCCCGGCCTCGTCCTCTCGTGGGATCGCTCGGCCTGGCGCCAAGCCGACTTCGAGCTCTTCTCCTGGCCGAGCTTCCCCCGCGTGCTGATCTTCGACACCGCCGACTATCGGGTGCAGGATCGCTTCTTCAAGCGCCTGGCCTTCTTTGTCGAAAAAGCGGGCTTCGCGGGCTCGATCCCCGTCTGGGGCGCGCTCGAGGGCAGGCACGGCTACAACGCGCACGACTACAGGGCCGCGGACCTAGCGCGCTTTTTCTCCACGGCACGCGCCGAGGGAGTCGAGCTTTCGGCCGAAGAGCAGACCCTCAAGAGAATCCTGCTCGACGCGGGGATCATCGAGAGCACGGGCTCGGGTTTCGCGCCCGGAAGCGGCGCCGTGCTCTCCATCTCCCGCTCCTCCTCCGCCGTCCTGAGGGAGCTGTTGATCACCCACGAGTGCTTCCACGGCATGTTCTTCTCGCTGCCCTCCTTCCAGGCCGACTGCGCGCGGGCCTGGCAGTCCCTGTCGGACGTCGAGAAACGGGTCTGGCGGGAGTTCCTGGCCATGAAGGACTACAACACCGATGACCCCGGCCTCGTCGTGAACGAGTTCCAGAGCTACCTCTTCCAGCAGCCGAGGGAGGGCGTGAAGGCCTTCCAGGCCCTCACCCTCGGCAGGCTGCGAGCGCGATCGAGCGGGGATGCCGCCCTCGTTTCGCGCCTTCTCGCCGAGCGCCCCGATTCGTTCATCCAGTCGTTCGACGAGCTGGACTCCGCCCTGCGCGCAGCGGGAGGCCCGCCCGGGGGCCGCGCAATCGCCGTGCAAAGGCTGCCGTAGAACCGGAAAAAAGCGGCTCTTGCCTTCCCTTGGCAGAATCCATTACACTAATAGTTCGTCTCGTGAGACGTCCTGTGGAGGGGAACTATGGAGATCCAGCGGCGGTTCACCCGCGAGGGTGATGGCCCCTACTCTGGCATTTCCTTTGAATCGCGCATCTCGGAAATCCGCAATCCCGACGGGAAGACCATCTTCCGGCAGGAAGGGGTCGTTGTCCCCTCGCAGTGGTCTCAGATCGCCACGGACATCCTCGCCCAGAAGTACTTCCGCAAGCGTGGCGTGCCCCGGTCGGACGGCTCGACCGGCGGCGAGACCGATGCTCGTCAGGTCTTCCAACGCCTCGCCTTTACCTGGACCGATTGGGGACGGCGATACGGGTACTTCTCCTCCGACGCGGACGCCCAGGCTTTCTCCGACGAGCTGGCCCACATGCTTGCCCGGCAGATGGGCGCGCCCAACTCGCCGCAGTGGTTCAACACGGGCCTGTTCGCCGTCTACGGCATGAAGGGACCGGCCCAGGGCCACTTCTTCGTCAATCCCGCAACGGACGAGGTGGAGAAGGCGACGAGCGCATACGAGCGGCCGCAGCCCCATGCCTGCTTCATCCTGTCCATCGAGGATGATCTGGTGAACGAGGGCGGGATCATGGACCTCATCACCCGAGAGGCGCGCCTGTTCAAGTACGGCTCGGGCACCGGCTCCAACTACTCGAAGCTGCGCTCCTCCAGCGAGCCGCTCTCGGGCGGCGGGGTCTCCTCGGGCCTGTTGTCTTTCCTCAAGGTGAGCGACAGATCTGCCTCCTCGATCAAGAGCGGCGGCACCACGCGGCGCGCCGCGCGCATGGTCACCCTCGATGCCGACCACCCCGACGTGCTGCGCTACATCGACTGGAAGGCCCAGGAGGAGCGCAAGGTCGCGGCGATGGTGGCCGGCAGCCGGGTCTTGAAGAAGCACACCAAGCGCCTGCTCGAGGCCTGCAAGCCGCACGCCGACGGAAGCGGCAACGGCGGCGGCAACGGCCGGTTCGACCCGAAGTCAAACCGGGAGCTGGAACGCGCGGTGCGCGAAGCGATCCAGGACGAGGTGCCGCCTTCCTGGATCCTGCAGACCATCCAGCTTGCCGAGCAGGGCGTGTGGGATTTCGAGCCTGAGGAGTTCACCACCGACTGGGACAGCGAGGCGTACAATACCGTGAGCGGCCAGGCCTCGAACAACAGCCTGCGCCTGACCGACGCGTTCATGAAGGCCGTGATCGACGACGGCGATTGGGACCTGATCAACCGCACCGACGGCGCAGTGCGCCGCACGGTGAAGGCCCGGGAGATCTGGGAGAAAATCTCCATGGCCGCGTGGCTGTGCGCCGACCCCGGGCTGCAGTTCCACACCACGATCAACGACTGGCACACCTGCCCGGCCGACGGGGAAATTCGGGCCTCCAACCCCTGCTCCGAGTACATGTTCCTCGACGACACCGCGTGCAACCTCGCCTCGCTCAACCTCCTCGCCTTCTACGACCGAGAGAAAGGCGAGATGCGCATCGAGGACCTGCGCCACGCCATCCGGCTGTGGACCGTGGTGCTGGAGATCAGCGTGCTCATGGCGCAGTTCCCCAGCGCGGCCATCGCCCGCAACAGCTACGATTTCCGCACCCTCGGCCTGGGGTTCGCCAACCTCGGCACCCTGCTCATGGTGATGGGAATCCCGTACGACAGCGCCGAGGGCCGGGCGATCGCCGCGGCGCTCGCCTCCATCCTCACAGCCGAGGCGTATGCCACCTCCGCGGAGATGGCCGCCGAGCTGGGTCCATTCGCCCGCTACCCCGCCAACCGCGAGCGCATGCTCCGCGTGATCAGGAACCATGGCAAGGCGGCCTATGGCGCTTCCCCCGATGAGTACGAAGGCCTCTCCGTCGTGCCCCAGCCCATCGACGCACTCTTCTGCCCGCCCGACTTGATGGCCGCGGCGCGCAGGGCCTGGGACAAGGCGCTCGCTCTCGGCGAGAAGCACGGCTACCGCAATGCCCAAGTGACGGCGATCGCGCCCACGGGCACGATCGGCCTGGTCATGGACTGCGACACGACGGGCATCGAGCCGGACTTCAGCCTCGTCAAGTTCAAGAAGCTCGCCGGCGGGGGATACTTCAAGATCATCAACGGCTCCATTCCCCCGGCGCTGCGAAAGCTGGGATACCCGGAAGAGCAGATCGGCGAAATCATCCGCTACTGCCTCGGCCACGGCTCGCTCGACGGCGCCCCCGGCGTCTCCTCCGAGAGGCTGCGCGAGAAAGGCTTCACGGAGGCCGCGATCGCCAAGGTGAACGGCTCGCTCGCCAATGCCTTCTCGATCGCCTTCTCCTTCACGCCCCACCTGCTGGGAAAGGAGCTGCTCTCCGAGAGCTTGAAGGTCCCCGAGACGACCTTCGGGCAGGCCGGCTTCAGCCTGCTCGCCCACCTGGGCTTCTCCGAAAAGGAGATCACCGAGGCGAACCTCCACGCGTGCGGAACGATGACCATCGAAGGGGCCCCGCACCTCGCGGCCGAGCACTACGCCGTCTTCGACACCGCCTCGCCCAACGGCACCCTCGGCAGGCGCGCGATCTCCTGGAAGGCCCACATCGAGATGATGGCGGCGGTCCAGCCCTTCATCTCGGGGGCGATTTCAAAGACCATCAACATGCCCGCTTCCGCGACCATCGACGACATCAAGGGCGCCTACCTCCTGTCGTGGAGGAAGATGCTGAAGGCGATCGCCCTATACCGCGACGGCTCCAAGCTCAGCCAGCCCCTCTCCTCGCTCACGCCGGGGTCGGATTCCGCCGCGACGGCCCTGCTCGCCCTGCTGCGCGAGACCGGCGAGGAGGGCATCGGCCTCGCCCTCTCCCCCTCCGCCCGCGGGAAAAGGAGAAACCCCCTGCCGGCCAAGCGCTTCGGCTACACGCAGAAGGCGAAGATCGGAGGGCACAGCATCTTCCTGCGCACGGGCCAGTACGAGGACGGGACCCTCGGGGAGATCTTCCTCGACATGCACAAGGAGGGAGCGGCTTTCCGCTCGCTGCTGAACAGCTTCGCGATCGCCATCTCGCTCGGCCTGCAGTACGGCGTGCCCCTTGAGGAGTACGTCGACGCGTTCACCTTCACACGGTTCGAGCCCAACGGCATCGTGAGCGGCCACGACAACATCAAGATGACCACCTCGGTCCTGGACTTCATCTTCCGCGACGTTGCCCTCTCCTACCTCGGCCGCACCGATCTCGCGCAGGTGAAGCCCGACGACCTCATCTCCACGAGCATGAACAGGAACGGCCACGCGCCGGGCAGCAACGGCAACGGAGAGGCCGCGCTGGACAACGAGGTGCACGTGGCGAAGATGAAGGGCTACGAGGGGGACCCCTGTCCGGTGTGCGGGAACTTCACCCTCGTTCGCAGCGGCACCTGCATGCGCTGCGACACCTGCGGGTCGACCACGGGCTGCTCCTGACCGGCGCTTCAGGCGCCCGAGGCGCTTTAGGCGCCCGAGGCGCTTTAGGCGCCCGAGGCGCTTCAGGCGCTATTGAGCAGGGGCCGCCAATGCGGTATTTTAGAGCCGATGTCCCAGCCGAACGTTTCGTCGCTCCATCTCCAGCAGCCGCGGCTCGTGAACCGCATCTTCTACCGCGTCATGTCCGCGTTCTTCCGCCGGCTCGTCCTCGGCTACTTCCGGCTGCAGGCCCGCAACATGGAAGTCGTGCCCTCGCGCGGGCCCGCCCTTGTCCTGGCCAACCACATCGCACTCTTCGATCCGATCTGGCTGTACGCGCTGCTCCGCAGGCCGATCTATTATGCGGCAACCGAGGATCTCTTCCGCACGCCCGCCCTCGCGCGGCTCATCCAGTGGTTCGGGGCGTTCCCCAAACGCAAGGCCGCCTCAGACATTTCGGCGCTGCGCAGCATCTTCGCCATCGCGGAATCGGGGGGCCTGATCGGCGTTTTCCCCGAAGGGGTGCGCACCTGGGACGGGAGCAACTCAGCGATCTTCCCCGGCATCTCGAAGCTGATCCGCAAGCTGAAGGTTTCTGTGTGCGTCTGCCGGTTCGAGGGCGCCTACCTCGCCTACCCCCGCTGGGCGCGCTGGTGGCGCAGGATCCCCGTCACGGGGTCCTTCTCCCGGTTGTACGAGCCCGACGCGATCCCCGAGGACGACGAGACCATCCTCTCGGACATCGCGGCCGCGATCCGCACGCCTGACTACGAGCTCGCGATCGACCCGTCGAAGTACCGGAGGACGGGGCTCGCGGTGAACCTCACCCGTCTGCTGTACCGCTGCCCGAGCTGCGGGACCCAGGAGGGGCTGAAGCTGGTGCGGCCGTACAGCACCAATAGGGTCGAGTGCTCCAGCTGCTTTTCCACGTGGGTCATCGACGCCATCTGCAGGCTCGCCCCCGTGGACGAGAACGGGCAGGCCGAGGGCAGTTGGGCGCCGCTGCCCGAATACTACGCGAAGATCCTCGCCATGCCCCTCATCCCCATCACGACGGAGCTGCGCCTCGGCCTGGAGGCGGGAGAGAAGCTGTACCTGATCTCGCGTCCGCGCATCCTGTTCAAGGAGGAGCAATTCCCCAACCTGCGCGTTCTCGCATTCGGTCGCGCCTTCCTCACGAGCCGCAGGCTGATCTTCCGCACCCGGCTGGGCATCCCGCTTTCCGCCTCCCTCGCCGGCATCGGCGCGCTGTCCGTCGACCCCGGCGACAAGCTGCACTTCACCCACGAGGGCAGGCTCTACCGCATCCCCTTCCGCAACGAGAGCGCGCTGAAGTGGTTCGACACGATCCGCCGCCTGCAGGAGAACGGCAGGCAAGGAAAGGGCGGGTGAGCTCCTCGGCCTTCATGGATCTCGTGCGGGCGCGCGCGAGCGTCCGCCGCTACGATCCGCGGCCGGTTGCCCTCGAGGCGATCCTCTCGGCCGTGGAAGCCGCCCACCTCGCCCCGTCGGCCCAGAACACCCAGCCATGGCGGTTCGTCGTCGTCCGAGACCCCGAGTCGCTCAAGCGGCTCGCGGGCGCCGCCTTCTCGGGCATCTACCTCCCGACGCGCTTCGCCGCCCGGGCGCCCGTCATCGTGGCGCTGTGCGCAAACCGAGCGCGGCCGATCCAGGGGAAGGCCTCGTACCAGCTCGACTGCGGGATCGCGGGCGAGCACCTCGTGCTGCGGGCCGCGGAGCTGGGACTGGCCACGTGCTGGATCGAATGGTTCAACCGCGGGGGGGCGCGGAGGTCCCTCGGCGTGCCGCCCCTGGTTGAGGTGGTCGCCCTCATCTCGATGGGATACCCGGGGACGCCGGCGATGGAAAAGCGCCGAGTGCGCCGGCCGCTCTCTTCTATCGTGTGGCTGGACGAATGGGGGAAGCGCTACCCGGGCAGCGAGAAGTAGCTGACAGTGCCCCCGTCGGGATCGACGCCCATGGCGGGGTTGGACATGTCGAGGATGCGCTGCCCGTCAGAAACGAAATAGTACCAGTGCCTGCCCGGAAGCATGCGGAGGCTGATCCGGTACACGCCGCTTTCCGCCTCTGTGAGAAAATCCATGAAGGGATCCCAGCCGTTCCAGTCGCCTGCGATCGCGACGCGCCTCGATGGAGCGCCGTGAAAGCTGAAGGTGACCTTCCCGTCCGGCTCGAGCCGGGGATTCAAGAGACTTCGTTCAGGCTCGCGCTCCAGAACCACCAGCGAGAACTCTGTTCCCAACGGGTCGGTCTCGACGCGCGGGTTGGAGGGATCGCTCCGCCACAGGCCGTCGACGACGATGCGGTAGCGGATCTCCCGCAGCCCTTCCGGCACGGGATAGTCGAGCACGAAGACCCCGTACTCGTTGCGGGAGAACGCGTGAAGGACGCGGTACCCCTCGTGGGCGAACCGGGCAGCGACGGATCGCGACGGCCGATCCTCGCTGAAAGTCAGGATGAGCACGTCGTCGACCATCCGCGGGGGCTCAGCCCTGTCGATGCCCTTGATCAGGACATCCAGGCTCTGCGGGTTGACGGCATACAGGGGCGAAGCGAGCAAGGCGAAGCCCACGAGACAGGCCAGCAGGAGGCAGCGGATCAGCGAGACCTTCCGCTGCGGGACCAGCGTCCCGGCAGAGGCGGGAGGGTCCGATGGAGGGACGGCTCGGGGGCGGGGTTGGGGCGTGTCAGTGGCCGCGATGATGTTCTTCACATTGGACGTCCAAAGGGTTTCGTCTATAATAGTCGTCGGTTCGATGGGGACCAGACTTGAGTCATGGCGCGCCCCCGTTCGGCCGAGACTTGATGTAGGAGACCCATGCCGCGCAGAGAGGATATAGAAAGGTTCAAGGAAGTCCTCAACTCACTCGGCTCCGAGCCCGAGATCCGGGCGTCGAAGTCCGAGCTCATCGAGGAGGTCACCCCGCCCGACGAAGGTCTTCCGGCGGACATCAACGAGCTGCTGGGCTCCTTTGCCCAGCCCTTGGAGGCGGAGGCTGGCGCCGAGGGCGCTGGAGGCGCCGATGACGCTAGAGGCGCCGAGGGCGCTGGAGGCGCCGAGGGCCTTGACTTCGAGTCGCTGTTCGGCGAGCAGAACGAACCGATTGCCATAGAAGACCTCGAAAACGTTCCCCGGCAGCGCGTGGAAGAGGAAAAACCTGCCGAAGCGAAAACTCCTCCTGAAGAGGAGGGACCTGCTGCATGGGAGGCGCCTCCCGGGCCCGAGGAGATCCCTTCGGAGGAAGTCGTTTCTATCGAAGCGCCCCCCTCACCCGAAGAGTTCCCGGCAGCCGAGGAGTTCCCCGTTGATCTCCAGGCCGATATCGACCAGATGGAGATCCTGCCCTCGGACGAAGCGATAGCCGCCGCGCCCGAGGAGCCTGAGCCGGCGCCCGAGGAGCCACAATTCGAGGGTATCGAGCTTCCCAGTCTCGATGATCTGCAGGCGGCGCCAGAGGCCGCTGGGGGGGGGCTTTTCGAGGAACAGCCCGCGGCAGAGGAGCAGGAAGCGCCGGCAGCGGCACCCCCCGAAATGCAACCTTCTCCCCCTGCCAGGCGCGTCACGCCAGCGGCTCGCCGGCCTCCATCGCCGATCGAGGAGTTCCCGCCCCTAGAGTCCTTCGATCTCGGCGGAACGGAGGCCGTGGAGGAGACGAAGGCCTTCGGGCAGCAGGAGCAGGAGCCGGCCGCGCCAGCGGAGGAGAGCCTGAGCGGGGGCGGTATGGAAGGTCTGCAGGGAGGCGAGCTCGGCGACCTCGACATGAACGAGTTCGACATCCCCGAAACCGCCGAGCCCCTCAGCCCGCCATCGGCAAAGCCCGCGCCCCGCGCAAGGCAGCGAGCCCCCGAGCAGAAGTGGAAGCAGAAAGAACAAGAGAAAGGGCGGCTGCCGGGGAGGGCGGCTGCTGCAAGCCGGCTCGCGGAGAGAGCCCGCGAAGGGCTGCGGGGTGCCGCAAAGCGAGCCGCGCAGCGGATCGCGCCGATCGCGGGGAGGATCGAGGATCTCGAAGCGGCCGGCGCCGAAGACGCTGCCGCAGGTCCCGTCGAGCTCACCCCCGAGCAGTTCGATGGGCTCAAGAAATCCCTCGACGCGCTCCCCCGCAACCTCAAAATCGCAGTCCAGGACATCATCGCCGCAGGGAAAGGCTCCAGGGGTCAGCTCGCCGCTCTCGTGTCCCTTCTCGTGCAGGGAGCTGCCGCCCAGGACATTGCGGCGCTCGCGGGCAGGATCACGGGCAAGAGAATCCGCATTCCCGCCGGCTACGAGAAGAAAACCGGCGCCGCCTTCGAGGCCGAGCGGCGCACATTCGGCTACGCGTTCCGCGAAAACATCTTCCCCGTCGTTCGCTTGTTCGTTCTGAGCTCCCTCGCCGTGGGGCTGTTCGCCTTCCTCGGCTACCGCTTCGTCTACCGGCCGCTGTACGCGTACACGAACTACAGCCGAGGCTACGAGCACATCTCCGCCGAGCGCTACTCACTCGCCAATGAGCGTTTCTCCCGCGCCGTGGGGGTCTGGCCGAGGAGGAGCTGGTTCTACCGCTACGCGGAAGCGTTCGCGGGAAAGAGGCAGTTCGCCCTCGCGGAGGAGAAGTACGAGCAGCTCCTGCTGCGATACCCCGGCGACAAGAGGGGCATCCTCGATTATGCCCGGATGGAATCGAGCAGCCTTTCGAACTACGAGAAGGCCGAGAAGCTCCTTCAGCAGCTTCTCGACAAAAACCTCTACGACTACGACGCGCTTCTCGCGACAGGGGACAACAACCTGGAGTGGGCCGAGCGCGATCCGCTGCGTCGTGATCAGCTGCGTTTGGAGGAGGCCCGCAGATCCTATGCCGCGCTGATCACGACGTACGGCCCGAGGGATGTGCTGCTGTTCCGGATGCTTCGCTACTTCATCCGCGCGAACAAGATCGACGAGGTGGAGCGGCTGCGCGTCTACTACGCGGAGCGCCCGGGGGTGCGGGTCGACCCCGACGCGTTCGCCGAGCTCGGCGGGTACCTCACCGACATGAACAGGCTCGACTACGTGCCGGACGTCCTGTTTCGCGCGATGCGGGTGCGCGAGGACCTTCCCGAAATCCACTATGCCCTCGCGAGGTACTACAAGATCCTCAGGGACACGACGGAGGAGCGCAAGGCCCTCGAGAAGGGCGTGCTCCCCCTGTTGAAGGATACCGACACCCTCACGAAGAGGCGGATGACGATCGAGATCGACACGCACACCCGGCTGGGCGAGCTTCACTACCGGCAGGAGGCGTTCATCGACGCGGGGAGGGAGCTCGAGACCGCGGTCCGGCTCGTCGAGCGCTACCAGAAGATGAGGCTGATCAGGGCGGAGAGGATTTTCGGCCAGCCCTACGTCGATCTCGGCGACCTGCAGTACTACATCGAGGGGGACCTCAAGGCCGCATTCGCCAACTACCAACGGGCCGCGGCGAACGAGTTTGCGGATCCCCTGTTGGACTACAAGCTGGGCTACATCCGCTATGCGGGCGGCGACTACGAAGCCGCCCTGGGGAGCTTCCTCGAGGCAGAGGAAGCCCTCTTGGCAAAGGCGACCCCAGCGGCCGACGGGTCACCTGGCTCGCCCCGGCCGCCGGCGAACCTCCTGTTCTCGATCGGCAACGCTTTCTACCAGAGGGCCGACTACTTCGCCGCGCAGGGGTACTACCTGAGACTGCTGGACATGCTCACGACGCGCAAGGCCGCGATCGGCATTCTCCAGCCCGAGCAGCAGCCCGAGCACCGCGCGCTTCTGGATGCTCTAGTGAAGGTGGACAACAATCTCGGCGTGGTGATGGTGCGCCTCGCCGAGCGCACGGGCGACAGGCGGAAGAAGTCACAGGCTCTCGTCTCCCTGGCCAGCGCCTCGGAAACGGCAGATGCGCTCTCGCGCGTTCCCGAGACTCTCGTGCGCTCGGAGGCCAAGAACCTCCCCTTCCTCAACATGCGGGGGGTGCTGTACCCAGTGTCGGGATTCGAGCTGCAGATTTACCGCATGATCCCCAAGGACTTCGAGACGCTCTTCTTCTGAGCCGCTCTCGGATGAGCCGCTTCAGATCGCGGTGCGGACCATCCACCCACGAGGATCGGGCAGGGCGCCGTACTGGATGCCCTTGAGGGTTTTCAGCAGGGACCGGGTCACCTCGCCCATCCGGCGCTCGAAGAACACCGCCTCCCTGCCTTCATGCGTCAGGGATTCGATCGACGTGATGCCCGCCGCCGTGCCCGAAACGAAGCATTCCCTCGCCTTCGAGAAGACCTCTTTCAACGAGATGCGCCGTTCCTCGGTCTTCAGGCCCTGATCCTGGGCGAGCACGAGCACTGACTTTCTGGTGATGCCGGGGAGGATCGTGTCCTCGAGGCTGGGCGTGACCACAGTGCCGTCCTTCATCACGAAGAAGATGTTGCTGGAGGATCCCTCCTCGAAGAAGGCATGGTCCTTTGCGTCGAGGAAGACCGCCTCCATGAAGCCCGCGTTCTCCGCCTCGCGTTTGGCCAGCGCGCTCGTCACGTAGTTGGAGTCGGACTTGATCCACCCCGTCCCCCCGGGGTTTGCCCGCACGCGCCGGGTGGTGACGGCCTTCGAGGCGCCTGGTTTGAAATAGGAGCCGATCGGGGTGGTGACGACGATCACCCAAGGGTGCGCGCTGATCCCGACTCCGATGCCGGGCTCCGCATAGCTGAAGGGTCGGATGTACGAGGCGAGGCCCGAGAGGAAGTCATCCGCGGCCCAGGAGGGGTCGTAGGCCGGGGCGAAGCCGATCGCCGTGTTCCGCCCGACGACGGTGCGGACGGCCGTCGTGAACATCGCCGCCGGAAAGCCGGGCATGAGCAGTCCCTTCATGGAGGCTTCCATGCGCTTCCCGTTCTCGTCGGGACGGAAGAGCTTCATCGATCCGTCGGGTTGGGGGAACGCCTTCAGCCCTTCGAAGCACCCCATGCCGTATTGGGTCGTGTAGTTGACGAGGGGGAGGTCGGAGAAGTTGTTCCGCCGCATCTGGAGCCCCGCCCGTTCCTCGCCGCTCATCGCCTTCTCATCCGCCGGCGTGCGGTGGGGCTGCTCGATGTACTGTTCGGTCCACCTGCCGTCATCGGAGAACTTCGCGCGGTAGACCCACGGATCGATCTCGAGGCTGAATCCCTTTGCCATACGACCCTCCGCCGCCACTATAGCAGGTATGGCGCCGAAGGGGAATGCGGGGCAACCGGATTTTTCGCTGGAGATTATCGCCGCGGAATGTCGATGCTAGGGGAGGACCATGGAACACACGCGGGACCACATCATCTTCTTCATGGCGCAGAAGATGTTCTGCCTCGAGAGGGCGGGCAACACGGAGGTCTTCAACCGGCTCGTTGAGCACTTCGGGCAGGTCGACCTGGACGGGCTGCTCGCCTACCTCACCCGCTACTACTCCCTCGACATGGAGAGGGAGCTGGACGACTTCTACCTCGCCGAGGGCGAGCTGGTCTTCGTCTCGCGCACCCGGGGCTACCTTTTCAAGCACGTCTTCCGCGACGGCCACCTGCGCCTGGTCGGCATCGGGGCGCGCTGAGGACCTATCCCTTCTCCTCGCGCCGCGCCTGCTTCTCCAGAATCAAGACGATCTCGTCGCGGAAGCCATTCGCCGCCACCAGGGCGCAGGCCTCCAGGTCGTACTGGCGCGCGATCTGGCACATGCGGCGGTAGAGCTTCACCTCGTCCTCCACCAGGCGCAGGACGTCGTGCCGGCTTTCGTATAAGCGCACGAGCACCTCGCGCGTCTTATACTTCTCCTCCCGAGCGAAGCCGATCGTGGAGCGCATGCGCGCGAGCTCCCGCGCCTGGTTGGTGAGGAACGGGGCGAGCTCCTTCAATGGCATGAGCGCGAGGGAAAACCCCTCCTGGCGCGCCTTCTCAGCCGCCGCCTCCGCTTGCAGGATGGAGAGGTAGTTCTTGCGGATGCTCCCGATGATGTCGTCGAAGGTCCGCGTGAAATTCGCGAGGAACGATGTCTGCATCTCAGGCTTGATCGAGGGCAGCAGCTCCCGCATCTTCTGGTTTTCCCTGTTGTACAGCTTGACCTGCATGAGGATGTTCTTGATCGCCGGGTTGGCGCGCAGGGCGGGGTTCCCCTTGATCCGCGAATTGATGTCGGCCAGGATCACGTTCACCTGCATCTGCTCCACCCCGAAGCTCTTCCTGCCCTCGGAGCGTTTGGACAGCGGGAGCAGCTCGGATGCGAGCAGGCGCTGGACGAGGACCGTATACAGAAGGAGCGTGAGCGACTTCTCCTGGACGAGCATCTCCTCGACGACGAGGCTCTTGTAGCGGGCGGTCTCAAGTGCGACCAGCACTGGGCTGAGGCACGTGCGCTTGTACTCGATGATCCCCTGCTCCACGGACAGGCGCAGCCGCGCGGATGCCTCCGCGAGCTGCGGGGGCGAAAGGGCGAGGAAGTCGAGCAGCGAGTGAGAGTCGTTCACCCTCTCCTTCAGCTCGATCCAGTCCCCGCTGATCTTCTTTTCGAGTTCTACCATCCGCGGCCACTGTATGCGATTTGCCGCTCCTGATCAACTCGAGCCCTCCCCATAGCCCGAGTCCAGGGGAGAAACCGCAGGTCGAAGCATGTATGAGGAGATGTGCATCCTTGACATATTCTCGCAGAAGGCGGTACCATGCGCCCTGTCATGTGTACGCATTCTCGCTGTTTCGCTGCTGCAACCGGTGCTGAGGTGGTGGACTGAGATGGCAGACGCTCTTGTCGTCATGGAGGGCGTCGAGAAGTCGTTCCCCGGCGTCCACGCGCTCAGCAATTGCCGCTACGATCTGTTCCCGGGAGAAGTGCACGCCCTTGTCGGGGAAAACGGGGCGGGCAAGTCGACCCTCATGAAGATCCTGGCGGGCGTGTATCAGCGAGATGCCGGTCGGATCCTCTACAAGGGCCGTGAAGTCCACATCCCCAATCCCCGTGCGGCGCAGCACCTGGGCATCATCATCATCCACCAGGAGCTGAATCTCATGCCGCATCTCACGGCCGCGCAGAACATCTTTATCGGGCGCGAACCGCGCCAGGCCGTCAAGCTTCTCGTGGATGAGAAGCGCATGAACGAGCTGGCCCGGGAGCTCTTCGACAAGCTCCACCTTGACCTGGATCCGCGCACGAAGGTGATGGACCTCGCGGTGGCAAGGCAGCAGATGGTGGAAATCGCGAAGGCGCTCTCCTTCAACGCGGAAGTGCTCATCATGGACGAGCCGACCGCCTCGTTGAACATCGCGGAAATAGAGGAGCTGTTCCGCATCATCCGCCAGTTGCGCGACCGCGGCGTGGGGGTCGCCTACATCTCGCATCGCCTCGAAGAGCTCAAGCAGATCTCTGACAGGATCACGGTCATGCGGGACGGCAACTACGTGGACACGGTGCGCACCGCGGACGCCCAGATCGGGCAGATCATCAGCATGATGGTGGGCCGCACAATCTACGAGACATCGCGCAACCTGAAGGACACGTCCGGCCACGAGGTGGTCCTCAGGGTCGACCACCTCCAGCAGGGCCGCACGATCAAGGACGTGAGCTTCGAAGCTCGTGCGGGGGAAATCTTGGGGTTTGCCGGGCTCATGGGAGCCGGCCGCACGGAGGTGGCCCGGGCCGTCTTCGGAGCCGACCCCGTGCAGACGGGGGAGATTCGCGTGCGAGGCAAGCGGGTGCACATCCGCAGGCCCAGCGACGCCGTGCGCCACGGGATCGGGTACCTCTCCGAGGACCGCAAGCGTTTCGGCCTTGCGCTGGGAATGGACGTAGAAGCGAACCTCGTGATGGCCACGATGAAGCGTTTCCTTGGTTGGCTGGGCATCATCCGGCGCGGGGAAACCCGATCCACTGCCGAGAAGTTCGTCTCCCTCCTCAGCATCAAGACGCCCAAGTTGTCCCAGATGACCAAGTTCCTTTCGGGGGGCAACCAGCAGAAGGTGGTCGTGGGCAAGTGGCTCGTGCGTGACAGCAGCATCCTGTTCTTCGATGAGCCGACCAGGGGCATCGACGTGGGAGCCAAGAGCGAGATCTACAAGCTCCTCAACGACCTGGCGGAGCAGGGCAAGGCCGTCATCATGATCTCATCCGAGCTGCCCGAGATCATCCGGATGAGCCATAGAATCGTTGTCATGTGTGAGGGGCGGATCACCGGCGAGCTCACGGCAGCGGAGGCGACGCAGGAGAAGGTTATGCACCTGGCCACACAGCGCGAGACCGTGCTCAAGACGGAACGCATCGCGGCGGCGGGGAAGGGAGCATAGGGCAATGGGGGATATCGTACGCGCGCCTCGGCAGCGGCGCAGGTTCATGAACTCGAACGCGACGCAGAGGCTCCTCGCATTCGCGAGCCTCATCGCGCTGATCGTCGTTTTCTCCCTGGCGTCGCCGAACTTCTTCAAGTTCCAGAATCTGATCGCCATCCTGATCGCCACGGCGGTCACCGGCATCCTGGCGGTTGCCGTGACCTTTGTCATCATCACCGCGGGAATCGACCTGTCCATCGGCACATTGATGACCTTCTGCGCCGTCACCGCGAGCGTGTTCATCACGACGTGGCGCCTGCCCATTATCTCGGGTGTGCTGGGCGGCATCCTCATGGGAGGGCTGGTGGGACTCCTGTCCGGCACCTTCATCTCCAAGCTGAAAATTCCGCCTTTCATTGCGACACTGGGCATGATGTACGTCGCCAAGGGGCTGTCGCTGATCGTCTCGGGCCTCAAGCCGGTCTACTTCAACGACACACCCTCATTCGCCCTCATCGCGATGGGCTCGGTGACCGCCGCGATCATTCCGGGATTTGCCATTCCGAACGCTGTCATCATCTTCTTCGCCGTCGCGCTGCTCGCGGGCTTCCTCCTCAACCGCACCATCCTCGGCCGCTATACATTCGCGATGGGGAGCAACGAGGAGGCCGTGCGGCTTTCGGGTGTGAACGTCGACCGCTGGAAGACGGTCGTCTATATCGTAAGTGGGCTGATCTGCGGAGTCGCGGGGATCGTGATTGCCGCCCGCCTGAACTCGGCGCAGCCGGCCCTAGGGCAGGGCTACGAGCTGGACGCCATCGCGGCGGCGGTCATTGGCGGCACATCCTTGAGCGGCGGCGAAGGGACGATCCTTGGGACCGTCATAGGCGCCTTCGTCATGAGCGTCCTCACCAACGGCCTGCGCATCCTCTCGGTGCCGCAGGAGTGGCAGACCGTCATGACGGGGGTCATCGTGATTTTCGCCGTCTACGCGGATATCCTCCGCCGCAAGAGGGCATAGCCTGGGGAGCGCAGGATTGCTTGCGGGGTGCGAATCAAGTATACTTGACGGAGACTCAATCCCCGTTGGGGATTGTGCAAAAAGGTTAGGAAAGTCGAACAAAAGGAGCGTACCATGAAGCGAAAGAGACTCTTCTCGGTTCTCATTGTCGTCTCGGCCATCCTTCTTCTCGGAGGGTTCGCCGCGGCGCAGGCCATTTACATCCCCGTGATCTCGAAGGGCTTCCAGCACCAGTTCTGGCAGGCGGTGAAGCTTGGGGCGGAGCAGGCCGGAAGGGACTACAAAGTCGTCGTCACCTTCGAGGGTCCTGAGACCGAGGCGATGGTCGACAAGCAGATGGACATGCTGCAGACGGACCTCGGCAAGAATCCCTCGGCGATAGTCTTCGCTGCTCTCGACAGCAAGGCCGCGATCCCGCTTCTCCAGCAAGCGAAGAACAGGAAGATCCCCATCATCGCCTTCGACTCGGGCGTTGACAGCGACATCCCCGTCACCACGGCCGCCACTGACAACGTTGCCGCCGCGGCGCTCGCAGCCGACAAGATGGCGCAGCTGATCGGCGGATCGGGCAAGGTCGGACTCATCGTCCACGACCAGACCAGCCGCACCGGCATCGACCGCGGGACCGGGTTCGTGAACCGCATGAAGTCAAAGTACCCGAATATCAAGATCATCGGCCCCCAGTACGGCGGCGGCGATCAGCTCAAGTCGACCGACCTCGCGAAGGCCATGATCCAGTCCAACCCCGACATGAAGGGGTTCTTCGGGGCTAACGAGGGCTCCATCATCGGCGTGCTCAACGCGGTGAAAGAACTGGGTCTGGTGGGCAAGATCGTGGTCATCGGCTACGACTCGGGCAAGCAGCAGATCGATGCCATCAGGAGCGGCGCACAGGCAGGTGCCATCACCCAGGACCCGATCGGAATCGGTTACAAGGCCGTCGAAGCGGCCGTAAAGGCGATCAAGGGCCAGGCGGTTCCGAAGTCCATCGACACGGGCTTCAAGTGGTACGACAAGACCAACATCGACGATCCCGCCATCGTGGCGGTTCTGTACAACTAGAAACCGTACCAGCAGATCAAGTGAGGCCGCTTCCTCGAGAGAGGGGGCGGCCTTTTTTTGGCTTGAATGCGCGACCCGAAGGCCCCCTGCTCCTTTCCTACCAGCGCCAATCCAAGGGCGAAGTCGCCGCCGGTCGCACAAGGAGCATCGCAATCGCCACGCCCCCCGCGCCCGTACTAGAAGGGCGAGGAGGATCGCATCAACAATTTGAATTCCATTCTAGTGGCGTAGTAGCTTAGTTGTAGCCCAGTAGTACAAATTCAGATCATCCGTCGCGCCGCTTTTCACCACCCATTCGAAGCTGTGGGTGGCCGTCCTCCGACCCCTGCCTCAAACAGCGAGGAATGCGGATATCTCCTCGGTCTTGTGCTCGGGGCTGGAAGTCCCAGACGCGCCTCTGCGTCGATGGCGACCGCACCAGGGCTTCAGGTTGCGGCGGCCGGCAGTGAGGCGATCCTGAAGGTGACAGTGAAGCTCACGGAGGAGACGACCAACAGTGGCAGGTGCATGACGCCCATCCACCACATGCCCGGGTTGAGCACGAACCAGGTGAGGACATTGATGAGGCCGAAGATGATGCCGATGAACCCGGTCACGCGCAGAGTGACGGGGTTGACGCGGGGGAAGTAGAGCAGAAGAATGGCCAGGATGACCGGTATCAGCATGCAGCCCGTGACCATCGATTCGTTCGCCACGAAAAACACGGGATTGAACTCGGGCGTCGCCGTCAAGCTGTTCACGGGGAACCAGAATGCGAAAAAGGCCAGAGCGAAAAGCGGCCACTTCCAGAGCGTCGCCTCGGGCGTGCTGTAGTCCCCCGTGCGGGAGATAGTCTCCCAGAGCCAGGCCATTGCCGCGATTGCCATATACAGGACATTTGATGCGAGAATGGTGAGCCCGTATTGGTCCGGGGCCGCGCTGTTCTGGAAGACAGCGATGGCGAAAAGCAGGAGCGTGACGTAGCCATGGAAGAGTGTGCGAAACCGATTGCGGAAGACGAGGAGCAGGACCAGGAGCAGGACGGGCATGAGCTTGAACAGGAAGAAGACCGCGGAAAGGTCGTATATAAAGGGGTGGCGCATGACGGCCTCGACCACGTTGGTCGCCTGCCGGGGATCATATCCTTTGACAGTGTATGCGGGGATGAAGAAGAAAGGCAAAAGCAGGGCATATACCCACCAGTGACGGGTGAGGCGACCCAGCGCCTGCTGGAAACGATCTGTACGACTGTCCATTCCCCGATCCCTCCCGTTCGGCCATGCATCGCGCGGCCGAACCTGTCGCATGCGGGTCGGCGGATCTCCTATCGCGGCAAGTCGATCGAGTGGACCCTGACGTCACCAACGCCGACCCATCGGAGCTCGTCTTTCTCATCTCGCAGCAAGAGGAGCGCCCCCGTGGGTTTGTCGCAATTCATCGCGATCACGCGGCACGCATCATCCGGCCTGAAATTCTTTGCCTGGTCCCCTTTTGTGACTTTGACCCTGAAACCGTGAAAATACATGTCTCGTGCCTCCTGGCATTGGAGTATCACAGGTGTGATGACCTTCCGCAAGTGCATGCAAACGCTCGAGGAAAGCAAGAAAGCAGATTACTGATTGCGGAGGAAGGTGGTCACCACTTCAGCCGGAACACTATTTTCTTTTCTTTCAGGAGCTCTTCTTCCCCCTGCCAGCATTCGACTTTCTCTTTCTGAAGGGATTCGCGGTTTCCTTTCTCTTCTCTTTCGTATGATAATCGCCGTACCGCCTGGACGGGATCGCCAAAAGCTTCCTTCACAATTGTCACGCCCCCCACGCCCGCACGAGAAGGGAGAGGAGGAACGAGCGGACTGTCTTGCTTCTCTTCAAATGGCGTTGCAGCAGAAGGGTTGGCTTATAGCTCATGCGCGGGGCGAAGGAACGGCACCGTGAACTCTCTCAGACCGAGATGGGGACCCGTACGCGCCATGGCCGCAGGGGGAGCAACCAATGCACAGTCGACGGCTTTCCTTCACCAGGTAAAGATCGGAACTCCGCAGAATGTACAAGCCGCCATCAGCGAAGGGCAGACATCAAGGCTACGGACAAGGGCGGAAGAACCCCGCTGATGTGTGCTGCCAGCGGCAACCGGAACCCCAAAGTGATCACCATACTCCTGAAAGCCGGCGCTGACGGGAAGGCGAAAGACACTGACACTCTTCGACAGCTCCAGAAAGCGTCACAGCAGATTGGAAGGGACCGGCTTCGGGGTGCAGGACCTCCCCTGGATATGGCCAGACACTCAAAGCGTCGGGGACTTTGCAGACGGCTCGGGCAGCGCCGCTCGGTTCTTAGGTATGGCCCCGCGGCATCACCCATAACGGTACCAATCTCTACGTGACGGATTATGGCAACTGCGCGATTCGCAGAGTCACCTGGTGAGCGGGTTCGCTCGAGCCGTATTGAAAGTGTGTGCTTTCCTCGGTGCGGGGGGGGGGGAAAAAGGGCAGCAAACCCCGCGACCTGCCGGTCCGCGAGCAGCGAGTGAGAGTCGTTCGCCGAATACTTCAGCTCGACCAAGCCCTCGCCGATCCTCTTTTCCAGTCCGACCATCCTGGATCCTCTGCGCGACTATGCTCGCCTAATCAACTCAAGAGCAACTCGGCGCCTCGCGCCCAGCCTTCAAGCGGCAGGTCATTCATCGCGTACTATAAGGGTGAGGAGGATCGTATGAACAATCTGAATTCCATTCTCATCGAGGGAAACCTCGTCCGGGACCCCGAGCTCGCCTACACCCAGAAAGGCACGGCGGTCTGCAAGTTCTCCGTGGCGTCCAACCGCTTCTTCAAGCAGGAGGAGGAGATGCAGAAGGAGGTCTCCTTCTTCGAGGTCTCCACCTGGGCGCGCCTTGCGGAGGTGTGCGGCGAGTACCTGAAGAAGGGCCGGGGGGTGCGGGTGGTGGGGCGGCTGAAGCAGGACCGGTGGACGAGTCCCGAGGGGCAGCCACGGTAAAAAGTGCAGATCGTGGCCGAGCACGTGGAGCTCAAGCCGCAGATGAAGAAGGACGGCGACGGAAGGATGGGGAGGAGAAGGCAGCCGAAGTTCCGGCTGAAGCGGCCGACGAACCGGCCGCGGAGGCCGCCGAACTGAAGGAGGCGGCGGGGTTCTGAGCAACGTCTTGAACGTGGGATACCGGGCTCCCTCGGCTGCAGGGGCCCCGGTTGGATGGCGAAGCCGCCCGAGCAGAGCCGCCTTGGGGCTCTCGCCGCCCTTCCCGTCGTGCCGGAATTCAGACCGCACACGCCGTGATCCGGTTGAGCCCCAAAGATGCGCT
>CAYGXO010000120.1:0-13802 GCA_964353885.1 uncultured Spirochaetaceae bacterium
TCCAGCATTTGCACCGCCTCCAGCTTGAACTCCTTCGTGTACCGCTTGCGCGTCCCATTCCCCTTGTTCTCGGTGTTCTCCATCATCCTACCCTTCTATCAGACTGCTTAACCTTATGTCCATCCGTTCGGGGTAGGCCCACTAGTCGCGCTGAAGCCATCGGCAAGATCCAGCATGAACTGGCCAAGCTCAACCTGCTCGCGGCCGCTCTCAGCAATCTGGCGGGCCAAATGCGCGACGTCTGCAAGCAGCTTCTTTAAAAGGGCCCGTCAAGTATGCTGGCGGCGCCCGGGGCGTCCAGGAGTTCGAGTTTGATGCCGCCGCCCGCCATGTCCTGGTGGGCGGCGGTGTCTGGGAGGAGCTCACCCTCATGGGCCACTGGATCCGCGACGCGGTCATATTGAGATGGGCGGACATGACCTGGCGGCTTTCTGCGGGGGTGCTCCCGCGGGGAAAGATCCTGGATCGCCTCGTGCTCGCTTCGGATCCGGCGCGGTTCGACGAGAGCGTGCGCCGGTTCTACGAGGGGCTGCGGCCCGGGCTGGAGTGCGTGTGGTCGGGGAGAAAGCTGGTCGGTGATTTCGACGTGGACCACGCCATTCCCTTCGCGCTGTGGCAGGACAGCTCGCTGTGGAACCTTTTCCCAGCAGCCAAGGCTGTCAACAACCAGAAGAGGGACAGGCTGCCGTCTCGGGAAATCGTGCGCAGGCGGAGCGAGAGGATCGTCGAGAACTGGCGGAGCCTGTCGAGGGAATTTCCATCGCGGTTTTTGAATGCGGCCGCGGGCGCGATTGAGCTCGCTCCTGGGTGGGAGAAGCCGCTTCTTTCCAGCTTCGACGAAGCCATCGAATACACGGCCGCCATGAGAGGCGCGGCCCGGTGGGAGCCGTAGCAGGTCACGGTGGGCCTTTTTCCGCAGCCTATGTTCGCGAACCGAGCAGCAGGCCATCGACGGTAGTATCCTCGTCCAGGCTCTCCCGATCTCCTGGAGTTGTGTTGAAAAGGAGTTGCCGTGCTTGACCTTTGTGGCAAAGTGACCGAAATTGGTCTCATGAAGACCATGACGATTTCTTACTTCAAGGCCCATATCTCAGAGCAACTCAGGAAGGTGCGAAAGGGCGCCCGAATCGTAATCAGTGACCGCGACACGCCTATCGCAGAGGTGCTTCCATACAGGCCGGAATCAACAAGCATCAGTGTCAGAGGACCGCTGGTGACGCCGTTTGCAGCCCCGCCGTCATCGTTCAAGATCGATCATGACCCAATCGAGTACCTCTTGGAGGATAGGGGAAGGCGATGAGGACATACGTCGACTCGTCCGTGGTTTTGCGGCACATCCTCAGTGGCGATCAAGCGCTCAACGTACTAAGCATTTCCGATGAAGTGGGATCGAGTGATCTCCTGATTATTGAATGTCAAAGGGTGCTTCAGCGCGAGAGGATGGCCGCTCACCTGGACGATCAGCAGTATTCGCTGTCTGTAGGTTTGCTCAATACAATCCTCGAGCGGCTTTATCTCATCGACATGGGCCCGGCCGTCAAACGGCGTGCTGCCGGTCCTTTTCCGACTGTGATCGGAACCCTGGATGCAATCCACCTGGCCAGCGCTATTCTCTGGGGTGAGGTTGGACCAGGCTCGGAAATTCGCATTCTCACTCACGATAAGCAACTGGCCCTTTGTGCTCATTCCCTGGGCATCCGTGTAACCTGATCGACCACTCGGCGCTTTCGTCCAGTACCTGGTCGACGGACCCGCTCATCTCTTCTTCGCCATCACTCGGGCTTTCGTATGACGCACTGGTTTCGTTTCCACTTGCTATGCTCCAATCGCGTCCTCTAAGTTCGGGAGTCGCGCCCTGGACTTGGCCAGTCGCGCTTGTTATCACCGTCACGACCTTCTCCTCGCCGCGTGCGACCCTCTGGAGCTGCTTCCCCTGCTGCAGCTATGAGAACGCGGGGGCGAACGCTCAGGGGGCGATCTCGCGGCTCCCCGGGGCGGCCCGATCCGACGGCGCGGCGCCCGCTGAAGACCACCGACCACCAGGCCAACGCTCTCTCCATACAGCGGCTGCGCCGACTCCGAATGGTGAACACATCGCAAATATGACTTTCCAGCATGGTGCGCAGGAGGCTTGCCCGTGTGTAGATACGTGTGTATGTTATTCTCCAAGGCGGAACGATGGAAAGCGTACGGAGGAATGTCATGATTCCGGCTTCCCTGGACAAGGAGTTGGATGCAATCTCCGAAGTCCTTGGGCAGACCAGGAGCAGCCTGATTGCAAAGGCCCTGGCTTACTACTTCGACATTCTAGACCTCGACATAGCTCGGGAAAGGGCCCGTCTTCTTGACGCAGGGAAGACCAAGCCGCTCACGCCTGCGCAGATTCGCAAGGCCCTGGGAATCTAGGCTGTGTCCTGGGTCCTTGAATACGACCCGGCAGTCCTGAAGGACTTGAAGCGCATCGACAGGCAGGATCAGCGGTTCATCCTAGACAGCCTGGAAAAGTTCGCAAAGAATTATTCAAAGGCCTACGCGTCCTCGTTGCTTCGAACTGGCCGCTTGAAGAGGCTCCAGGGTGAATGGAAAGGATTCAATCGGCTTCGATTGAGATCCTACAGGGCTATTTTTCGTGAGTATGCTGGCCGGCTGGTGATTCTTGTGGTAAGAGTGGGGCACAGGCGAGACGTCTACGAGCAGGGGCATCGCCGCGAAGTCTATCGATAGGAATCAAGGGGTACTGCGCCACTAGACAGCCGAAGCCGCGGAAAGAAACGGAAGGCGCTGTCTACCTCCCACTGGATCACCACCGCGTCGCTGTCCTTGCGGACGAATGCCTCGACAAACGCGGAGAGCACTCGGATGCAGCTGTCGGCGGAAAACGGCAAGCATCCGGCAAGCGTAAAAAAAACTTGCATTTATAACTATACGGGTGTATAGTATAAACCATGAAAACCGTCGAGGAACTAGGTCAGGAGATCGCCAGCTTGTCCGCGCACCTGGATGCAGCCGCGCATCGTCTGCTCGAATGCATCAGGCGCTTCGATGAGGCTTGCGGCTGGCATGAACAGGGCGCGGTGTCGTGTGCGCATTGGCTGGCGTGGCGCCTCGGATGGGACCCGGCCACCGCCCGCGAGAAGGTACGGGTGGCACGCGCGCTGGGAATGCTGCCCGCCATTAACGAAGCGTTGCGCACGGCCAAGCTGTCGTACGCCAAGGTTCGCGCGCTCACCCGGGTGGCAACGCCCGAGAACGAAGCGAAGCTGCTGGAGATGGCGCTTATCGCAACCGGGGCGCAGCTTGAGCGGCTGTGCCGAGGCTATCGAGGGGTGCTGGACGGCGAAGGGACGCCGGCGCCGGAGGAGCGTTCGGTACGCCAGCGGCTGTTGCCGGGGGGGATGGTCAAGCTCGAATTAGTGCTTGAGCCCGACGAGGCGGATTTGATCCTGCGCGCCATCGAGCGCGCCCAGGAGGTTCACGCCCGCCAAGCAGAGCTGCTCGAGACAGAGGCTGCCAGCGCGCCTGCGGTGGCGGCCGAGCCTGCCCTGCCTGCCGCGCAGGGGGAGACGGAGGCAGCTGAAGCCGCCGGCGTTTCCGCGGAAACGTGCTGGCCCTCGCGGGCTGACGGTGCGGTGAAGCTCGCCGAGTCGTTCCTGGCCGGCAATCCCGTGACGGGAACCGGCGGCGAGCGTTTCCAGGTCATGGTTCACCTGGATCAGGAGGTGCTTGGGCCAGATGGAGCCTGGGCAGGCACCCTGGAGGATGGCACCCGCGTTTCCGCGGAAACGTTGCGCAGGGTGGCGTGCGATTGCGGCCTCGTAGCCACAGGCGGAGATGGGGAGGCACTGAACATCGGCCGCCGCGCCCGCAGTATTCCGCCCGCCATCCGCCGCGCCTTGATGCTTCGTGACCGCGGCTGCGCCTTTCCCGGGTGCACCCACACGGCCTTCCTTCATGGGCACCACGTCGAGCACTGGCTGCACGGCGGGGAAACCAGCCTGGACAACCTGGTCATGCTCTGTACCTTCCATCATCACCTGGTTCACGAAGGCGGATGGACTGTCACCGCCGGCGCCGACAGTGTTTTCGCCTTCCACTCGCCTGCCGGCACGCTTCTCGCACCCGAGCCGCCGCGCGAGCCGGTCAACGACACGCTGGACTGGCTGCGCAGATGGGCGGATGAGAACAACCTGTACCTTGGCCATAACGTCAACATGCCGCAGTGGGATGGAAAGACACCGGACTACGACGGTGCCGTGGGATGGCTGCTGGCAGTTGGCCAGTAGCCGCCGGCGCCCGCGGTGATTGTCACGCAATTTCTGCTGCCCTCCGCGGTACACCAGTTCACCGAAGTCTTTATCCCAGGTGATAAGGACCGACTCCTGGCGGTTCACTCGCGCGAGCACGTCAGAATCATCCGCGCCTGGGGCTATCTCGGCAATATAATCAACCTCATATCCGCACTTGACGAAGCGCGTCCACAATCTGGCGCTCGACGCTCTCGTCCGCGAGGTATCGCACTCAGGCGCCTACTGGAAAGACTACATCGAGGCGAGCGGATAGGAACCTAGTATCTGGTCGTTCGAACTAGTCTGCCACGAATATTCTTGATGAAGGATAGAAGTCTTTGGAAGTGTAATAGGTCAGCCATCATCTCTGTGTTCGCGCTGTCGTGATGATTCGGCACACAACGAGTGAGAAGCCCCGCACTCTTTCGCTATGCACTGGCGGAATGCTCATCTTCACGTGAGGGGGCGCAGCGGAAAGCCCGCAGGGGCGCCGCAGCGAGAGAAAGCATGCGGGCGGCGAGAGACGTCTGCCGCCGGGAGGGGTCGTTCGCACCGAGGACTTGGAGCGGAGCACCTCTTAAGCGACAGCTGGCTGCGAAGCAGACAGCGAGAGCTCGACCCGCACGCCGCCCCGGGTGAAGGGGCACTACCGCCTCGAGAGCCCCTTCGGGCGGGGCACGCCCAGATCCTTGACTTCGAGGTCATCCGGCATGACCTTTTTCACAGAGGAGGCATACCATGAATGATTTCAGCCTCTCGCGGCTGCCGTTGTCGTTGTCGCGATCTGGCGCTGAGGGGCGCGGAGAATCCCAATGAGCAACCCGATCAATCCGTTCATCTGGTTGGACAACCAGGCCGCGGAAGCGGCGGAGTTCTACGCTGCGACCTTCCCCGGGGCACGGCTGCTGGGCGGCTCGCCGCTCGTCGTGTCGGTCCAGGTGGGCGAGCTGAAGTTCTCGCTCCTCAACGGGGGCCCGCAGTTCAACGTGAACCCTTCCATCTCGTTCTTCTACAACTGCGGGAGCGAGGCGGAGATCGACGCCTTGTGGAAGGCCTTGTCCCGGGGGGGAAGCGTCCTGATGCCGCTGGACACCTATCCCTTTGCCCGCAGGTACGGGTGGGTCGCGGACAAGTTCGGGGTCAACTGGCAGCTCATCATCCCGACAGCCCCGCCGCGGCAGAAAGTCTTCCCTTCCCTCATGTTCACTCAGGACCGCTGCGGACGAGCCGAGGAAGCCCTGCGGTTCTACACCTCCGTCTTCAAAGATTCCTCGGTCGGGACTCTCAGCCGCTACGGGGCAGGCCAGGCACCCGATCGGGAAGGCACCCTGAACTACGGGGAGTTCTCACTCGGAGGCCAGTGGTTCAGCGTGATGGACAGTGCCCAGCCTCACCAGTTCACCTTCACCGAGGGGGTATCGCTGTATGTTGCCTGCGAAAACCAGGAGGAGATCAACCACTTCTGGGGCCGTCTCTCGGAGGGCGGCAGCGAAGGCCAGTGCGGATGGCTCAAGGACAGGTTCGGGGTCAGCTGGCAGGTGGTGCCCCGGGTCCTGGAAGAGCTGATGGCAGATCCTGCACGGTCGAAGAGGGTCGTCGAGGCGTTCCTGAAGATGAAGAAGTTCGACATCGAGGGGCTGATGAGGGCGTAGGAGGGGGGCGCCCTGTGGCAGCTTGCATCAGGACACAGATGGAGGCATTCTTCATTCAGGAGCGCGATATGATGAGGCTCAGGTACATGCACTGGAAGGAAGAAGACTTCCATCTCGGGTACCTCGAAGATTACCCGGACTACGTCACGCAAGGCGAGACCGAGGAAGAGCTCCAGGAAAACCTCAAGGATCTCTACCGGGACATCAGCTCAGGGCAAGTTCCCTACATCCGCAAGGTCGACGAGCTCGTCTTCGCACCATGAAGCGCGTGGAGCTGCTCCGCAGACTCCCATCTTGCCGCAGGATGAACTCTGGTCCGTCACGGCTCGCGTCACGATTGGTAAACGAATCCCCTCACCAAGACCTCCCAGCCAATTCCGCATCACAGCGAGATCAACGAGCACCTGGCGCGGCATATCCTGCGTAAACTAGGCGCGTAGTCAGCCAACGACCCTGCGGGTCGGCAGGCTATGTCAGTCGTTCGGCAATTGCATCGTTGATGTAGCGGGCGTCCTCTTCGACTCCGTAGATAATGCCCGACTTGCGGCTGTTGAGCCAGGGAAATCCAAGGAAGTACAGGCCGGGCACCGGGGAAATCCCCCTCTGATGAACCGGCTTCCCCTCTGCATCGAGGACCGGCATGTGTATCCAGCTGAAATCTACCGAGAACCCCGTGGCCCAGATGATCGAACCTACACCTGCATCGTGGAGATCCAGGCGTCGCATGGGAGAAACGCATTCTGCCCGCGGATCGGGAGCGTCCGCGGGGTCATCTTCGAGCGGCGGCGGCGTGATACCTGCATTCGCGAGCCAGGTATCGATGCCGTCCTTCGTTCTTTGGGAGAAATCATCAGCGAAATGCACGTTGGCAGCGGCATCGTCATCCAGGACGAGAGCTTCACCATCCACGTCCCGCAGGCGGCCCAAGATCAGGGCACCGCGACGCGCCAGGTGCTGCAGGCTGACGGTGTGCCCATGCCGACCGAGCCCGGAAATCTGCGGCTGGGGTGCGCGGCTGACCGACTTGTCCTCCAGGCCGGCGAGGGTGACGTCGAGCATCCTCATTTTCACCCACCACTCCAGCAGGTCGCGCCCCCGGTAGCGGCGGGGAACACGGCCGACCCTGCTCGTGCACAGGTACACGGTCCGGCCGGCAGCCAGCAGTTCTTCGGCGATCTGGCAGCCCGATTGGCCGCTTCCGACAACCACGACCGCACCGGGCGGCAGCGCCCCCGCGCTGCGATAGTCGGCCGTATGCAGCTGAGCGACGCGGCCGGGTATCCGGGAACGAACCGGGGGAGACTTCGTCGTCCGCTGGCTGCCGCAGGCGATGACAACGGTGCGACTCACGATGGACTCCGCCTGCCTGCCCTCGGGTTTCGCCGTGACGATGAATCGCTTCTTGTCGTCGGCCTGCTCCACGGACATGACGCTGACCCCGGTTCGAACCGGCAATCGGAATCGATCCGTGTATCGCTGGAGATAGTGAACCAGCTCATCCCGCCTCAGGAAGCCGTCGGGTTCGGGGCCTTCATAGGGAAGCCCGGGCAGGACGCTCATGAAGTTCGGGGTGTTCAGCTTGAACGAATCCCAGCGTTGGGAAAGCCAGGATTCACCGATCCGACCCTGCTCGATGACGACGTGCTCGCGACGGTCCCGCTGCAGGAAGTAACTGACTCCCAGGCCGGCCTGGCCGGCCCCGACCACCACGCAATCGATCGTCTTCACGTGGTCCCCCTTAAGGAGACCGACCGGTCCTGCTCCTGCGCTTTCCATCACTCTACCGCCTGGAAGTCATCTCGTGCGACTATCACGTATTTCCTCCACACTAGTAAAATACCGCGCGGCTCCCGTGGGAGCAAACACCGGACGCTGGGAACGCGCCTTCAGGTTGCCGGGTCGTGCCATTGGGCATCCTTCACACGAGGCGAATATAGTGCAACGGGAGATCAGTGCAGGAGGGCGGAGGACCGGATCATCCGGCTATCCTGTCAGTGAGAGCGTGAGAGGGGATAATAATCCCCCCGTAGGCCTAGCCGACCTCGGAGGGCGCGGGCACCCACTCCACGAAGCGCCCGAGGGTGTCGTGCAGGTGTTCGCCGAAAAAGCAGAGGGACATTGACAAATGAATATCAATCTCCTTGACAATAGCCTGACAAGAGCAGACACTCCCCGGGGATGGACCGGATGGATACTGCCGAGAGGATCCTGAGAATCATCAGTCGGCGCGACGGTGTTTCCGGCGCAGAGGTAGCCGCGGCGCTCGGCATGTCGCGCCAGGCTGCCCACGGGCACCTCGTGCGCAGGTGGCACGGTCTCTCGCCCCTTCCATTCCTGGGGAAGACTCGAATCTCCGCTTCGTGTGAGCCCTCGTCACCTTGACTGGCTGATTTGCAGGGGCTATCCTTTCCCTTGGATCGGAGTGCCCTGCTCTGCATGGGTGCATCTCCCAGGGTGCTACACGGGAAGAAGCTCTCGCAAATATTCGTGATGCCATCGAGGGGTATCTCGAAAGCCTGAGCCGGCACGGGGAGCCAGTTCCTCCACCAATCACCGAGGAAGTTGTCGAGGTAAACGCCTGAGTGTGCTGCCGCGCATTTCCGGGCGTACTCTTGCGGGGGCACTGCGGAAGGCCGGCTATGATATCGACCGCCAGACAGGCAGTCACATGATCCTTCGACACAGGGAGCCGCCGTAATGAAGGAGTTTCGCGCACTCATGGCGGGGGGCGGCGTGGACGTGCTCTTCGTCGGGCCGTATGACCTGTCGCAGTCCCTCGGAGTCGTGGACCAGGTGGACCACTCCCTGGTCGTCGAGACCATCACGCGCATCGTGGGGCGCTGCGTGGAAAAGGGCGTCTGCGCGGGGCTTTTCACGGCAGCGTGCACGGCCGCGGTGAAGGAGTTGCGGGAGGGCTGAGACAAGATCGCAAAGACCAGGACAACACAGAAAAGATTTAGCCAAAATGACATGATCCAGGTCGAAATTGCCCCATGAATCTCGGACGATTTCTCGATCTCGATGCCAAGGCCTCCGACATCGCGATACTCCCGACGCGAAAGCGTTTCGGCTTCAGCAGCCTCGAAAGCCACCCAGGGCGCCCGTTCGTGGCGCTGCTGGGGCCCCGGGGCTCGGGCAAAACGATGATGCTTCGACAGCTGCGGTCGGGCATGAAGGACGCGATCTATATCTCCGCCGATACGCTGGAACCGGGCGATCGCCTCGTGGAGGTCGTGCGAGCCCTGGCCGACAGGTACTAGATTCGTTCCTTTCTCGTCGATGAAATACACTTCCTCCCGGACTATCCCCGCGACCTCAAGGAGATCTACGATTTCAGCGAGCTCAAGGTGTGGTTCACGAGCTCGGTTGCACTCTCACTCCACGCGACCAGCTGGGACCTGTCGCGCCGTGTCCTGGTGCAGAAGCTCCTGCCGTTCTCCTTCAGGGAGTACCTGGCGTTCGCCAGGGGGCTGGAACTTGCCCCTTTGCCCCTCGGGAAGGTCCTGCGGGAGGAGGTACCGGCCGAACACCTGCGCACGGACCAGTGGTTCGATCCCTATCTCCAGGGGGGGCTCTATTCCTTCATGCTCGAGAGCGGAGCGGGGCTGGATCAGTTCAAGGCTGTCCTCGACACCGTGGTGAACCGGGACATCCCCGCCCACGATCGGTCGGTGACCCACGACGACCTGCTGAAGATCGCGAAGCTCCTTCGGTTCGTCGGGAAGTCGCCTGTCGACGGGATCAACGACACCTCGATCTCATCGAACGTTGGGATCACGAAGTACAAGGCCGAAAAGTACGTCGAGCACCTCGAACGGAGCTTCATCCTCCGCAGGGCACTGCCGGCCGGCACGAACGTGCTGAAAGAACCCAAGATCTTCATGGACCTGCCGTACCGCATTCTCTACAGGCCTTTCGAAGAATGCGTCGGGGAGGTCCGGGAGGACTTCTTTGCGCTCGCCATGGAGCAGCACTGTGTGCCGTTTTCCTATGCGAAGACGAACAGGGGGGTCAAGACGCCTGATTTCGTCGTGGATGAAGGCGGGCGCACGGTGATCTTCGAGGTGGGAGGAAAGGGCAAGGGCCGGACGCAGTTCAAGGGGCTCGACTACGACGTGAAGATTGTCCTTTCCCATGCGGCTGAGGTCGTTCCCGAGGCTGGCAAGCGGCTGCCCCTGCACTGCATCGGGTTCCCCCCCGTAGGGGTGCGATTCGATATTGACCGATTGTGGCGAGCTTGACCCTCCCCGGACCACGAGGTAGCATTGCAGGTGAGGATCCGGTCAATGCCTCTCGAGAGAGTAGTCCACAAGAGCCGCTCCTTTGCCGAGGCCGAGGAGTGGGACATCGCTCAGCAGCTCGGCCTCACGCCCGAGCAGCGCCAGGCCATCGCGCGAGAGCTGAAGCGGCGCTTCTGGGGAGACAAGCGGCCCGATGTGCGCGCGACGAGGGAGAAGTGATCCCGTCGCCCTTCTCCAGCGATATCACCGAGTTCCTTTTCCTGCTGCAAACCCACGAAGTTCGCTACCTCGTCATCGGGGGCGAGGCTGTGATCTACTACGGGTATGCAAGGCTCACCGGCGATGTCGACATCTTCCACGAGGCGAGCCGCCAGAACGCGGGTCGCCTGTACGCAGCTCTTGGCGAGTTCTGGGGAAGCGACGTGCCTGGCGTTGCCTCGGCCCGGGAGCTTCTCGAGCCCGGAATTATCATCCAGTTCGGCGTGCCGCCTCACAGGATCGACCTGCTCAACCGGATCGACGGGGTCTCATTCGAGGAATGCTGGGAACCCAGGACTGACGTCGAGGTTTCAGCCGGTGTGCGCCATTTCCCCGTCCACTACATCGGACGTGAGCAGCTGATCAGGAACAAGGAAGCAGCGCGACGGGACAAGGACCTGGACGACCTGCGTTTCCTCAAGCGGAACGGCTGAGTTGCCGTTGACAGAAGTCCTGGGGCGCGAGCGCTCGACCCGCACGCCCCCGATTCCCTGTATGATCGGATGGGAAGGATGAAAAAGGAGGCCGTATGAAAAACAGTTTCGAGTTCACCCTCAAGGGAAAGGACTGGTGGGGTCCCTTCCTCGGGTTCTGGGCGCTGTACCTCGTCTTCTACATCCCCACACTGGTGACATCCCAGGGGGCATCGACGCCGGGCTCCCAGGCCGGCGTGCTGAACGTGATTTTCTCGCTGGCCTTTCTCGTCGCCTCTCTCTTCATCTACCCCATCTTCACGATCATCTTTCTCAGGATCATCGTGCCCCGGCTCTCGATCGGCGGGAAGTCCTTCGCGTTCCGCGGCAGCATCGGCAGGTTCCTGGGAATGAACATCGGGCGGATGCTCCTCTCGATCATCACGCTCACGATCTACATGCCCTGGTACATCAGGCGCGTCGCCGCCTACCTCGTGAGCGAGACGACCTTCGACGGGGCCGCCCCCGAGTTCCTCGGCAAGGGCGGGAAGCTCTTCGTGTACTTGCTGCTCGCCCTCTGGATCCCCCTCGCCGTGGTCATCGGCGTCTTCGCGGCGGTGTTCGGCGCCTCGGCGCTCGGCGGCGGCAGCAGCACCGCCGGGCTCTCGGCAGCGGGCACGCTCATGGTGTTCCTCGTGTACATCGTGATCATCCCCTTCATGTATCTCACGTACAAATGGCTCGTGAACATCCGGTGGAACGACGTCACCGTCGCGTGGAAGACCTCCTTCTGGCCCTCCTGCGGCTACATCCTCGGCCAGATGCTCCTGACCCTGGTTACGCTGTTCATCTACTGGCCCGCCGCGTGCCTGAAGATCTACGGGTTTTTTGTCGAGAGGACCGTGCTGTCCAGGGGAGAGCAGGAGATCGGCCGGCTGGGCTTCGAGGGCGGCATCGGGAAGGGCTTCGGCCTGATCTGGGGACAGTCGCTCCTGTCGATCATCACCCTCGGAATCTACCTGCCCTGGGCGTATGCGAAGATCGGGGCTTGGATCGCCTCGACTACGTACTGCGAGACGAGCGAGACGAGCGCGTCGAGCGCGCCCGGCGCATAGCGCGCCCAGCGCATAGCGCGAGAGCCGAGGCGGCGCTGCTGGTGAGACAACCGGCCCGACGTCCGCGCGACGAATGCGAGACGGTGATCCGGCGCGTCATTGACAATGCTGGAAACGGGCCGTTGACAATCACCTGACAATCAACGCTCGTCAGGTGCCCGCCATCCAGCGAACATGAGTGAGGCATCTTGTCCTGCTGATGCGGACCGCTGCGTGCAGCAGCGAGCAGCAGCCGAAGGCAACTGCGTGAGGGGGTGAAGCGGAAAGCCCGCAGTCGAGATAGAAGTCTAGACCTATCCACCAAGGGCTGTCTCTGATGGCGGCACCGCGGATGAACGGGTGCAAAGGGCGTTGGACGAGCTCATGGAGCAGGTGGGCCGATACGCCGTGGATCACGGTGCAGTGAACGCACGCTAAAACAACAGCGCGTCAGAGCTCCAAATCGGCAGCTTCGCGAGTCGGTTTGTCTTCCGACGTCATCAGACGCAGCTCGGGAACGCGTTTGTGCGCGATGTTTACCAGGTCCGCTTTGGTATTTCGGCTGAGGGATTGGAAACGCGGCGTTATGCTTGCGCGCCAAACCGGATGGTCGTTGAGAAACAATACTAGCTCCCTCCCTGTTAGGATGTCTTTTTCGGCTTTGCGAGAGTCACGTCTCCTTTTGCTGATGAGGAGCTTGTGGAAGGCGAAATCGACCGGGTCGGGAACGCGCACGGGAAGGCTCTCGTAGGGTACGGTCATCGGATGTGCCTGGAGCATTTCGAGCAGACGGAGAGGTTGGGCATTTATCCCAAGAGAAGCCACTCGGTAGGATCGGTTGATTCCGGGGCCGATCTCTGGAACGAGAAACTCAACGTTAAGGGCTACTGATATGTACTGTGTGCTTCCATCGTGGGCAGTACGCTCTTCATAGCCAAGCTTGCGCATGAGGCCGCTAATCTGCAGAGGGGGAGAGACCCGAAGCTTGCGCGGGAGAAGGAGGTCAAGGTCATTTGTCCTGAGGGCAGATAGTGTAGGAGGATTCTGGAAGTGGAAGCGACAGAGATGCTGGCACCAGCTGTCAACAATCAAGATCTCTTCGAGGAGGCCCTCCGAATGCAAGGCACGTATGACATCGAGAAAGGCGTTGGAATTATCTGACATTGAGCATCTTTCTCAGTCGGATGATATCCTTTGAGATGCTCTTGATGTGGCCATCGAATTCTTTGCGTTTCAGCACGAGTTGACGGATTTCCGCCGCCTTGGGATGTCCCTCGCGCCCCAGGTAGCGTTGCTTGATTCGGCCGCCCTCCCGATACGCCAGGTAGACGTAGGGGTTGCCGGAGTTTCTTTTGACGTAGACTGAGCCTTTCGGGAGGAGTTTGGATTTCTTCTCATAATGCCGCTTGAGATCAATGAGGCGAGAAAGCTCCTCTTCGAGCACGTAGTCTATCATGTTCATGGGCAACGCTCCGTAAATCGATTATACAACAAAGTTAGAAAATGTCAATTCGTGAAGTATAAAGGCAAGATTGGTAACCTTTAATAGGCGACCACCGCCTGCCGACCTCTGGACGGATGGACACGCATGAGGCTCTCTATGGCCGAAGCCCATGTCGTCGCCTGTCAGTCCGCTCGACGGGCGGCATGTGGCAGTCAGCGGAGCCCTGCGAATCGCCGCAGCGACGACGAGGGGCCGCTGCCCAGAGCGATTCTGCCTCCCCCTCGACGTGCGCGCCGCGGGGGTGCGCGTACTCCACGACCCGTTTCACCGCCGCGATGTTCTCTGCGAGTGGGAGCATCGAGGCGTCGATCATCACCGACGGGTAGCGGTTGTCCACAGCCGCCTGACAGAGCT
>CAYGXO010000121.1:0-29818 GCA_964353885.1 uncultured Spirochaetaceae bacterium
CCGCCCATCGCTATTTTCAGCATCACGAATGGCTGCAACCTCTCTCTCGAGGGTTGCAAGGTTTTGTAGAAAAACAGATCACGAATCGCCTCTGCCGCGCGCCTCATCCGCTCCTCCCGTTATGTCGCCTCCTTCACCGGCGCTGGGATCAGAATGAAGAACGGATTTCCGCCCTTCCGGGGCGCGGGCCGCCTGTGGAGCAAGTACGATCCCTGGATACCCGAGCTGGACTTTTCCCTAGCCCAAGCCGGCGAAGGCCTGGACGGCTCGTCAAGGACGACAGAGGATAGGATAAGATCTCTCCTCGGTCTTGGCTTATCGGAACCCCGCCCCCTTGGGCCAGAGACACGCGGCGTCCTTGCCGCGCGTCTCTGGCCCTCTTGAAGAGGAGCGCCCCAACAGGGACGTTGGGGCGCGTCCGCCTACGGTCGGCCCTGACCGATCACACAAAAAGCCCACCGGCTCATTGTTTCTCTTTGTATCTTGGCAGTGGAATCTACTTTCGGGTCAACTCATCCAACGTTACTTCTAAGGCGGCAGCGATCTGTTGAATGGTTCTGATGGTCGGGTTCTTGTTCACCCCTGATTCCAGCTTGATCAGGGTGCTGTAGGTGACGCCTGACTTTTTGGCCAGCTCTTCCTGAGACAGCTTGCGTTGTTTCCTGAGCTTCTTGATGTTCTGGGCAAGCATAATTCCTCTTGACAATCTATCAGTATATTGCTATCATCATGTTGATAGACGACTGAGTAGATTGCTAGTAATTGGTTGATCCTATGTCTCGTGGGCTGATTTTGCAAGGAGATAGGTCTGTCCGCATGACCACCACGGCACCGCAGAGAAAAGTTGCCTTCTACATCCGCGTCTCCACCGAACGGCAGGCCAAGGTCGAGGAAGGCTCGCTGAAGAACCAGGAGCAGATGCTCCGCACCGAACTGGACCGCCGGAACCTCCAGCGCAAAGACTGGGGCTGCTTCGTGGAGAGCTACGTAGACGAAGGCATCTCCGCCAAGACCACCAACCGCCCGGCCTTCCAGCGCCTCATGCGGGACATCGAGCTTGGCCGCATCGACACGGTGATGTTCACCGAATTGAGCCGGCTCTCCCGGTCGCTGAAAGACTTCCTGAACATTTTCGAGTTCGCCCAGCGGCACGCATGCGACTTGGTGTGCATGAAGACCGAGATCGACACCACCTCTCCCTACCAGGGCCTTGTGACTAAGATTCTGATCGTGTTCTCCGAGTTCGAGCGGGAGATGACCTCTCGTCGAACGGCGATCAACGCCTATGAGCGCAGCAAGCGCGGCCTGGCCAACGGCGGGCAGGTCCTTCTGGGCTACCGGCGGGACAAGAAGCACAAAGGCCGCCTGCTCATCGAGGAGACCGAAGCCGACGTGGTGCGGGCGATCTTCCAGACATACGCGCGGGAGAAATCCATCCGCCGCACGACGAATAGGATCAAAGAGCGCTTCGAGGGCAAGAGCCCCCGCTTGAAACGGATCACTCCCGGCAAGATCTACTCCGCGCTGAACAACAAGGGGTATGTGGGCATCCGGCAGATCAACACGCACGGCAAGGACGGGAGGGAGGAAGTACCCGCCGCGTGGGCGCCCATCGTCACAGAGCGCCTCTTCCAGAAGGCGCAGACCATCCTCAAATCAAATACTAGCCGTTATCATCGCCGCGGCTCCGAGCACTACCTCTACCTCCTCTCAGGACTCCTGGCCTGCGGCAAGTGCGGTCAGAGGCTTCAAGGCAAGAGCGCCTACTCCTCCAACGGCAAGCGCCACCGCTACTACTCCCACCGCTCCACCTGCCCCGAAGGAGGGCTCGACCGCATCGACGCGGAGACGGCTCAGGAGTTGGTCCTGGGCTGGCTGCGCGACGTCGCTGCCAACGGCAAGAGGTTCCGGGAGCTGGAGGCTCAAGGCAAAGAACGGATCGGGCGTCATATCGGCGAGCTCCGGAGCTCGCTGCGAGGTCTTGAGACGGAAGATGTCGCCCTGCAAGAGCGCGTGGAGGCACGGATTCAGGAGCTCACCAAGACCAAGACGGAGGCGGTACGGGAATCAATCGAGAAAAGCATCATCGATCTGCGGCAGCGAAAGAAGGAGCTCGACGAGAAGCAGGCGCTCATCATTGACTCGATTCGGCAAATGGAATCGCTCAAGGAGAACGAGGACGACGTGTTCACCGGCTACAGCCGGTGGATTCGGAAGGTGCTGGACCGGTCAGGAGAAGCTCTCAAACTCGGCATCCAGGGACTCATTTCGAGGCTGCTCTTGATGGACACAGAAATGAAACTGGCTCTCTCAGTAGTCGCCCTGAAAGAGCCAGTTCGCGTGGCGTTCGTCTTTGCTCCCCCGGCCGGACTCGAACCAGCGACCTAGTGATTAACAGTCACCCGCTCTACCAGCTGAGCTACAGGGGAAAGTGAATACAAGGAAACAAAAAAGCGGGGGATTGTCAAGGGGCCGTCGTGGTGGTGTTCACGATGGGCGAAGGTTCCCCGCAGCGCGCGCACACGCCGTTTGTGATTCCGACAACGGTCGTTGTGTACCCCCTCCGCCGCACGAGGGTGTTCCCGCAGCTCTGGCAGGTCGTGTTGGTCTCCTCCATGCCCACGTTCCCCATGTAGACGTAGGGGAGGTGACCCCTGGCCACTTCCGCGAGCCTCTTCACTGTTTCAACCGGCGTTGGAGGAATCGTGTAGCGGTGCTGGGGGGTGTAGCGGGAGAGATGCAGGGGGATGCGGGGGTCGAGGGAGGCGAGGAACCGGGCGATGCCCTCGATCTGTTCCGGGCTATCGTTCTTTGTCGGGATGACAAGGGTCGTCACCTCGAGGTGGATCCTTCCCGCGGCCTGTGCGATGAATCTCTTCACCTCCTCGAGGTCCCCCCCGGTCTCATCTCGGTAGAAGACGGGGTCGAATGCCTTGAGATCGATGTTCGCGGCATCCACAAGGCTCAGGAGCTCTTCGGCGGGCTCTCGGTTGATGTACCCATTCGACACGAGGACGTTCTTCAGCCCGGCCTCGCGCGCGAGAGCGACAGTCTCGAGCAGGTACTCGATGTGGATGAGCGGCTCGGAGTAGGTATAGGCGATCCCGAAGGAGCCTTCCCGTCGCGCGATCGCAACCATCTCCTCGGGGCTTACGGACCGCGTCTCGGCGCTCGTCGATTGCGAGATGTGCCAGTTCTGGCAGAATCCGCACCGCAGCGAGCATCCGACAAAGCCCGCCGACAGAATGGAAGCTCCAGGGTAGTAATGGTAGAGCGGTTTTTTTTCGATGGGATCCACGGCGAGAGCCGATATTCTTCCATAGAAAGGGATGTCGATCCTGCCACCTTTGTTGAACCTGACCCTGCACACGCCGTGCTTGCCCTCGGCGATGAGGCAGGCGTTCGGGCACAGGGCGCAGGCGATCCTGCCGTCATGGTGTTTCTGGAAGAAGCGAGCTGTTCCGTTCACTGTGGGATGCATTGTACTTCGAAGGGCCGCGATGCACAACGAGAAGTCAGGTCGGGGGAACTGGTGCTCCGACGGCCGCGCGTGGTGAACGATCGAAAAAAGTCCCGAGATAGGATATTCCCTCGCAAGGGGTGTATATTTCTATGGTTTGAGCATGGGCACTGAGCGAGTGCTTGAACCAAGGAGGTGCCTATGAAGACAACGATGAAAGTTATCGGTGCGCTTGCGGCCGTGCTTGCGGTCTTTACGATGGCCTCGTGCGTTCTTGGGGTGGGGCCATCGGGTGTGCTGATTGCAGCCGCCAAGGAGCTGAAGAGCGTCATCCCTGCCATCCAGGCCGGCATGTCTCTTGTGAAGCCGGATAGCCCCGCGGAGCGGGCGCTCACGCCGGGCAAACTGAAGACATCCGGCGCGACCACGAAACACAACTGGGGACCGCCGGATGAGCCTTTCGCTGCCGACGCCACCCCTGGAGTCGTCTACAGCAGCAGAGGGAGCACTGGCACGCAGCGCTTCCCGTCCTCGGGCAACTACGAGCTTACCAACCTGGACCAACTCTACTTCACCCTGACCCCCGAGGCATCCCTTGGTGGTGACCCCTACTACCATCTAGTGTTGTATTCCTACCCTGCCATAGACCTCGCGGTTGCCTACACGGTCGAGGAGTACATCGTTAATTCAGCGGGTACCGAATCTTGGCCCTGGGGCAACTTGAACTCGCTGAAGCAGCGGGATTCCTGGGTAAGCCTCACAACCTACTACCTGGATGGCACTTCGGGGACCCGAACGGTTCAGTGGATATCGGGCACCACAGGCCAGTACTACCCTGCATTCGCGGTCGGCACGCCAGACCCCCTGGTGCCGTCGAGCTTCGTCGGGTATCGCCATGAGGAATCGAGCACTCCGCCCGTGAAACAGTCCGGCGGCATGAGCTTCTCCTCCCATGTGACCGAGCTCGTCCAGGGCAAGAAAACTGTGACGGAGTCAACCCAGTTCTACACCGAGGCACCCAGCACGAACCTCCACTCGGGCCTTTCCTACGTATTCATGGACAAGCAGCATAAATGGGCGGCGGACATATACATCACGACCCGCATGGAGGAGGACACCTCCGTCGGGACGAAGAAGATCCGGTCCGTCGGTGAGGTCGGCACGGACCAATACTACATCGACAAGGTGGACAGATCCGTCGTCGGGGGCAAGGTCGCCTACACCAGCAGCCATGACGTGTACGACAAGGCACTGCCGAGGGACTTCGACAAGAAGGCCAAAGACTACGTTTTTCTCGACGTTTTGGAGGATGGCGCGGGAACCGGCACCTTCACCGGAACCCTGAGAGAAACCCAAGGCGACACGGAGGTTGTCCGTGATGTGAAGATCGACAGGGACACCTCGTTCAGGTTCCAGGTCTCGATGAAGTACAAGTCGCAGGGCTCCCGGTCCAAGGCCTTCCCCAGCGCCTTCGCGATCCCGCTGACCATGGCGGACCTCGCCAATCTGACCATCCCGTTGCCAGGGGCGAACGCGAGCTTCAACGGGTCTTATGAGTCCGGCATTCTGTACGGCACTCTGACCTCTGGCAGCCGCACATGGGACGTGGTCGTCGCCGATGAAGGTGTTGCGATCGACGACGTGCTCTACACCTACTGATCCTCGAGTCCCGCATTTCGCGAGAACACAAAGGGCTGTCCAACTGGGCAGCCCTTTTCAATTAACCGAACGCGTGCAGCCCTCTCTATCCCAGCTTGGCCCGCAGCGCCTCGACCTTGTCCGTCTTCTCCCAGGAGAAGCCCTCACGGCCGAAGTGGCCGTAGTTCACGGTGTCGCGGAAGATTGGCCGCTGGAGATCGAGGGTGCGGATGATCCCCGCGGGTGTCAGGTCGAAGATCTCAGCCACGGCTTTCTCGATCTTCTCGTCGGGCACCTTGCCCGTGCCGAAGGTCGAAACGTACAGCGAGACCGGCTTTGCCACACCGATCGCGTAGGCGACCTGCACCTCGCACTTCTCGCAGAGGCCGGCGGCCACCACATTTTTCGCCATGTAACGCGCCATGTAGGAGGCTGAGCGGTCCACCTTTGTGGGATCCTTGCCCGAGAAGGCGCCTCCGCCGTGGCGCGCCATGCCGCCGTAGGTGTCCACGATGATCTTGCGGCCCGTGAGGCCTGTGTCGCCATGCGGCCCGCCGATGACGAACCTGCCGGTGGGATTGATGTGGTAGATCGTCTTCGCATCGAGCAGGTGCGCGGGGATGGCCTTCCTGATCACGGTCTCGATGAGGGCTTCCTTCAGCTCCTTGTAGGTCACCTCCTCGGAGTGCTGGTGCGAGAGCACGACAGTGCCCACCCTTGCGGGCTTGCCGTCGACGTATTGAACCGACACCTGGCACTTGCCATCGGGCCGGAGGAAGGTGAGGGCGCCTTCCTTTCGCGCTTTTGCCGCTGTCTGCATGATCTGGTGGGCGAGGGTGATCGGCGCGGGCATCAGGTTCGGCATCTCCGAGCAGGCGTAGCCGAACATCATACCCTGATCACCGGCGCCCATCTCGTGGTGCAGCCCCGTGCCGTTCACGCCCTGGGCGATGTCGGGCGACTGCTTCTGGATCGTCGAGATGACCGAGCAGGACTGGTAGTCGATGCCGTAGGAAGGGTCATCGTACCCGATCGACTTGAGCACGCCGCGCACGACGTTCTGCAGGTCGATATACCCGGTCGTGGTGATCTCGCCGCCCACGAGAACCAGTCCCGTGGTCGTGAAAGCCTCGCAGGCGACATGGGCGCCGGGATCCTGGCGCAGGGCGTCATCGAGCACGGCATCGGAGACCTGGTCGCAGATCTTGTCGGGGTGGCCTTCCCCGACGCTTTCGGACGTGAAGATAAAATCTTTCCGGTTGGTCAAGACACGACCTCCTTGAAGGAAGGCAGGGTGTCTAAAAAACGCAGGTACTCTCTGGGGGATTGCGCCTGGTTTTTTAGCCTTTTTTTACGTGGTCGCAATACACCTCAAATGATTCCACGGGATCAACGATCCGAAGCAAGAATACTACGGGGAGGGGGCTGTTGTCAACGGGCCATCCGGCCGGTCGGCCGAGCCGCTCACCCGATTCTGGCAGGCTGGCCCGTGGCCTCGAGCACGGACAGCCACAGAGGATCCTCCGGGGAGAGTGTCTTGCGGCGCGAGACTGCAAGACTGATCGGCACGTGGGTGAACTGCCCATTCCACTGACCGATGATGATGCCGGTCTTCCCCGCCATGCCAGCGTGCACGGCGTTCTGCGCGAGCTGGATGCAGTAGATCGAGTCGTGCGCGTTGGCAGGCACCGCCCGCACGAGATAGCTGGGGTCGATGTACTTGATGTTCACGTACATGTCGGTACGATCGCGGAAATACTTCTTGATCGAGTCCTTGAGGAAGATCCCGATGTCGCCGAGGGCGGGGTTGCCCGACTCGTCCTTCTTCCCCGAGGCGTCCACGACGTATTCCTGGCCCGCGCCCTCCGCCACGATGATCACCGCGTGATCCCTGTCGCGCAGGCGCTTCTCCAGCAGCGCGAAAAGTCCCCCCGGCCCCTCCAGCCCGAACGGCACTTCGGGCACGAGAGCGAAGTTCACCTCGCTCAGCGCGAGGGCGGCGTTTGCGGCGATATAGCCCGACATGCGTCCCATCACCTTCACGATGCCGATGCCGAAGGGCGCTCCGATCGCCTCCGTATGCGCCGCTCTGATCGACTCGGAGGCGATGGAGAAGGCCGTCTCCAGGCCGAACGTCCTCTCCACGAAAGAGATGTCGTTGTCGATGGTCTTGGGAATACCGATGACCGCGATGGCGAGCTTCCGCTTCCTCACCTCCGCGGCGATCTCGCGGGCGCCCCGCAGCGTTCCATCTCCGCCAATGGTGAAAAGGAGCGAGATCCCCGCCTTCTGGAGAAAGTCGACCACCTCGCCCGTGTCCTGCTCTCCTCGCGATGAGGAGAGGAAGCTTCCGCCGTTCTCGTGGATGCCCTTGACGAGATCTGGGGTAAGCGGGAGGGGATCGTAGCCGTACTTCGGGATGAACCCGCGGTAGCCATAGCGGATGCCAAGGATGGAGCGCACGCCGTAGCGGTAGTGCAGCTCCATGACCAAGGTGCGGACCACCGTGTTGATCCCAGGACACAGCCCGCCGCATGTCACGATGGCCGCGCGCACCTTGGCGGGATCGAACCATATCTTCTGCCGCGGCCCGGCAGCCTGGAAGGCGGCCAGGTGTTTGCCGCCTCGAACGCGCGCAAGGACCTCATCCCTGTCGTGCAGGAGCATGACCGTCCGTACGTCATCGACATAGTTGGCGATCCCGTCGCCCCAGACCGTGCTCAGCTCAAGAGGCGAGGGGAAGGCGGCCTCGCCGAGCGAGTCGACGGCGAGATCCTCCGGCGAGAGATCTAGATTTTCCATGACTGCTTCAACCCCATTTTCCCTTTCACTTCGAGGATAGTCGATTTCGCGACCTCGCGGCAACGTTCCGCGTTTGCTTCCAGGCGCTGCTCTACCTCGCGGCGGCGCGGACCGGTCAGCTCGGCGTGACGCTCCCGGATGGGATCCAGGACCTTCATCAAGTTCTTCTGCAGCACTTTCTTGCAGTCGATGCACCCGATGCCCGCGCTCGTGCACCCGTCGTGGATGCTGGGCTGCTCCTCTTTCGGCGTGACAAGAAGGTGATAGGACCATATCGTGCACTTCTCGGGAGTGCCCGGGTCGCTCCTCTTGACCCGGGCGGGGTCTGTCTTGGCAGGGCGGAGCTTGTCCCAGATCTGCTCCGGGGTCTCGAGGACGCCGATCGTGTTGCCCCTGCTCTTGCTCATCTTCGCGTCGCCGTCCAGGCCGACGATGCGCGGAGTGGCGGTGAGCAGCGCCTGGCACTCGGGGAAGGTCTCCCCGTAGCGCGCGTTGAAGTGCCGCGCCACTTCGCGGGTGAACTCGACGTGCTGCACCTGGTCCTCGCCGACCGGCACCACGTCACCCTTGTAGATCAGGATGTCCGCCGCTTGGAGAACGGGGTAGTCGAGGAGGCCCACGTTGATCGAGGCGCGGAACTGCTCGCGCTTGTCCTTGAACTGAGTCATGCGCTCCAGCTCGCCGAGGGGAGTAATCGTGTTGAAGAGCCACGTGAGGTCGGCGTGTCCGGGCACTTCGGATTGGACGAAGAGGATGGTCTTCTCCAGATCGATCCCGCAGGCGTACAGTGTGGTGGCAAGCTCGATCACCCGGCCGGACAGTTCGGCCGGCTCGTAGGGGATAGTGACCGCGTGCAGGTCGACAACCGAAATGTACGATACATATTGGCTCTGGAGCCGGACCCAGTTGGCGATCGCGCCGAAGTAGTTGCCCAGGTGGATGTCGCCCGTGGGTTGAATGCCGGTAAAAAGGACCTTCACTCACGCCTCCTCAAGCGACGTTATAGGCGAGCGCGCCGGGCCGTGTCAACGGAGGCGAGCGGAGGCGAGCGCTGTTGTCGAGGCGCCGCTTGTTTTCGCGCCGGGGCGGAATTACATTGAATGCGGAGACATACGCATGACAAGCCGCAAGGAAGCGGTTCGGGACGGGCGCGCGATGGTGCGCGTGCACCGGGTGCTGACGGGCGAGCTCGCCACGGCTGGCGTCTGCCCTGCCTGCTGGAACTCGCGCGAGAGGAGGCCCGTCCTCGCTGCCCGGCTCGAGAAGCAAGGGCTCGTGGTCGCCGACGCCGCCGACCGCATCGACGGCACATACCAGCCGCTCGGCGCGCACGCCCCCGGATGCCCCTGGAGGAAGCTCTGACATGAACCCGGACCAGCACAAGAAAACGCAATTTTCCATAGGCTACGTTCTTGCAGGCCTTCTTTTGATTTTTGGCCTGCAGTGGTTCTTAGGCGGCGGAATGACCCCCGACATCGCGTACAGCGACTTCAAGCGAGCCCTTGCGGATGGGAAAGTCCATCAAGTGACGGTCTCGCCGACCGAGATCCAGGGCGTCCTCACGGACGCGGCCGGCAAGGAACAGCCTTTCCATACCCTGCGAGTCGAGGACCCCGACCTCGTGAGGCTGCTGGGCGAGAAGGGCGTGCAGTTCACCGGCAAGGCCCAGGGTTCGCTCCTGGGCAACATCATGTCGTGGATCTTCCCCGTGGCCATCATGTTCGCCCTGTGGAACTTCTTCATGATGCGCATGGGCGCGGGCGGATCGGGCGTGCTCAGCATCGGCCAGAGCAAGGCGAAGCTCGTCGTCGCGGACCCCGGCGCCAAGCGCATCACCTTCGCGGACGTGGCGGGCATCGACGAGGCCAAGGAGGAGCTGCAGGAAGTGGTGGACTTCCTGAAGACCCCGAAGCGCTTCGAAGCCCTCGGCGGCAGGATACCGCGCGGCATCCTCCTTGTGGGCGCCCCGGGCACCGGCAAGACGCTCCTCGCGAAGGCCGTGGCAGGAGAGGCCGGAGTTCCCTTCTTCAACATCTCAGGGTCCGAGTTCGTCGAGATGTTCGTCGGCGTCGGGGCGGCGCGGGTGCGCGACCTTTTCGCCCAGGCATCGGCAAAGGCTCCCTGCATCATCTTCATCGATGAGCTTGATGCGCTGGGCAAGGCGCGCGGCTACAGCCCCATGGGAGGGTACGACGAGCGGGAGCAGACGCTGAACCAGCTCCTCACCGAGATGGACGGCTTCGACACCCGCAAGGGCGTCATCATCATGGGCGCGACAAACCGGCCCGAGATCCTCGATCCCGCCCTCCTTCGGCCAGGACGCTTCGACAGGCAGGTTGTCGTCGACAGGCCCGATCTGAACGGCCGGGAGGCGATCCTGAAGGTCCACATCGATGGCGTGAAGCTCGCCGCCAGCGTCGACCTGCGCCTCATCGCCCGCCGCACGCCCGGGTTCGTCGGCGCCGACCTCGCCAACATCGTGAACGAGGCCGCGCTCCTCGCCGCCCGCCGCGGCATGACCGAGGTGACGATGGCCGAGTTCGACGAAGCGATCGACAGGGTCGTGGCCGGCCTCGAGAAGCGAAAGCGCCTGATCAGCCCGGACGAGAAGAAAGTCGTTGCCTTCCACGAGTCGGGCCACGCGGTGGTCGGGCACAGCATCGGGAGCATGGACGCGGTGCAGAAGATCTCGATCGTTCCCCGCGGCATCGCCGCGCTGGGCTACACGATCCAATTGCCCACCGAGGACCGCTATCTCGTCACGAAGCGCGAACTGGAGGGCAAGCTCTCCTCGCTCCTGGGCGGCCGGGTCGCGGAGGAGCTTTTCTTCCACGACGTTTCGACAGGCGCGCAGAACGACCTCTTCAAGGCGACCGATATCGCGCGGGCCATGGTGAAGGAGTACGGGATGAGCGAGCGCCTGGGCCTGTCGACCTACGAGAGGCCGCGCAACCCCTTCCTCAAGGGCGACTCGTACTTCCCGGCCGAGAAGGAGTACTCCGAGAGGATCGCCTCGGAGATCGACGAGGAGGTCAAGCGCATCCTCGAGCAGGCGCACGAATCCGCCAGGAAGATCATCGAGGAGAAGCGCGCAACAGTGGAGTCCCTCGCCGCGGTTCTCTTGGAGAAGGAAGTCGTCGACCGCGAGGAGTTCCTGAAGATCGTGGAGGGGAAGGCCTAAACCGCGCCGACGGGCGCGAGGGAGGGAGCTGAGGCGGCCTCCTTCAACGCCCTCTCGGACCTGCTCTGGATGTAGGAGAGAAGGGTGTGATGCGCGCCTTCCGCGAAGGAGAGAAACTGGACGCCGAGGTCCGCGCCGCTGCGGGTAAGCCTGCAGTCCAGGGCGACGATCTCGTCGCCGAGCTTCAGTGAGCAGCGGGGGATCTCGGCTCCCACAGCGAGGTCCTCGACCACCGAGGCGCGCCCCGGCGCGAAACTCGCGCCCTGGATGGAGATCTCGCGCACCCTGCCCGTGACGAGCGCGAGCCGTCGGGGATGCGTGAAAGCGAAGCCCAGCTCTTCCTGCTGCCCGGGCACGAGCCGCGCGAAGTTGCGCTTATCCTTCACGGACCGGTAGCGGCGGATGATCTCCTCCAGACGGTACAGCTCGCCCTTGTCCGAGAGATTCTCGCCGACAAGACCGTTCACCCCGAGATGAGCCGCCTTGGCCGCTTCCTCCACCTCGAAATCAGGAGGGGTGGCGAGGATGAAGATCAGCTCTTCCTTCGGCTTTCTCTCTCTTGCGAGCTTGAGCAGCGCCTTCCAGTGCCGGGGGTAATCGCCGGCCGAAAAGAGGATCGCCTGTGGGTCGATGTCATCCAGCGAGGCGAGTGCGCTCACCGGGTCGTCCATGTACTCCAGCGTGAAGCCCAGCGGCGTGAGGTGGTAGCCGAGGACGTTCGCGAATCGGTCCTCCGCCGCCACCAGGAGCATCTTCATCTACTCGGTCCCAAGGTTCTTGATCTCGTAGTCTGTAATTATCCAGTACCCGTCCGCCTTCTTCAAGTGGTAGGTGTAGCTTTTCAGCTCCGTGTAGTCGGGATAGCGGAACTTCTCTTTCACGATGACGGTCCCCTCGGAGCCCGTGTAGGTGGTCTTCTGGATCTCGAAGGAGGTCGGGATCACGCTGATCTCCTGGTCGACCGTGGTCTTCCGCAGCTCCTCTTTGAACGTCTCGATCATGCGCCTCTGGGCCTCGTCGGTGGACCGGCGGTAGACTCGATCCTTCTCGGGGTTCTTCCTCAACAGCGACTCCAGGTCGAGGTAGAGATAGAACTTCTCCCACTGGCTTTTCTGCCGGGCCTGGATCGTATAGGCCACCACCTCGTCGGGGGGCAGGGAGGCGCGGGCGATCAGGGCGCCTGTCTCCGCCTCGACCCTCGCCTTCTCCTCGGCCGTCACGACGGCCGGCTTCACGTTCAGCGAGAGCCGGTTGGACTTCATGGCGGCAGATTGGCTGCCGCGGAACAGCTCGGGGTAGAAGGAGGCCTGCAGGACGAACAGCCCCGGTTCGATGAAGGAGGCGAACCGGCCGAGGTCCACGACGATCCCGTACTTCTCCCCCGGCTCCAGGCTCACCTCGCGGAAGAACACCGGTTGATCCGAGTTCCTCTCAGTGGTAAACTGCCGTGCGTGCTCGAGGGCGAGGTTCGTAGTGGTTCGCACGTCGAAGTCGAGGTTGAAGAACCTGTTGTCCGCGACCTTGAAGCGCATGGTCTCGGCGGTGGTGTTGGCGATGACCGCCTCGACCTGGATCTCATCGCCCAGGAAGTAGACCTTCTTCTCGTAGAAGCGGATAGTGAAGCCCGAATCGTTCTGGCTCGCCGCGGCGAAAGGGCATGAGACGGCGATCAGGATGATGACTGCGGCAAGAGTATTTCTCACGGCGATTTCTCCCTTTTTCCCTTACTATTTTCGGTAATATTCATGCGAAACTTGTTCCGAAAAGAGATCGAACGCCACTTCAGCTCCTCGCGCCCCTACCAGGGGCTGCGATCCGCCTTCAAAGGGGAGAGGATATCCCTGCGGGTCCACGGGCCCAAGGGGGGATACCTCTCGCTGCTCCTTTCCGAGCTGCACGGCAGCGGCGGCGGAGCCGGTCGCGGAGCCGGTGGCGGAGCCGGTCGTGAAGGCCCGAGCCTCGTCGTCGTCCCCACTGAGAGGGAAGCCGAGAGCCTGCAGCAGGATATCGCAACCTTCCGCGGGGAGGCCTCCACGGTGCTTTTCCCCTGGTGGGGCGTGGCGGCCTACGAGTCGACAAGCCCGCTTCCCTCCGTCTTCGGCGAGCGCGTCAGCGTGCTCGCGCGGCTGCTGGAAGGCGAGCCCCTGCTGCTCATCGCCCCCTTGCGCGCCCTGCTCACCCCCGTCCCCGACCCCGAGTATCTCGCGGCTCAGGTGCTCACCGTGCGCCGCGGAGAATCACTCGATCCTCAGCGGACGGCCGACAGGCTGGCCCGGGCCGGCTACCTCAGGGTCCCGACGGTGAGCATCCACGGGGAGATGGCGATCCGCGGAGAGGTCGTCGACGTATTCGTCCCAGGGCACAACCAGGCCGCGAGGATCACCCTCGATTTCGACGAGGTGAAGGACATACGGTGGTTCGACCCTCTCGACCAGTCCTCCACGGGCACGCTGGAGGAGATCGCCATCCTTCCGTGCCGGGAGGTCAGCTTCGCGGCGGGAGAGGTGGACACTCTTCGCGCGAGCCTCTCGGAGCTGGGTTTCAGCTCCGATGAGGTGGAGCAGGCCGCATCGAGGGTGCGGGACGATCCCGAGGCGAGCGGGGCGGAGCTGTTCTACCCGCTGTGTTTCCCGTCGCAGTTCTCCGTGCTGGACTACCTTGCCGATGGGGCGACCGTCTTCCTCATGGACAGGGAACGCCTGGCGGCGAGCGCGGCGGCCCTTCGCAAGGAGTACCTGGAGCTTTTCCGCAGGGCGCGCGCCCTCAAGCAGGTCGTTCCCGGGCCACAGAAGATCCTGCTCGATTTTTCCGAGCTCGTCGAACGGATGCCGCGCCAGGTCGACTTCCCGACGCTGCCGGAGGGCGGAACCCCAAGCGCGCCAATTGCGCGCGGGGAGAGCGAGCCTGCGGTGGCTGCGGCAGCGCAGGCCGACACCTCACACGCGTTCCAGCTCCCCTCCGACGGCCCCCGCTCGTTCTTCGGCAACTTCACCTTCTTTCGAGAGGAAATGGAGGCGTCGCTCCGCAACGGGTATGCGGTGTTCATCTTCGCCGTCTACGACGTGCAGGCCGACAGGCTGCGCCACATTCTGAAGGACCTGGAGGTTCAGATCCTGCCGCAGAGCATCTCGGCGGGCTTCACGCTTCCCGACAGCAGGATCCTCGTGGTTCAGGAGAACGAGATCTTCGGCAGGAAGCGGCGGATCCCCCGGTCGGTCGGCACGGCAAAGAGCGCCGCGATCGAGAGCTTCGTCGAGCTTTCCCCCGGGGATTTCGTGGTGCACGTGAACTACGGCATCGGAGCCTTCCTCGGAATCGAGCGGATCAGCGCGGCGGGCAACGAGCGGGACTACATCCGCCTGGAGTACGCGGACAGCGAAAAGCTCTTCATCCCCATCGAACAGGTCAACCTGATCCAGCGCTACATCGGCCAGGAGGGCAGGAAGCCCAGGCTGGACTCCTTGGGCGGGAAAGGCTGGCAGAAGCGCAAGGAGAGGGCGCAGAAGGCGGTCGAGGACCTCGCGCACGGTCTGCTCGAGTTGTACTCCCGGCGCAAGGCAGAACCGGGCTTCGCTTTCCCGGCCGACACGGACTGGCAGAGCGAGTTCGAGGCGGCATTCCCCTACCAGGAGACAGAGGACCAGCTCACCTGCATCCGCGACGTGAAGGCGGACATGGAGAAGCCCACGGTGATGGACCGCCTGGTCTGCGGAGACGTTGGCTACGGCAAGACCGAGATCGCGCTCCGCGCAGCGTTCAAGGCCGTGATGGGCGGCAGGCAGGTCGCGCTGCTCGCCCCCACGACGATCCTCGTTGAACAGCACTACGAGACCTTCCGTGAGCGTTTCGAGCGCTTCCCCGTGAAGGTCGAGATGCTCTCCCGGTTCCGCCATCCGAAGGAGATGAAGGCGGCGATCGCGGCGACCTCGGCGGGAGGCGTGGACATCGTGATCGGCACCCATCGCCTGATCCAGAAAGATGTCTCCTTCCGCAACCTCGGCCTGCTGATCGTGGACGAGGAGCAGCGCTTCGGAGTCAAGCACAAGGAGAGGCTGAAGCAGCTGAAGATCTCCGTGGACTGCCTCACGCTCACCGCTACGCCCATCCCCCGCACCCTCAACATGTCGCTGATGAAGGTGCGCGACATGTCCATCCTCAACACCGCCCCGCAGAACAGGCTTCCCATCGAGACCTACGTGACGGAGTTCAACGAGGAGCTGGCTGCCCGGGCCATCCGCGACGAGATCGCGCGGGAGGGGCAGGTGTTCTACCTTCACAACCGCGTGGAGACGATCGAAGAGATTTTCCTCTTCCTGCGGCGCCTGGTGCCCGAGGTATCGGTCGTGGTGGCCCACGGGCAGATGGCCGAGGACGAGCTGGAGGAGGTGATGCGCCTCTTCGTCCACGGCGAGCGCCAGCTTCTTCTCTCCACGACGATCATCGAGAACGGCCTGGACATCCCCAACGTGAACACGATCATCATCGACAGGGCGGATGCCCTCGGCGTCTCGCAGCTGTACCAGCTTCGGGGTCGGGTGGGCAGGGCCGGCATCCCCGCCTACGCCTACCTGTTCTACCCCGACCGCCGAGCGCTCTCAGAGATCGCGATGAAGCGCCTGCGCATCATCGCGGATCATACTGAGCTGGGTTCGGGATTCAAGATCGCCCTGAAGGATCTCGAGATCCGGGGGGCGGGCAATATCCTCGGCCGCGAGCAGCACGGCCACATCCTCTCGGTGGGCTACGACCTGTACCTGCGGATGCTCGACGCCGCGGTGGCGGAGCTGTCGCATGCCCGCGGCGATGAGGCTCCCGAGGTGTACATGGAGCTGGAGTACTCGGGCTTCATCCCCGACTCATATATCCCCGACGCAATGGAGAAGATGGAGGTGTACAAGAAGGTCGCCTCCGTCTCGACGGAGGAGGACTTCGACAAGGTCTACAGGGAGATCGAGGACCGGTTCGGCCCGGTACCCGACGAGGTGCACAGCGTCCTCGCCCTGGCCGAGATCCGCATCATCTGCCGCAAGCTCTTCATCACCTCCATCCGGGAGGAGAAGGGCGCCCTCAATGTCGAGTTCTCGAAGCTGTCGAAGGTCTCGATCGACAGGGTGGTGCGCATGGTGCGGGAGGGCGGGGGAAGGGTGGGCATCGACCCGCACAGGCCGAACTTCCTCGTGCTGAAGACGGGCTCGATCGGCCTGCGCGAGAAATCCGAGTTCATCAAGGACAGGCTGTCGCAGCTTCTGGCGTGAGGGTGCGCGACGCCACGCGAAGCCGGCTGACTATTTTCCAGTCAATCGAAAAATGGTCTTGACTTTCTTCCAGTTGAGTGGTAAATAGTCATCATGAGGGAAAGGCGCTACTACCTCTCCACGTGGAAGGAGTTTGACGCGCACAAGCGCCTCATCCTGGTCTCTGGGCCGCGTCAGACGGGTAAAACCACCCTGGCGAAATCGATAGCGGGGAGCGAGCCCTCCTCGCTGTACTTCAACTATGACATCCCGCAGGATAGGCGGGCTCTGCTCGATGATCCGACATTTTTCGAGAAGGTCGACAGGAAGAAGGGCGAGGTGCCCCTCGTGGTCCTCGATGAGATCCACAAGTACAAGGGTTGGAAGAACTATCTCAAGGGACTCTACGACGGCTATAGCGATGGCTACCGTTTCCTCGTGACGGGGAGTGGACGGCTCGATCTGTACCAGCGCCGTGGAGATTCGCTCGCGGGACGGTACTGGCAGTTTCACCTCTTTCCATTCACCATGGGGGAGTTGTTCCGCGATCGTGTAGATCCCGCGGGCGCCGTCTCCCGTCTGTGCGAAATTCCGGACATATCCGAGCCGGAGGTCGGCGACCCCTGGAACGCCCTCTTCCGATGTTCGGGATTCCCCGAACCCTTTCTGAGCGGCGAGCCGCGCACGTACCGCCGGTGGGCGGCCAGCTATCACCGCCAGGTTCTGCGGGAAGATGTCCGCGACGCCTTTGCCGTGAAGCAAATCGATACCATGGAGGCGCTGTACGCTCTTCTACCTGTTCGCGTGGGCAGCGGCTTCTCGGCTTCGAGCTGCGCCCAGATCCTGAAGGTGTCGCCGAGCACCGTCTCCTCGTGGCTTGAGGTTTTTCGGAGATTCTTCCTTCTATTCTCCATCCAGCCCTACCACAGGAAGATCAGCAGATCCCTCGTGAAGGAGCCGAAACTGTATTTCTACGATCCGGTCCGGGTCGACGACGAGGCGGCGCGTTTCGAGAACATCATCGCTCTCGAGCTCAAGAGGGCAACCTCGCTCTGGACGGATTCGGGATACGGCGACTACGGTCTCTGGTACCTCAGGACGAAGGAGAAGCGGGAGGTCGACTTCCTCGTCACCCGGGACCAGGTTCCGCTCTTCATGGTGGAAGCGAAGCTCTCCGATCCCGAGGCAGCCCCGACCCTCGTTTCCTTTCAGGATGCGCTGAACGTCCCCGCCGTCCAGCTCGTCAACCGCGCGGGCATCGGGAGAGTCATCAAAAATGGCAAGAACAAGATTCTGATCGCGACCGCGGCTCGATGGCTCGCGGGGCTGAGCTGAGAGTTCATTCGACTTCGCGGCAGAGCTCGATCGCTTCGCGACCCCTCTTCATGTTGCCAAAATGCACACAAAGTGATACCTTTGAATAGTGAAGCAGATCCTCTGGGACTCCGACAAGAATGCCCTCCTGTTCAAGGACAGAGGTGTCTGTTTCGAGGACATACTATCTGCGATGGAACAAGGGGCAGTGCTTGACATAATTGATCATCCAAACCAAACGAAGCATCCGGGACAGAGGATGATGATCGTGCAATTGGGCCGCTATGCGTATTTGGTACCCTATATCGAGACAGAGGAGTACTTGTTCCTCAAGACAATCATACCAAGCAGAAAGGCAACCAAGACCTTTCTCAGCAGCGGAGGAGACAATCATGAAACTGACGAAAGATGAGAAAGCTACCCTTCGATCGTATGAGAACGCGGAATGGAAATCGTCCAAAGACGCCGATAGCGACCGCAGGCAGATGAGACTCTACGCAAAAAACGCGTTGCGCAAGGATAAAAGGGTCAATATCCGGATTTCCGAGAATGACCTAATGGAACTTCAAAAGAAAGCCGTCCGGGATGGTCTGCCTTACCAGACCCTCATCTCCAGCGTGCTTCACAAGTTCATCAATGGGAGACTCGTTGACAAGGCTGCAGAGGGCTGAGAAGTAAAAAGACCCACAAGCCGTTGGAGCTGGCCGCTGGAATGTTGGTTGATCCTGTCAGATTCCAGGCAAACGGGGAGCGGTTGTACGACAGGGAGGGTTGTGGCATGATGCCGGCGGCGATCCATGCGGCGCACCACGACGAATCCCGAGTCTTCCCTCCGAGGGCTCTCCCTCACCACCAAGGCAATGCTCCTCATCGCAGCAGCCTTGCTGGCCGCGACTGCCGGCATCATCCTCCTCCAAAGCTCGATCGTGCTCCCGTCGTTCGTCGCCCTCGAGGAACGCGGGACGCTCAAGGACGCCGAGCGGGTAGCGCAGGCCTTCGCAACTGAAGCAGCGGACCTCGTGAAGCTCACCCGCGACTGGGCCTCCTGGGATGAGACATGGAGGTACGTGCAGGGGAGCAATCCCGGGTACGCGGCCCAGAACCTGAACGACGAATCCTTCCGCTCGCTCGGCATCCACGTCATGGTGCTGCTCGATGCGGCAGGACGGCTGGTCTGGGGAAGGGTGATCGATCCGCTCTCGCGCCGGGAGCTCGACCTCGCGGAGTTCTCTAGAGTGGCGTTCGCTGCGGAAAACCCGCTCGCTTGGGACGCGGACACGCCGGGACCATACGCGAGTGCGGTCCGTCAGGGCTACATAGCGACCGCGGCGGGCATCCTGATGTACGCATCGTGCCCGGTGATCAGGAACTACGAGGAAGGCCCTGTCCGAGGAACCCTGATCGAGGGGAGGTTTCTCGCCGAGGGCCTCCTCCAGGAGCTGCGCTCACGCGTGCGCGCCTCGTTCCGAATGGAGGCCCTCCGCCCGGGAGCAGGCGTCCCCGAGGCTTCCCCCGCGAGCGCCCCGGGCGACGCTCCCGTGATCAGCCGTGCGGGCTCGGTGATGCGGGCCGCCTTCGCGCTCGGCGACGCCCGGGGCGCGCCTCTCGCGCGGATCATCGTCGAGCGGCCCACCGAGATCATCGCCAGGGGCAGGACGACGCTGTACTGGTCCCTGGGATCCGTGCTGGTCACCCTTGCCGGTGTGGTCGTCGCGCTCAGTCTCCTCCTGCGCCGCACGGTGCTCGACCCGATTTGGCGGTTGACCCGCATGGTCGTATCGATCCGCACGACGGGCACGTTCGTCGCCCGGCTGGGGATGCGCCGCGCCGACGAAATCGGGACACTCGCGTCGAACTTCGATGCGATGCTCGACCTGCTGTCCGAGAAGACGCGCGCTCTGAGCGAGATGGCCGCCACGGACGAGCTCACGGGGATCCCCAACAGGCGCTCCATCCTCGAGGTCCTCGGCCGGGAATCCGCCCGGGCGCGCCGCTATGCAGAGCCCCTCGCCGTGCTCATGATCGACATCGATCATTTCAAGGAAGTGAATGACACGCATGGCCATGCGGCCGGCGATGCCGTGCTCAAGGGCGTGGCGTCGACTCTGCACTCAACCGTGCGCGATTCGGACTTTGCCGGACGCTACGGCGGGGAGGAGTTCCTTGCGATCCTGCCGCACCAGGACGAGCGGGGCGCGCTCATCGCAGCTGAGAGGATCCGACGGAAGATCGCCGACTCCGAGATGGGCCCCGACCGGCTGAAGGTGACGGTCAGCATCGGGGTTGGCGCGATGGCTGCCGACGGCGTCGATGCGATGCTCTCGCGCGCCGACAGGGCGATGTACGCCGCCAAGGCGGCGGGAAGGAACAGGGTTTCGGCGGAAGAGCGGATCGCGGGAGGCGGATCATGAGCGGAACAGCGAGCGCTCAGCCGACGATCCTCATCGTCGACGACGACGAGCAGGTTCGAGGGTTGATGCAGGCCCTCCTCCACAGCCTTGGCTACAGGACGCAGATCGCAGAGGATGGCGTCGAAGCCCTGGAGATGGTCGCCGCCTCGCCTCCCGACCTGGTCCTGATGGATGCGACCATGCCGCGGTTGTCCGGGGTGGAGGCGGTCCGTCGGTTGAAGGCGAGCGAGACCACCCGGATCATCCCCATCATCATGGTGACCGGCCTGCATGACATGGACACGAAAATCAAGGCGCTGGAGGCGGGCGTTGACGACTTCCTGGGCAAGCCCTGGGAGCAGGTCGAGCTGAAGGCCCGCATTGCCTCGCTGTTGAAGGTAAAGGCCGGGAACGATCAGTCCCGGCGCTACCAGAAGGACCTGGAGGCGGAGGTCGAGAAGCGCACCCGGCTGCTCGAGGGCGCCCTTACGCGGCAGCGCACCCTCTCGCTCGAAGCGATCTACAGGCTGTCGCGCGCCTCGGAGTTCCGCGACGAGGACACCGGCGCGCACCTTCGCAGGATGAGCCACTATTCGGGCGCTGTCGCCCGTCGCATGGATCTCCCCAAGCGGACAATCGAGGCGATCCTCTACGCCTCGCCGATGCACGATGTGGGCAAGATCGGGATTCCCGACCAGATACTGTTGAAGCCGGGGAAGCTGGAGCCGCGCGAGATGCAGATCATGAAACTGCACACGACGATCGGCTCGCAGATCCTGCACGGCTCGACGACGGATTTCCTCAAGCTCGGCGAGGTGATCGCGCTCACCCACCACGAGAAATGGGAAGGCAGCGGCTATCCCCGGGGCCTCGCGGGCGCAAAGATCCCTCTTGCGGGTTGCATCACCGCGATCGCGGACGTGTTCGACGCTCTCACGACGAGGCGGCCGTACAAGGACCCCTTCACCGTCGAGAAAGCTTTTGCGATCGTGCGCGAGGGCAGGGAGAAGCATTTCCACCCCGAGGTCGTCGACGCTTTCTTCTCGATCACCGACGAGATCCTGAGCATCCGGCTGGACAACGGGGACGAAGGGGACAGCGCGCTGTTCCGCCTCGCCCGGATGGCCGAGAACCCTACTTCACCTTTACGCTGAGCAGCGCGGCGTCGTCTGCGAATCCGGCCTTCGCCGATTCCCGCCGAGCCGCCTCGACGACGGCCGCGTTGAAATCCGCCTCTCCCGCGCATGCGAGAAGGATTCGCGAGAACCGCGCCTCGGCCTCCGCCGGGGATCCCGACAAACCCTCGAGCAGGCCGTCGGTGCACATCACGATCGTGTCTCCATGCGCGAGGGGAACAACCGTCTCACCATAGGCGGCGTCGGGACTGAAGCCGAGACCCATGCCCTCAGGCAGGACGCGGATGGCCGTCTCCTCGCGCAGGATGAAAAGGGGGAGGTGGCCGGCATTTGCGCAGGTCAGGGTAAGGGCCGAGGTGTCCAGCATGCAGGCGAGGAACGTGATGATGAGGTCGGGAAGGCGCTTCAGATCGGTGCAGATGCGCGCGTTCAGGTGCTCGAGCAGCTTCCGCGGCTGGGCGATCTCCCGGCTCGCCGAGACGATGGACTTCAGCATGGCCGCGACGAGGGCGGCCCGGATGCCATGGCCTCCCACGTCGCCGATCAGGAACAGGGACTGCCGCGCGGAGATGGGCACAACCTCGTAGAAGTCACCCCCGCACTGCAGCTCGGGAAGCGGGATGTATGTGACGGAGACCGCGAGGCCGGTGTCCCGCACCGGCTCCGCGTGCAGCAGCGTACGCTGCAGCTCTCCCGCCCAGCGAAGCTCGTCGCGGATCAATTGCTCGTAGCGCCTGTTCTCCCGCTTCAGCCGGGACACCTCCAGCGCCTTCTCCACCTCGGCGGTGAGCGTCGCCGGGTCGCACGGCTTCAGGAGGTACGAGAAGATGCCGGCCCCGAAGACCCTGCGCATCTCCTCCATGTCCCCTCCGCCCGAAACGATCATCGTCGTGATCTCGGGGTAGCGATCCTTCACCGCGAGGAGGAAGTCGCTCCCCCGCATAACGGGCATGTTGAGGTCCGAGATGATGAGCTCGATCGAGCCGGCTGCCCGCTCCAGGATCGCCAGCGCGTCGGCCGCCGAGGCGGCGGGCAGGACGGCGATGCCCCGGGGCCCGCCCCACTGTGACAGGATGACCGTGAAGATGTCCAGAACGGGCTTTTCGTCGTCGACGACAAGGATCGCTCGCGCGTCCATGATCCCCTTCCGTTCAGGCCGTGGCGGGGCGTTTCTCCCACCTGCCCGCCACGATCTTGCCCTTGGCCTTGTCCAGGCGGAAGGTGACGCTGCGCAGGGGCTTGGCCACGATGTGAGAGACATGACAGATCTCGATGTAGGTGCCGGGGAAAACAGTCTCGCGCACGGAAACGTCCGCCCTCTCGTTCTTGTCGAGCTTCTGCACCAGGGCGCGCGCTGCCGCGTTCATCTGATGGATCGCCTTGGCGATCTTCCCGCGCATCTCAGCCAGCCTGCCCGCGGCTTCGGGGCTGGATTTCACCTTCGCTTCGACCTCTTTCAGCTTCAAGGCAAGGGCGATGGTCTTGTCGCGGATCCACACGAGCTTCTGCTCCACCGTGTAGTCGATGCCGCAGTGGATCTCGGTGCGGGGGCTTCGGTCCGTGCCGACCTGGGCAGCCGACACGCCGTTCTGAGCGTAGATGAGGCCGCCCACAATGATGCCGCGCTCCCCCATCTCGACGCGGTCCAGCGTATGGATGGAGGAGTGCATGACGCTGGTCTGCACATGGATCGAGCCGCCGGCATCGATGTAGCAGCCCTCGACGAAACGAGCCCGCAGGGTGCCGCCGACCTTGATGACGGCCTGCTTGCGTCCGATGATGCCCTGGTTGGTGACCAGGTCGCCCCTGCAGTCGATGCGGGAGGCGTCGATCGACTTCATGCAGAAAAGGGACTTGCCCACGTTCACCGTGAACCCGTCCTTGATGTCTCCCGCGATGATCACGTCGCCCGGGAAGTCGATGTTCCCCGTGTGGTAGTCGACGTCACCCGAGACGCTGAGCACCTCGTCGACCCAGAAGGCGTCCGCCGTGGCCTGGAACCTGCCGTCGCACGCGGCGAGTATAGTGCCCCCGCTCGCGACGGTGTTCTGTCCCGGTGTGAGCGCCGGGGCGACCCCCTTCGCGTATGCGATCGCCTTGCCGAGCACCGTCGATCCCATCCTGCCTTCCTGCTTCGGCGTCCAGGCGGCCAGCACGTCGCCTTTCTTCACCAGGGTGAAAGGCGAGAGCTCGTGGAAATCGATGCGGCCGGAGGGGGAGTCCGCGGTCTGCCTTCGCTCCCTCAGCTCCCGTAAGATCACGAGGAAGGGGGGCAGCGCGCTCATCGGCGCGGTCCCACGGGCGGCGACCACATCGCTCACCTGAACTCGTTCGGTGTTGCAGCGCAGCACCGCTTCCTTGATCGCGTCCCAGTCGATGCCCGCGCTCACCTTTGCGGCATCGAGGGCCGCGCGCACGTCGTGCAGGTCGAGGGGAGGGCGGTCGCCGGTGGGCGGATGGAGCGTCGCATGAGCGAGCATCCCGTCGTCGGAAACGCTCACTTCCGCCCGCGCGTCGCTCGGGGGGTTCTCCAGCGCGTCCAGCCCCGCCAGCTCCTCCCGGCGGATGTTCGCCACGATGTCGGCGGCAAGGCTCGCCGCGTCGGCCTCGGGGATGCCCGTCTCGATCAGTTCCTGGATGAGCTGCTCCGATCCTCGGATGAGGTTTTCGACAGCGCGATCGTTGCCGGCCGGCATCGCGGTCAGTCCTTGAGAAAATCGAGGATTTTCGCGATCTCGAAGGGTTTCCGCAGCAGCCCGACCGCACCGGCCTTCAACGCGCGCTCCGCGAGGGGATCGTTGGGATAGGCGGTGATCACGAGGATGCGCGCGTCCGGCTTGGCGGCGAGGACAGCTTCGGTGATCTCGGCTCCGTTCCTGACCGGCATGCGGATGTCGGTCAGGATGAGGTCGTAGCTCCCCCTGATCGCTTCCTCGGTGCCCTTCAGGGGATCGGAGTTCGTGTGCACCGAGTACCCCATGTCTTCGAAGATGATCTTGATGGCATCGAGAATCATCGTCTCATCGTCGATCACCAGGATGCTCTTTGCCACGACATTCCTCCTTCAGTTTGCCGCGCCGACGCCGATACTCTTGCCCCTGGCGGTGCGGGCTGTCAAGGACGCGTTCGCGCGTCGGGACGCTCCCCTCCGTCGATCATCCGCCGCACGCGGCGCAGGAGGTCCTTGAGATTGAACGGCTTCTGGATCAGCTCGGTGCCCCGGACCTCCAGCGCGAGCCTGGTGACCTCCGCCTCCGCGCTGTAGCCGCTCGCGAACAGCACCGGCAGATCGGGCCGGCGCGATCGCATTCGGTCCGCCGCCTCGTGCCCCCCCAATCTCGGCATCACCACGTCCATGACCGCGAGAGAGATCTCATTCTCGTTCGCATGGAAGAGGGTTGTGGCCTCCTCGCCGTCCCGGGCGACGAGGACCCGGTAGCCGGCTCCCTCGAGGGTACGGATCGCGAGATGACGGATCGATTCCTCGTCCTCGGCGAGCAGAATCATCTCGCTGCCGCCCGGGACCGGCTGCTCCTCGGCTGCCGGGGGTCCCTCGCTCACCGCATCTTCCCGCGCGGGAAGGTAGATCCGAAAGGTCGAGCCCTTGCCCGGCTCGCTTGAGGCGTGGATCACGCCCTGGTGCTGTTTGACGATCCCGTACACCGTAGCGAGGCCCAATCCCGTGCCCTTCCCCGGCTCCTTCGTCGTGAAGAAGGGCTCGAACACGCGCGAAAGGGTCTCCGCGTCCATGCCGCGGCCGGTGTCGGTGACGGAAAGCTGGACAGAGCGGCCGGGTCTCGTCCATGGGTGGATTGTGACGGACTCGCTTCCAATCTCCGTCATCTCGGTGCCGATCGTCAGTGTCCCCCCATCGGGCATTGCATCGCGCGCGTTCAGGCAGAGATTGAGCAGCACCTGATCGAGCTGAGCGGCATCCGCGGTCACGGTAGCAAGTCCCACCCCGGGCTGAAAGCTCAGGCGAATGTGCTCGCCGATGACGCGCTGGATCATCTTCAGGAGGTTCGCCACGGCGTCGTTCAGATCGAGCGGCTTGAGCTCGAGAACCTGCCTGCGAGAGAAGGCGAGCAGCTGCTGCGTCAGGCGGCCCGCGCGATCGGTAGCAGTGCGGATCTCCTCGAGGTAGGGCCGAGATTCCTCCGCGACGGCTCCCTTCCACGAGAGCACCTCGAGGTACCCGCCGATGACCTGAAGCATGTTGTTGAAATCGTGGGCCACCCCTCCGGCGAGCTGGCCGATCGCCTCCACCTTCTGTGACTGGCGCAGGCGGGTCTCCAGCTCCACCTCTTCGGTCACATCTCTCCCGATCTCGACCGACCCAACGAAGCGCCCCGCCTCGTCGAGGATCGGGGCAATCGTCTTCTGCTCCTGGTACAACGATCCGTCCTTCCGCCGGTTGACGATCCGTCCCACCCAGACACGCCCCGCCCGCACGCCCTCCCACAGTTCCGTGTAGAAGGCCTCGTCGTGCACGCCGCTGCGGATGATCGGGACGGTGCTCCCCAGCGCCTCCTGACGCGAATAGCCGGTGATCGATTCGAAGCCGGGATTGACGAAGGTGATTGAGCCGGTCGCATCCGTGATGAGCACGGAGTCGGGCGTGCGCTCGATTGCGGTGCTCAGCTCCCGCGCCTCCCGCTCCCGCTTCTTGAGCTCGGTGATGTCCCTGCTGATGCCCACGAGGCCCGTGATGCCTCCCGAGGGATCGCGCAGGGGGACCTTGGTCGTCAGGTACCACCGCACGGTGCCCCGCAGCGTCCTCACCTCTTCTTCCTTGTCGAGGAGGGGACGGCCGGTCCGCATGATCTCCTTCTCCTCCTTGATGAGCCGCTCCGCCACCTCGCGCGGGTAGAAATCGCGGTCGGTTTTTCCGATCACAAGGTCCGGCTCTCCTCCTGCCATGAATTCGGCAAGCGGCTCGTTCGCGAAAAGGAACCGGCTTTCGGTGTCCTTCAGATACATGGGGTCGGGGACATTGCGGGTGAGCGTGCGCAGGAGGTTGCGCTCGTTCTCCAGGGCTTCCTCAACTCTCTTTCGTGCGCTGACGTCGTGCGAGAGAATTTGCGCGCCGCTGATCTCTCCGCGCGAATCGAGGATCCTCCCGTACGTCGACAGGAACCATTTCGGGCCCGCCGGGAGGGGAACGAGGTCGACATACTCCTGGCTCTCATCGCGGCCCAGCACCGCCGCGATCCGTCCCCCTATCTGGGATGCCGTCGTGGAGTCAAAAATCTCCGAGGCGTGCTTCCCGATGAAATCCCGAGGAGCGCCGTTCAGTTGAGCGGCCGCCGCGTGGTTCAACAGGAGAAGCTTACCCTGAGCGCTCCAGTACCCGATCCCGATCCCCGCGTGCTCCATGAGCATGCGGTACGTCTCTTCGCTCTCCCGCAGGGCTTCCGCGGCGCTCCGCTTTTCCTCGCGCCGCGCCCTGTCCTGCAAGGCCCGGCCCACGGCGGGCCCGAGGTTCGCGAGCCGGTCTTTCAGCAGATAATCATCGGCGCCGCTCCTCATGCACCCGACGGCCGCCTCCTCGCTCACCGCTTCCGTCACGACGATGAAGCAGATGTCCAGGCCCGCCTCGCGCAGGAGGCGAAGGGCTTCAAGCGCGTCGAAACTGGGGAGGGTGTAGTCGGCGAGAATCAGGTCGAGGGCCGGGGCGAGGTGACCGAGGTACTCTTCCCGAGTTTCCACCCGGGTCCAATCGGGTGCATAGCCCCCTCGGCGCAGCTCGCGCGCCATCAGCTCCGCATCGGCTGGGTGGGCTTCCAGTATCAGGACTCGCAGGGGGCGCCTGGCTGCTCCCATGCCCGAAGTATGCCCTGCCGCTCATCCGATTGCAACGCCCCTGTCTGAGGATTGCGCAACGTCCCCTGGGCGATTACAATGGATGACATGGAGGAAAGGCTGGGCCGGATTTCCGTTTTCTGCGAACGCCACGGCATCGAGAGCCTCCATGCCTTCGGCAGCCGGGCCCGAGAGATCGCCGACTGGCTCGAGGGCAAGCGCCCCACGCTCGCGCGGTCTCCCGCCGACGTCGACATCGGTGCGCTACAGCGCGATGGCAGGAAGCTTTCCATCAGAGAGAAATCCGCGATCGCGATCGAGCTGGAGGAGATCTTCCAGGCCGGCAGGGTCGACCTGATCGTCCTGCCGGAGGCGGATGCGTTTCTCGCGGCGAATGTCATACGAGGGGAGCGGCTGTACTGCCGCGACGCCTATGCCGCCGACGAGTACGAGCTGTACGTGCTGCGCCGGGCGGGCGATCTTGCCCCGCTGGAAAGGGAACGCCTGTCGCTCATCGAGGGAAAATGAGCCCGTCGAAAGTATCGCGGAAAGTCATGCTTGATCGCATCGCCTGGGTTGACCGGATGCTCGCCGAGATTCGCGCTCTCCCCCTCGCGAGCAGGGCCGTTTTCACCGCTGATGCGCGAAACATCTGGTCCGCCGAGTCGTGTCTCCGCCGCGCTTTGGAAGCCCTCTTCGATATCGGCCGTCACGTGCTCGCAAAGGGATACGGACTCGGATTCTCCGAATATCGTGAGATCGCCGCGAAGCTCGCCGACTGCGCGGTGTTGAGCGCGGACGAATCCGCCCTGTTGAAGGTTCTGGCGGGGTATCGAAACCGTCTCGTCCATTTCTATCACGAAGTATCCACCGACGAGCTGTACGAAATCTGCGCGCGCGATCTCGACGATCTCGCGACGATCAGGATGGCGCTCGTGCGATGGCTCACGGCCCATCCCGAGATGGTGGACGAGACGCTCTAATCGAGGGACGCTCATGCAAAGGGAAGAGGCCGGAGGGCAGCATAGGACGGGGCACTTCCTCCTCGACGCGGGTGGAAAAATCCTCGAGATTGACGCAGCCAGCGCCCTTCTGCTCGGAATAGATCGCGCCGAGCTCGTGGGCCGAGCCATGAGCGACCGGCTTGGAGGGAAGAAGGTACCGGCCGTCCAGGAGTTTCGTTTCATCAAGAAGGATGGACAGATCCGGCGTGTGGAAACCTGCTCCGCGATCACGCAGTTCAACGGGGGGCCCGCGGTCCTGGTTCAGGAGATCACCGAGCGCAAGGCCGCCGAGGAGAAGTTGAAGGAATCCCAGAGCAAGCTGCGAAACCTTGCCGTTCACCTGCTCTCCGCGCGCGAGGAGGAGCGGAAGAAGGTCGCACAGGAGATCCACGACGAGCTGGGGCAGGTGCTTACGGCGCTGAAGATGGACCTCCGGTGGCTGGAGAAACGACTCGACCCGTCGCAGGCGCACCTGCTGGAGAAGATGCGGGGAATGATCAGCCTGACGGACCAGACCATTCAGAGAGTCAAGAAGATCTCCTCGGAGCTCAAACCGCGGATGCTCGACGACCTTGGGCTTGCCGCGGCGATCGAATGGCTTGTGGGGGACTTCTCACGGCGCACGGGGATCCGATGCAAGACGGCGGTGCAGGTGACCCAGTCACGGATCGGCGGGAACAGCGCCACCGCGATGTATCGCATCGTCCAGGAGGCCTTGACGAACGTATCGCGTCATGCAAGCGCTTCCCGAGTCTCCGTGCTGCTGCGCTGGGTTGATGAGCGCCTTGAGGTTCTCATCAGGGACGATGGTATCGGGATATCGGAGAAGAAGGCAACGGATGCGCGATCCTTCGGCCTCATCGGGATCAGGGAGAGGGCTCAGGGATTCGGAGGGAAAGTGTCGGTTCTCGGAGAGACGGGGAAGGGCACCAGCGTCGCGGTTTCCATCCCGTACCCGGGAGGAGGAAATCTGGCATGATCCGGATTCTCATAGTTGACGATCACAGCATCGTCCGCCAGGGCCTGAAGCAGATCATCTCGGAATGCCCCGGGATGGTGGTGGCCGGAGAAGCGGCGAGCGCTCAGGAGGTGTTGGAGCTCGTGCGAAAGCGCGACTTCGACGTCGCCATCGTGGACATCGCGATGCCCGGAAGGGGAGGGCTCGAGATCCTCAGGGACCTGAAGGCGGAGAAGCCGTCGATGAAGGTAATGGTTCTCAGCATGTATTCGGAAGAGCAATACGCAATCCGCAGTCTCCGCGACGGCGCCTCGGCCTACCTTACCAAGGCCGGCGCCCCGGACGAGCTTGTGCAGGCGATCCGGGCGGTTGCGAAGGGGAAGAGATACATAACGCCTTCCGTTGCCGAGAGGATGGTTGCGTACATCGAGGTGGATTCGGAACGGCCTCGCCACGAGCTGCTCTCCGATCGAGAGCTCCAGATCCTGGTGCTGCTCGGAGGCGGGAAATCGGTCGGCGACATCGCGGGCGAGCTCTCCCTGAGCGTCAAGACCATCAGCACCTACCGCGCGCGAATGCTGGAAAAAATGGGTATGGAGACCACCGCCCAGCTCATCAAGTACGCCGTCCAGCACGGCCTCGTGCAGTGATGGAGGACACCGACCGACGGGCGCGCGGTTGAAGGGAGCATACCTTGACCCAGAACATGGATGAGAAGCAGTCCCCCCGTTCTTCGATTCAGCTGGGCGATCTCGCCCCTGTAGGTTCCAGAAATTATGGCCGCTGTTTTCCAGAAACTCTGGCCACATCCTTATTGTCTTCCGACCCCTTGTCAAGCTCGAGATGTCGGGTCCGGTAGGACGGCCCATCAACGACTATCAAACGACCTTTCTCCAATA
>CAYGXO010000122.1:0-8944 GCA_964353885.1 uncultured Spirochaetaceae bacterium
GCCGGTGAAGGAGGCGACATAACGGGAGGAGCGGATGAGGCGCGCGGCAGAGGCGATTCGTGATCTGTTTTTCTACAAAACCTTGCAACCCTCGAGAGAGAGGTTGCAGCCATTCGTGATGCTGAAAATAGCGATGGGCGGCATGGCGGGCGCGCAGGCGCGCCGCCCTCCTCTGCCAGAGGACGGTCCTGCCGAAGAACAGGGCCTGCGACGGGCGTGAAAGGCTTACGCGGACGAACTCCCAGAATAAGATCCGCGGGCCGCGGTTGAGCCTCCAAGCCTGCACCATGTCGGAACCTCTCCCGGACAAGATGTCCTCCTATCGCGATAGCATAGATGTCAGATTGGCGGCTGGCGGTGGCGCGCAGACATTATTCTGCCGTACGCGAAAAGCACGTTAACAGAAGCCCACAAACACCACGTTCGCCAAAATATTGAACACCGCCGGGGCGGGTGCGTGTCACCACTGGCGCAGAGACACCACAGGCTCACATGCCGAAAGCAGCTCGCGCGCTCTGTCTGACCGCGTCTTGCCAAGGCAACAGGCTGTGGTATTCTGGAAACCACTTCATGAAGTTCCAAGCCCAGATGTTGTGTGGGGCAAGTGTTTTGGCATTGCCGAAGCAGGCGATTGAGCCTTGCGGCGCGCACCCTGCAAATGGGCGCGAGAGCACGCCCGGGAGTAGCAAAACATGTTAGGTGCTAGGCTTCGAAAGTTGGATCTTCACGTCCACACGCCTTCCTCCAGGGGGTTCAAGGAGTCAGGGGCAACTGCCGCAGACATCGTGACCGCGGCGCTGGCTAAGCAGCTGGACGCAATGGCGGTAACTGATCACAACTCGATAGCATGGGTTGAGGTAGTGCGTTCCGAAGCATCTTCTTCCAGTCTTGTGGTATTCCCCGGATTCGAATTGAACTCGCGTGGCGGTCACCTAATCGCTCTGTTCGATCCTTCTTCGAGCATGTCTGTGCTCGAGACTACGCTCATTCAATGCGGAGTACCGAAGCAGAATTGGGGAGACGAGGCCTACATGGGTAAGGACATTGAAGCAGCCCTCGCTGCAATCGCCAGCAATGGTGGCATCGCGATCGCGGCACATGCCGATGGACCGAAGGGGTTCTTGAAAGCAATGCAGCAGGGCGTTGCGCGAATCAAGATCTTCAACGACGGGAATCTCTCAGCTTTGGAGATCGTCTCCCCCAAAAAACGCGCCGAACTCGCCGGTGCCAAAGTGAAAGGCTATGAGCGATCAATTGCACTCATCGAAGGGTCCGACGCCCACAGTATAGCTGACATCGGCAAGCGTTCCACCTACTTGCGAATGGATCGGATTTCACTGGAAGGGATTCGACAGGCATTCGCTGACCCAGATCTTCGGGTTCGACAAGTTGGAGTAGAGGCAGCAATGGTCTTCCCTCACGTCGAAAGCCTCAGTGTGGACAAGGGCTTTTTGGGTGGCCAAGAGATTCAGCTAAACTCAAGCCTGAACTGTCTTGTGGGAGGCGCTGGAACCGGGAAGAGCACCATTATCGAGTTTATGAGGTTTGCTCTTGACCAGAGGTCCGCGGTTGAAACGATTTCACTGGACTGCATAGGCAAACTGTCCGACTTGGCTGGGATCGGTGCCACAATCAGCGTTGGTGTGTGCGACGCCTCTGAACAGCATTATCGGATCAGTAGGGTCTTCGATGATGCGGACAATCCCATCTCTGTCATTCGTCTGTCCGATAACAAAGAGATCAGGATCGCTGATATCAGGTCGTTCTTCCCCATCCACGCGTACAGTCAAGGAGAGGTAATCGCAATTTGCAGGAGTCCTCTGGCCCAGCTTGGGCTGATTGATAGCCACCTGGACCTCAAGGCTTACATGGCGGAGATCCAGCAGAGCTATGAGGCGATGCGGAAACAGGCGAGCTTGTTGGCCAAGACCGAAGCATCGACCAAGAACCGTCAGGCTATTGAGCGCGAAATCTCTGACCTGGATTCCAGGGCAGAAATCCTATCTGCAGAGCTGGCGCGTTTGAAAGGAACCAAGAAAGATAAGGTCGTGCATTCCCACCCCCTCTGGCTTGCAGAAGAAGGCTACTGGAACGATCTCGTCGAAGCCATTCAGCTCACTCGCGATTCAATCGCCGCAGGGATCGACGAGATCGATCTGCCATTGTTGCAGGTCTCGGCTCCGGATCAGCTGACGCCGAACAAGGGCCTCATTCAGCGCTGCCAGACGGCAATTTCCAAACTGGAGGAAGCCAGGGAGAGGGCGAAGTCACGGTGGCTGGCAAAGCTCGACGAGATTGGGCAGGTAGTCACAAAGCATCGAGGTACCTGGTCGGACGCTTTCGCGGGTCACCAGTCGCAGTATCGAAAGGCAGAGGTTGAGAAGCGGTCAAAGAGAACCTCAGAGGTGGTTTCGCAGCTCACAGATAATAGCGGCAAAAAGAGGTCCCTCCAGAAGCAATTGAGGTCCGTCACGGGCGCCGATAGAGCACTCAAGCTGCTGCTTAGGGAAAGAGAGGAACATCTTCGTCTTATCCAAGACAGGAAGAACAGGATTCGGATTCTGAGGGAGAGAAAGGCGAAGGAAATCCTTAAGCAGATTGGCGACAGAGTATCACTTCGCTATGTGCATGATGGCAACCGTGAGAAGTATGAACGGTTGCTCGTACAACTCTTAAAGGGCACCTACGCTCCGAAATCGGTGACAGAGAGCATAGCTGCATCGGCAGCCCCCCCCGAGCTCGTCAAACTGGTACGACCTGGTGATAACGCTGCTTTGAGCGCTGCCTGCGGCATCGACGCACGATGGGCGCAGACTCTCCATGACAAGCTGGCAGGCGATCCGGATACGCTCTACTTGATTGAAGCGACCCCTATCGAGGATCTGGTCGAGATTTCCTTCAAGGTCGCAGAAGGGGAATACCGAGCTCTGGACAAGCTGTCGACCGGCCAGAAGGCTACGGTTATTGTCCTCCTGGCAATGGTGGAGGGCGTTGCCCCCATCATTTTCGATCAGCCCGAAGACGCGCTGTACACACCCTTCATCTATACAGATGTCGTAAAGGCCATGAGACGTGGGAAGGACAAGAGGCAATTCATCCTCGCCACGCACAATCCTAATATTGCCGTAGGAGGCGATGCCGATCTCGGCATAGTGCTGGAAGGAACGGCTAAGCAGACAACTATTCGAGCTGCAGGCGGACTGGATGATGAAGAAACGCGTGGGTTGCTCCTATGGCACCTTGAAGGGGGCGAAAAGGCGTTCAGGTCACGTCATATAAAATTCGGACTGAAGTGACTTGCCCGGGAAAACGTGGTCTGGATTGTCTCCGAATACAGGGATTCGGAGAGGACATTGGTCGGGTCGGAGTGACGCTTCGGGCTTCACTCGCCCCCCTTGCCGCCTCACCCTCCCAGGCCCACCCCCTCTGCTTACCCCCCGGCTAAGGTACCCTATGGTCGTCTGGGAGGGGGGGGCTCAAAAGGGGGGCCACGGTGGCGGTACGCTCGTCGCTTGCGGGCCTCCATGCCCGCTTCGCTCCTCGCTACCGCCAGCCCTCCGCTGCCGTTGCAGCTGTATTAACTATCCTAAGTTGCACCAGATACTCTCGGAGATTCAGTCCTCCGCCACAAAAGGCACGTATTCGGAAGCTTGGCGACAACGTGGGACTCGCAACAAGGTGCTCGTAGGTCTGCACCCTGCGTATGCTTCTTCGATTTATCTCAAACTCGGCTATTAAGAATCCGCCATGCAAAATCTTCTGCCATACCTTCCAGATCTGGAAACAGCGTCGATCTGGTTACACCAATGGTCCGTAACTGGTCTAGGAGGCGCGACACCGATTTCTTGTCAACCGACATCCCTTCAATGAAGCCGTGTCTTGCGAGATCGGTGGACGCAAAGAGCTGGTCGAGCCCTTCCGTTCTTGCCCCGTGAATCGTGAAGCGGCTTAGCTGTACCTGCATCCGGGAATGAACATATTGCGGGATCAAGGCTATCGGGAGTTCTTCATCTTGCATAAAGGGGTCGAAGGCCGCGAATAGACTCTTGAGACCCCACCTTGCGGTGATTCCATCCCGCGGGTTGCCTGCAGCCTCATCTAGAGTGAACCGAGGAACTACGGAGCCGCCCGCTGAGACCCAGTTGAGCGCATGCGGGTTGACCATCCACACGACTGGTGCAAATCGATCATCCCAGCGATCCCAGCTTCGATATTGCTCAGACAATTCAATTGCGAAGAATAGCGCCGCTGCTGCGCTCTCCGTCCAGTCCAGTAGTCGTGTGGGGAGACCGTGGTGCTGCATTATTGAATACCACGCGGGAAGATCCCCTGCGGAGGGCATTCCCTCTACCACACGGGTCGCCGCTCGGCAGTCCAGGTTCATCTTCGCTTCCCGCATCCTCGTAAAATTCGGATTGCGGTACAGCTTCGGTCTCAATGGGAGTCTCTCGGGTTGTCCCCGGAACCAGGCCACTTGTGACAATCCATCGTAGTCGTCGCGATCCTGGGGAAAGAGACATCCATTCTCGCGGCGCAGTCCTTTCAGCAGGACTCCCGTCAATCCTTTTAGGCGTTGCTCAATCGCCGTTACGTACTGATCAAGGGAGGTGATTTCCATTATGATTCCTCTATCGCGAGAATCCGCATAAAATAGGATAGCAGGGCGCGGTGTGCTGATCAATATAGCATCAGAGTTTTACTACAATTTGCGTGTGATCGGGACCAAAGGACACCGCGGCAAAGTAGAAGTTGCCAAACGGGGAGCGACGCTAACCCATGAACGAGCCAGAGAGAATCACTACCGAGATTTGCTCACACTCATTCCTCTCCTTTTGGACCTTCGCGAATCCCGTCAGTGAAGACAATGGTGAGGAGTTGACAGATGTGCTTGCTGTCAGTAGCCCTTTCGTCATTCTCTTCTCTGTCAAGGACATTGATATCGCGCCGATCGCCGACCTGCAGGTGCAGAGCCAGCGCTGGCTCAAGCGCGCGATTGAAAAATCCTACAAGCAGCTCTACGGCGCGGAAAGAGTCATCACCAATCGCCTCTCTCGAATTCTTACCAATGATCGGAAGCATGTGATTCCATTCCCGGTGCCTGCTGAGTCTATATTGTATCGAGTTGGAGTGTCGGTCGGAAGGCGACCCGGCTTTGCGCTACCGTTCGGAAACTTCGAGACGGGTTTCGTTCACTTCTTTGACCAGCACAGTTTTCCACGGATCCTCCATGAGCTAGATACCATCACCGACTTCGTGGATTACCTCGAGGCCAAGCAGCGCTTGTTCGATGGTTCAAAAATTGCGCGGTTCAGATCCGAAGAGGACCTTCTTGCCGTCTATCTTCATAACGGACGACGCTTTCCCTTTGACGCTGGCATCACGCAGATTCAATCCTTGGCCTGGGATGAGTTGCAGCGAAAGCCTGGGTTCATGAAAAGGAAAGAACAGGAGAAGAAAAGCTACATCTGGGATGGGATCATCGAGGAATTTTTTCGAGATGCTTCTGAGGGGGGACTTATATTTGGTGCCGGAATGGCGGAAACCGAGCAGGCTCTTCGTGCGATGTCTAGGGAGACGCGCTTCAGCCGAATGGCCCTCTCCGACTCCATTGTTGACTTCGTAGGATTCTATCGAAAGCGCGATGAGCAGCTCCGCGCGCGGATGAGTCGCGCTCAATCCGGTGTTGTGTATGTGTTCGTGCTGGACGAGCATCGTGAAAACGATAGGATGCAGCGGATACATGAACTGGAACTCAGATGCTTTGTGGCGCGCGGCCACTTTCGTGACGCTACGGAAGTTGTCGGTATAGCGACCAATCCCTATCAGAAAGGAGCAGGTCATTCCTACGACCTATACTACCTGCGGTTGCCTGAGTTGACGGCGGAACAGACTGACAAGATAACGAACATGCAGCGGGATACGGGTTTTTTCGTGAATGCTCGGGCTCACGAGAACCACTACGACGAGTACCCGACATGATCTACAAGGGAATCGACATATTCAGAAAGCGGAGTAGGTTGCCGGCGCTGAAACCGTTTCAAGCAGCGGGCTGTACAAGAGCGAGGGCAGCCCGAAGCGTCCCCCGTCTGGGCTACTCGTCGCCAAGAGCCTTGCGTATTCCCCAGCCAAGCGCCCTGACCCTGTCCTTCCCGAGTATCAGATAGAAGAGACCCCCTGATACCGCAATGGCTCCAGTGAAATACGGCCAAGCCCCGAGCAGCTTCTGAAATACATTGTCGCCGTCGCCCCACTTGTTGGCGGAGAAGCCGACGAAGGCCAAAAGAGCTATGCAGATCGCAACCACCACCCCGAGCCGGCGGTAAGCCGAATTGCGTAGTCTCTCCTTTTCCCTAGCCTTCCTCTCGTTTTCAATCTGCTTCTGCAAATCCACGATTTTCTCGTCGCGATCCTGCAACTCCAGTTCGCGGCGACGTCGCTCCTCCTCCACCGCTTTCTTGGATTCCGCAGCCTCGCTCTCCAGCCGGGTAACGTTCATCTTGTACTTCCGGCCAGGATCCGCGAAGAACTTCGAGACCGCTGCATGAAGCCTTTCACGGTCAGCCGGGTTACCTGGGTTCAGGGAGGGCGCTGTCTTCCGCAGGAATTGAACGCACTCCTCAATGTCGCTAGCCGGCAACTCCCGGGTATCCCAGTCCATATCATCGAATACCAGGAAGTCGCTCATTTCGAAAAACGTGTCCTGGGGGAACACATGATACTTGAGTGCGTCCGCAAACATCATGGCAAAGTCCTGCTGAACCTTCGGACTTGTGATGAATGGGGAGATCCAGTGCAGGAAGGCGTCGAGCGTGATCGAATGGCAAGCATTGGGGTCCCCTCCCTCAAGGGGGAACCCGGGGAGGAACGTGTCCAGCGTGACGACCATGGATCGCGCACCTGCCGCGCACTCCGAACCCATCTTACGTAGCAGCAGGACGTCATGAAGGGCTGATAGCCTCCCTTTCGGTCGGCGGCGGCGTTCTCGGTAGTACTCCATCATGCGCTCAACGGTGGCAACTACAGTGGGATCCTGAGAGTCGCTCTCAAGAGGCTCGTCCCACGCCAGATCGACCGAGTACTCGTCCTCCAGTATGCGCCGCGCGTCGACGAAATTGGCAAACAGCGCCCTCACGCCATCCGCATCAAGCATTCCGGATCGTTTGAGCGCTTCCCGGTAGAGCTGGAAGAATATGCCCCTCACCTTGGGTGCCGTCTCTCTCGGGATGTGCGGGGCGACCCGCAGGACCTGCTCCACCTGAAATGTGACGACTCGGTCCAATTCCCTCAACGTCTCGATCCATACTGAAAGGCGGATGTCGAGATTCGCACAGGCCTGAACGAGTGTGTGAAAGGTCTTGTGATGATGCGCCGTTGGCTCCACGCCATGAATCACAACGTTGGTGTCGAGAAAAAGGGTGGAGGCACCGAAGAGCTCCTTAGTGAGCAAGTCTCCCGCAGGGTCCAATCCGAGTGCAAGCGAGATGTAGTAGCTCTGGGCGATATTCCATTTGATGGCAACGGCGTCAGGATCCTGGCTTTGGAAAAAATCCATCGCTGCGCGGCCAAGGCCGACGGATCGGTCTATTGCGTACATCGACTCGACCGCCGCTACCGCCTCAGCGACTTCTCCCGCTTGAAGAAAGCGCTCGGTAGGCACGTCATGCTTCAGAACACGTATGTAGGTTTCGGACAGCTTTGAGAAGACACGCCCCAGCAGGTCGAAGAATGGAACCACGAGCTGCTGCGGGTCACGGGCACGGTTCGCGAAGAGTCGAGTAACGACCCTCGCCGCTCTCTTTTCGCACTCACGCCCCAAGTTCTCGAATTCGCGTTGCGTCTTCCGGGTAAGTGAATATCGCGGCCCGTCGGGACCTTCGGTTGTTGCTATCCTTCTTGCCTCCGCGAGGCGGATCACGGCTTCGACCACATCCTGCTTCTTCAGGATGGTGACTCCGTCGGTTCCGATGCGCGACCCCTGGAGTATCTCTTCCGGCGCGACCCCCGGCGCCTTCGCCAAACCAATGCACTGCTCAACGATGCGATCTACTGCAGCCTGCTTTGTTGTCTGGGTTGCGGGGGAAAACTGGAATCGGGCAGACTTTATCACCTCCCTGAGGGAAGAGATGTCTTTGACCGATTGTCCCATAGGCCATTTCTCCTGTAAGGCTTGCCGTGGCGGGCAGCCTACGCCGTGGCAACAGGCATCACGGCTGCGACGGCATCGTGCCACATAGACTCAGAATCTTCGGGACTTATCCGCAGCATACCACAACAGGGCCCGCTGACAAGGTATCTCACCATCAGAGATTTCCACGCCCAGAGCCAGCGGAACGGCGCGGCGCGGCCGGGGAACGGCAACGCTACTCGTTGTGCCCCGGGCGGCCGTGCCTCCACTTGGCTCCAACCCACCGTTCGCTTCACTAGAGTCCGACCCGCGCCCTGTCGAGCGCCCCAGTGACGATGTCGGTCTGTTCCGGTGTTTCACATGCTGGACAGCGGTTGCTTCCGTTGCGGACTTCTGGTAGGGTAGCTCTCGTCCCCCCGGGCACCCACTACCGTCCGCAGCGTAACCGCCCGCTGCCAGATACACGTTCGATTCAGTAAGGAGCGCGCCTTGTCCGAGAAACATTCCGAGAGCTTGGAGGCCATGAAGCTGAACCAGGGCCTACGCGTCTTCTTCTCCGAATTCGTCCGCGTGAGCCTGCGGCGGCCGAGCCAGGCCGCATTCTTTTCCCGCAGGGTGCTCTGGCAGCGCAAGGCGGCGCGGGTGCGCGCCCGCCACGCCGCCGAGGGCCTCACGGTCCCGCCCATCGCTATTTTCAGCATCACGAATGGCTGCAACCTCTCTCTCGAGGGTTGCAAGGTTTTGTAGAAAAACAGATCACGAATCGCCTCTGCCGCGCGCCTCATCCGCTCCTCCCGTTATGTCGCCTCCTTCACCGGC
>CAYGXO010000123.1:0-10913 GCA_964353885.1 uncultured Spirochaetaceae bacterium
AGGCCGAGGCAGTCGAGGAGGCCGAGGCAGTCGAGGAGGCCGAGGCAGTCGAGGAGGCCGAGGCAGTCGAGGAGGCCGAGGCAGTCGAGGAGGCCGAGGCAGTCGAGGAGGCCGAGGCAGTCGAGGAGGCTGTTGCTCCAGTCGCTCCTGCCGTTCCCTTTAAAGTCGTCGACCTGCGCATCCCGGCGAGCGACGAACTTCAAGTTTCCGAGTCGTTCGAGGAATTGCTCGAGGAGCTCGAGCCGATGCGCGAGACCATCCCCCTTCCTCCCGAGCCTCCTGGAGAATTGCTCGAGTTCCTGCAGCCTGTCGAGGATGGCATTCAGCGACGGGGCAGGGAGAGCGAGGTCGAACCCGATATGGACGACATCGAAGACACCCGAGACAGGGAAAAACCTGGGCGGATCGAAAAGCCCGAATCCGGGGATCTCGTCGAGGAGTTGCAGGAGCTGGAGACCCTCGAGGAGGTGCCCGAAGAGGAGGAGGGCGAGAGGGCCTGGACCGAAATTGACCAGAAGGAAGAGCTCGAGCGGCTTCTCTCCTCGGGAGGAATCAAGAGCTTTGCGCTGGACGAGCTGCAGCGGATCGCCGAGGAGAACAAGTCCGCGATCGTCATGGAAGACGGCGTCTTCCGCATCAAGGAGGAGATGTATTCGGCGGGTGACAGGGCGCGGGAAGGAAGCCTTCGGGAGATCGCCGAAGAAGTGGTCCAGCACCCATCGACGGCCTCGCAGGCCGGCACCGAGCAAGATGGAGGTTTCTCGGGGATCGGCGACCTCATCCACGATGAGGAGACCATGGATCTCTCCAAGGTTGTCTCCCCGGAACGCGAGGGCATTTCGGAGGAGTCGCTCTCCATGGAGGGCGAGAAATCCAACCCTATCCTCCTGAAGCGTAATGGGCTCGACTACGACTCATTCCTTTCCTCCTATCCGCGGTCATTCTCGCATACCACTCAGATGAAATCGCTCGTCGAGGTGTCTCGCCGCGTATCGGCGACCGGCGCCGGGCTCTTCATCCGCTCGCTGTCTGGTTATGCGCCTGATCTGACCATTGGGATCAACGAGAAAACCCTCCTGCTTCTCCATTTCGACGGGGCTGAGGCCTTTACGACTCGGCTGCTCGCTTCCCGCGGAGCGGTGGCGGTAGAGAGGAACCCGGCTGAGATCCGCACTCTTCGCAGGAAGATCGACGAGGATGATCTCCGCTACATGAAGCGCCTGCTGTTCATCCCCACGACTTTCCGGGGCCAGGAAGCCTACCTCCTGCTCTCATTCTCGTTCGAGGCAGACGTGTCGCCGGCGGTCGTCTTCTCGAAGCTGGGCGTTCGATAGGGCTTTCGGGGCTCGAGAACCCCCTGACAGGCCTCGCTGCGTCAGGTTTCCACGGTTCACCGCCAGCCCGTCCGCCTCTGCACGCTTTGCACGGGCAGAAGTCGGTCAATACTCTCTCTCCTGCAACGTCTACCGATCCAGAACCGCATGCCGAAACTTGGGGTGCTTCGATGAATGTAAGGCAGGACTGCGTCGCCGGGGTTCGAAACCCGCGGTTCGAAAACCCTTGACAAAGCACTCCCTCCTCACCTATGCTTTCTTCACATATATTTTGCGGGTGGAGGAAGAGAATGAGCATACTTCTGTACGTGATTCTTCCTCTCGCCGGGATTTTTCTAGGTTGGATAACCAGATGGCTGTACGCGCGATTTCAGCTTTCATCATCCGAGCAGAAAGCCTCACGGATCGTCAGCGAGGCGCTCAGAGAAGCTGAGGCGAAGAAGAAAGAGGCGATACTTGAGAGCAAGGACCAGCTGCTGCGGGAACGCAACCAGTTGGAAAAGGAAACCCGCGAGCGCAGGATCGAGCTCCAACGCGTCGAACGGCGTCTCCTTCAGAAGGAAGAAAACCTAGAAAAGCGCGTCGAGTCCCTCGAGAAGCAGGAGAGGGCGCTCGGCAACCGGGAGAGAGAGGCGGCCGAGAAAGAGGCCGCATTGCAGCAGGAAGAGCAGAGGGTGGCCGCTGAGCTCGAGCGCGTGTCGGGCCTCAGCAGGGCGGAAGCGAAAAAGCTGCTCGTGCAGAGCCTCGAAAACGAGGCGCGGCACGACGCGCAGGTCACGATCAACCTCATCGAGCAGGAGGCGAAGCTCAGCGCCGACAAGAAGGCGCGAGACGTCCTCATCACAACCATCCAGCGCCTGGCCACCGACGTCGCGTCTGAGGTCACCGTCACGACGGTCAGCCTGCCCAACGACGAGATGAAGGGCAGGATCATCGGGCGCGAGGGCAGGAACATCCGCACCCTTGAGACGCTCACTGGCGTGGACATCATCATCGACGACACCCCCGAGGCGGTCGTCATCTCCTGCTTTGACCCCATCCGGCGCGAGATCGCCAAAACCGCGCTCGCCCGGCTCATCTCGGACGGGCGGATCCATCCCGCCCGCATCGAGGAGATCGTCCAGAAGGTCTCCAAGGAGATCGCCCAGACCATCTACGAGGAGGGCGAGCGGGTCCTCTTCGAGACGGGGATTCATACGATGAGCCCGGAAGCGGTGCGCACACTCGGCAGGCTGCATTACCGCACGAGTTACGGACAAAACGTCCTCAGCCATTCCAAGGAAGTGGCCATGATCGCGGGGATGATCGCCGCGGAGGTCGGGGCAAACGTCGAAATCGCCAAACGCGCCGCGCTCCTGCACGACATCGGCAAGGGCGTGGAGGCCAATGGCGACGGCAACCACATCGAGGTGGGCATGGAGCTCGCGCGCAAGCTCGGCGAGGAGCCGCGCGTTTTGAACGCGATCGGCGCGCACCACGGAGACATCGAGCCCGAGAGCGTGGAAGCGGTGATCGTCCAGATCGCCGACGCGGTGTCGGCCTCGCGGCCAGGCGCCCGCAAGGAGACCCTCGACAACTACCTCAAGAGGCTGGAGGAGCTGGAGAGCATCGCGGAGGACTTCGAGGGGGTGGACAAGGCCTACGCGATCCAGGCGGGCCGGGAGCTGCGCATTCTCGTCAACAATGAGAAGATCAGCGACGAGTCCGCCAAGGACCTCGCGAAGAACATCGCCAAGCGCATCGAGAGCGAGCTGAAGTATCCCGGCCGGATCAAGGTCACGATCATCCGGGAGATGCGCGTCATCGAGTACGCGCGATAGGTCTGCCGTGGCGCGCGCGATCACGGTCCTCGTGCTGGGCGACGTCGTCGGCCAGCCGGGGTGCAGAGCGCTGTTCGTCTCCTTGCCGGAGCTCGCGCGCCGCCTCGGCGCCGAGCTGGTGATCGCCAACGGCGAGAATGCGGCCGACGGCTTCGGGCTCACACCCGACATCGCCGACAGGATGTTCAAGGCCGGCGTGCATGTGATCACCTCGGGCAACCACATCTGGCAGAAGCGCGAGATCTACCCGACTCTCCAGATGAACGACATGGTGCTGAGGCCCGAGAACTATCCGAAAGGGGAGGCGCCCGGCGTGCCCGGCAAGGGGCACTGCATCGTCACCGTGCGGGACGTCCCCGTTCTCGTCGTCAACCTGGAAGGGCGCGTGAACCTCTCGCCGCTGCGCGATCCGTTCCAGGTCGGGCGGTCCTTGCTGCGGCAGTTTCGCGGCCGGGCGCGCCTGTCCATCGTCGATTTCCACGCGGAGTCGGTCGAGGAGAAGGAGGCTCTGGGTCTGTGGCTGGACGGAGAAGCCTCCGCCGTGGTCGGGACGCACACGCACGTGCAGACCGCCGACGAGAGGATCCTCCCCGGCGGCACCGCCTATATCACGGACATCGGGATGACGGGGCCGAGCGCAGGCGTGATCGGCATGCGCAAGGAGACGGCGATCGCCCGCAGCCTGACCCAAATGCCGCTCAAGATGGAGGTCGAGAACTCCGTCGCAGAGATCCAGGGCGTTCTGGTCGAGATCGACGTTTCAAGCGGAAAGGCGACCCGGATCGAGAGGGTGCGGCAAGCGTCCGCGGTGTGAGATGGCGCGCGCGCGGGTGGCTTTGCTCGAGCTGTTGAGATCGCGGTTCCCCATTCGGGCCGAGAAGGAGCTGTACGCGGCGGTCCTCCGCGGCGAGGTGACCGTCGACGGGGAGAAGGTCCTGAAGCCCGGCATCCCTGTTGATCCCGCGGCGGCAATCGCCCTGCGGCCCGCTCGGCCGTACGTCTCCCGCGGCGGGGAGAAGCTCGCCCGGGCGCTCGACGAGTGGAAGATCGACTGCGCGGGAAGGGTTTTCCTCGATGCCGGTTGCTCCACGGGCGGGTTCACCGACTGCCTACTCGCGCGCGGCGCCGCAGTCGTGTTCGCCGTCGACGTAGGCTCCAACGCTCTCGCCTGGCGCCTGCGAACAGATCCGCGCGTTCGCGTGCGAGAGCGCACGAACGTCATGGACCTTCGCCCCGCGGACCTCGCGCCGGCTCCGCACAGCGCCGTAGCGGACCTCTCGTTCCGCTCTCTGCGCCGGGCCGCTCGGCACATCCTTGGGCTGACCCTCGAGCGCTGGGGCATCTTTCTCGTCAAGCCGCAGTTCGAATGGAAGGACCCTCCGCCTGATTTCCGGGGAGTCGTGCAGAGCGGCTTGGACGTGCGCGGGATCGTCACGGAGCTCCTTGACGGGCTCGAGCAGGAGGGTGTCCATGCAGCGAGGGCGGTCGCCTCGCCCCTGAGGGGACGAAAGGGTAACAGGGAGCTTCTCGTGCAGCTTGAGCTCGAGGGACCAGAGGGCCCTCCGCGGCAGCGGTTCGACTTGGAGGGTCTACTGGGCGACTGACGCGCGGGAGAGGGGCTCGTCGATGCGGACTCCCTCCGTGCCGAGGTACTGAACCTTCTCCCCCTCGATGAGGATCTGGACCTTGTCGACCGTCGGGAACTCCGTTGCCGTCGAAACGACCTGGCGGAGCTCCGCGGCGAGACCCTCGAGCCCCCCTGCGGTGAAGCGGAGGTTCTCGGTGAAATCGAGGTACGCCGTGCGGGATTTCACGGTTGCCGAGCGAAGCCGGGTCTCTGCCGGAATCATGCTCCTCAGCCCCCGGCCCTTTTCCCGAGCGTCGGGACCCGACAGAAGCGCGAGGATCGCATCGCGAAGCGGAGAATCGCTCTGAGGGAGGTCGCGATCCACGGCGACGGTCCTCGTTGTCCCGTCGGGATCGACGGCGATGAAATGGAGGCGGGCGCGGCGCAGGGCTGGCTCCCGGAATACGTCCGCCGTGGGCTCCCGGAATACGTCCGCCGCGGGCTCCCGGAGTACGTCCGCCGTGGGCTCCCGGAATACGTCCGCTGCGGGCTCCCGGACTGCGTCTGCCGAAGATTGCTTCTCTGGGACGGAGTGTGCGGGCGCCTCGGCAGGCGGAGCCGCTGGGGCGGGCGGCGCGCCGCCGCCCTCGCGGGCGCTCTCGGTTTTCTTGCCGAAATACCGCACAAATGCGGTCTTGATCGGCTCGCGCGCCGCCACTGCAACGGCGACGACCACCGCGAGCAGCACGAGCCAGAACAGGCACCCCGCCGGGGCGCGGGTCTGTCGGGAGGCTGGGCCTTTCTTTGATGCGCGTTTCTTTTGAGCCATCTGTCATTGCATGATCGGTGATTTTCGATCCCCATTGTATAGGGCATTCGTTCCCGCTATACTCCGGGGCGCATGATCGAGTTCACGGGAATCAGCGCGTCCCCCGGCATCGCGCTGGGCAAGGCCCTGCTTTTCCTGGAAGAGAAGCTGACAATCCCCCGCTATGACGTCCCCGTCTCGCAGCTCGAAGCCGAGCACGCGCGGTTCTTGTCCGCCCTCGGGCGGGCCGCCGCGGAGGTGAAGAGCCTCACGGCCGGGCGCGACTCCACCCTCTTCGAGGCGCAGATCCTCCTCTTCGACGATCCCGAGCTCAAAAACCGGGTCAAAGCGGGGCTGCATGAGACGGGGAAGAACGTGGAGTGGATCCTGTTCACGATCGTCGAGGAGATGTCGGCCAAGCTCGCCTCCTCCGCCGATCCCTACCTGCGGGAGAGGACGATCGACCTCCGCGATGCGGGCAACCGCATCATGAACGCGCTTTTGTACCGCGAGCGGGTCCGCCTGTCGGAGATCTCAGAGCGGGTCATTCTCGTCACCCACAACCTGATGCCTTCCGACACCCTCGGCCTGAACCGCGCGTTCGTGCTGGGCATCGCCGCCGACGCGGGGGGGAAGACCTCGCACACCGCGATCCTCGCCCGCTCCAGCGAGATCCCCGCCGTCCTCGGGCTGTCGGACATCACCCGCCATGCGAAAAACGGCGACACCCTCATCGTCGACGGCACCCGGGGGATTGTCATCGTCGAGCCGGATGCGGCGACGCTCGCGCTGTACGAGGAGCGGAAGCGGGAGTGGGTGCGCCAGGACACGCTGCTCGCGAGCCTCCGCGACCTCCCTGCCGAGACGACGGACGGCAAGCTCCTCGCCATCGAGGCGAATATCGAGACCCCCGACGAGGTGGGCTCCGTGCTCGCCCACGGGGCGGACGGCATCGGCCTGTACCGCTCGGAGTTCCTGTTCATCCAGCCCGGGCGCTTTCCTTCCGAGGAGGAGCAGTACCGCGCCTACACGGCCGTGCTGAAGGCGATGGGCGAGCGAAGCGTGACGATCCGCACCCTGGATCTCGGCGGCGACAAGGTCATGCAGGGCTTCTCCCTCTCGACCGAGAACAATCCCATCCTCGGATGGCGGGCGATCCGCTTCTGCCTGGCTCGGCCGGAAATCTTCCGCACGCAGCTCCGCGCGCTCCTGCGCGCTTCCGTGCACGGCAGCCTCCGCATCATGTTCCCGCTCATCTCGGGAGCCGCCGAGCTGGACAGGATCCTCGCCGTCCTCGAGGAGGCTCGGGTCGAGCTCACCCGGGAGGGGATCGCCTTCCGCCGCGACATCCCCATCGGAATCATGATCGAGGTGCCCTCCGCCGCCGTCACCTCCGACATCCTGGCGGCGAAGGCGGACTTCTTCTCGATCGGAACAAATGACCTCATCCAGTACACCCTCGCCGTCGATCGCGGCAACGAGAGGGTCGCCTACCTGTACGAGCCGCTCCATCCCGGCGTTCTGCGCCTGATCAAGATGACAATCGACAGCGCGCACGCCCATGGCATCCCCGTCGGCATGTGCGGGGAGATGGCGGGCGATCCCCTCGCGACGGTGGTGCTGCTCGGTCTCGGATTGGACAGCTTTTCCATGGGCCCGATCGGCATCCCCCTCATCAAGAGGATCGTGCGCTCGGTGGCGAGCATGGAGTCGGAGGCGTTCGTCCGCTCCCTCGCCTCGATGGGCTCTGGGGCTGAGATCGAGCGTGCCGTGCGGGACTGGATGGAGTCGAAGCTTGAGCGGCCCTGGTAATCCTCGCAGGGTCGCTCTGCTGGGCAGGACCAATGTGGGCAAGTCGACCCTCTTCAACGCCCTGATCGGCCGCCGCCGCGCCATCACCCACTCCACCCCCGGCGTCACCCGCGATCCCGTTGAGGCCGAGTGCGCCTTCGGGCCCGTGCGGATCCTGCTCTGCGACACGGGAGGCTACAGGGTCGAGCGCGACGCGATGGACGAGATGGTCTCCCGGAGGAGCTTGAAAGCCGCCCGCGAGGCGGATCTCGCTCTGCTCATGATCGATGCCCTCGAGATCACCCCGGAGGACGAGAGCCTCATGGAGCGCCTGCGGCCCCTCGGCGACCGCGTTATCCTCGTCGTGAACAAGGTGGACACCCCGAGCCGCGACACCCTCGTATGGAACGCCCACGCCTACGGGTTCGCGCACGTTGTGGGGGTCTCGGCCGCGCACCACAGGAACCTCGACGAGCTGCGCGATCTGGTCGCATCACTGCTCGAGACCGCCCCCGCCGGTGTGCAGGCGCCCAAGGGTGCGCGAAGAGATGCACCGGCGGGCGAGCGGGAGGACGGCGCGGAGCTTGTTTCGGACAGCGAGCCGCTCAGGATTGCGATCCTCGGCAAGCCGAATACAGGAAAGAGCAGCCTCGCCAACAAGCTTCTGGGCGAGGAGCGCTCGATCGTCTCCGACGTTCCCGGCACCACGCGGGACGTCGTCGAGGGCAGCTTCTCGTATCGTAGAAAACGCTTCGAGGTCCTCGACACGGCCGGCATCCGCCGGCGGAGCAGGGTGCGCGAGTCGATCGAGTACTACTCGGTCGGGCGCGCGACGGAGAGCATCCGCAGAGCCGATATCGTGCTGCTCCTCGTCGACGCTGTCGAGGGGCTCGCGGACCAGGACAAGAAGATCGCCAGCCTCGCCGTGAAGGAAGGAAGGGGAATCCTCCTCGTGCTGAACAAGTGGGACCTGCTCGAGGCGAGGCCCCGACTGCTGAAGGAGACGAGCGAGAGGATCCGCTTCCTGTTTCCCGTCCTGGGCTTTGCCCCGATCGTTCCCGTCTCCGCGCTGACGGGCTTCGGCGTGAAAAGGCTTCTGGACATGGCGCTGGACGTGGGGGACCAATTGCGCAGCCGGGTCGGGACCGGCCGGCTCAACCAGGCGCTGGAGCAGTGGGTTTCGCACTATCCGCTGCCCGTGCGGGGCAAGAACTACAAGATCCGCTTTGCGACCCAGGTCAGCGTGAATCCCGTTCGTTTCGTGGTGTTCGTGAACAGGATCGCGGGGTTCCCCGCCGCCTACAGCCAGTACCTCGAGAACTGCATCCGCCGGGAGCTCGGCTTCGGCCAGGTGCCCGTCGCGGTCGAGTTTCGTGCGAGCAGGAAGAGAACGCTATGAGGTCGTGGAGCATCGGGGAGGTCGCCCGGCTGCTCGGCGTGAAGTCCCACGTCATCCGCTACTGGGAGAGCGAGCTGCCTCTCCTGTCGCCTCCGAAGGGCCGCTCGGGGAGGCGGGAGTATTCCAGCCGGGAGATCGAGCTTCTGCTGAAGTTCCGCCATCTGCTCTACGAGAAGAAGTACACCGTCGAGGGCGCCCGTCGGACGATGTGGGAGGAGCTGCGGGGCGATACGGCGGACCTGCGCGGGAAGCTCTCTGAGATCCGCGCGGAGCTTATCGAGGCGCTGATGACGCTGCGCGCCCGCGGCGCCGAGGGAGGGATGTCCACGGAGATGGAGATCCGCGGCAGGTTCGAATCTCTCGGTCAGGGACACCTCTTTGCGCACTGGGCCGCCCGACCGCCGGCCATGCAGAGGCGCCTGCTGGATGACCTTGCATCACTCGATGGGAGCCTCCTCGCCGAGCTGCGGGCGCGCCTCGCGGCGCCCCCCTCTCCGCCCGGGGAACGGATCGAACCGGCGCCCTATGTGACTCTCGAGCGAAGCCGGGCCGACGCGGAGGCGCGGGCTCTCGGCGAAGAGCTCGTTCGCCGCGGCACAACGGCCTTCCTGACCGTGGCCGGCGGCCAAGGCTCCCGGCTCGGCTTCGACGGCCCCAAGGGAATGTTCCCCGCGAGCCCCATCCGCCGGCTCAGCCTTTTCGCGATCCTCGCCGAAAAGCTCCTGGCGGCGCGGCGCTGGTACGGCGTCGACATCCCCTGGCTGATCATGACGAGCCCCGCCAACCGCCTGGCCACGGAAGAGTACTTCGAGAGCGAGAGGTTCTTCGGGCTGGGGCAGGAGTCCGTGCGATTTTTCTCGCAGGCCATGCTCCCCGCCCTGTTCCCCGACGGCAGGCTCGTCATGGCCGCCGACGGGGGGTTGTTCCTCAGCCCCAATGGCCATGGGGGGGTCATCGAAGCCCTTCGCCGGGAGGGCCTGCTCGAGCAGATGAGAGCCCGTGGAGTGGAGGAGCTGTTCCATTTCCAGGTCGACAACCCCCTCGTGACGGTCCCCGATCCCGTCTTCCTCGGGTTCCACAGGCGCGAGGGGGCGGAGGTCTCGTCGAAGGTCCTGCGCAAGAGCCGGCCCGAGGAGAAGCTCGGGGTGATCGCAATTGTGGATGGCAGGCCGTGCGTGGTCGAATACTCGGACCTGGATGACGACTTCATGCGCGCGCGGGATGCGGCAGGCGGGCTTCTGTTCGGACAGGGGTCGATCGCGATCCATATCCTCAATGTGGATTTTCTCGCCCGCTCCGAGATCCGCCTTCCCTACCACCTCGCTCGAAAAAGCGTGCGGGCGCTCAATCCGACCCCTCGCGGCACCGACATAGGAGAGAGAGAGGCGATCAAGATGGAGACCTTCGTCTTCGACGCGATCCCCCTCGCACGCCGGGCGGTTTTTTTCGAGGTCGAGAGGGCAGAGGAGTTCGCCCCCCTCAAGAACAGCGAGGGTGTCGATTCCGTCGGGACCTGCGTGCGGGGCCAGATTGAGAAGGCCGCCCGCTGGCTCGAGGCCTGCGGGGTCGAGGTCCCCCGTGACCCCGCAGGAGCGTCCGCGCACGCGATCGAGATCAGCCCCCTGTTCGCCCTCGAGCCCGGCATCCTCGGCGCAAAGCGGGGAAGCCTGAAGGATCGGATCGATGAGGATACCCTCCTGGCCTAGGACCGCTGCATGCCTCGCTCTCCTGTGCGCCGTGGCGGCGGCGCGCGCGCCCTGCTCGCCGGCGAGCGGCCTCTCCGTGCCGGAAAACGCCGAGGCGCGGATGGCCTTGAAGGAGGCGATTTTCGGCTCCGTGCGCGCCGCGGCGGCCGAGCCTCGCCGAGTGATCGAGCAGCTTGGGAGCCGCTCGAAGGTCGCCTTCGAGGCCGACGTCCAGGAGGGAGCGCTCTACCTGGTGTTTGCGAACCAGGCCGGCGCCGGCTTCCCCATCGCGGGGCCCGGCACGTTCATCATCAAGAGGAGCCTGAAGGACGGAAGTCTCCTGCAGGCCAAGGTCTTCCTGCAGCCCGATCCGGGCTGTTTTCTGCGCATCTCCCCCGTTGCTGGAGGCGCTCGCACCTCGATGAGCCTGTACCTCTTCGGCGAGTCCTTCCAGAGGGACATCGTCGTGCCCGCCAGCTTCGAGGGGCTGCTCACCGCCCCCGTCTCCC
>CAYGXO010000124.1:0-15861 GCA_964353885.1 uncultured Spirochaetaceae bacterium
GCCTCCTCGACTGCCTCGGCCTCCTCGACTGCCTCGGCCTCCTCGACTGCCTCGGCCTCCTCGACTGCCTCGGCCTCCTCGACCGGCTCTGCCTCCTCGACTGCCTCGGCCTCCTCGACCTCCTCCACGTCCTCGGCTCGAATCTCCTCGACCTTCAAGCCTGGCGCGATCGCGACTTTCTGCGAGGGTACGATAAAATTGACATTCCGCAGCGCCTGTTGGAGCAGGCTCTCGAGTCGGGCCATATCAATGGCGCCCGCCTGAGGCTGAGGCGCAGTCTCCGCTCTGCGCGCGATGAGCTCGAGGATTTCGTTCCAGCTCTTCGCCATGTACTCGTCGATGACCGGCTTCTGCTTGCGCGAGACGCGGCCGATCCCGCGCTGGATCTGCCAGGTAATCGCCTCCCGGCGCGCCTCGACCTCTCCGCGCCACCTCGCCCAGTCGGCGCCGCCGGGGCTCTCCACGAGCTCGGTGATGAGCTGGATCTGGAAGCGCTTCACGCGCTGGCGCAGGACATCGAGCGGGTCGGAGCGGATGTTGAAAAGCAGATAGACGACGAGGAAGACCGTGAGGAAGAAGGCGCCGAGCAGGAGGCCTTTCATGAGGGTTGTCATCTCAAAGACGGCCTTGGGCACTATCGTCGAGGCGATCCCGCCCTGGGAGAGCACGCGGGAAAAGACGAGGAACTTCTCCGCCTGTCCGTCGGGGTTCGAAAGGGCAAGCGACCCGACGAAGGCGGCCTTGTCGGGGTTGCCCTGCCAGATTGAGACCACTCCGTCGTCGACGACTTTCGAGACGGGCAGCTCATCGTTGAGCAGAAGCCCTCGGCCCTGCACGAGGCGAACGCTCGCCACCTCCGGTAGAAGGCTCTTCACAAGATCCAGGGGCGTCACGTAGAACAGCGCGGTGCCCTTGAACACGCGAAGGGCTCCCGCCGCGGGCTGCGAGACGGGCAGGCAGTAGATGAACCTATTTCCGGCGCCGTCGAGAATCACTTTCGGAGCGTCGCCGGTCCCCGCGAGGTTGAGAACAGCCCCTGGGATCGACGGATCCGCCGCGTCGAGATTGGAGAAAGAGACGCCGCGCGCCGTGGTCGCCTGCCGATCGGTCACGAAGCTGCTGTAGTGTATCTTCCTGCCGTCGAGGTCGAGCAGCCGCATGCCCGCTACGCCGAGAGCCGAGACTGTCTCGACCAGCTGGCGGATATCGGCTTCGGGCTGTCGTGCGTCGATTTCAAACGCCGAGGCCATGTACGGCTTGGACGCCGCCGCCGTAAACCGCTCTATGTTCACGGAATGGTACAGCTCGATGCGCGCCGAGAAGGCCTCTAACTGCTTTTGGTACTGCGCCTGCAGCTGCGGATAATAGAAACTCGCCTCGAGGACATCGAATAGTCCTGAAAAGGCGAGCACGGCAAACCCCGCGAAGAGAACTGTGGCGATCAGGAGACTGACGGCAACCTTAAGGCTCTGTCGCATGAGAAAACGAAATACCTTCTCTCCTTATATCGGCGCGAACCGGTTTTCACCATGAACGGAAAGCTCGCCGAAACCGGACAGAGGGCCCTTCTCAGCCTTCCTTCGCAGCTTCCTGGGCTTCCTTCTTCTTCCTCTTCCGTTCTCTCTCTTTTTTATCAAGAAGCTCCAGTATCACCATTTCCGAAGCGTCCCCAAAACGCTTCCCAAGCTTGAGAATGCGCGTGTATCCGCCCGCTCGCTGGGAATAGCGTGGCCCTATATCCATGAAGAGCTTGGCGAGGAGCTGCCCGTCGTCGATCGTGCGGCCGGCGATGCGCCTGTTGTGAACCGAGTCCACTCGGGCGCGCGTGATCAGCTTTTCGGCGAGCCGCCGCGCCTCTTTTGCCTTTGCAGAGGTCGTGCGGATCCTCTCGTACTTGAACAGCGCTTTGGTCATCGACTTCAGAAGCGCCTTTCGGTGGGCCGATGTCCTGCCCAGCTTGTTGAACGAGCTCCTATGATTCATCGTCTTCCTTCCCTTCGTCCCCCTCGTCTCCGGCTGCGGCAGTACCCGCACCTGCGGCCGGCTCGACGGGCAGCTCTCCCGCGAGCTGCTTGGCGAGGTGCTTCTTCAGGGCCGAGTAGTCCTTCATCCCGAGGTCGAGCCCCCGCGCCTTCAGCTTGTCCCTGATCTCCTGGAGGCTCTTCTTGCCGAAGTTGCGCGTCTTGGTGATCTCCTCCTCCGACTTCCGAGTGAGGTCTCCGATCGTGCGGATGCTCGCGTTCCGCAGGCAGTTGCTCGACCGCACCGACAACTCCAGCTCCTCGACGGGGGTGTCTAGCAGGGCGCGGATCCTCTCCTCCTCCTCGTCGATCTCGTCGTCGCCGCTCGCCTCCGACTCGTCGAAGTTTATGAAAATCGTAAAGTGATCCTTCGCGATCTTTGCGGCCTCGGCCAGGGCGTCGTCGGGGGTGATCGTGCCGTCGGTCCAAACCTCGAAGATGAGCTTGTCGTAGTCCGTCCGCTGTCCGACCCGAGTGTTCTCGACGCTGTACTTGACCTTCTGGATGGGCGAGAAAATGGCGTCGATGGGGATCGTCCCGATCACCTCGATGTACTTCTCGCTTCGCTCGGCGGGGACGTACCCGCGGCCGAGGTTGAACTGGACCTCGATCTCGAGGTTGGCCTTGTCCATCAGGGTGGCGATGGGAAATTCGCCGTTCACCACCTCGACGTCGGAGTCTACGGCAAGATCCTTCGCGTAGATCGTGCGGCCGCCCTTGGCCTCGAGCACGACAGTCTTCTCTTCAATGTCGCCGGCGAGCCGAACCTGCACCTGCTTGAGATTGTTGATAAGGTCGGGAGTGTCCTCGACGACCTCGGGGATCGGCTCGTACTCGCTCGCGATGATGTGAGGCGATCCGTCGTCCTTGTACGTCGTCACCTTCACCGCGGTCACGGCGTACCCCTGGATCGAGGAGAGCAGGATCCTGCGCAGCGTGTTCCCGATCGTGACCCCGTATCCCCTCTCGAAGGGATAGGCGACGAACCGGCCGTAGTTCGCCTCGACGGCGCTGTGCTCGAAGGTGATCCCCTTCGGCCTCTTGAAGCCCTTTAGCAGGTTCTTTCGGACCATTTGAGAATCCTCACTTGGAATACAGCTCGACGATCAGCTGCTCCCGGATGTCGGCGAGATCGGTGATCTCGCTCCTGCGGGGGATGGCGCGGATCTTCCCCGCCATCTTGTCAGGATCGATTTCCAGCCAGGGGACGATGCCGGATCGGGAGTACTCCTTCAGGCTGTCCTTCACCGCCGTCAGCTTCGTGCTCCTCTCGCGGACGGTGATCTCGTCGTTCTCCTTCACGAGCTGGGAAGGAACGGACGCCTTGCGGCCGTTCATCGCGATATGGCCGTGCAGAACGAGCTGGCGCGCGGCCTTGCGCGACGGGGCCAGGTGCATGCGGTAGACGACATTGTCCAGCCTCCGCTCGAGCATCTGGATGAGATTTTCTCCGGTGACGCCTTTCGCCCGTTCCGCCTTGAGGAAGAAGAGGTGGAACTGGTTTTCGAGCATGCCGTACATCCTCTTCAGCTTCTGCTTCTCGTGCAGCTGCACGCCGTAGTCGGAGATCTTCTTCGTCCGGCTGCGCGGGCCCTTCCCCGGAGCGCCCTTCTTGCGGGTGACCGGGCACTTCGCGCTCTTGCACCTCTCGCCCTTGAGGTACAGCTTGAATCCCTGGCTCCTGCAGAGCCTGCACTGGGGACCGATGTTCCTTGCCACTCTACCCTCCCTACACCCTGCGCTTCTTCGGGGGTCTGCACCCGTTGTGCGGGATCGGGGTCACGTCCCTGATGGACCGCACGCGGAGGCCCAGCACGCCGAAGGCCCGGATTGCGGCCTCGCTGCCGACCCCCGGTCCCTTCACGAGGACGATGACCTCCCGAAGGCCCTGTTCCATGGCCTTCGTCGCCGCGGATTCCGCCGTGGTCTGGGCGGCAAACGGCGTCGACTTCTTCGCGCCCTTGAATCCCAGGCCGCCCGCGGAAGCCCAGGAGATCGCGTTGCCCATGAGATCCGTGATCGTCACGATCGTGTTGTTGAAGGTGGCCTGGATGTAGACCTTTCCTTCCGCGATATTCTTCTTTTTTTCTTTCTTTCCCTTGGTCTTGGCCAAAGCTGGTTTCCTCCTCTAGCGGCCGCGCGAGCGGTCCGCGACGCCGCATCAGCGGCGAAACACCGCGCGGCTGTGCCGCGCGGCCGATCCACCCGCGCCGCCCTCCCTGGTTGCCCGGGGGGCGTGGCGACGCGGCGGCGCTCACTTCTTCCTCTTGCCGGCGACGGTCTTCCTCTTACCCTTGCGGGTGCGCGCATTTGTCTTCGTCCTCTGGCCGCGCACCGGCAGGCCGCGGCGATGTCGAATTCCGCGGTAGCAGCCGATATCCATCAGGCGCTTGATATTGAGGGAGATCTCCGTCCGCAGGCGCCCCTCGACCCTGTAGTCGTTCTCGATCACGGTCCGCAGCTTGTTGATCTCCTCGGCCGTGAGCTCGTTGATACGCTTTTCGGGGTCGACTCCCGTCGTTGCGCAGATCTTCCGCGCCGACGTGACTCCGATGCCGAAGATGTATGTCAGGGCGACCTCGACGTGCTTGTTGGGCAGATCCACGCCCGCGATACGTGCCATGTGCCGGTCCTCCTACCGCTGCCGCTGCTTGTGCTTGGGGTTCGTGCAGATGATGCGAACGACTCGCTTGCGCCGTATCACCTTGCACTTGTCACAGATCGGTTTTACGCTCACGCGTACTTTCATCCTAACCTCCCTTACAGGTTGCGGGACTTGATGTGTCCCCTGCGAACGATCCCGTCGTGATGATGCATCCGCAGGTATCCCTCGACCTGGGACATCGTATCAAGGTCGACGCCCACGAGGATGAGCAGCGACGTGCCTCCCATCAAGTAGGCCACGGAGCCGGGGAACTTGAACAGGGTCTGCACGAGGGTCGGAATGATGGCAATGAACGTGAGAAACAGCGACCCTGGCAGGATGATCCTGTTGAGGATCCTCGTGAGGTACTCCTCCATCTTCTCGGAGCGGATCCCCGGAATCGAGCCGCCGTTCTCCCGGATATGCTTGGAGATCTCCACGGGGTTCAGGGTGACCTGCGTGTAGAAATACGCGAAGAAGATGATCAGCACCGCGTATGCCAGAACGTAGGGCAGCCCGTTCGGGCGCAGCCACGAGGCGAAACGCGAGAGCCACTCGACCCTGGCGCCCAGGTTCTGCGCGATTTGCAGGGGGAACACGAGGATCGACGAGGCGAAGATCACGGGGATAACCCCCGAGGGGTTCACCTTGAACGGCAGGTAGGTGTTCTGAGCGCCATACATCCGCCGCCCGATGACCCTCTTAGCGTAGTGCACGGGGATCTTCCTCTGCCCCTGCTGCTCGTAGATGACGAGAGCGACGACGACGACGAACATGATCAGCACGATGATGACGAACACGGGATTCAGGTCGCGCGTCTGAATCTGCTTGATGAGCGTCCAGAAAGCGCCCGGGATGCGAGCGACGATCCCCGCGAAAATCAGCATCGAGATGCCGTTGCCGATGCCCCTGCGCGTGATCTGGTCGCCGAGCCACATGAGGAACATCGTCCCCGTCGTCACGGTGAGCATGGCGATGAGGGCGAAGGGGAGCATCGGAATCGTGATCGCGTCGGGGATCTTGTTCGCGTACTGCGTCACCGTGTATGACTGGATCAGGCAGACGATGACGGTCCCGTAGCGCGTCCATCGGCTGATCTTCTTCTTCCCGCCCTCCTCCTCCTGGATCTTCTTCAGCCGGGGGACTACGATCGTGAGCAGCTGCATGATGATCGACATCGAGATGTAGGGCATGATCGTCAGCATGAAGACGGAGAAGTTCTTGAACGCCCCGCCGGCGAAGAAATCGAGGAAGTCCTCGATGCCCATCGCGCCCGAGGAGCCCTGCGCGGCGAAGTAGAGCTTCAACGCGGCGATGTTGATCCCCGGCACCGGCAGGATCGTGCCCAGGCGGAAGATGACGAGGATCCCGATCGTGAACAGGATCCGGTCCCGCAGCTCCTTGACCCTGAAGATGTCGATAATCGGATTTGCCATCACGAGCCCTCAGCGGCCGCGGAGCCGCTCGGCGCCGCTTGCCCGCCGGCAGCGGGCGTCTCGCCGCCCCTGATCTCGCCGCCCAGCTTCGCGATCTTGTCTCGAGCCGAGGAGGAGACCGTCACGCCCTCGACGACGAGCCTCTTCGCCAGCTCGCCCTGCCCCAATATCTTCACGGGAACCCCCCTCTTCCGCGCAAGGCCTTTTGCCGCGAGCGTCGCGGGGTTCACCGTCTCGCCGTCGGCGAATCGGTTGAGATCGGCAACGTTGACGACCTGCATTTCCTTCTTGAAGGGGATGTTCGAGAACCCGCGCCGCGCGATGCGGCGGAAGAGCGGCATCTGCCCGCCCTCGAAGCCCAGGCGCACGCCTCCGCCCGCCCGCGCCTTCTGGCCCTTGTGGCCCTTGCCCGCCGTCTTCCCGTGTCCCGAGCCCACGCCCCTGCCGAGCATCTTCTTTTTCTTCTGGCCTTTCGGCGCCCGGATGTTGAACGCTTCCATGCTAGCGGATCTCCTCCACCTCGAGCAGATACGAGACGGCGCGGACCATCCCGAGGATGGGCGGCGTCGCCGCCTTCTCGACGACAGCGTTCAGCCTTCGCAGGCCGAGCGCCTTCACGGTCGCCCTGTGATTGGGCACGCAGCTGATCGGACTGCGCACGAGCTTGATGCGGATGCGTTTCTCTGCCATGTCCTTATCCCCACAAGTCCTTCAGGGTCTTGCCCCGGTTGCCGGCGATCGTGCGGGGCTCCATCAGGGATTCCAGGCCTTGAAAGACCGCCTTCACCGTGTTGATCGCGTTCGACGAGCCCAACGACTTGGACAGAACGTCGTGCACCCCCGCGGCCTCCATGACGGCGCGCACGGGACCGCCGGCGATCACGCCCGTGCCGGGCGCGGCCGGCCTCAGGAGCACCTGCGCGCTCTTGAACTTGCCAATCACCTGGTGCGGGAGGGTCGCCTTCTTCAAGGGGACCCGCACCATGCTCTTCTTCGCCTTCTCGATGCTCTTCCTGATCGCGTCCGAGACGTCGTTCGCCTTGCCGAAGCCGTAGCCGACCCGGCCTGCCCTGTCGCCGACCACGGTGAGCGCGGAGAAGGAAAAGCGCCGGCCGCCCTTGACGACCTTGGCCACCCGGTTCAACTTGACGAGCTTCTCGAGGAACTCGCCCGCGTTCCTGTCCCTGTCCTGATCCATTGCCACTTGCGCACTCTCCCTACAGCTGGATGCCGGCCTTGCGGGCGCCGTCCGCGATCGCTTTCACCTTGCCGTGGTACTTGTAGCCGTTCCTGTCGAAGACAGCGGCCGTGATCTTCTTCGCCTTCAGTCTCTCCGCAATGCGCAGGCCCAGCGATTCCATGTCCACGACCTTGTTCTTCGAGGCGCGCGCCTCCTTCTCGAGGTTCGAGGCGGAGGCGAGGGTGGCGCCCGCGACGTCGTCGATCGCCTGCACGTAGGTGCGGCGGTTCGACTTATAGACGGTGAGCCGGGGCCTCTCGGGGGTGCCGCTCAGCTTTTTGCGGATGCTGGCCTTTCTCTTCAGGCGCTTGCGCGCCGTGTCGACGAGCTTCTTCATGACTTCGCCTTTCCTACTTGATTCCCGATTTCCCCACCTTGCGGCGGACGTACTCGTTCTCGTACTTGATCCCCTTGCCCTTGTACGTCTCGGTCGTGCGGAAAGAGCGGATCTCCGAGGCGATCTGGCCGACCCGCTGGCGGTCGGACCCCTTCACGATGACCCGGGTGTTCGCCTCGACCTCCATCGCGATGCCGTCGGGAATGGGGTACTCGATCGGCGTGGAATACCCGAGGCTTAAAATGAGGCTCTTGCCCTTCACCTCGGCCTTGTAGCCGACGCCGCTGATCGTCAGCACCTTCGAGAACCCGTCCGACAGCCCCACGAGGGTGTTCTTGAGAAGGTTGCGGTACAGCCCATGCAGGCTCTTCGCCTTCTGAGAATCGTCGGCCCGCGTCACGACGAGCTGGTCGCCATCGACTGCCACCGTCACCTCGGGCGCGCACTCCTGCGCGAGCTTGCCCTTCGGCCCCTCGATGCTGACCCGGCTCCCCTCCACCTTGACCTTGACCCCCTTGGGGATCTTGACCGGCAATTTTCCGATTCGCGACACTTCAGTCTCTCCTTCGCCTACCAGACGGTAGCGATCACTTCGCCGCCGGCCTTCTTCTCGAGGGCTTTCTTGCCCGTCGTGACGCCGAGAGAGGTGGTGACGATCAGGGTCCCGAAGCCATTGAGCACGCGCGGAAGGGTGCGGTAGCCCGCGTACATTCGGCGGCCCGGCGTCGAGACGCGCTTCAGCCCGTGAATGATGGGCTCGTTCCTCCCGTCGTACTTCAGGAAGATCCTGATGAGGTTGCGCCCTTCCTGGCTCACCTTCTTGAACGTCTTGATGTACCCCTCATTTTTCAGGATCTTCGTGATTTCGAGCTTCAGCTTCGACGTGGGGATGTCGACGCTCTCGAACCGCGCGGCGCTCGCGTTCCTGATCTTGGTCAGCATATCCGCAACAGGGTCTGACAGACTCATGTGATCAACTCCCTACCAGCTCGATTTGGTGACGCCAGGAAGCTTGCCCTCGCTGGCCAGCTTGCGGAAGCAGATGCGGCACAGCCTGAACTTCCGCATGTATCCCCTCTGACGCCCGCAGACCTTGCACCTGTTCGTCCGGCGCGAGCTGTACTTCTGCTTGCGCTCGGATTTCTCTATCGCCGCTTTTCTTGCCATGTCTTCTCCGCTCCCGCTATTTCCTGAACGGCATGCCCAGACGCGCGAGCAGGCTCCGCGCTTCCGCGTCGGTCGCCGCCGTCGTGACGACCGCAATATTCATGCCGCTCACCCTTTCAATCTTGTCGTAGTCGATCTCGGGGAAGATGATCTGCTCGGTCACCCCGAGGGAGTAATTTCCGTTTCCGTCGAAGGCGTTCGGGTTCGCACCGCGGAAGTCCTTGATACGCGGCATCGCCGCGTTCACCAGGCGGTCGAGGAACTCGTACATTGCGTTTCCGCGCAGCGTGACCATGGCGCCGATGTCCATCCCCTTGCGCAATTTGAACGTCGCGATGGACTTCTTCGCCCGGGTGCGCATGGCCTTGCGGCCGGTGATCTGCGTCAGCTCCTGGGTAGCGGCATCGAGGAGCTTCTTGTTGGCGATCGCCTCGCCGATGCCCATGCTCACCACGATCTTGGAGAGGCGGGGCACCTGCATGGGCGAGCTGTAGCCGAACTCTTCCTTCAGATCCTTCGCGACAGTCTCCAGATACAATTTCTTCAGGCGGGGCTTGTAGCCAGGAGGATCAGCCACTGGTTTGGCTTTCGCCTTCGGCTCCGCCCCGGCGCCTTCAGCGCCTTTCCTGCCGGCGCCTTCAGCGCCTTTCCTGCCGGCGCCTTCAGCGCCTTTCCTGCCGGCGCCTTCAGCGCCTTTCTTGCCGGCGCCTTCAGCGCCTTTCTTGCCGGCGCCTTCAGCGCCTTTCTTGCCGGCGCCTTTGGCGCCCTCGGCGCCCTTCGGCGGCTTCTGGCCCTTCTCGGCTCCGCTCTGCTCCGCCCGAGGGGCCTTCGCCGGCTTCTCTACGGCGCCCTCAGCGCCCTCTTCGGCGCCTTCAGCGCCCTTTTTCTCCTTGCTCACAACTCGCCTCCGCACGTGCGGCAAACCCGCTTCTTCGCCTCTCCGTCAATCTTGTAGCCAATGCGCGTGGGTCCACACTTCTTGCAGACGATCATGAGCTTGGAAACCGAGAGGGGCGCCTCGACGGAGGTGATGCCGCCCTTCTCGTTCTGCTTCCTCTGCTTCACGGCCTTCTTCACCATGTTGAGCCCTTCGACCACCGCCCGCATCTTCTCCCTGTCGATGCGGAGGATGCGACCCGTCTTGCCTTTCTCTCTGCCGGAGATGACCTTCACGACGTCGTTCTTCCGCAGTTTCACTTTCGCCTCGACAGCCATTCCATCGACCTCCTACAGCACTTCGGGGGCGAGGGACACGATCTTCATGAAATCCCTCTCGCGCAGTTCCCGCGCCACGGGGCCGAAGATGCGCTTGCCTTTCGGGTTGTTGTTCGCGTCGATCACCACGCACGCGTTGTCATCGAAGCGGATGAAGGTTCCGTCCGGCCTGTGGTGCTCCTTCTTCGTGCGGACCACCACAGCCTTCTCGATGCCGCCCTTCTTGATGGCGGCGTTCGGGAGCGCGTCCTTCACCGCCACGACGATGATGTCCCCGATGCGAGCGTACTTCCGGCGGGTTCCGCCGAGGACCTTGATGCACTGCACCTGCTTCGCGCCGCTGTTGTCCGCGACGTTCAGAAGCGTCTTCATCTGTATCATGGCCGCCCCCTACTTCGCCTTCTCGACGATTTCGAGGAGCCTCCAGCGCTTATCCTTGCTGAGGGGCCGCGATTCCACGACGCGCACCATATCGCCGATGCCGCACGCATTCGACTCGTCGTGCGCTTTCAGCCTCTTCGTGCGGTTCAGGTACTTCTTGTACAGGCGGTGGAGCTTGCGCTGCGCGATCTCGACGACGATCGTCTTCTGCATCTTGTTGCTCACAACCCGGCCCTGGAGGACCTTCTCCACTCTCTTCTTGGCTTCTTCCACGTGCGGCACTCCTTAGCGCTTCCTGATTCCCCGCTCGTGCTCGTGGATGATCGTTGTCACCCGCGCGAGCTTGCGGCGGAGCGTCCGGCGGGCAAGGGGGTTGTCCACGTGCCCGATGACCGAGTTGTTGCAGACGTCGTTGTACGCCTTCTTCAGCTCTTCCCTCTTCACGGTGAGCTCCTCGAGCGTCAGCTCCTTGAATGAATCCTTCATCGTCCTACTCCGCGCTGTCCCGGGACAGGAACTTCGTCTTGATGGGGAGCTTGCTCCCCGCCCTGCGCATGGCCTCCTCGGCCATCGCGCGGTCGACGCCGCCCAGCTCGAACATCACCGTGCCCGGCTTCACCGGAGCCACCCAGTACTCGGGGGCGCCCTTGCCCTTCCCCATGCGGGTCTCGGCCGGCTTCTTCGTATAGGGCTTGTCGGGGAAGATCCGTATCCAAACCTTCCCGCCGCGCTTTACGTGGCGGGTGATCGCGATACGGGCCGCCTCGATCTGCCTGTTGGTGATCCACTCCCTCTCCAGGGCGACGAGGCCGAACTCGCCGAAGGAGATCTCCGTGCAGCGCGTCGCCCGGCCCTTGGCCCGGCCCCGCTGCTGCTTCCTGAACTTGGTTCTCTTTGGGCTCAGCATTGTTGTTCCCTACTCCTCGCCTCAGTCGCGGCCGCCGCGATCGTCGCGGTCGCGGCCGCGCGGTTCCCGCCCGTCGCGGTCGTCGCGGCCCTCGCGCCCGCGTCGGACCAGCAGGCCCGCGTCGTCCTTCTTCGCCTGACCGTAGACCTCTCCGTTGAAGATCCAGACCTTGATCCCCACGCACCCGAAGGTGGTGATTGCGGTCGCCGTGCCGTAGTCGATGTCGGCGCGGAAGGTGTGCAGGGGGATGCGCCCCTCCTTGAACTCCTCCCGACGGGCCATTTCCGCCCCCGACAGGCGTCCCGCGATCTTTACCTTGACGCCCTGCACGCCGGTCTTCATCGCGTTGAGGATGGCCATCTTGCAGGCCCTGCGGTAGGAGGCGCGCGCCTTGATCTGGCGCGAGATGTTCTCGGCGACAAGCTTCGCGTTGGTCTCGGGCCTCTTGATCTCCTTGATGCGGAGCTGGATCTTCTTGCCGATCGACTTCTGCAGCTTCCCGCCCAGCTTCTCGATGTTGGCGCCCTTGGCGCCGATCAAGACACCGGGCCGGCCGGTGTGGATGATCACCGTCACGCGCTGCGGGTGCCGAATGATCTCGACCTCAGCGATGTCCGCTCCCTTGGTCTCCTCGGCTTCGAGGATGATCTTGCGCAGCCGCAGGTCCTCGTGGAGGGTGACCGCGTACAGCTTGGGATCCACGAACCACCTCGAGGACCAGGTCTTGTTGATCCCCAGGCGAAGCCCGATCGGATTAACCTTCTGACCCATGACCCACCTCTTTCGCCCCGATCTCGTCGACGACAACGGAAATATGGCACGAGCGCTTCAGCAGGCGGTCCGCCCTGCCGCGGCCGCGGGCCCACATCCGCTTCATCGTCGGTCCCACGTCGACCAGAAGCTCCTTCACGTACAGCATCTGCTCGTCGAGGTTCTTGTTCTGCGCCAGCGCGTTCGCCGCTGCCGACTGGATGAGCTTCCGCAGCAGGCGGGCGCCCTTGTGCGGGAGCACGTCCAACAGGGCGATGGCTTCCACGTAGGGCTTGCGGCGGACATGGTCCGCGATCCGACGCACCTTCGTCGCGGACACCCGCTGGAACGGAACGTTGGCGGAGTATCCCGTGGTTTTCTTCCGGGGGCTCCGCGCGGGCTTGCCAGCCGCCTTGCGGTCCTTCGCGGCGTCGCTCATTTCTTCACCACCTTCTTGTCCGACCCTGAGTGGCCGCGGAAAATCCGCGTGGGTGAGAACTCGCCCAACTTGTGGCCGACGAGGTTTTCCGTGACGTACACAGGGACCCAAGTCTTCCCGTTGTACACGGAGATCGTGTAGCCCACCATCTCGGGGATGATCGTCGAGGTGCGCGAATACGTCTTGAGCATCCGCTTCTCGCCGCTCTTGTTCATGTCGACGACCTGCTTGTAGAGGCTCTTTGCGATGAAAGGTCCCTTCTTGATCGATCTGGACACGCGCGCCCCCTATTTCCTTCTCTTCACGATGAAGCGGCTCGTGGTGTTGCGCTTCTTTCTGGTCTTGTAGCCCTTCGTCGGCTGGCCCCAGGGCGTGACGGGGTGACGGCCGCCCTTGGTCTTGCCCTCGCCTCCGCCGTGCGGATGATCGACGGGGTTCATCGCCGTGCCGCGGACCTTCGGGCGCTTGCCCAGCCACCGGCTGCGTCCCGCCTTTCCGAGGGACACGTTCATGTGGTCCTTGTTCCCCAGCTCGCCGATCGTTGCGTAGCACTTGGCGTTCACCATGCGCATCTCGCCGGAAGGAAGCCGCACGGTCACGTACTGTCCTTCCTTTGCGACGACGGTGGCGCTCGTGCCCGCCGAGCGAGCCATCTGACCGCCTCGGCCGAGGGTGAGCTCGATGTTGTGGACCACCATCCCGAGGGGGACCTTCGCCAGCGGCATCGCGTTGCCGATCTCGAAGGACGGAGCGGGGCCGCTCAACACTGCCCGGCCGACAACAAGTCCCTCAGGGGCGAGCATGTAGCGCTTCTCCCCGTCCTTGTAGACCACGAGCGCGATGAACGCGCTGCGGTTGGGATCGTACTCGATCGCCAGAACGGTGCCGGGGATGTCGATCTTGTCCCGACGGAAGTCGATCTGGCGGTACCTCTTCTTGTGCCCGCCGCCCTTGCGGCGCACGCTGATCCTGCCTCCCGCGCCCCTGCCCGCGTGCTTGTTCTTGCCCTTCGTAAGGGCCTTCTCGGGCTCGCTCTTCGTGATCTCCTCGAAGGTGAGGCCCGTCTTGAACCGCAGGCCGGGAGTGAGCGGCCTGTATTTCTTGATACCCATGCGGTGTGTCCTGCCCTTTCCCTACGCGCCCTCGAATATAGCGATCTTCTCCTCGGGCGGAAGCGTGATGATGGCCTTCTTCCACGACGAGGTATAGCCTTCCCGGTAGCGCACGCGCTTGGGCTTTGTGGCCGTGCGCAGCACGTTGCACTTCAGGGGATGGACGCTGTAGAGCCGCCGCACCGCGTCCATGATCTGGTACTTGTTCGCCCTGGCGTCGACCTTGAAGACGTACTTGTGCCCCTCGCGCATGACGTTGGTCTTCTCGGTGACGACGGGCTGGAGGATGATCCGATCGAGCGTCATTCGCCGCCTCCCTCGGCGCCCGCAGCGCCCGAAGCGCCTTTGGCGCCATAGAAATCATTGAGCTTCAGCGCGGCCGTCTCGAGCAGGAGAAGCTTGCGCGCGTAGTACAGGTCGTGCGCCTCCAGACGGTTGAAGCTGAGGAAGCTCAGCCAGGGCACGTTGCGGCCGGCCCGGCGGATCATCGCATCGTCGTCCTTCAGGATGATCACGGTGCGCTCGCCGGCGGCATGGTTGGCCAGCGCCGCGACGAGATCCTTTGTCTTCCCGCTCTCGATCGTGAAATCCGTCACCACGCGCATGCGGTCCTCCTTCGCCTTCAGCGACAGGATGGACACCAGCGCGAGCCTCTTCACCTTGCGCGGCAGATGGTAGCCGTAGTCGCGCGGCTTGGGCCCGAACACCTTCCCGCCGCCGACCCAGATCGGCGAGCGTCTGTGGCCCGCGCGCGCTCGGCCCGTGCCCTTCTGCTTCCAGGGCTTCTTCCCGCTGCCCTGCACCTCTCCCCTGTCCTTTGTGGAGGCGGTGCCCACGCGGCGGTTGGCCGCCTCGTTGCGGATGGCGTGGTAGATCGAGCCATCGCTTACGTCGCGGCCGAAGACCTCGTCGGCGAGCTCGATCTCGCGCAGCGCGGTCCCGTCCAATCCATAGACCTGCGTCTTCATATCCCTCTCGCCTACTTCTTGCCGGCTTTCGACACGACGACCATGCCGCCGCGCCGCCCCGGAATCGCTCCCGTGATCAGGAGCAGCCCCTTCTCCTTGTCCACGCGGAAGAGCCTCAAGTTCTGGACGGTGAGCCTCGCATCGCCCATCCGGCCCGGCATCCGTGAACCCTTGACGATCTTTCGGAACGCGCCGGTGCCGACCGAGCCCATCTCCCTGTGGAACTTGGACCCATGCGCGCCGGGACCGCCCTTGAAGCCGTGGCGCCGCACGACTCCCTGGAATCCCTTCCCCTTCGTCGTGCCGCGCACGTCGACGAAACGGACGCCCTCGAAGATCTCCACCCCCACCCTGTCGCCGACCTTGCACTCCCGCTCGAAGTCCTTGAACTCCAGGAGGTATCGGGTCGGGTCCGTGCCCTGCGGAAACTGTCCCGCGTAGGGTTTCGGGGTACGCGATTTCTTCAAGCTCTCCGCGCCGATCACCTTCGCGCTGTACCCGTTCGCCTCCGGCGTGCGCTCCCGCACGACGAGGTTCGGCTCGACCTGGACGACGCTGAGCGAGACGCGCAGCCCTTCTTCATTGAAGAGTTGGGTCATGCCGATCTTTCTGCCAATTATCGCAAGCATTCCTGCAGCCTCACTGCTTGATTTCAACGTCGACGCCGGCGGGGAGCTCCAGGCGCATCAGCGCGTCCATGACCGCGGGGGTCGGTTCGAGGATGTCGATCAGGCGCTTGTGCGTCCGCATCTCGAACTGCTCTCGGGATTTCTTGTGGACGTGCGGGGAGCGCAGGACCGTGAACTTGTTGATCTTCATCGGCAGCGGGATAGGTCCCGAGACGCGGGACCCCGCCTTCAGCACCGTCTGCACGATGGACTTGGCGCTCTGGTCGATGAGCTCGATGTCGAAACCCCGCAAGCGCACGCGTATCCTTTCCCTGGCCATACTGTCTCTCTCACTCCCGCCTCGCAGAGGCGTTTTCTCCGCCTCGCAGAGGCGTTTTCTCCGCCTTTTCAGGCGCTCTCTACTCGATGATGTCCGTGACCACGCCCGCGCCGACCGTCTTGCCGCCCTCGCGGATGGCGAAGCGCAGCCCCTTGTCCATCGCGATGGGGTAGATCAGCTCGACCGAGAGGTCGCTGATGTTGTCGCCCGGCATGACCATCTGCTTGCCCTCGGGCAGCGTGACGGAGGCCGTGACGTCGGTCGTGCGGAAGTAGAACTGCGGCCGGTAGCCCGTG
>CAYGXO010000125.1:0-43382 GCA_964353885.1 uncultured Spirochaetaceae bacterium
AACGGGCGAGGACAACGGCGACAGCCACCTGAAGAACCTCCTCATCGGCCACGAGGTCATCCTTCCCATCACAAAGGGCAGGCTCGACCTTGGCCCCTGGCAGCAGGTCTACTACGCGGAGTTCGACGGCCGCAGGCCCAAGCGGGTCATCATCAAGGTGATGGGGGAGTAGGCTCCGTGAAAGTCCTCAAGTTCGGCGGGAGCTCGCTCGCTGACGGAAAAAGGATCGACGCGGTCACCGCCATCGTCGCGGATGCGGCAGGCGGTGGACGGATCGCCGTTGTTCTTTCGGCCATGAAGGGCGTCACCGACCTGCTCATCTCCGCGGCGCGGAAGGCAGAAGAGGGATCGGATGGAAGCAGGGAAACGCTGGAGACAATCCGCGCGCAGCACCTCGCCGCCATCCGTTTCCTCTTCTCCCCGCCCGACCAGGCGGCCGTCATCACCCCGGTCACGATCATGCTCAACGACCTCGAAGAGATCCTCCACGGGGTGGAGCTGATCCGCGAGTGCTCGGCCCGGACCATGGACCTCGTGATGAGCTTCGGCGAGCAGCTCTCCTGCGCTCTCGCCGCCGCTCACCTGCGGGTGAAGGGCCTGGATGCCGTGCTCGTCGACGCGCGCGAGATCATCCTGACCGACGACAGGTTCGGGTCGGCGGGCGTCGACTTCGAGGCGAGCTACGCCCGCATCGAAGCCCGGCTCGCGGCCATAGCGGGCATCGCCGTCATCCCCGGTTTCATCGGCGCGACGGCAAAGGGCGTCACGACGACCATCGGCAGGAATGGCTCCGATTACACCGCCTCCCTCGTCGGGGCGGGAGCCGCGGCCGAGCTGATCGACATCTGGACGGACGTCGACGGGGTGCTCTCGGCGGACCCCCGGCTCGTGCCCGATGCGTTCGTGGTTCCCGAGATCAGCTACGAGGAGGCGATGGAGCTCTCCTACTTCGGCGCCAAGGTCCTCCATCCCTACACGATGATCCCCGCGGTCGAGAAGAACATCCCAATCCGGATCAAGAACAGCCTCAACCCCTCGGCGCCGGGAACGGTGATCGGCGGCCCCGAGCACTTGAGCGGGAGCCGAACGGGCCATCCGATCACCGGAATCGCTTCGATCGAGGGCATCTCGCTCGTGAACATCGAGGGCGGAGGCATGATCGGCATCCCCGGCATCGCGGCGCGGATTTTCTCCGCCCTTGCCCGGGAAGGGATCAACATCATCATGATCTCGCAGGCCTCCTCCGAGCACACGATCTGCCTCGTGTTCCGAACGGAAGAAGCGCGCAGGGCGCTCGCGGCCCTCGAGCGGGAGCTGGCGGTGGAGCTGGCCTCCCGCAGGATCCAGGACTTCGAGCTGGTCGAAAACCTCCTCATCGTCTCAGTGATCGGCGAGAACATGCGCGGCACGCCGGGCATCGCGGGCCGGCTGTTCACCGCGCTGGGCAAGGCCGGCGTCAACATCCTCGTCATCGCACAGGGCTCCTCGGAGCGGAACATCTCAATCGTCGTCGAGCAGAAGAGCCACGCCCTCGCCCTGCGCACGATCCACGCCGCCTTCCTCGGCGCGGGAGCCTCCGGCGCCGCCGCGCCCAGCGCGCGCGCTTAGGTGTCGGCCATGGAGAGAGTCACCGTCTTCGCTCCTGCCACGGTCGCGAATGTCGCCTCAGGCTTCGACGTGCTTGGGTTCGCTCTGGAGCAACCGGGCGATGCCGTCACCGTGACGCGCACGGTCGAGAAGAGCGTGACGGTGAGCTCGATCACCGGCGACGGCGGGCGTCTGCCCCGCGATCCCGAGAAGAACACATCCGCCGTCGCTGCCGGCGCGTTCCTGCGTGAAATCGGAATGCCCTTCGGCGTCCGCATCGACCTGGACAAGAGGATGCCTCTCTCCTCGGGACTGGGCAGCTCGGCGGCGAGCGCCGTAGCCGCGGCCGTGGGGGCGAACATCCTAGCCGGACAACCGCTTCGCACCGAGCAGCTCTTGCCCTTCACAATGAAGGCCGAGAAGGCGGCATGCGGGTCGGCCCACGCCGACAATGTCGCCCCCTCCCTGCTGGGCGGGTTCGTGCTTGTTCGCAGCTACGAGCCTCTGGACGTCGTGAAGCTGCCGGTCCCCCCCGGTCTCGCCTGCGCCGTCGTGCACCCCCACACGGAGGTGCGCACGGAGGATGCGCGGCGGATCCTCAAGAAGGAGATCCGCCTCGCCGACGCGATCCGCCAATGGGGAAACCTGGCTGCCCTGGTGGCCGCGCTCTACCGAGGAGACCTCGCGCTGCTGGGCCGGTCGCTGCAGGACGTTGTGGCCGAACCGATTCGCTCCGTGCTCATCCCGGGGTTCGCTTCCGTGAAGGCGGCGGCTCTCGCGTCGGGAGCGCTGGGCTGCTCGATCTCCGGCTCGGGCCCCTCCGTATTCGCTCTCTGCGCGTCGCTTGCCGCCTGCGAGGCGGTTGGCGCGGCGATGCGCGAGGCATTCCGCGCAGCGGGTCTGGACTCCGACCTGTACATCTCCCTCGTGAACGCAACAGGGCCCGTCGTCCTCGACGAGGGCGCCGCGGCAGGATCGCCGTGAGGTTCGCCAGCCGATCGAATCCCGGCCATGCGGTGAGCTTCCGCGAGGCGCTGTTCTCGGGGCTCGCGCCCGACGGCGGGCTGTACCACCCGGTAGAGCGCCCCAACCTGGCCGCGCTGTTCGCTTCCTTCGACGACGGAACGAGCTTCCAGGATCTCGCCTCGGCCGTAACCGCCGCCCTGCTTGCCCCCGAGATCGACACGAAGACCGCCGACCGCATCGTCTCGCGCGCCTTCTCCTTCGCGCCTCAGCTTTCTCGCCTAGACGAAAACCTCCTTCTGCTGGAGCTCTTCCACGGGCCCACCTGCGCGTTCAAGGATTTCGGGGCCCAGTTCCTCGCCGCCTGCATGGAGGATTTCCTCCAGGGCGAGAACGGCCGGATCCAGATCCTGGTCGCGACGTCGGGCGACACGGGCAGCGCGGTGGCGCACGCGTTCCACGGTCGCGCGAACATCGACGTCGTGATCCTCTACCCCTCCGGCAGGGTGAGCGAGCTGCAGGAGAAGCAGCTCACGACGCTCGGGGGCAATGTGCACGCCCTGGAGGTCATGGGGAGCTTCGACGACTGCCAGCGCCTTGCCAAGGAGGCCTTCCAGGATCCGCGGCTGCGCGGCGCGCTTCGCCTGACCTCGGCGAACTCCATCAACATCGGCCGGCTTCTTCCCCAGTGCCTGTACTATATCTTCGCTGCCACGCGCCGCGCCGCCCTGGGCGGACGCGCGCCGACCATCTGCGTGCCCAGCGGCAATTTCGGCAACCTCACGGCAGGGGTATACGCATGGGCCTGGGGACTCGCCGTGCGGGGATTCCTCGCCGCCACGAACCTCAACGACGTGGTGCCCGTATACCTCGCGTCAGGCTCCTACGTTCCCCGGCCCTCCCTGCAGACCCTCTCGAACGCCATGGACGTGGGGAGCCCGAGCAATTTCGAGCGCCTGGAACGCCTGTTCGACGGGGACTGGAGGTCGATGAGCGCCGCGATCAGAGGGGCGGCAGTTACGGACGGCCGAACTCTCGAGACCATGGGTGAGATCCATGCCCAGCACGGGGTATTCGTCGATCCCCATACGGCTGTGGGGTGCGCGGCAGCCAAGGACTTGCTCAGCGCGGATGGCACGCTCGAGGGTGAGCAGATCATCGTGCTCTCGACGGCGCACCCGGCCAAGTTCATGGACGTGGCAAAGGAGGCGACGGGCTGCGAGCCTGAGATGCCCGAGCGCCTCGCGCGCTGCCTCGAGCTGCCCAAGCAGGCGCTGGAAATCGGAGCTACCCTCCCCGAGCTCTCGCGCTTCCTCTTGGAAAGGTTCGGCTGACCCCGGCGGCGAGCGTGCGCTGCGCCTGCCGATCAGATCCGCCCCGCTGCCCGCAGGATGCTCAGCGCATCGGCGGTGACGAACTCGTTCATGCGCTTCCTGCCCGAAGGGCCCCAGTCCGCGAATGTGCCGCGGGTGACGATGGTATCGGAGAACGTCCAGTTCTTCTTCTCCAGCGGGAAGCCGCCGTCGGCGAGGCGCTTGGACTCAAGCAGGTCGAGCGCTTCACGGCAGCGGGGGTCCCGGATGAACCCCGCCTCTGCCATGACCTTCAACCCGAAGAGGATATTGTAGGGGTAGAAATGGGGATACTGGAGGCGCACGAAGTCGGGGTGGATGATCCGCCCGGTTCTGCGCCCACGGTAGAGCCTGCGCTCCAGGAAGATCTCCGCCGCCCTCGCCGCAGCGGCGAGCGAGCGGTGGTCCTTCCTGAGCGCGCCATGCAGCGAGAGAGCGCGCAGCGGGATGAGCGATTCATGGAAGGACGAGGCCCTGGCCTCCGGCCTCTTGTCGCAATTCCATCCCCCATCGGGCCACTGCCACTGGAGGAGGCGCTCGACGAGGGTTTCGGTGCGCTCGTCGGCGAGCCCGAGCGCGAGCGAGTACCACACCGCGTACCCTTCCTGCCCGGCGCATCGCCGCACCCGGTCCTCCTGGCCCGGGAGAATATGTGTATGCGGAGGGCGGAAGTGATGTTCCGCGAACAGGTAGTCGTAGAAACGATCCCGCAGAGGCATGAGAGAGCGATCTCCCGGAGGGTAGCCGATCTCCGCCAGACAGATGAGGGTGAAGTGGGGGCCCTGCCACTTCTGGTAGGGGTGCGGGGTTCGATCCGGCACCGACAGCAATCGTCGCGCGAGCGGCGAGTTCCCAACCTCCCGTGCGAGCGCCCGCATCGCTTTCGAGCTCGGGGACTCTCCCAGGAGCGAGCTGCGCACCTTCCACCGGACCGCCGCTTCGGAGGAAACGAGGAGCCTCTCGACGATGGGAGCGCTCGATGTGTTCATTCCTGGGATCATACCACGCGGGAGCCTACCGCCTCCTGGCCGCCCTCTGCTTCTTCATCTTTTCCTGAATATACGGGTTACTGCGGTTTCGAAGCCACGCCCTGTAGAACCGGCAGGCCTCGTAGTAGGTCTCCTCGTCCATGTACGAGGAGGAGCAGTCCGCTCTGTAGACCTCGAGCAGCTGGGGAAAAAGGGGCGAGGAGAGAATCGGGTCCGTGCGGAACGGAGGGAGCGACTTCAGCGCCGCGGGCAGCATGTGGAATCTCACCAGGTATTCCACGGCCCCCACGGTCTGCTCGGAGAACCCGAGCCGCCTGAGGAACCGGGAGGCGAGCCTTGCGCCGATCTCCGAGTGGCCGTCGAAGCGCTTCTCGCCCGCGCCCTCCGCATCCGGCTTCCCCATATCATGCAGGAGCAGCCCGAGCGAGAGGATCAGGTCGGGCTTCTTGCGGTGCGCGAAGGTCGCCAGGGTGTGCTCCCAGACATTCCCCTCGGGGTGGTAGTCCTTGACGTGCGGGATCCCGCACATTGTGGCCAGCTCGGGCCACGCCTCGGCCACGAAGCCGGCGGACTCGAGCAGCGCGAGCCCCTTGGCGGGATCCGCCGAGGTGAGGAGAAACGCGAGCAGGTCCTTCTGGTAGCCGATCGGCGGAAGCTCCCCGCCCCTCGCCCACCCGAAAGCGAGGCCGTCGGAGGAGTAGTGGTAGCGCGAGACCAGCTTCGCCGCCTCGCACAGCGCAAGCCAGGACGGGTGCGAGTCGGGGACCCACGTGAGCCCCTCGGCGCGCAGCTCGGGATAGACGCCGAGACGGTCCATGAAGGTGTCCCGTGCGGGGTCGTACTGGAGGCTGAGCACCGCGAAGGGACTGGCGGAAGGCCGGGCCAGCGAATCCATGCAGCGAAAGACCAGCCGCATGCCTCCCTCCTGAACCGCCGCGTCCTCCAGGGGGAGGCCGGGAAACTGGAGGTCGTCGAACACCTTGGCGAGGGAGACGATCGAGGAATCGGTCGCGATGTAGACGGGTCCGGGTCCCCTCACCCTGAAAAACCTGTCGAGGGATGAGTAGCTGCAGAGGAGGCAGGGGATGTTCTCGCGTCGCAGGCTGGCCAGAGCGTCGGTCATCGGTTCAAATATACTACTTGGAAAGCCCCACGGCCGTCCACTCGAGCCGGCCCCGCGGGCGCCCCCCTGACAACATCACGGCGCGGTGCACTCGACAATCGGCCCGGTTTTGGCTACAATGGAATCACGAAACAGCAAGGAGAGGGCAAATGACATTGATTTCCTGCGACGCCTGCAAGAAGCACATCTCGGGAGCACGCAAGGACGTGAACTATGTCGCGATCCTCGACAAGGACGTTTGCGTGCCGTGCAGCGAGAAGCTCCTGGAGACGACCAAGCGACATTTGGCCGCCCGCTCGCCCTACGCTTTCCGCGAATATCAGGAAACGCTGCAGAAGAACCTCGCGCGGATGTGCGCGAAGTAGCGGCAGGCCCTAGGCTTTCCTCGCCCTGATCTCCCGGAAGCCCGTGTAGGCGTAGAGCGCCTCGGGCAGGGCCACGCTCCCGTCCTCCCTCTGGAAGTTCTCCAGCAGCGCGATCAGCGTGCGCGAGACGGCGACCGCCGTCCCGTTCAGCGTGTGAACGAACGCGTTCTTCCCCTCCTCGCGGAAACGGATCGCGAGGCGCCGGGCCTGGTAGTCCGTGCAGTTCGAGGCGCTCGTGATCTCCCCCCACGCGCCCGCCTCGCCCCTGCCGGGCATCCACGCCTCGATGTCGTACTTCCGGTAGGCGGGGCCTCCGAGATCGCCCGTACACGTGTCCACGACCCTGTAGGGGATCCCAAGACCCTGGTAGATCCTCTCCTCGATGCCGATCAGCTTTCCGTGCATCGCTTCCGACTCCGACGGCCTGCAGAGCACGAACATCTCGACCTTCGTGAACTGGTGAACCCGGTACAAGCCCTTCGAAAACTGTCCCGCGGCCCCCGCCTCGCGGCGGAAGCAATGCGAGACCCCCGCGAGCAGCACGGGCAGCGCGCCGGCCTGCAGGACCTGCCCCGCGTAGGCGCCGCCGAGGGTGAACTCCGCGGTGGCCACGAGGCACAGATCGGTGCCTTCGACGGGGTAGATGTTGCTCTCGGGTCCCCGGGGATTGAACCCATGGCCGGCCACGATCTCCTCACGCGCCATGTCGGGGGTGATGTGCGGCGTGAACCCCTCGCGGGCGAGGATGTCCAGTGCATAGCGAACGAGGGCGAGCTCGAGAAACACCGCCTCGTTCTTGAGGTAGTAGAACTTCTGCCCCGCTACACGCGCACCCGCCTCGAAGTCGATCAGGTCGAGAGACTCGCCGAGCTGCACGTGGTCCTTCGGCGCGAAGCCGAAGCGCGGGACCTCGCCCCACGTCCGCAGCTCCCGATTGCCCGCCTCCTCGACGGCGATCGGCGCCTCGGGGTGCGACATGTTGGGAATCTTCTTGGCTTCCTCGATAAGCGTCTTCTCGGTGTCCTCGTGGTTCTTTTCGAGGACCGCGATGGCCTCCTTCAGGCGCTTGCCCTCCTCGATGAGCGCCGCGCGCTCATCGGCCGCGAGCTTCCCCTTCATCTTGGCGGCGTTCGCATTGCGCGACGCCCGCTCGTTCTCAAGCTGATGCAGCAGCGCGTTCCTCTTGTCGTACAGCTGAACGACCAGGTCGGGGTCGGCCGTCACGTGCCTGTTCTTCGTGTTCTCGCGCACCGCATCGAGGTTGTCGCGGATGAATTTGAGGTCGAGCATGAGGGGGATAATAGCGGGCGGGCGCGGGGGTTGCAAGCGCCGGCAGGCGCGCTTCCTAGGTCTCCAGCTCCGTGGCTCTGCGCGCGGCCGCCTCGACGGCATGCATCACAGCCGCCGTGAAGCCCCCCTCTTCGAGCGCCCTCAGTCCCTGTATCGTCGTGCCGGCGGGCGATGCGACGCGGCTCGCAAGCGCGAGCGGATGCTCGCCCTCGGCAAGGAGACTCGCGGCCCCCTCCAAGCCCGCGACGGCAATCGAGAGCGCCGTGGGATAGTCGAACCCCGCCGCCACCCCGCCGAGTGCCATGGCGTGGACGAAGGCGAACACATAGGCGATCCCTGATCCCGAGATCCCCGTCATCGCGGACATGAGCTTCTCGGGCAGCTCGAGGGGGCGGCCCAGCGCGCCGGCAATGGCGAGGCAATCCGTCTTGAAACCTGCCGCGGCAGCCGGGCCGAAGGACACGCCGATCATCCCCTTGCCCGTCACGGCAGCGAGGCTGGGCATGAACCGGGCGACCTGGTCGGTTGCGAGCCCCTCGGAGATGGTCTGGATCCGCTTCCCCGCGAGGATGGAAACGATCCGCCTGCCGTGCGAGCGCTCCCGAACCTCCAATGCGAGGGCTCCCAGGTCTTGGGGCTTCACGCAGATCATCGTGAGGTCGCTCGCCTCTACGACCTCTCCCGCGGTCCTCGCCACTGTCAGGCCTCCGGTGCGGGCGGCCTCTTCGACTCGCGCGCCGTTCACGTCAAAGACGGTGATCGGGAGATTCGGCATGGTGCGTTTCAGTCCCGCGGCGAACGCCTGCCCCATTGTCCCGAATCCGATGATTCCGAGTCTTGTCATAGCAGTGAGTGTAGCACCGGATTCGCCGGGGTGTAAAGAAAGGCTGCGAAAGAAAGGCCGATCCGGTACAAAGAACTCCTGACGGAGCCGATGAGTCATCAGGAGTAGACTGATGAAAATCGGGGTCCTGTCCGACACGCACGACAACCTCACGAACATCCGCAAGGCCGTCGATCTGTTTTCGACGAACGGCGTGGAGGCGATCATCCATGGGGGAGATTTCTGCTCCCCCTTCACACTCGCGGTTTTCAAGCCGCTTGCGGAAAAAGGCGTGAAGATGCACGCCGTCTTCGGCAACAACGACGGGGACAGGGTGCAGCTGACCCGACGTGGCGAAGGGTTCTGCTCGTTCAGCGACGGGGTCAGTATTCTCACCTTGGGCGGCAGGCGGATCATCGTCATGCACTACCCAGATGTCGCGGAGGACCTTTTCCGTCTGGGCGACTATGACCTCGTGATCCACGGCCACAATCACCAGGCCCGCGTGGAAGGAGCCGAGCGCAAGCTGCTGAACCCGGGCGCCTGCTCGGGATATCTCGCAGGGAAGGCGACCGTCGCCCTGGTCGACACTGCGGATCTCGGCGTTGCGCTCGTGGAGATATCTTGACGGAGGGAAGGGCCGGACGTATCATTGCATCGCCTTCTGCATCGGCGCCCTGCGCTGCCCGGCGCGAGAATGAAGGGAAAGGGTTCAAGTTCGGTTTTCGGGCTGTCGATAAGGATATGTGAAAGGAAGGTCCTATGACCGTTGAGAGAATAGGCCCGCTCGATCCCGCATCGAGCGTGAAGAAGACGGAAAAGCCGTCGCCTCTCAGGATGAAGGGCGAGCCGGACTCCATCAACGTCTCCGAAGAGGCGCGCTCGAAATCCGAAGTCCTCAAGGCGGCCGAGGTGGCGAGGTCCGCCCCGAGCCTGCGCGCGGACAGGGTCGAAGAGGTGAAGCGCAAGCTCCAGGATCCTTCCTATCCTTCCCAAGAAGTCATCGAGAAGGTCGCCGACGAGATCCTGAAGACCTTCGGCGTGTAGACCAGAACGATTCAGGGGTGTCAGCGGAGGTATCCTTCGGGATTCTCCGCTTTTTTTTCAAAGGGGGCGCGCCCATGCCGGATATCCTTTTCCACATACCCACCCGCGTGGTCTTTGGCCTGGACACCATCAACCGCATCGGCCAGATCGTCTCCGAGTACGGCGAGCGGGCCTTCCTCGTCACGGAGGCGATCCTGTACGAGGGGAAGGTGATCAACAAGGTCCAGGAGATCCTCGACAAGAAGGGCACGCAGTACATCGTCTTCGACGAGGTGGTGCCAAACGCCACCAGCCGCACCGTGGACGACGGGGTCACCCTCGCGCGGGGGGCGCACGCGGAGGTGGTGATCGGCCTCGGCGGAGCCCGCACCCTGTCGATCGCCAAGGCCATCGCGATGACCGTCCCCTCCGACGCAGACATGGACGACTACCTCTCGGGAGTGCAGCCTCAGGCCTCGCCCCTCGCGTACATCGAGGTTCCCACCACCTGCCGCAACCCCTTCATGTTCCTCGACGAGTACCTCATGGTCGATGCACGCGACAGGACGGGGAGGATCGGGCGGACCCAGAAGGGGATCACGAAGACGGTGCTGATCGACCCGAAGCTGAGCCTCACCCTCCCCGCCAAGTACACGGCGACGACGGTCATGGACACCCTCCTCGCATGCATCGAGGGGTACCTGTCCGGCAGGGCGAACTTCCTCTCCGACACCTACTTCATGAAGGCGATCGAGACCCTCGGCGCTCTGATCACCGAGGGGATGCAGAACGTGGACGACATCCGCATGCGGATGAACGCCAGCGTCGCCGGTCTCCTCGCCGGCCTGGGGTTGTCGACGAGCAAGCTCGGCATCGGCTCGGCTCTCTCCTTCGCGATCAACGCGAAGTTCATGGCGCCCAAGTCCTGGGTGTCGACGATCCTCCTGCCCTACGTTCTGGAGTTCGCGGTGAATGTACGCGGCGACCGGATCGCGGAGGTCGCGCGCCTCCTGGGCGAGGACCTCTCCGACGTGTCATCGGTGGAAGCGCCGACGCGGGCCATCGAGGCGGTGCGGCGGATCATCGGCTCCCTCGCCCTGCCCACGCGCCTTCGCGAGTTCGACCTGAGCCTCGATGAGATGTTCGAGGTGGCGGGCGTGGCGCGCAGCTTCGACATGATGAACTACCTCCCCCGGGTCGTATCCACCGAGGACATCTACGAAATGATCAAGTCGGCTTTCTGACCTCCCGCGCATGTTTCCGCTGCAGAAGCTGGCAGAGCTTTCCCCGAAAACCCGGCAACGGAAGATCGCGCGTCTGATCCAGTCTATGGAAGTCGAGCTCGGCCGCTCGCTCCCGATCGATACGGCCTTCGCGCAGGGGCTGCTCGCCCTGCTGGCCGGCGATCCGGCTGCCGGCGCCTATAGAGCAGGAGTCTACGCGCGTGAAGCTGCGCTGGCCATCGCTCGCGGGGACGATCCCGCGCTGGTCCTCCGCTGCCTGAACGCCGTGCGCCACGAGCTGCTCAGCGCCCTGCAGGCCGAGCCGGCCGAATGGGACCTGCTCATCCCCGAGACGGGCGGTCTCGACAGATCGGCCTCGCGCGTGTTCCCGATTGCCGTCTATCTCGAGGACATCCGCTCTCCGTTCAACGTGGGATCGATCTTTCGCACCTCTGAAGCCTTCGGCGTCCAGCGGATCCTCCTCTCGCCGCGCACGCCTTTGCCGAGCCACCCCCGGGCGAGGAAAACAGCGCGGGGCGCCGAAACGGCCCTGGTCTGGGAGGTGGCGGAGCTTTCGGCGCTGGAGGGACGCGGGGAGGTCTCCGCCCCCGAGGAGGTCTCCCCCCCCGAGGAGGTCTCCGCCCACGGGGGAATCTTCGCCCTCGAGCTGGGCGGATCGCCTCTCGGGAATTTCACCTTCCCCGAGCGGGGCATCGTGCTCGTCGGTTCCGAGGAGCTGGGGCTGAGCCCCGAGGCGCTCCGTCTGGCCGACAGAAGCCTCGGCCGGGTGAGCATCCCGCAGGCGGGCGCAAAGCGCTCGCTGAACGTCGCCGTCGCCTTCGGGATCCTGATGCAGAGGTGGTTCTCTGTTCTCGATGCCGGCCCCAGAAGCGGGTAGAGCCTCGACCTGCAGCATGCCAGAGCAGTTCCGTCGGCGAGGGAGAGGCCTACTTGATCCCGACTGAAATGGCCAGTGAGCGATTCAGCTCGCTTGTTTTCGATTGACCGAGGCGACCCACATAGTCCGTCAGCGTGGATTTGGGAATGCTGATGAGCTCATCGCAATGGATCGAGCTGTCGTGTTTGAGGCCTTCCGCCATCCCGACTGGGACCTGTGTCGACAAACCATCGTATGCGGCATACACGGGAGCGCAGATGACCGTCGAGAACTTGGAGTCGAGCAGGGCTTGACGGCTCACGACAACGAATACGCGGGATCGCTTCGGGTCGGTGCGAGAACCCTTGAACGCCCGGTAGAGATCGACCCTCTTCAATCCTGAAGCTCCGCCTGATACCCCAGGACATCCTGGGCTTCCCTATTCAGCTTTGCCGACAGACGGTTGATGGTCTGAACATCGTCGTGGTCACGCGTCTGCCGCCTGATCATTTCAAGATAGGTTCGCACCGCCAGCTCAATGAACGCCGAACGATTTCGTTCCCCATTGGCATGCTGATCGATACGCGCGATGACCTCTTCGGATAGGCTCACCGATGTCTTCACCTTCATACCACCATTATACTACTCGCAGCATGGGCAGTCAAAGGGGGAATGGTCGAGGCTCAGAACTCGCTGTCCGGTAGAAACCGCACGCCCCGCCAGGGCTGGAACGAGAAGAACTTCTGGTCCTTGTACTCCCAGATCCGCACTACCCTGCCCTCGCTCATGCGCGCGAGGATCGGTGCGATCGTGTCCAGGAGCGTGAGAGGCGCTCTTGTTCCCGTGCCCAGAAGGATCGATCGGGGCACGATTGCCGAGACCTCTCTGTCGGGCATTCCGGCGTCGAGCAGCTCGCCGCCCTCCGTCCTGATCTGCGCGACGACGCGCAAACGCTCCGACCTGAGCATTGGCCGCACCGCCACAACGGTTCCCTTCATCCGCTTCATTGTCGTGACCTCCCCCACATCAATGACGGGCGGTCGTTCGGGCTGCTTGAAGATGGTCGGCGGAGGCGGGCGGGTCCTACCGTTTCAGCGCTTTCTCGATCTCGCCTCGGTTGAACCCGACGATGATCTTCCCGTGCACGTCGATGACAGGTACTCCCATCTGGCCGGATTTCCTCACCATCTCCTCGGCTTTGCGCTGATCGGCGGCCACGTTGTATTCGGTGTAGGGAACATGCTGTGTTTTGAAGTAGTCCTTCGCGACCCTGCAGTAGCCGCAGCTCGGCGTCGTGTAGATCGTCACTGCCATGTCTGTTGCCTCCCCTCTTATATATAGAAAATAATATATATTATTTTGAAAGTCAACGGGGCGGAACAGGGATGAGGGGGAACGATGAGAACAGGTGATCGACGGAGCCGGGGCGCCGAAGAAGGCGAGCGCCTACTGGAACTTGGCCCTCTGGTCCTCGAAAGCCCGAGCGAGCTTTTCCTGGATCTTGTTCAGCTGGTCCTCGGTCTCGATGCCGAAGTCCTTCAGGACGAGGGTCTGGATCTGGTCGAAGCCCATCTTCTCGCGCTCCATGTCGCAGATCGCGTTCGCGAGGTATACGCTGAACACGATATCCCGCCCCTGCGCGGGGCTCTGGGAGGGCTCGTGGTGGTAGCGGATCGCGTTGACCAGCTGCTCGGGGAAGTTCCACTTGCGCGCGATCAGCGCCCCGACCTCCGCGTGGTTCAGGCCGACGGAGAAGTTCTCGAGCATGCCCGGGGGGATTCCCTTGTCCTTGCACACCCGCGTGATCCGCTCCAGGAGGTCGGGGTGGAGCGAGGCGATGACGATCTGGCCGAGGTCGTGGAGGATGCCCCCGACGTACACGTCGTCGAGGATTTCCTTCCTGCGCTTGAACCCCTTGGCGAGGAAGTAGGCGTAGAAGGCGCAGCGGTACGAGTGCTGCCACAGCGAACGCATCTCGCTGTACTTCTCGCCCAGCACTTTCTGCGTGCCGTAGGAATACAGGAGGTTCCGCACTCCCTTGGTGCCGACGAGCTTCACGGCCTCCACGATGTTGTCCACGCGCTTGGGGAGCATGAACTGGGCGGAGTTGACCAGCTTCAACAGGTCGGCGGTGAGCGAGGGATCGACGCTGATCTCGCGGGCGATGTCGGAGATCTCCGAGTCGCGGTCCGCGATGAGGCGCTGGAGATTCACGATGTTGTCGGGGAACTGGGGGAGGGTCTCGATCTCCTTCACGAGGGTTTGGGTGAGCGTGTCCAGCTGCTCGAGATGCACCTCGTTGAAGGGGATGGTGAGGCTCGCGACCGTCTCCCCTTCGTCGGTGTCGATCGAGAAGCAGTCCTCGGTGAGGCCGATCTTCTTCATCATGAGCACGAGGATCACGATGCCGAGCCCCGCCCCCTCGGAGCTGTCCAGCACGGTGGCGAAGGCCTCCTCCAGCGAGGTGAAGGCGCGCGAGCGCGCGAGGCGGTCGAAGACCCTGATCTGCTCCTTGCGGGTGATCTCGACGTTGTTCCTCACCATGATGATGAGCGTCTTGCCCCTGGTCTGGAAGATGACCTTGATGTACAGTTGCAGCTCCTTCTGTTTCTGCAGATAGTACTGGATGTTGTCGAAGGTCTCCGTCTTGAAGTTCTTCATCCCGGCCTCGTAGTCCCTGTCGCTGTTGAGGTCGAGGCCCTTCTCGAGGAAGTACACGCGCTTGGTGTTCGCTTTCTTCGCGTTCACCGCAAGCTCTCGAAGGCAATACGAGAGCGGCTCCTTCAACTTCACCTGGCCAAGCTCGGCGAGGAAGCCCTCCAGGACCTTGTCGAGGTAGATCTCGGTTTCGTGGGGAAGCGTGTACGTCTTGAACGTGAGAGGAATCGAGTTGTGCGCCGCCCTTTTTATCTGAGTGACGTCGATTTCCGTGGACATGTGTCCCCCGTGCCGCCTTGGTATCCGATGGTCTTGGTCTAGAAGCGTAGCGATCGACGGGTCCGCTGTCAAGAAGCGCGAGAAGCGCCTGAAGCGCTGAGAGCGCTGGGAGCGCCGCGCCCCAGGAGCGCCCGCAGGATGTCGATGTGCTCCTTCTCCATGTGCACCAGCACCTCGAAGGCCCTCTTCACGACCGGAATCTTGCTCATGCGCCGCAGGTTGGAATAGAAGACGTAGGTCTTCTCCTCCTGCGCAAGGGCTTCCTCCAGCTCTTCACCCCAGCGCGCACGGTCTTCTCCTTCCAGGGGTCGAATGCTGCGGATCGCCTCATACAGGTGTCCGTCGAGGACTTTCTCCAGCTCCTCGATGCCCAGCTTTCCGATCGTGGCGCGGGAAAGGATCTCCCAGTGCTGCCGCTCCTCCTCAAGCAGATGGGAGAGGCTGTCGGCCAGCTGCCCGCCGCGGGATCGTCCTCCCTCCAGACCCTCCTGCAGCCGTCGGTAGGTTTCGATGGCCTCCGTTTCGAAGACGAGGGCGCTCTTCACGACGCGCGAGAATATCCAACGCGAGAGCGGGCCTGCCATGCCTACCCCCGTATGGCCTGGACGAGCGTCCAGACGCCGAAGCCGAGGAACACGAGGGCCGCGAGGAACTTCATGATCCGCTCGGGGACGAAGCGTCCCAGCACGCCGCCCAGAACGACGCCGAGGAACGAGGTGCACACGAGGGCGAGGGCGGCCCCGAGGAACACGGACAGGGGCGAGCGGGACTGTGAAGCGAAGGCGAAAGTGGACAGCTGCGTCTTGTCGCCGAGCTCCGCGAGAAAGATCATCAGGAACGTGGAACCGAGAACCTGCAGGTTGATTGCCACCGCCAGCACCTCCCGTCGGTTGTGACAAAGCCATACTATCCAAGAGCCCCGCGAAGCGCCATGCCTTCATCGGCGGCGCCATCCGCGGTATGATCCCGCCAAGATGAGCATCGTCGATTTCCACGTCCACGCGTTTCCCGACGCGCTCGCCGCGCGGGCGACGGCGCGGGTCGATCGGGCGGCGGGCGTCCGCTCCACCCTCGACGGAACGATCGCGGCCCTTCTTTCCTCCATGGACGCTGCCGGCATCGCGCGGAGCGTGATCCTCTCCATCGCGACAAAGCCGTCGCAGTTCGAGCCCATCCTCGAATGGTCGCGGGCCATCCGATCGCAGCGCGTCGTGCCTTTCCTCTCCGTGCACCCGGCTGACCCGCGGGCGGCCGAGAAGGTTCGCCTCGCCGCCTCAGAGGGTTTCAAAGGCTTCAAGTTTCAGCCCTACTATCAGGAGTTCTCCCTCGACGAGGAGCGGATGTTCCCGATCTACGAGGCGATGGAGGAAACAGGGCTCATCTGCGTTTCCCACACCGGTTTCGACACCTCCCACCCGCGTGAGCGCAAAGCAGACCCGCCCCGCATCCTGAATGTCATCGAGCGCTTCCCGAGCCTGACTTTTGTCGCGACCCACCTCGGCGCATGGAATGACTGGGACCTCGTCGCCGAGCTTCTCCCGAAGGCGGGGCTGTGGACCGATATCTCCTATACCCTCCCGTTCCTGTCCCCCGAGAGGGCGCGCGCTCTGCTCTCGGTGTTCCCCGCCGACCGCCTGCTCTTCGGGTCCGATTCGCCATGGGCGGACCAGAGCGAATCGATCCGCCAGCTCCGAGGCCTCGGGCTCGAGGCGAGGCTCGAAGAGGCGATTCTGGGGGAGAACGCCGAGAGACTGCTCGGCCATTGAAGCCGCCCTTGTCAGATCGCGAGGCGGCCGCTATTGTTCCGCCCATGCCGCGAAAATCGGCCGTCCTGGCCAACGATGCGCTGCTCCTGATCACGGCAGCGATCTGGGGCTTCGCATTCGTCGCTCAGCGAGCGGGCATGGAGCACGTGGGTCCCTTCTGGTTCACCGCCGTGCGCTTCGCTCTCGGATCGCTCGCGATCCTGCCGCTCGCGCTCCTGAGGAGAAGGACGGCGCGCGGCGCTGCGGGGAGGACCCGAGCAGAGGGGTCTGCGTCCGCGGGAGTCGAGGCTGCCACCGCTTCGCCGCTCAAGCTCCTTCCCGCGGGCCTCCTCGCGGGAGCCGTGCTCTTCGGCGGCGCGGCGCTCCAGCAGGTCGGGATGGTATGGACGACGGCGGGCAAGGCAGGGTTCATCACCGGGCTGTACGTTGTGCTGGTGCCGCTCGTCGGGCTCTTCTGGGGAGAGCGGGCGGGCTGGCCTCGATGGCTCGCAGCGCTCCTCGCCGCGACCGGGCTTTTCTTTCTCTCCGTGACCCGGTCGCTCACCCTCGACCGCGGCGATCTGCTCGTGCTCGCCGGCGCCTTCTTCTGGACAGCGCACGTGCGCCTGCTGGGCTGGCTGTCCCCGCGCACGGACCCGTTGGCCCTCTCGTGCGTGCAGTTCGCCGTCTGCGCGCTGTTGAGCGGCATCGCCGCGGCGCTGAGCGAACCGCTCGCCCTCGGAGCGCTCCTCGCTGCCGGACTGCCGATCCTCTACGGGGGGCTCCTGTCGGTGGGAGTGGCGTACACCCTCCAGGTCGTCGCGCAGCGCCGCGCGCCCCCCGCTCACGCGGCCGTGCTTCTCAGCCTCGAGACTGTCTTCGCCGCCCTCGGCGGCGCGCTGATGCTCGGCGAGCGCCTAGGGCCGCGCGGCCTTCTTGGCTGCGCCCTCATGTTCGCGGGCATGATCTGTTCGCAGGTGCCGCTCCTCATCGGGGGGACCGGCCGGTCCGGCCCCGGCTGATGCGGTAGCAGAGGATCGGGTATACTGGCCCCCAGGGCCGGCCCTGGGAGGTTTGCCATGCCTGGTCGGGAGAAAAAGAATACGACGCGCGATCGGCGCGAAAAAACCTTCCTGTACGAGCAGCGAAGGTTCCAGAGCATCTTCCGGAATTCCGCCGTCTCTCTGTGGGAGGAGGATATCTCCGAGCTTCGAGCCGAGCTTTCGAGGCTCGCCTCCCGAGGGATCGTCGACCTTCGCCGCTACATCGCGGAGCATCCGGAGTTCCTTGCCGAGGCGGCCCGCCTGATCCGCGTCGTCGACGTCAATGACGCGACTCTCGCGCTGTACGAGGTTCGGGACCGCTCGCAGCTTCTCGGCCCCCTCTCCACGACTCTCGACCTGAAGGACCCTGTGATCGTCGCGGGGCTCACGGCCGACATCCTTCTCATCGCGGAAGGCGCGCGGTACGCCGAGAGGGAATCGAGGGCAGTAACGCCTTCTGGCAAAAGGCTCGATGTCGAGATCAAGCTGTCCATCCCCGATGAATCCGATCCCTATCACTGCATGCTCGTGAACGTGGTGGACATCACCGACAGAAAGCGGGCGGATGAGGAGCTGCACCATTCCCAGCAGCTGCTCCAGCTCGTGCTGGACCACATCCCGCAGAGGGTTTTCTGGAAGGACAGGAACCTGCGCTACATGGGATGCAACGCGCATTTTGCCGAGGACGCGGGCCTGCGGGGACCGGAGGGAATTGCAGGCATGGACGATTTCCAGATGTCCTGGCGGGAGCTCGCCGAGGCGTACCGCCGTGACGACACGTCCGTCCTCGAGACTGGAACGCCCAAGGTCAACTATGAAGAGCCCCTGCCGCGCTCGGGAGGAAGCCTTCTGTGGCTGCGGACGAGCAAGGTGGCGCTTCGGGACCGGGATGGCAAGGTGTTCGGCGTGCTGGGGACCTACGAGGACATCACGGAGCACAAGCAGGCCGAGGAGGCGCTGCGGGAGAGCGAACGCCACTACCGGGAGCTGTTCGCGGCGGCCCAGCGCCAGGCTCAGGAGCTGGAGCTGCTCAACCAGGTCCGCACGGCCCTCGCCCGGGAGCTGGAGCTGCCCGTCGTTTTCCGGGCAGTGGTCGAGGGCATCGCGAGGACCTTCGGCTACACCCAGGTCAGCCTCTACCTCCTGCAGGGCGAGACTCTCGTCTGCCAGCACCAGGTCGGCTACGAGAAGATCATCGCGGAGATCCCGATCACCAGTGGGATCAGCGGGCGGGTCGCGCGCACCGGTACACCCCTCCTGCTCGCTGATGTACGCTCCGATCCCGAGTTCCTGGGAGCGATGGACGGCATCGTCTCCGAGCTGTGCATCCCGCTCTTCGACCAGGGCCGGGTCGTCGGAACGCTCAATGTCGAGAGCACGAAGGGCGTCGTGATGGGGGAAGCCGACCTGCACCTGATGACTGCGCTCGGCGAGCACGTCAATATCGCGATCGCAAAGGCGAGGCTGTACGCCGAGGCGCGAGAGAGCGAGGAGCGCTACCGGACCCTCGTCGAAAACCTCGGCGAAGGGGTCGCCATCGTCGACCCGACCGAGAGCTTCCTCTTCGCCAATCCCGCCGCGGAGGCGATATTCGGCGTCCCGACCGGCGGGCTCGTGGGGCGCGGCCTGGAGGATTTCCTCAGCAAGGAGGAGTACACCCGAGTGCTCGCCGAGACCGAGAGACGGGCGCGGGGCGAGAGAACCACCTACGAGGAGGACATCATTCGGCCCGACGGCACCATGCGCCGCATCGAGCTCACCGCCACGCCCCAATTCGACACGAGCGGCGCCTTTGCCGGGACTTTCGGCGTCCTCCGCGACATCACGGAGACCCGCCGGACGGAAGAGGCGCTTCGCCACAGCGAGGAGCGCCTGGCCCAGGCACAGAAGATGGAGGCGGTCGGACGGCTTGCGGGAAGGATCGCGCACGATTTCAACAACCTCCTCACAGTCATCAGGGGGTATGCCGACCTGATGGAGGAGGGCATGGCGGCTGCGCACCCGATGAAGGCGGACCTGAAAGAGATCAAGCAGGCCGCGGACAGGGCCGCGGGGCTGACCCGGCAGCTCCTCGCGTTCAGCCGCAAGCAGGTCCTCCGCATGAGCATCCTCGACCTGAACGAGGTCGTGCGCGGCATGGAGAAAATGCTCCCCCGCATCCTGGGAGAGGACATCAGGCTCGTCACCGTCCTCGCTCCCGACCTGGCGGCCACCCGGGCGGACCAGGGGCAGCTTGACCAGGTCATCATGAACCTCGCGGCGAACGCGCGCGACGCGATGCCGAACGGAGGCGTCCTCACCCTCGCCACAGGGAGCAGGATCGTCGGGGAGGGCTCCGATCGCGAGCACCCTGAGATCGCGTACGGAGAGTACATCACTCTCGAGGTGAGCGATACCGGCGCGGGAATCGACAAGGAGATCATCCCACGAATCTTCGAGCCGTTCTTCACGACCAAGGCCGTGGGGAAGGGGACAGGCCTCGGGCTTGCGACGGTGTACGGGATCATCAAGCAGAGCGAGGGATACATCTACTGCGCGAGCGAGCCGGAAGTGGGAACGACCTTCACGATCTTCCTGCCGCGCGCGCGCGGCGAGAGCATCGAGGCGAAGAAGCCAGCGCGGGAGTCCGGGTCGCTGAAGGGAAACGAGGCCATCCTCGTCGTCGAGGACGAGGATGCGATCCTCGGTTTCGTCCTCGCCATCCTCGGCCGCAGCGGGTACAAGGCAACGGGGGCCCGCGACGGGGAGCAAGCGCTCGCCGCCGCCTCACGGACCGACCCGATCCACCTTCTGCTCACCGACGTCGTGATGCCTCAGATGAGCGGTCCGGATCTTGGACGAAAGCTCCAGGAAATGCGCCCCGGCATCCGAATCCTCTACATGTCCGGATTCACGGATCACCCGGCGGTCCAGCAGGGCGTGCGCGACAGCCTGGTCGACATGATCCGCAAGCCCTTCACGGCGGATGTGCTGCTGCGGAAGATCCGCGACGTCCTCGACGGGGAAGGAACGCAGCAGTAGCGCGGAGCGGGACAGGGCGGCTACCGCTCGCGCCAGCCCCATTCCTCCGCGCAGACGGGGGGCGTCTCCCGGCGGGCGCTCCTTCTGCCAGCCCATGAGATCATCACGGGATCACGCGCGGCCGACGTGAAGAGCAGCCCCGGCTTGATGCGCTTGCCGATCCGCGGGATGTCCAGCCGATCGGCATCCAGACACGTGTGCACCGTCACGTCAGTCTCCCGCCGGGGTCCTCTGGTGTGACAGTCACAGGCTTCCAGAAGAAGGGTAAAACTGGCATCGTCGAGATCGATCCATCGGCGCCAACCCCGCGCGAGGACTGCCGCGCGCGGACCATGATGGGGATCCGCGCCGTCGTTCGCCCGGCAGGAATCGTGGAATATCGCGAAGAGCTCAACAACCCGGGAGTCGGCACCCGTGAGCCGCGAGAGCCGCCTCCCGTTCTCCAGCACCCGGCCCCAGTGAGCGACGCCGTGGATGCCGTTCGCAGAAAGCCGGTACTGCTCGAGAATCATCCGTAGGAGCCTCTGGGTAGTGCCGCCAGCTTCGAGCGCCTCTTCCGGTGCCACGTCTCAATGAGGATACAAGACTGGGGAACAATCAAGACAGCTTGCGGCAACGGCAGAACAATCGCCAGCGATTTTTCGCCATACATCCGTCTGTGTCCGATGCGTGACATCAACGGAGGTTTCCGCGGAGACAACCGACTTTCTTCTCTCAGACAGCGTCCAGTTTCTGCAGCTTCATCAGATCGGGCATCGAGGCCTTCACCTTGACCAGCTTCTGCGTGAAGGCCTTCATGCCGCTCAGCTCCCTGCGGTCAATGGCGAGGAAGGTGTCGCTCGCCATCTCGTAGGAAACCTGCGCGCCCTCCACCCTGCCCTCCACGATCTCCCCCGGCACGCCGTCAGTCACGGGAAGCGCGAGCTCGAGATCGAGGTCGGGAAAGTGGTACTGCATCACCCGAGTCCAGCCCTTGAGGGAAGGGGCGATCTTCTCGTGGGTGAACCTGCGGCGCTGGGCCTTCAGAGTCTCGATGACCTGCTCACGGCTCGCCATGTCCTCCTCCTCTCGCGCTCACCCCAGCGAGAAGCGCACGCCGGTGCCGCCGCGCGGTTCGCTGAACAGCACCGCATCGGCGGGGCACGCGTTCCAGCACGCGCCGCATTCGGCGCAGAGCTTCAAGCCGCGGGGCCGGTAGACGGCCCCTTCCTTCCGCCAAACGCCTCGCGCGCAGAACTTCGCGCACGCTCCGCAGCCCGTGCACTTCTCCTCGTCCACACGGATGAACTCCCCCGTTTCGCCGGGGTAGTAGCCCACCTTCATCTCGAGCTTCATCTGTTCTTCCTCGCGGCGTAGATCTCCTCGAAATCCGACCCGATCGACCGGTAGGGCTGCAGGAGCTCCAGGAAATCCCTGGCCTCGCGCGTTTTCTCGATATCCCCCTCCTCTGCTGCCGCGAGCCAGCCCGTGTGGACCGCGTTCGTGATGAACCCTCCGCCCATGGCCACGCTCTGCATCATGCGCGCGATCTCATCGTCGCTCTTTGAAAGGATCGAGGCCTTGTTCCTGGCTGCAACGTACAGGAAAGATTTCATGAACAGGTTCGCATCGAGTAGCTCGTCGAAGGTGCCCTCGAGCCGGGCGCGAGAGAGGTCGTTCTCTTCTATCGCCTGGGCAGCGGCTTGCGCGGCGTAGATGCCGGTGAAGAACGCCTCGGGCATTCCTTCCCCGAGGAAGGGCGCGACGAACCCGCCCGCTTCTCCCGTCAGGATGAGCCCGTCCCTCGCCCTCTGCGCGAGTGGCTCATCGAATTCGCAGTGCAGCCCCCAGCTCGCGATCCTGCCGCCCGAGAGCCTGTCGCGAACAACGGGCAGGTCGAGGAAGTTCTGCATGTACGCATTCACGGAGGGAACCCTGTCGTTGATCAGATCGGCTGTCATGTAGCCGCCCGTGCCCAGGGTGACAACGTCGCGCTTCGGAAAGATCCACGGCCATGTCCTGTATTGACAGTCGGGGGCGAGGTAGTACTCGATCGTGTCGCCGAAGCGCTGATCGATCCTCCTCTTTCCGAGCCGGACCGCCACTGTCACGTAGAGGATCATGTCCGTGCCGGTCCGCCTCCCGATGAGCCCCGCCCTCCGTCCGACAATGGAGTTCACCCCTGCCGCGTCGATCACCACCTTGGAGAGAAGCCGCTCGCCGGAGTCGGTCACGACGCCTCGGACTGCCCCTCCCTCTTCGACGATGTCCACGACCGAGGTGGCGAGCCTGACCTCCGCGCCCGCCCGGCGCGCCTGATCGACGTGCCAGGCGTCGAAACGGTCCCGTCTGATGGAGAGGAGGAGAATCCCGCTGGCGGGGATCTCGTGAAAGACGGTCGTGCGCTCCCGGGTCACGTGGTAGGTGCGCATGGACCGGATCTCCCTCTCCACGGGCCCGTCCAGCAGATAGTGCAGATCGGCATCGCTCAGCGCCGCCGTGTTCAGGCACGTGCCCGAGACGTTCTTTTCGCCCGGCGCTCGCGCCTTCTCGAGGAGCAGCGTTCTCAGCCCCAGTTGGGCGGCTTTGCGCGCCGCTGCCGGCCCCGCGCAGCCGGCGCCCACTACAATTACGTCGTACATACACTCTCCATAGACTGTCGTTGCATAGACAGCCTATGCAACATACCATCCCGTATCGTTCAGGTCAAGAGCACACTTCTTCGAGCACGCTTCCTCGAGGCGCGAAGCCGGCATTGACGCCGCGCGCGGCCGCCGCTACTCTCGATTCATGGAGAACGAGCGCCTGCGCGAGCACGTGGACACAATCCGAGAGGTCTTCAGCTACCTGCGGCAGTTCCGCGGCAAGACCTTCGTCGTGAAGATCGACTGCGCCGTCCTGGGAAGCCCGCTTTTCTCGGTGCTCGTGAAGGACCTTTCACTGCTCCACCAGGCCGGCATCAGGATCGTGATCGCTCCCAGCGCCAAGGAGCGCATCGACGAGATCCTGGCCACCTACGAGGTCCCCTACCAGATCATCAATGGGATCCGAGTCACGAGCGAAGAGGCGATCCCGTTCATCAAGATGGCCGCCTTCGACGTGTCAAACAGGGTCATGACCATGCTCTCGGCGAACGGCATCACCGCCGTCATCGGCAACTGGGTTCGAGCCCGGGGGATCGGCGTCATCGACGGAGTCGACTTCCAGAGCGCGGGCGTGGTGGAGAGCGTGCGCGTGGACACCGTGCGCGCCGTGCTCGACAACGGGGTGATTCCCATCTTCCCCTGCATCGGCTGGAGCTCCGTCGGCAAGCCCTACAATATCTCATCGAACGAGCTGGCGGTGGTGGTGGCGACCACGCTCGGCGCCGAGAAGCTGTTCTTCCTCACCGCGCGCGAGGGCTACAGTGCCGGATCGTTCCACGTTCCCGAGCCGGTGCCAGTGGCGCCCGGGGGAAGGCTGGCCAACTTCAGCCTCTCCGACCTGAACGAGTTCTTCGCGGCCAACCCGGGAAGGGAGGCGGACCTCGAGCTGCTTGCCCGCGCGCGCCGAGCGTGCGAGGCGGGAGTGGAGCGCGTGCACATCCTCGACGGCCGGGCGGAGGGCGTCATCCTGCGGGAGATCTTCTCGAACCTCGGCTCGGGAACGATGGTGTATTCAAATCGATACGGCGGCATCCGCGCGATGAGCCTGAGCGACGCCTCCGACGTGCTGCGCATTCTGCAGCCCCTCGTCGAGCGCGGCATCCTCCTGCCGCGCACCGAGGCGCAGCTGGAGGAGCTGTGGCAGGACTTCATCGTCTTCGAGGTCGACGGCTCGGTGCACGCCTGCGCGGCGCTGCACGAGTTCCCCGAGCGTGTCGCCGAGATCGCGGCAGTGGCCGTGGACGAGCACTTCCTGCACCTCGGCGTGGGGCCGAAGCTCGTTGACTACCTTTGCGAGCAGGCCCGGCGGCGCGGGCTTTCCGCCGTGTTCGCCCTCACCACGCAGACGGGCGACTGGTTCCAGAAGCTCGGATTCGCCGAGGCCGATCCCTCGGCGCTGCCCGAGAAGAAGCGGGCATCCTACAACCTGCAGCGCAAGTCGCGCATCTTCTTCAAGAGCCTCACCGCGGGCTGAACGCGGGAGGGCAGGACGCGGAGGCGTGGTATGTGGAGGGATCGATGAAAGCGTGCCGACTGATCCGCCGCCTCGCAGCGGCGCTCCTTCTGGTCGCCCTTTTCCTGCCGCTCTCCCGCTGCTCCGAGCAGCCGACCGACGGCGCGGCTGCCGCCCCGACGACGTACAAGTACTACTACGCGTGGACGGATTTCGATGCTTCTGAGCCCTGGAGCTGGCTGATTTTCGTCGCGTTTCTCTGGCCCCTGCCCTTTCTGGCGCGCGAGGCGTTCGCGAGAGGCAAAGCAGTCCCTGTTTGGGTGAAGGCGATCCAGATCCCTTTCGGTGCCGGCTCGATAACCCTCGTGTACTATCGCACGTTCCTCCACCAGCTCTGGGTCGGAGGGTACCTCGCCTACATCGCCCTGGGCGCCTACCTGCTCGCGCTTGCCGCCGAGGTCGTCCTTGTGATCATCACAAAAAGAAGGTCGCGCGCGGCGCCGTGATCCAGATGCCTAGAGCTTCATTCTGACTCGCCGGATATAAAAACAGGCTGAGCCCAAGCGCAGAACTCAACAAGCATCCCGTCCACCTGCCGAGTCACCACTGCTCTGGAGCGGACATAGCCCGACTTCCCCTTCTGGTCGATCTTGTATGAAGCTTGAGATCCTTCGATGGCTGACAAGGCTTTGCCTCCCGGACCTATGAAGTCTATTCTCTCTCCAACCTTCGATCCTTTCGGTGCCTTCCTGCCGATCACGAAGCCTTTCGAGAGTTCTGCCTCTGTCCTACGCTTGTCGATCTGTATCCCTATAGCGTCACTCGTTATCTCGAGCTTCTTGAGAAACACCCCATTGGAAGCATAGAAATGACCCTCCTTCATCACTTCGCAGATGGCGCGGGGAGTGAGTTTTTCTGCTCGCACCATGATCCAGCCTCTCCCTGGAATTCTATACGCGGGGCGAGGATATTTTATAGCCGCTGCATCGTCGGAAGCGACCGCGTATATTCTCACACCGTCCGTGAGAAGTTCGTCCCACATCGCTTCGGTGGAGGGATGCGTCTCGTCTCCATCATTCTTGACGCCCACTGAAACCGCTGCATTGTAAACCTCGAAAAGGAAGACATTCTTCAAAGGCCGTATATCCTTCGTTGTCAGCGCCCATTGATAATTCGGGTGGTCGATTATGAGAATCCCACCCGCTTTGCTTGCCGCCTCCTCATAGCTCTGGAGTACGACGGAGTTTGATACTTCCCAACTTGGCGGAATTTCTACAGAAATGTTCATCGCTGTGGCGTGAGTGTCGAGTCCAGCAATCTCTTCGGCAGGGATAAGGATAAAGTCCCTTCTCGCGTTCTTGGGAAGCGTGACCGAACTAGGGTCCGTGATCGAGTTTTTGTCGGTGATACACAGGAAGTGATATCCCCTCTCAAGGTACCCCGCTGCAACTTCATCTGGGGAAGCGTCGCCGACGCCGACGCTTTGAATCGTATGAGCGTGCGTATTGCCTCGGTACCATTGGCCTCCTCCGGATTTCGCAGGTACTGGATTCATGGCAGTTTGGCAGCCAAAGAATAGAAATGTTGAGAGACAGACTTGAACACCAAGAAGCAGCCGAACCTTTTTCATTTTTGTTCTCCAACGACACCCTGGTCCGTTTGCGGGTGATCGCAAGCATGGGGCGAATGTCAGCGCTGCCATAGCCGCGGTTTCTGCCAGCAGGCCTTCACTTGCCGTCACCCTTGAAACATGCTGAATACATATCTTTCTAAGGCGTCTTGATCAGATTGCGAGGCTACGATGCCGTCGTAGATATGTCAATCAACTGTTGACGCTCAACGGTTGACGCTTCGCCGTGATGCGCCGCCGCTCGGCCGATCAACGGAACGCCGGCAGCCAGCTCCCGTGCGCCTCGATAAGCTCGTCGCACAAGGCGACGGTGTCGTCGATCGAGAGCTCGGCCGCCGTGTGGGGATCGAGAAGGGCGGCCTGGTACACGTACTCGCGCTTGCGCGTCAGGGCCGCCTCGATGGCGAGAAGCTGCACGTTGACATTCGTCATGTTGAGCGCGGCCAGCTGAGGAGGCAGGGCTCCGACCCGGCAGGGGGTCACCCCGCTGGCATCCACGAGGCACGGCACTTCCACGCAGGCCTCGGCGGGGAGGTTGGAGATGAGTCCGTCGTTCCGCACATTGCCGGCGAGCTTGAACGGCTTGTCGGTCTCCATGGCGTCTAGAATCGAGGCAGCGTACTCCTCGGTCCGCTCGTGCGTCAGGGAGCGGTTCTCGACGAGCGCGGCGCGCATGCTCGCCCACTCCTCCCTCTGCCGCACGCATCTCCTCGGGTACTCATCCAGCGGGATGTTGAACCGCTCGACAAGCTCGGGGTAGCGGGCCTTGAGGAACCAGGGATTGTACTCGGCATTGTGCTCGCTCGACTCGGTCACGTAGAAGCCGAACCTCCGCATGATTTCGTAGCGCACCATGTCGTCGTGCGGACCAGGCTTCTTGGCGGCCCGGCGTCTGATCTCGGGGTACAGATCGACCCCATCCCGGTTCACCTCAAGGAGCCACGCCATGTGATTGATCCCCGCGATCTTCCACCTGACCCCGCTCGGGTCCATTCCCAGGCCTCTGAGGAGCGCGGGAACGCAGACCTGCACGCTGTGACACAGCCCGACCGCCCGGACGCCCCCCCGCCTCAGCATGGCGCCCGTCACCATGGCCATCGGATTGACGTAGTTCAGGAACCACGCATCGGGGCACAGCTCCTCCATGTCCCGGGCGAAATCGAGCACGATGGGGATCGTGCGCAGGGCCCGGAAGATCCCCCCGATGCCGAGGGTGTCTCCGATGGTCTGGCGCAGCCCGTACTTCCTGGGGATCTCGAAATCCGTCACGGTGCACGGCTCGTAGCCGCCGACTTGGATCGCATTCACGACGTACGATGCGCCGGCGAGCGCCTTGCGGCGGTTGGCGTGGGCGACAATCCTGGCCCTCGAGCTGTTGACGTTTCTGTTGATCGTCTCGAGCATCAGCGCCGAGTCCGCCAGGCGTTCCGCGTCGATGTCATGAAGAACGATCTCGGAGTCCGCCAGCGAAGGGGTGAGCATGCAATCGCCCAGCACGTTCTTCGCGAAGATCGTGCTCCCGGCGCCCATGAACGCAATTTTCGCCATGCTCGGTGAGTCTACCCGTCCACCACGATCATCACCTTCATGGCCCGGTCCCTGTTCGCGTCGATGTACGTGTAGGCCTTGCTGTAGTCGGCGAAGGCGAAGTGATCCGTGATGAGCGGCGCGAGGGTGATCTTCCCGGCCCCGAGCAGGTCGATCGCCTTCCGCCAGTCCGGCTCGCGGTACATCAGCGTGCCGATCAGCCGAAGCTCCCGGTCCTGCACTGTCCCCATGTCCACCACGGGCTTCTCGCCGAAGACCCCCACCACGATGATGTCCGTGCCCTTCCGCGCCACCGCCACCGCCTGTTCGATGGTTGTTCGGCTGCCCACGCACTCGAGGATACAGTCGGCCTTGTCGGCGCCGAAATTCTTCTCGATCGCCGCGGCCAGGTCGGAGGAGCCGGTGTTGACGCCCAAGGCGATCCCGCACTTCGCCGCGATGCCCAGCCGATAGTCGCTCAGGTCCGTGATCATGACCTTCGCCGCGCCTAGACCACGGGCGGTCTGCGCGACCAGGTTGCCGATCGTGCCTGCGCCGAGCACGATCACCGACTTGCCGGCAATGTCCCCCGCCCTGCCCAGGGCGTGTACGGCCACGGCAAGCGGCTCGACCATGGCCCCGTGCTCGAGATCCATGTCGGGCGGGAGCTTCAGGACCTTGGACCCCTCGACAGCGAAAAGCTCGGAGCCGGCCCCGGTGGTCTGGAAGCCCATCACCTTGAGGCTGTCGCAGATGTGGTAGGCGCCGTGCGTGCAGGGGTAGCAGGTTCCGCAGGTCACCTGGGGCTGGATGGTCACCTTGTCCCCTGCGGCGAACCCTCGCACGGCCGCCCCGACGCTCTCGACCACACCCGAGACCTCGTGACCCTGCACGACGGGATAGGGGGTAAGGGCGTGCTTGCCGTGCCAGACGTGGATGTCCGACCCGCAGACGCCGATCCGTTTCATGCGGATGAGCACCTCTGCGGGGCCGGGCGTCGGGGCGGGCACCTCGCGAAACTCGATCCGCCCGGGTGATGTCATGATGGCCTGCTTCATACGCGCCTCCTCATTGATGATGGCAATCCTCTGCCCGTCCCAACGTGCTGCCGGGAATCAGGATCATGATCTCGGCAGGTGAAACCTCGCACGATTGGCGAAGTAGTCATCCAGAACGAACGCAGCCCCGCCAATCACCCCCCGTTCCTCGCCCAACCTCGAATACTCGATTCTGACCCGCTTTTCAACCTCGGGGAGGCCGATCCTCTTCATGCCGTTGCGGACCCGCGCAAGGAAGCACTCTCCCGCCTTGACGAATTGCCCTTGGATGACCACGAGCTCGGGATCGTTCACCATGATGATGTTTCCAAGGCCGACGGCGAACCAGTGGGCCACGTCGTCGATGAGATGAGCGCACACACGGTCCTCCTGCCGAGCGCCTTCGCACACGGTCTCCAGAGAAACATGCTCAGGCTCTCCATCCTTGAACAGGACCGATTGCTCCCCCCGCGCGTACGCGTCGAGCGCCATCCGCCTGATGCGTTTTGCCGACACCATGGCTTCGAAGCAGCCGTTGTTTCCGCAGATGCAGGGAGGGCCGTCGACCGGATTGAGAGTCATGTGCCCGATCTCTCCCGAGAGGCTCTGGCTGCCCCTGAGGAGCTCGCCGTGCAGGACGATGCCCGCCCCCAAGCCCTCGGTGAGGGCATCGATGATCATGAAATTGGAGACCCCGGCAGCGACCCCCTTCTCTCTCTCGGCGATGGCCTGGTAGCGATTCACACAGTCGATGAACAGAGGCGCATCGAGCCGTCCGCCGAGTCCTTGGCGCAGCATGTCGACGAAGGGGACGTTTCGCCCCCATGAGGGGTAGTGCGGCGAGAAAATCGAGATGCCTCGGGATGAATCGGCCAGCCCCGGGAGAGCGACCACTACCCCAATGAGCTTCTCACCCATCTGCACCTTGGGGTCGGCCAACCCCCTGATGGTCTGCGAGAGCCGCTCGATGATGACCGGAAGCGACCGCGCGGAGCTCACCTCCGACTTCTCGAGACGGGTGATGTCCCCGCAAAGATCCGTCGTCGCGGCCAGGATGGAGTCAGGAGTGATGTGGACGCTCACGACGAAACCGAAGGATTTGTTGAAGCGATACAGCTCGGGTTTCTTGCCGCCCTCTTCCGTCGACCGGCCCTTCCCCGCCGAGCAGGCGAGGCTCATGGAGCAGAGCAAGTCGATTATCTTCTTGACAGTGGTCTTGCTCAGCCCGATGCGCTCCGAGACCGCGGCGACGGAGATCACATCCGCCTGCCGCAGAAGCTTCAGGACGCCGCGCGCATTGTTTTGTTTGAGAGTTTTAATATCAACCTCCGAAAGAACCACCGGATACTATCACAGATCTGCAGGAGCGCAGAAGGCTAGTCCCTCGGCATGTGCCAACATGCCGCCATCCCACCAAGCTGCCAACCCACCAAATTGAAGAGTATTGCGCGCATGCGATATGGCGCGATGTTTTCTAAGCCCATTGTCTAACACATTTCGACGGTTTTTGACAAGACTTGTCGATCCTGTTAGGATGCGAGCGGGAGAGGATTAAGCAGGAGGAGGGATTCCACATGGATCTCGAGTTGCGCGGCAAGCGTGCCGTCATATCAGGTGGGAGCGTCGGCATTGGTCTCGCCGTCGCTCATGCTCTCGCCGCCGAAGGCACGGATATCATCATCATCGCCCGGGACAAATCCCGCGTCGAGCGCGAAGCCGCGGGCATCGGGACCGCCCATGGGGTGCGGAGCCTCGGCCTGTCTGCCGACGTGGCCAAGAAGGCTGATGTCGATGCCGCCGCGAAGCGCATCGGAGACTTTTTCGACGGCGTGGACATCCTGATCAACAACGCGGGCACGGGCACATCCGAGACGATCATGGATGCCCCCGACGACAAGTGGCAATACTTCTGGGACCTGCACGTCATGGCGGCCGTCCGGCTTTCGCGCGCGATGGCGCCCCTGATGAAGAAGAGGGGCGGCGGGGTCATCCTGAACACGGCCTCGATCTGCGCAAAGCAGCCGCTGGGCTACGAGCCGATCTACAATACGACCAAGGCCGCCCTCGTGATGCTGTCGAAATGCCTTGCCAACGAGCTGATCAAGGACAACATCCGGGTCAACGCCGTGAATCCCGGCCTCATCCTGACGCCGGACTGGAGAAAAACGGCCGGCATGATGACCAAGGGGACCGACACGACGGTCGACCAGTACCTCGACAAGATCGCGAAGGACAATGCGCCCATCGGCAGGTTTGCGACGCCCGAGGAACTCGCGCACTTCTACGCATTCCTGTGCTCCCCCCGGGCGAGCTATTGCGTGGGATCCAGCTACTACGTGGACGGGGGATGGCTGAAGACCGTGGAATGAGGAGGCGGCCCGCTGCGACGGACCGCCCTTGCGATATGCCTCTTCGGCTCTGCCGGTTCAGGGCAGCGGCGGGTAGCTCTTCTCAGGGTCCCAGGTCCCCTCGCGTTTCTCGCCCGCGAGACTCGGAATCTCGAACACCTGTCCCGGCTCGATGAGGTCGGGGTTCTTGGGGTCGGTCAGAAGGGATTTGTTCGCCTCGTAGAGGATCTTCCATTTCCAGGGATCATTGTAGATGAACGGGTACTCCGCGATCCTCCAGAAACAGTCGCGCCGCGCTCGAAGGAGCCTCACCTCATAATATTGGGGCCACGACGGCTCGACGGCCACCTGCTCAACGACCTGGGGCGGTGCCTCGACGACGGCGATTCCTTCAAGGGCCGCGAACGCGCTCTTCGAGAGCTCGAGGCTCCTCTCGTATTCCTTCGCGTTGAGGGCGTCCTTTGCGCCGCTGGCGTCGGTGACGGCCTTGTCGTAGGCATCCTTGAAGTTCACGTCGGCGTCGATGGACTTCGCGTACGCGATCCGCTCGTTGGCTCGCTTGAGCCAGCCGTTCGCCCTGTAGAAGCTCATCATTTCCTCGATGTACGCGTCGGACTTGGCGAGGTTTTCCTTCGCCTCGGCGGCGAGGCTCGCGGCGAGGTCGTAGTCCCCCTCCTCCAGCGCCTGCTCGGATTGGTACCTCAGGTCCTGCGCCTTCTTGTAGTACTCGTTGTCCAGCAGCGACTGCGCGGGCAGCGCCGCCGCGGCGGCGCACAGGAGAACGGCGATGCAGAACAAAATGTGTCGTGATTTCTTCATTGCCATGCCTCCTTACCGCCCGCCCTCGGTGGAGAACCCCTCATCCATGAGAGATGTCTCCGCCTCCTGCGCCTTCTGTTCCGACTCGGCCTGCAGCTGCTCGGCCTCCTTCATAACCTGCAGGGCCCTCTCCCTCTTGTCGCGCGCCTGGGCGTAGACCGCATTGAACATGTCCTGCGCCTGAGCGAAGTCGCTCCCGGCCTGCTCGAGGTCCCCCGCGGCCTTCTCCTCGATGGCCCGGTCGTAGACCTCCAGGGCCGTCGCGTACTCGTCCTTCACCGCGACGTTGGCCTTGATGTCGTCCGCCGCCTTCTTCGAAGCCGCGCTCTGCTCCTGGATCTTGTCCACGAGCATCCCGCCGCCTTTTCTGATCACAACGTTGAAACCGTCGATCGCCCTGTCCAGAGACTGCTTCGAAGCCGTGTTGTCCTTGCCGTATGCGGCCTCGCCTGTCTCCAGGTCCTTCACCGCGGCCGCGTACTCGACCGGCGCGTATTCGCCGAGGGAATACTTGTCAGCCCTTTGCTTGAGCTCCTTCGCCTTTGCCAGCTCCGCTTCCGGCGCGGGAACGGCCGGCTTCTGCGGTTCGACCGTGACCTGCGGGGTCACTGGCTCCTTCGGCTTTTCAGGTGGGGTGCTCGCGCAGGAGACGGCCAGGAAAAGCGCCGCCGCAAGCACCGCCCAGGGAATCGCCTTCTTCATCACTTCACTCCTTCCTATTTGGTCCGCAGAACCCACGATGTTCTGCAAGACATCTTTGATGGGGGAAGTATAGGAGCGATGAACAACCTTGGCAACCTTAGCGGGCGATAGTTTGTAAGCAAGAACCGTTCCAAGCAGGTGGGAATTCAATTTCGACGGAGGCGCTTTCGCAGCAGCGCGAAGAAATCGAGGATATCCACGTGAAAGAGAGCGACACTCATTCCTGGCGGGGCTGGCGCGGGCGAACGGGATGCGGATTGGTCCCGTAGATCCGACGCTGCAGCTCCCGGACAATCACGCGCCGCTTGTCGGGCGTCATGGCAACCTGCTGCTTGACGTCCATCTCGTCCGCTTCCCTGTGAGACTTTGCGATTGAAAGGACACGCACGATTGGCATGGACTCGCTTCTCTCGGCCACCATACTGCCTTCTCGGCGCAGGGCCGGCAATGGGGGCCTCGCGCGGACCGCGCTCCTATGAGGGATCGAGCAGGGCAAGGTCCTTGAAGTAGTCCCGAAAGCACCCCCTGTCCCGCGCGATGAGCCGGTCGGCATGCACAATCGCATGAGCTCCGATCAGAAAATCCGCGAGCACCCTCTTCTTTTCGCGCGGACGTTTCAGAAATACGGCGAACATATCCCCCGCAAGCACAGCGCTCTCCTCGGTCGACGGCACGAACTCCAGCTGCCACTCTGAGAGAAACTCCCGAAATCTCCCACGGTCAGCGATTGCAGGATACACTTCAGCACAGACGCATTCGCAGACGATGAGCTTTCCCTCCTGCGCCCCCCGACGGAGAGCCGCAACGCTTGAATCTGCGAATGTGCGCGAGTCCGTGAGCACGTCAAGGATCACCGAGCTGTCGACCGCGGAGATCATTCCCGCGCCCTTTTTATGTACGCATCGACATCGAGGCCGCCCGGGATTTTCCCCTTTCCCCGCCACCGGGAGAACCCGTCCTCCCCGCTCGTCTTGACCGCGACGAGCTTGCCGGCAGCGGCTTCGAACTCGAGAACGGTCCCGGGTCGGATGCCCAGACGGTCGCGGATGCCCTTGGGGATGGTGACCTGTCCCTTCTCGGAAACGATTGCTTTCATACTTTCAAGGTATGAATTCCTACTACAACTGTCAAGAAGAGCGATTCGCGGGCCAAGCGATGCCCCCGCCCTGTTCTACTCCCCGTTCTCCAGCCTGCGTACCAGCTCGGGGATGACCTGGAACAGGTCGCCCACAATGCCGTAATGGGCGACGTCGAAGATCGGCGCATGGGGATCGGAGTTGATCGCCACGATCATGTCGGAGCCCTTCATGCCCGCCAGGTGCTGGATCGCGCCGCTGATGCCGCAGGCGATGTAGACCTTCGGCTTCACCGTCTTGCCGGTCTGCCCGACCTGGTGGGAGTACGGGATCCATCCCGCGTCCACGGCAGCGCGCGAGGCGCCCACGGCGCCGCCGGCGGCAAGGGCGAGCGACTCGATCAGCGCGAAGTTCTTCGGGTCCTTGATCCCCCGGCCGCCCGAGACGATCACGTCGGCCTCCACGAGGTTCACGGTGGCGGTCTTCTCCTCCACGAACTCGAGGAACTCGATCTTCGACTTCGGCACCTCGATGTGGGAGAGCTCGATCACCTTTCCCTGGGGATTGTCCACCTTTGCCGCGGGCGCCATCACCTTGTGGCGCACGGTCGCCATCTGGGGCCGATGGTTCTGGGTGAGGATCGTGGCCATGATGTTCCCGCCGAAGGCGGGACGAGTCTGCCGCAGGAGCATGGTCGCGGGGTCAACGGCGAGCTCCGTGCAGTCCGCCGTCAGGCCCGTGAGGATCTTGGCCGCAACGCGCGGCAGGAGCGAGCGCCCCACAACCGTGCCTCCGCCGAGGAAGATCTCGGGCCGGCGCTCAATCAGGATCTCAGCCACGATCTCCGCCTGCACATCCTCGTCGAAATCCCCGATGCCGGGATTGTCCACCATCCAGACCTCATCGACGCCGTACGAGAGGAGCTCGTCGGCGTACTTCCGCACGCCCTTCCCGACGAGAACCGCGCTCACGGGGGCAGAGAGCTCCTTCTGCAGCTCGCGCGCCGCTCCGATGATCTCAGGCACGACCGAGGCGAGCTTGCCCCGCCTGTGCTCGGCGAACACGGCGATCCCAGAGTACAGCCTCAGGTTCTGGCCCTTGAAGGTCGTGCGCGTGATGACGATGGCCTTGTAGCGCTTGCACGCCTCCAAGCATGCGCCGCACAGCGTGCACTTCTCCAGGTCGATGACGGCTGTCGGCTTGTCCTGCTTCGCCCCCGGGGGGCCTGAGAGGGTGATGGCGTCGTACGGGCAGGCCTTGAGGCAGAGGCTGCATCCCACGCAGCTCTGGTTGATGACGCGGATCGGATCCATGGCGCGGTCCTCCTGCGGCCTACGTCTTGCGGATCGAGATGCCGGCGGAAGCCAGCTCGGCGAGCAGGGCCCCGACGGTCTCGGCGGGCTCGCCTGTGAACTTCTTCCCGCCCGACGGTTTGGGAGGAGTGAAGATCTTCATGACCTGCGTGGGAGAACCGACAAGACCGAAGCGCTCGGGATCGGCCTCCAGGTCCGCGGCCTTCAGGACGGGGATCTCCTTCTTCCTTGCCGCCAGTTTGCCCTTGAGCGAGGGCAGGCGCGGCTCGTTGATCTCCTTCACTACTGTGAGGACGACGGGCAGCTCGGTGGCTAGACGCGCGTAGCCCTCCTCCAGGAGGCGCTCCACGACGATGCGCGTGCCGGCGATCTCCTCGATCTTCCTGATGTCGGTGACGTGGGGGATTCCGAGGTTCTCGGCGACGCCCGGGCCGACCTGCCCCGTGTCGCCGTCGATGGCCTGCCTGCCCATCAGGATGATGTCGACGCCGCCCCCGGATTTGGCGGCTTCGCCGCCCAGCTTCCTGATCGCCGCTGCCAGCGTGTAGGCGGTCGCGAGGGTGTCGGCTCCCGCAAAGGCCCGGTCCGACACCAGCACAGCCTCATCGGCCCCGAGCGAGATGGCCTCGCGCAGCGCCTCGGCCGCTTGGGGAGGGCCCATGGTGAGAACGGTCACGGTCCCGCCGTGCTTCTCCCTGATGCGGATCCCCTCCTCCAGCGCATAGCAGTCGAAGGGATTGATGATGGACTGCACGCCCTCGCGCACGAGGGTGTTGGTCTCGGGGTTGATGCGGACATTGGTGGTGTCGGGCACCTGCTTGATGCAGACGATGACCTTCACGGAAGCTGCCTCACTTCTTCTCTCGCACGTATTCCTTGATGAGGTTGAGGGCGATCACCTCGCGCTGGATCTGGTTGGTGCCCTCGTAGATCTGGGTGATCTTCGCGTCGCGCATCATCTTCTCGACGGGGTACTCCTTCATGTAGCCGTAGCCGCCGAAGACCTGCACCGCGTCCGTGGTCACCTTCATGGCCGTGTCCGAGGCGAAGACCTTCGCCATGGCGGAGACCTTCGACACGTCTTTCTCGCCCGAGTCGATCGAGCGCGCTGCCGCGTAGGTCAGCGCCCGGGCAGCCTCGACCTGGGTCGCCATGTCAGCGAGCATGAACTGCATGCCCTGGAAGGAGGAGATGGGCTTCCCGAACTGGTGGCGCTCGTGCGCGTAGGCGATGGCCTTGTCGAGCGCTCCCTGCGCGATGCCGACAGCCTGCGAGGCGACGCCCGGGCGCGACTGGTCGAGGGTCCGCATGGCCACGAGGAACCCCATGCCCTCCTTGCCGAGGATGTTCGTCTTGGGCACCCGGCAGTCCTGGAAGACAAGCTCACGTGTCGCCGAGGCGCGGATGCCCATCTTGTTCTCCTTCTTGCCGAAGGTAAACCCTGGGTGGTCCTTTTCCACGAGAATCGTAGAGGAGCCACGAACGCCGCGCGCCGGATCGGTGAGGGCGACGACCGTGTAGATCGAGGCCTCCCCGCCGTTGGTGATCCACTGCTTGGTGCCGTTGATGACGTACGAGTCTCCGTCGGGCTTGGCCGTGGTCTTGATGCCGGCCGCGTCGCTTCCCGCATTGGGCTCGGTCAGGCCAAAGGCGGCCAGGATCTCGCCCGCAGCCAGCCTGGGCAGGTACTTCTTCTTCTGCTCCTCGGTGCCGAACAGGATGATCGGGATCGTGCCCAAGCCCGAGGCGGCGTAGGCGAGGGCGATGCCGCTGCACACGCGCGAGAGCTCCTCCACGACGATGCACATCTCGAAGATCCCGCCCCCGAGGCCCTCGTACTCCGAGGGGATGAAGACCCGGAACAGGTCGGACTGCCCGAGGGTCTTCACGACATCCCAGGGAAACTCGCCGGTCTCGTCGAGCTCCGCTGCGATCGGCGCGATCTTCTCGCGCGCGATCTGCGCGGCCAGGTCCCTGATCATTTTCTGGTCATCGGTGAGGAAATAGTTCATTCGCGGCCTCCCAGCGCACCCCGTCTTCCGTCACAATTCATTACCAAAAGAGTATGAAATAGGTTGCCTGAAAACCGAGATTGGAGTCAAGAGGGTCGGACCCTGACGCAGGGGTCGGCCCGTGGCGCCAGCCCCGCTGCACAGCGCGGCTCAGATGAGATGCCGTGTTAGGTAGGATGCGAGACCGCTGAGGGGAACTTGGATGCACTTGTCCGTGAGGCGCCGTTCTTCACCGCCAAACGACACGATCGCCAGTGACTCCAGCTCCGGGAACTCGCGCCTGAACTGCCGGGGCAGATCGCGCGGCTCGACGGAGTGGATTCCCATCTTCGCTTCGAGTGCCAGCATTCTGCCCTTTGCGTCAAGGATCAGGAAGTCCACCTCCTCGCCTTCCTTGGTTCGCCAGTAGAATAGCTGCCAGCTCTTCGCTCCATGGTCCCTGGTCCGCACGATCTCGCCGAGCACAAGAGTCTCGAACAGGGGACCTGCCTGCGGGCTGCGCAGAAGAGGGCCAGCCTCGGTCCATCCCTGGAGGCGCGAGGCGAGCCCGACATCCAGCAGGTAGATCTTGGGCGTCCTGAGCAGCCGCTTGCTCAGGTTGCCGTGCCAAGGGGGCAAACGGACCAGCACATGCGTCCGCTCGAAAACTCCGATCCATTCGAGGATTGTGCTCACCGCGACTCCGCACTCCTGTGAGAGGGAGGAGGCATTCAGGAGGGTGCCCGTGCGGGCCGCGAGAAGGCACAGGACAGTCGTGAACGACTCGACCTTCTGAATACCGGCGCTCAGCACGATGTCCTTTTCGACATACGTGCGGACATGGTCGTTCAGGTACCCGAACGGGTCGAGCGGAGGATCGAGGTACAGCTCGGGCCACCCGCCCCGAATGAAGACGGTTTCGAGCCGGAAACCTGGAAACGAACGGACGAGCTCTCCGATCGAGAGAGTGTGCAGCGTGAAATATGAGGCTCTTCCGGCCAGCGACTCCTTCACGGTGCGGTCGAGGAGAACCTGGTTCGATCCGCTCGCCCACACCTGGGGCATTTCGTGAGGCATTTCGCTGGGCGACTCGCTCCGCGCAGCTTCCCTTCGGGCGCGGCGCCAGAGATCGACCCTGCGTTTAATCTCGGGGAACAGGGCCGGCGCGTTTTGGATCTCATCGATGATGGCGGGCAGCGGATTGAGATGGAAGAACATCGCAGGGTCCCGGTTGGCGAGCGCGCGGAGCTGAAAATCGTCGAGGTTTACGACGCTCCAACCCCGTGGCGCGAGATGGGTGAGCAGGGAGGTCTTCCCGCACTGCCGGACACCCATCAAAATGCGGACTGGAAGCGAAGATCCGCTGCTCCAAGCGCTCTCGATGTCCCGGTGGAACCACATATGACCAGTTTAGTCTATAAGACTAAATTAGTCAACGGGTGTCTAGCGCCAACGCCTCCCTCTCCACCGCACCAAACGCAACCACTTTTACATTTGGTCGCTCCAAATGATACGCGGTCGGCTCGCGATTTCGACGCGAGGAATCCAGTGGCTTTCAGTCTGCAACACTCGTGAGGCGCCGGCTACGTTGTCGCGATTTGCTTCCCGTAGGCACGGTAGCGCTTGTAGATGCGGGCGCCCATCCGCTCGGCCAGGTCCGGGGTGTAGGGGTTGTCAGCTGAGGTGAGCGACAGGTCGACCCACTGGAAGCCTTTGGCGCGCGCCCGTCGGGCCATCTCGTCGATGAGCAGGAGCGCCGCGCCGCTGCCCCAGTACTCGGGCAGGATGAGCACGCTCTTGACCGAAAGACAGCGGGGCTTGTGGCGCATCCATCGAAGCACCCGAGCGTAGTCCCACGGGTAGCGAAGGCCGTTCAGGTGGATCAGCACCTCGTTCATGTTGGCGACGCCGGGGAACCAGCCGATGGTCTTCCCCGCGATCTCGGCGAACAGAATGAGCTCGGGGTCGGCGATGGACTTGAACGGCTCGAAAAGAGTCTGCACGGCGTCCCGCTCCCAGGGACGGAAATCCGAGAGATGCGCGAGTGACTTGTTGAGAAGCTCAAGAACCACGTCGACTTCCTCGGTCCAGCGCGCCATGTCGGGCGTGCGGATCTTGACCCACCCCTGACGCCGTATCCGCTCGGCAAGGACTGCCGTGCGCCGGAGGGCCGGCGAGTCGACATCGAGTGATATCTCGAAGGCGAGGTTGTCGGCCCGAAGCGGCGTAAAACCCTGCCGCTCGAGAAAGCCCTGGTAGGAGACCTGGGTATGACCGCAGAACATGACCGGCGGCCTGTCCCTGCCCTCGATGAGGATGCCGTAGGCATCCTCGTAGTCCAGGTTGAACGGACCCGCGAGGGTTGTGAGGCCGCGCGCGCCAGCCCAGCGCTCGACGTGCCCGAGCAGCGCGCGGGCAGTCTCCTCGTCGACGCACTCGAAAAAGCCGAACATGCACTCGCGCGAGCCCATGCGCTCATTCAACGCCCGGTCCTCGGCAGCGCAAATCGTTCCGACGGGCCGTCCCGCGCGGCGCGCGATGAACAGCTCCGCCATGCCCCGCTTGAAAAAAGCGCCTCGCTGCGGGTCGATGGTCTTCGCCCGCTCGGGCAGCAGCGGCGGGACCCACAGGGGATCGCCCGCGTAAATCCGCCAGGGGAAGGTGAGAAACAGCCGCTTCTCCGCTCGAGTGCGGACGGGAAACACTTCCACTCTACCGCTCACTTTAACCTCCGCGCGCCTTTCGCTCTTCCAGCTCTCTCACAATTCTCTCGTGCATCGCCCGATTGATGGGATAAAACACGGCACAGAGGATACCGAGGCACAACAGGACAGCGGGGATCGGCCCGGTGATCAGGCGGATCGCGAAGATCGCCGAGTCGGGCTGGGAGGCTGCCGTGCCGACGTACCCGAAGATGCCCAGCAGCAGGAGCGCGAGTGGGATCGCGATCGATGAGGCGATCTTCTGCGCGAGCGTGACCAGGCTGTAGAAGGTCCCCTCGTGGCGCTCGCCTGTCTGCCACTCATCCCATTCCATCGCGTCCGGCAGGATCGCCCAGGGGAGCACGTGCGCGGCGCCGACTCCGATACCGGCGAGCACGCAGAGCACCAGCAGCAAAACGAGGCTCGAGCCCGGGCCGAGGGTGATGAGAATGAGCTGGACAACGCCCCAGAAGGAGATGCCGGCGATATAGGCGACCTTCTTGCTCAGCCTCCGGGACACCCAGTTCCACAGGGGCAGCGAGAAGATCGCCGTGACGAAAATGGAGCCCATGATCAGCTCGCTCGGGATCTGCGCGCGCACGACCCATGTGAGGAAGTACAGCAGGATGGCCTGCAGGATGTCCACGCTCACCCAGGTGAAGAGGTAGATCCCAAGGCCCCAGAGGAAAGCCTTGTTCTTCACCGCGGCCTTGATCGAGGCGAGGAGCTTCGGCTGCGCCGCCTCCGTGTGCTCTTTTTTTTCCCGTGTAACGAAGAAAACGATGAAGAGGGGAACGGCGCTCACAATGCCGAAAAGCGCGCCGTTCAGGAGCACCTTCCCGGAGTTTTCGGGACGGAACGAGCCGATCAGGGCCAGTGGCACGGTGAAGGCCACGAGGCTCGCGAAGATCGAGAAGAACATGCGGTAGCTCGTGAGCGAGGTTCGTTCGTCGTAGTCGGAGGTGAGCTCGGGGGTGAGGGCGAAGTACGGTATCCCGACCGCCGTCGCCCCCGCGTCATAGAGGAGGTATGCCGCGCCGTAGTAGGCGGCGAGGGCGAGCCCGCTCAGGGGCGGCTTCCACCACATCAGGGTGAAGACGACTGCAAAGGGAATGGCTCCGAACAGGAGCCACGGCCGCCTTCTGCCCCAGCGGGAGCGCGTGCGGTCGGTAAGGTACCCGATGAGCGGATCGTTCACGTAGTCCCACGTGCGGCCGACGAAGATCGCGACGGCGGCGACGGCGGGAGCCAGCCCGGCCACATCGGTGAGGAAGACCGCGAAGTAGGCGCCGACAAGGGTCGTGGTCAGACTGAAGCCGAGGTCGCCCGACCCGAAGAGGATCTTTGTGAGCCGAGAAAGGCGGTCGGTCATCGTGCTCTCCTCCTCGCTGCGATTGTAGAGCAATGCCGCTTCGCGGGCAAGGTTTATCGGGTATACTCCCCCCCATGATGACGCTCACTGAGCTGGACCGCTGGCTGGCGGGTTTCCTCGGCCTCGCCGCCCTGGACGGCATCGATCCGAGCAGGAACGGGCTGCAGGTCGCGCGCCGCGCCCCCGAGGCGCGCAAGGTCGCCTTTGCCGTCGATGCCTCTCTCGAGAGTTTCCGCAGGGCCGCCGAGTGGGGCGCTGATATGCTCTTCGTCCACCATGGCCTGTTCTGGGAGGAACCCCTGCGGATCGTCGGCACTCTCTACGAGCGCATACGGTTCCTCGTCGAGCATGACCTCGCTCTGTACGCCGTCCACATCCCGCTGGACATGCACCCCGAGGTGGGCAACAACATCGGCATCGCCCGTCTGCTGGAGCTGAAGGACATCGCCCTCTTCGGGCAGTGGAAGGGCATGAAGATCGGGGTCAAGGGCACCCTCCCCTCGCCGATGAGCATCGACGAGATCTCCTCCCGGCTCGCAGGAAGGCAGGGCGAGAAGATCCGAAGCCTCCCCTTCGGGCCCGCCGAGGTGCGCAGCGTCGGCGTGGTTTCTGGCGGCGCGCCGTGGGAGGCGATGCAGGCCATCGCCGAGGGGCTGGACTGCTACGTCACCGGCGAGCCTGCCCACGGCATCTACCACCATTGCCTCGAGGCCCGCATCAGTGTTATCTTTGCCGGACACTACCACTCGGAGACCTTCGGAGTGCGCCAGCTCGCCGAGCGCCTCGCGCGGGACACCGGGCTGGAGACGACCTATCTCGACATTCCGACGGGGTTGTAAATGCTTGTAAAAAAGAAAAGGGACCTGAAGCCCAGGCTCTTCCCGCTCATCCTCTCCGCGGGGATCATCCTCCTCGATCAGGCCACGAAGCTCGCCATCGTGCTCTCGATTCCCGTGGGCCGGGGCATCTCGGTGATCGGGGATTTCTTCCGCATCATCCACGTGCAGAACCCCGCCATTGCCTTCAGCATCGGCAGGGGCCTTGCCGCGAGCACGCGCAGGCCGCTGTTCGCCTTCCTGCCCCTCGTGGTCGTGGCGATCGTCTCCCTGTACTACTTCTTCACCCGTGATGTGATCACGCGGTTTCAGCGATGGTGCTTCGGCGCGCTGATCGGCGGAGGCCTGGGCAACTACGTCGACAGGATCTTCCGTCCCGAGGGTGTGGTGGATTTCCTGGACTTCAAGTTCTACGGCATCCTCGGCATGGAGCGCTGGCCGACCTTCAACGTCGCCGACATGACGCTGGTGATCTCGGGCATCCTCCTCTTCATCTCGTTCCTGCTTCCAGCGCCAAAAACTGATTCGAAAGTCGCGCCGCAAGGAGAGAACAAATGAGCTCCACAGCTAAAATGGTTCTCTTTTTTGCCGCTGCCACTGTGTTCAACATTGGACTCATGGTCGTTTTTATCGCCGTGATCATCATCGTGATGGGGCTTATCCTCGGGGCCAACCCCAATCCCATGGTCTTCCAGATCGTGTTGTTCGTGGGCTTCCTCGCCTCGATCGTCCTCACTTTCCTGATCTACGGATGGGTAATGAAGAAGGTCACGGTGAAGTGGCAGCTGGAGAAGCACATCCCGGGGCTATTCAGGAAGAAGAGATAGGAGAGCGAGCGCATGGAGTTCACCGATCTGATCCGCAGCAGGAGCAGCGTCCGCAGCTACGACCCCGCCCGTCCCGTCGAGAGGGCTGTACTTGAGAGAATCCTCGAAGCCGGCCGCCTCGCCCCCACGGCAGCCAACCGGCAGCCAGGGCGCTTCCTCCTGATCTCCTCGCCCGAGATGCTCGCGAAGGTACGTGCGAGCTACTCGAAGCCGTGGTTCAATGACGCCCCGCACGTTCTTATCGTAACAGGGAAAGTCGGCGACGCGTGGAGCCGGGAGCCCGACGGGTACAACTCACTCGAGACAGACCTCACGATCGCGATGGACCACATGATACTCGCGGCGACGAACGAGGGTGTGGCAACCTGCTGGATAGCAGCCTTCCATCTCGACGTTCTTCGTCCGGCGCTGGGCCTGGCGGACGACGAGAAGGTCTTCGCCATGACACCATTGGGCTACCCCCGGGCAGGCGAGCCGGGCACGAGGGAGAAGAAGAGGAAACCGCTTTCGGAAGTTGCGCGCTTTCTCTGATGGCGCGGGCGGGTCGCGCGCCGGCTCAACAGTGAAGTCGGCCTCTCTCAAGCTCGTGTCAGCTATTTTCGTCCTTCCCCAGCGCCATTAGTAAAGAATCTGCTCGAATCGGACTATCCACCACCATAGGTGGTGGCTTTACGTCCGATTCATGGCTCCGCCACCGCAGATTCCACAGACCGTATTTCGAAGAACCCAGTAATGAGCTCTGATGGCGAAGCCTTCCATAC
>CAYGXO010000126.1:0-5740 GCA_964353885.1 uncultured Spirochaetaceae bacterium
CCATCCCGGCCTACTGTCGCATGTGACTGCGACCCTCCCCCTGGGTCTCCAATGCGCTGATGCTGTGCCTCCATTCTGCCCCTCCTTGGGGTGGGCAGAATTTCTGGAATCTATGTGGCCATAATTTCTGGAACCCGCAAAAGCCGACGCCCAAGGCCTCAGACATATATGTTTCACTTTGACTGACTACTCCTCAGCGAACAGAATCTCGGTCGTCGGGTCTCGCTCCTCGGCAGCGCGTGCTCCCCCCATCACCCTCTCCGCCAGGTAGGCGTACTCCTTTGCTTTCTCCGCATCCACCAGCACGGCCTTTCCGTAGTACTCCTTCGCCTCTTCATACCTCTCAATCTGGTAATACGTGCGCGAGATGTTGATGAGGAGCCTCATCAGGGCGGTGCCCGTCTGCGGCTTGCCCTCCAGCTTCCCCTGCACGCCCTGGTAGACGGCCAGCGCCTCCTCATACCTCTGGCTCAGAAACAACAGGTTCCCCAGATTTGTCTGCGGGCTCACGTATTCGGCATCCATGCTCAGGGCTTTTCGAAACGCCTGTTCCGCCTGCGCGTACTGCTGGAACTGCGCACAGCTGATCCCCGCCCTGTTCCAGTCCTCTTTCTTCCCGCTCGCTTGCGCTGCCGACACATGCTGCCCCACTATCTGCTCCATCAGCTTCTCCCGGTCTTTCCGGAACCCCTCGACGATCGCCTCCTTTCTGCCGTACTGAAGCCCAAGATCCGTCTCTTTCAGCCCCACGGGCCGGTACAACTCCCGCGCCTTCTTCGTCACGGTGAAACCGCGCTTCTCTGGGGTGTTCTCATACTGCGCCCACTCCTCCACACCCTTCCTCCACGCCTCCAGAAACCCCGTCTTCCCGATCAGCGTGATCTCCACCGGCACCCACAACTCCCCGTCCACGTCTACCGTCATCCCCCGTTCAGGGTGCAGCTTCGTCCAGTCGCGGCTGGCCACCTTCGTGTTGAGTGCCGCATAGATGTGCCCCGGCACCGTGATGAACCCCGTGTCCACCGCCAGGGCCTCCATCATGCTGCAGTAAAGCACCGTCAGGTCATCGCAGTCCCCAAGCCCCGACTTCAACGTCTCGCGCGCCAGGTTCACGGTGTCCACAGCCATGGGATTTCCCTGCACCTTCGTGAAGGGGAGCTCGGAGTCCGCCTGATACAGGCAGCCTATTTCCCCCAGGGCGGAGAACACCTGCATGCCAAGCTGCACCACATCGCTGTAGCCGGCTGCCGCCTCACCCTTGCACGTCTGCCGGATGAAGCCTCCGTAGTTCTTCAGCGCGCTGTCATCGGGGGTGATCAGCGCGCTCACCTTGCGATCGTCGTCCCAGGTCATCGCACGCTTGTCGTACAAGTCGAAGCCCAAAGACTGCTTCTGCTCAACAGGCCGGCCCTGCGTCCTGTAACTCACGATCACCTCTCCGGTAAGCGGCGTCACCCCCTCGGTCCGGAACACAGCCTCGTTGAACAACGCATACAGCGCCACCTCCCGGCTCTCCCCCGCCTTTATGTCCTCGATCTTCCCCGCAGGAGTGGGGGAATCCATATAGCCCTTCTGGAAAAAGGACACCTCCACGTCCGTCAGGGAGGCCTTCTCCGTATTCACAAGGGTCACCGTGCCGACGGGGTTTTTTGCATACCAGCTCTGCATGGCCGCAAACGCAATGGGGATGCTCGCCTTCTCGAATCGAATGGCCCGGATCTGCGCCTGCGGGGCATCCGGGTCCTGGCCGAAGCGGAAGTGTGCTGTGAAGCCGATGCCGAAGATCAGCCCATCGAAGTCCTTCAGCTCCCCGAGTGACCGCAGGTACTTCACGTTGGGGTGGATCTCCACGGTGAAGTTGTAGGAGGGGTTGAGCGAGATCCGTGCCCCCGCCTCCGACAGCAGGTTCAGATTGCCCAGTGGCGGTGAAGCCTCGGGGATCAAGTCGTAGTACAGAGACTCCGACATGCCGGCCAGCAGCTCCGCCCCGATCTCGAAGTACTTGGCAAACCGGTGGGCGTACCCCAGCCCCAGCTGGCCATACACGTCGGTGTGGTCCCACTTCAGCGGCGGCTCGCTCTGGCTCTGGCTGTCGAAGCGCATGATTCCCGCCCGCAAAGTAGGTTGCAGCACCGGCAGGACGGGAATGGGCCAGCGCAGGCTCAGTGCCAGGTCGAAGAGGGTGTACGGAGAGCCTATGGGGTAGGTGACCAGGGGCGTCAAGCTCTGGTACTCCACTCCCACCGAGAAGGGGAACTGGTAGTACCTATTCAGATCAACCGGGGGTTGCTGGCAGTGGCCGAGGGTTGCGTCACACAGGAAGAACAACAGCGCGAGCAGGACGTTCTGTCTGCCACCCCGGAGGCTTCCGTGGAACATAATCCACCTCCAAGCGGGCTTGCGGCTTTCTTCTATTGTCTATTCTATCTGACCTTCAGTGTTGAGTACATGCAGGATCGGTTGTCCACGAGCGTCCGGCTTCGGTATTGACAATTCCATCTCGTGGGCGAAGAATTACCATGACTCGTGGAGGTGCGCGATGCAATGACTATACTCCGCAGTCAAAGACAAATTGTTTCGCTTTCATGGCTGTGCTTCTTCTTTGCCACTGCCCGGAGCTTTCCACAACCCAAGGAAATTGACTTCAACGACCGCGCGATGACGATCGCTCCTGAGTGGAGTCTGTGAGCACAGGTGGGAATCGGAGAGACCCGGACAGGCGAACAGCTTCAGACGGGCTGCGAGGTCCTGGTCGCGGGGAGAGGAGGCAGGACAGTACCATGAAAGGAGATCAACCGAAAAAGAGGGGCGTATCAGCGCGGTCAATGCTGGGATTTGCTTTTCTCGCGCTTCTCTCCTGTCCCAACCCGCTGACCAAGGAGATGCTGCTTCAGGCAAAGGATGCAACCCCGCCTTCAATCACCATCCTCTCCCCTGCGGATGGAAGCTCCTACGCGGCAATGGTCATCGTGACTGGAAAAGTCGATGACTCTTCGACTCCCGGGGGGAATCATGGCCAGGTCAAGAAACTGTTTTATGAAATCAGCCCGGCCTATATCCCTGGGAGCGACATTTCGTTCGATGCGGCTGGTGCCTTCACCTTTCAATTTCCAACGCAGGATAGCACCGGGGTTCTGATTTCCGGGCCGATTGTCATCACGATCACAGCGGAAGACTGGAACGGCAACCGGTTCAGTGCTTCCTTCACTTTGTTGGACGGGGGGGGCATCCCTTCATTCAAGGCGGTCCCCGGAGATCACCAGGTGACCCTGACCTGGGATCCTGTTCCCCTCGCGACCAGTTACACGCTCCTCTACACGACCAACGGCAGCGTCCCCTCTGAGAGCTTCGGCAAACGGAAGGAAGGGGTGCAGTCGCCGCTCACCCTCGATGGGTTTCTGAATGGCAACATGCATGTTTTCCTCCTTCAGGCGCATTCATCCCAGGGAGAAGACAACTGGTCCGGCCTCTGCAAGGCGATACCTCTCAACTCCATGATCCTGGCGCCCGTGGTAAGCGGCGAATACGGGAGAATACGGGTCGAATGGAGTTCCATACCGGCCACAGACGAGTTCACGGTCTTCAAATCAAATGAAAGAAACGGGACCTATTTCAACATCTCCGGTGCGGTCAAAGGTAATTTCTACCTCGATGCGGAAGTGAAAATGGGAACGCACTACTACTACCAAATCGCTCCCGCACTTTCGGATGTCGTCAAGAGTGAAGCGAACCCGGGCGAGGCATGCCCGTTCCCTCCCGCGAAAGTCGACCTTGTCGGGCGCTGCTCCACGGTCGATGCCAGGGGCATTGCGGTGAATGGGCGCTATGCATATGTCGCCGATTGCATTGCCGGGCTGAAGGTAATCGATGTCTCCGATCCGAAACTTCCTTTTCAGGCGGGCGGCATCGACACGACCTATGCCAGAAACGTCGCGCTGGACAGCAGGGGGTATGCATATCTGGCCGACAGCAATGGAGGCCTACGGGTGATCGATGTATCCGAGCCCTTTCACCCTGTCGAGGTGGGGAATGTGGTCACCTCAAGCGCTTGCGGCGTCGCGCTGAAGGATACCTTTGCCTATATCGCCGATTATGACGAGGGCCTCATCGTCGTTGCCATCTCCGATCCTCGAGCCGCGCATCGGGTAAAGACTCTGAGCATGCCCCATGCCTGGGAGATTGCCGTGAGCGGGGACTGCGCCTACATCGCGAGCGACGCGGCAGGTCTCACGATAATCGACATCACTGATCCGGCTGATCCCCAGATTGTAGTTTCCTTGGGCACGTACCAGGCATTGGGCATTGCAGTCCAGGATGGGTATGCCTACATTGCCGACAGCTCGGCCGGACTCAAGGTGATCGATGTCAGTGATGCGAGCAACCCGCAGTTGATGGGATCCTTCGACACATTCCTCGCCCAGGACATCGAGGTACGGGGAAGATACGCTTACATCGCAGATTGGAATCAGGGGCTCAAAGTAGTTGACATCAGCAATCCCACCTCGCCCTTCCAGGTGGCAGTCCTGGATACCTATCAGGCACTTGGAGTCTCTGTGTACGGGAACTACGTGTATGTGGCCGATTACACCGAAGGCCTCAAGGTGGTCTGCAACACAAACCCGAGTTCTCCCGAGCAGATCGGCTCTCTCGATACGTACGATGCTCGCGCCGTTGCCCTGAACGGGACCTACATCTATGCGGCAGACTTCACCGAAGGTCTCAAGGTCATAGATGTCGCCGATCCCCGCAATCCACTCCAGGTGGCCGCGAAGGACACCTTCATGGCCACCGACGTGGCGGTGAGCGGGCATCACACGTATCTCACCGACACGAACGAGGGCCTTCTCGTGTTCGATATTTCCATCCCTTTCTCTCCTCTTCCGGTGGGGAGCATCCGGACTTATAACGCACTCGGTTTGGCCCTCTTGGGAAACTATGCATATGTCGCGGATAGTGAGGAGGGATTGAAAGTGATCGATATTTCGAACCCCGGCGCGCCCACCCTGGCAGGAAGTTTGGATACATCAAACGCCGTGAGCGTCGCTGTCGGTGGGAAATACGTTTTCGTCGCCGATTACACCGCGGGACTCAAGGCGATCGATGTGTCCGAACCGACCTCTCCCTTCGAGGTCAAATCCTGGACGACGTTTCAGGCCTTGGACGTGGCGGTCAGCGGCAGCCATGCCTTCGTGACGACCGGCGCCTCTCTCGTCGTGATAGACATCAACAACCTGGAATCCACGCCTGGATCGCTGGGCATGGTGGCTGACTCTGTCACGGTGAGCGGAAGCTACGCATATATCGGCTGCCAGACCTGGGGATTCAAGATACTGGACATCTCCAACCCCCGGTCGCCGATCCAGGTAGGCTCGTTCGACTCCTCCTGGGCATTCCACACAGTTGCGCGAGGCCGATACGCATATGTCGCCGATCACGATGAAGGTTTGAAGGTGATCCAGCTTGTCCCTCCGGACTGATACACCCCGCGATGGAGCAGCCGGTTTCCTCAGGGCGTGCCCCTGCCACCTTCATGGGGATCTGCCGTCTCTCAAGAGCCACCGGGCTCGGGTTTCTCACGGAAATCTACCGCTTCTTCATCTTATTGAGGATCGCCTAATTGCCTGACGTTTCGGTCAAATGAAAGCCCTGCGTGCTTCAGGAAAGAATGCAACAGCCTTTTCTGAGAGTGGATGCGCATGAATCCGTCCCGCACTCCCGCGACTTTTCCGCCGAGGTCGTC
>CAYGXO010000127.1:0-1986 GCA_964353885.1 uncultured Spirochaetaceae bacterium
TCACCCTTCAGATCAATCCGACAGACAGGAAACCTTTCCACGTATTGCCCGAAAAACCTCAGATAGGTCTCATTCTTCCCTTCGAGCCCTGCACACGTAGCCGAGAAGTAGAAAAGAGCCACGCGCGAGTTCAGCAGGCCAAGCAGGTATAAGTCATGGCGGGGGATGAAGTATGTTGTGTTGGAACTGTAGTAGCCGGTTTCGTCCATTGCGAACCGTGGGCTCGTGGCAATGTCCGGGAAGATGATCTTGGTGCCGTCGAAGAACCTTGCGAAGTTGTGCTGCGGCTGTTGCAGTTCAAACCACCGTTGTCGCGTCGCGCGCTTCTCGAGACGTTCCCGGAAAGGTGCCAAATGCTCCAAGACTGCCGGGTACTTCTCAATGGGTACGCCATGGTATGTATAGATGAGGTGGATGCTCTTGTGATCTATCTGGTAACGTCGGATGTCCCGACCATTCAGAAATGGCTTGATGATCTCATCGGCTTCCGGATTGGCCTTCAGAATCCCCACCGCCGCTGAGGTGCTCCCCATTGTCAAGACCAAAAAGCTGTTGGATTAAGAGAGTCTCTGAGTCCAACGGTTGCTGGAACGGAAGGAGCCCGTAGGGCGACTGGAGTTCCAGCAACCGGACGCGCCGCCGCGCCCTGCCTCCTGTCTCCAGCCCGCCCGTAGTACACCTCCGCCGGTGTACTGTAGCCCAACGCCTGGTGCACCCGCCGCTCGTTGTAAAACCCGAAGTACGCCCGCAGACCCTCGCGCGCCTCGCCAGGATCGGCGTAGTCCTTCAAGTAAACCTCCTCCTGCTTCACCGTCCGCCAGAGCCGCTCCGAGAAAATGTTGTCGAACACCCGGCCCCGCCCGTCCATGCTGATCGCGATCCCACGCCTCTCCAGGGTCCCCGTGAACGCCTCGCTCGTGAACTGAACGCCCTGGTCGCTGTTGAAGATCTCCGGCTCCCCCTGCGCCAGGGCTTCCTCCAGCGCCCATACGCAGAACGCCGCCTCCAGGCTCGACGAGAGCGCCCACGAGAGCACGTATCGGCTGTACCAGTCCAGGATCGCTACTAGGTACAGAAACCCGCGCTGCAGCCGGATGTACGTGATGTCCGCGCTCCAGACCTGGTCCGGCCGCACGATCTGCGCCCCGCCCAGAAGGTACGGATACCGCCTCTGGCCCTCTCCAGGCAGGCTCAGCCGCTTTTTCGGGTAGATCGCCTCCAGCCCCATCAGGCGCATCAGCCGCCGCACCCGCTTCACGTTCACCTCGTGTCCCTCCCGGCCCAGGTGCGCCGTCATCTTGCGCACGCCGTAGAACGGCCATCGCGTGTACACCTCGTCGATCAGCCGCATGAGCGCCAGATTCTCCGGCGACTCCCCCCGCGGCTCGTAGTAGAGGCCCGAGCGCGACAGGCTCATCAGCTCGCACTGGCGCCGCACCGAAAGCACCCTATCCTCCAGCTCGATCATCGCCCGCCTCTGAGTCAGCCCAATAGCCCGGACTTTTTTTTCAAGAAGTCCAGCTCCACCTTCAGCTGCCCGATCTCCTGGTAGAGACGGGCCTTCAACGCCTCCTCGTCCTTCCGCGCCCGAGCACGCCCGTCCCCGAACAGGTCCGGCAGCCCTTCCAGTGCCCGCCTCTTCCATGCCGCGATCTGCGAGGGATGCACCTGGTAGAGCCCAGCCAGCTCATTGACCGTCCGCTCACCTCGAATTGCCTCCAATGCCACCTTCGCCTTCAACGCCGCACTGTGCCGCTTGCGCTGACTCATTCGTCTCGCCTCCGATGTCTGCTCTCGGACCCGCGAGACTATCTTAACCCCTGGTCCCAATCTTGGGGAGCATCATAACGACGAAGTATGCGATTGCCCCGATGGCCTGTCCCAGAATGACGACGCCCAGCCATATCCACTTCTCGTACCTGAACTCTTGTGTGAACAGGCACCGGAAGTCCGATGGACGCCGGATGAGGCAATCAATGATCATCC
>CAYGXO010000128.1:0-5358 GCA_964353885.1 uncultured Spirochaetaceae bacterium
GCCCTTGTTCTTGAACGCGGTCCCGCACACGACGGGAAAGATCTTGCTCGCCACAACCGCCGCCCGGAGGGATTTCTTGATCGTCTCCTCCGAGATGAGCCCGCCTTCGAGGTACGCCGTCATGACCGCGTCGTCCGTCTCGGCCAGCTTCTCCAGCAGCACGAGGCGGGCCGCTTTGGCCTGCTCGACCAGGGCGGCCGGGATGTCCTCCTCGCGGTAGTGCGCCCCCAGCACGTCCTCGTCCCAGACCAGCGCCCTCATGCGCACCAGGTCGATGAGACCGACGAAGTCCGCCTCCGCGCCGATGGGCAGCTGGATGGGGACCGCGTTCGCGCCCAGCTTGGCGTGCATCTCCTGCACGACGCTCTCGAACCGGGCGCCCGTGCGGTCCATCTTGTTGACAAACGCGATGCGGGGAACGTTGTAGCGGTTGGCCTGCTTCCAGACCGTTTCACTCTGGGGCTCCACGCCCGAGACGGCGCAGAAGACCCCTATCGCTCCGTCCAGAACTCTCAAAGATCGTTCCACCTCGACCGTGAAGTCGACGTGTCCGGGCGTGTCGATGATGTTCACCTGCACGCCCCGCCATTCGCAGAAGGTCGCCGCGGCCGTGATCGTGATGCCGCGCTCCTTCTCGAGGTCCATCCAGTCCATCTTCGCTTCCCCGTCGTGGACCTCGCCCAGCCTGTGCGTCCGGCCGGTGTAGTACAGTATGCGCTCCGTCGTCGTCGTCTTCCCGGCATCGATGTGGGCCATGATGCCGATGTTGCGAATCGACGACAGGAGAAACTGCGGTTCCATCACACGACCGCTCTACCAGCGGTAGTGGGCAAAAGCCTTGTTCGCCTCCGCCATCTTGTGCGTATCTTCCTTCTTTTTCACTGCCGATCCGGTATTGTTGAACGCGTCGATGAGCTCGGCGGCGAGCTTTTCCGCCATGGACCGTCCGTGGCGGCTGCGCGAGTAGCCGATGATCCACCGCATCGCGAGCGCGTCGCGCCGCTCTTCGCGGATCTCAACCGGCACCTGCAGAGTTGCGCCGCCCACCCGGCGGGACTTCACCTCGACGACGGGCTTCACGTTGTCCAGGGCCTTGAGGAAGACCTCGACGGGCTCCTTGCCGGCGACCTTCTGCTTGATGAGGTCCAGAGCGCCGTAGATGCTCGTGAAGGTGACGCTCTTCTTCCCCTGCACCATCATGCGGGCGACGAACTTCCCCACAACGGGGTTGTTGTAGCGGGGGTCGAGAAGAATCCTCTTTTTCCGAATCAACTGTCCTCTGGGCATCGCGCGTCCTCTTCCTTACGCCTTCGGTCTCTTGGTCCCGTACTTCGAGCGGGCCTTCTTGCGGTCCTCGACGCCCAGCGTATCCTTCGCGCCGCGGATGATGTGGTAGCGGACGCCCGGCAGGTCCTTGACCCTGCCCCCGCGGATCAGCACGACGGAGTGTTCCTGCAGGTTGTGACCGATGCCGGGGATGTAGGCGGTGACGTCGATGCCGTTCGACAGGCGAACGCGTGCGACCTTCCGGAGAGCCGAATTGGGCTTCTTGGGAGTGACGGTCATGACACGCGTGCACACGCCCCTCTTCTGGGGGCAGTTCTGCAGAGCGGGTGCTTTTGTCTTCTTGTGCGTCGCCTTCCGCCCCAATCGAACGAGCTGGTTGATCGTCGGCATAAACCTTCCTGCTACCTTCCCTCGGTTCCTCTACGAGCGCATTTTTCCCCCGCGCACCACGCGCTGGAGAAAGACACGCGGGTTAAAACGTTACTACCGCGCAAAAAAAAAGTCAACCCCTTTTCTGCGTTTCCGGGGCTCACGAGACCAGAATGAAGTATTCACCCATCCCCTGGTGCCGGATGTATCGTCCGGCACTCCGGTATTCACCGGATCCCCTCCCAGGACGGGCCGGCTCACGGCCCGACTCCCGCAGAGTAGCCGATTTCTTCTATTGTTGCAAGTGGGGGCGCTCGAACGCCCCCTACCCATCCAGGGAAGCTGGAAGGACGCTCTCAAGCGTCGGCAGCGCGGCTTTCTCCGCTTCCAGCAGCGCCTTCAACTCGCGCTCCTTGCGCTTCTCTTCAATGATCCTGTTGATCGAGATGTCGAGGTCTTCCATGTTCTCGTCGTACAGCTTGACCTCGCGGTATTTCTTCATCCCCGTTCCCGCGGGAATGAGATGCCCTATGATCACGTTCTCCTTCAGGCCGCGCAGGTGGTCCACGCTGCCCGAGATGGAGGCATTGGTGAGCACGCGCGTGGTCTCCTGGAACGAGGCCGCCGAAAGCCATGAGTCGATGTTGAGCGACACCCGGGTGATCCCGAGGAGGATCGGGCGCGCGATCGCGGGCTGCCCGCCCTCGCGGAGGGTCTTCCTGTTTTCCTCGTGGAACTTGTAGCGGTCGACCTGCTGTCCGTAGATAAAGGGGGTGTCGCCGACGTCGACGATCTCCACCTTCTTCATCATCTGGCGAATGATGACGCCGATATGCTTGTCGTTGATCCGCACGCCCTGCAGCCTGTAGACCTCCTGGATCTCGTTCAGCAGGTAGCTGTGCAACTGCGTCTCGCCGAGGATCTGCAGGATGTCGTGGGGGTCCTTGGCACCGTCGCAGAGCATGTCGCCCGCGGCCACCTCGTCGGCTTCGCGCACGATCAGGTGCTTGCCCATCGGCACCAGGTGCTTGAACTCTCTGCCGAACGGGTCGGTGACCACGATGACGCGCTTGCCCTTCACGATGCCCTTGAAGGAGACCCGGCCGCCGACCTTGGCGAGCACGGACGGGTTCTTGGGCTTGCGCGCCTCGAACAGCTCGCCGACTCGAGGGAGGCCTCCAGTGATGTCGCTCGTCTTGACGCTCTCGCGCAGCAGCTTCGCGACGATCCGTCCGGCCTTCACCTTCTCCCCGTCCTCGATGTTGAGGTACGCGTTGCCGGGCAGGAAGTACGCGGCGAGCTCTCTGCCCTTCTCGTCGTCGATCGTGATGCGGGGCTGCAGCGTCTCGAGTGAGTACTCGGTGATCTTCTTCTCGATCTTGCCGGTGTCCTCGTTCACCTCCTCCTTCAGCGTCGTGCCCAGCACGATGTCATGGAAGCGGATGATGCCCGAGGCTTCGGCGATGATGGGCTCGCTGAACGGATCGAAGAACGCGATGGTCTCATCGGCAGGGACCACGTCCTTCTCCTTCGAGACCAGCTCGGCTCCGTTCCTGATCTCGATGTGCTGGGGTTGGGCGATGAGGAGCAGCTTGTTGGCCAGCAGCTTGACGTAGCAGATCTCTTTGGAGCTGATCGTCTCGGACTTCCGCTGAATGATCGGTTCGGCCCCGTGCTTGAGCAGTCGCTGCCCGTCCTTCACGAGCACCTTGTCGCCCTTCTGCAGGTCGTAGCTCTCGAGGATCCGGTGGACCGTGATCGTCCCCTTGCGCGTGAAGAGCATATTGCCGTTGTCGATCTTCACGGTGCTGCCCTGGATCCGCTCGACGTACACGGGGTACTTGAGGTAGATGCGGTTCTCCTCGCTGATCTTCGTCGCCGCCCCGCCGATGTGGAACGTGCGCATGGTAAGCTGCGTGCCGGGCTGGCCGATGGACTGCGCGGCGATGATGCCGACCGCTTCGCCGATCTCGATCTGCCCGTAGGTGGCGAGGTTGCGCCCGTAGCAGCGCGCGCAGACGCCGTAGCGCGAGTCACAGGTGAGCACCGAGCGTATCCGCACGCCCTCGATGCCCGCCTCCTCGATCGTTTGGGCGATCTCGTCGGTGATCTTCTCGTTCACGTCGACGATCGTCTCGGCGGTGATCGGGTGCTTCACCCGCTCGAGCGAGGTCCGGCCGGCGATGCGGTCGGCGAGCGGCTCGACGATGTCCTCGCCGTCCTTGATGGCCCGGCGGTCGATACCGTTGATCGTGCCGCAGTCCTCCTCGCTGATCACCACGTCCTGCGCGATATCCACGAGCCGGCGCGTGAGGTAGCCGGCGTCGGCGGTCTTCAGCGCCGTATCCGCGAGGCCCTTGCGAGCGCCGTTGGTCGAGATGAAGAACTCGATGACCGAGAGGCCCTCCTTGAAGTTGCTGCGGATGGGCAGCTCGATGATGTCGCCCGAGGGCTTGGCCATGAGGCCGCGCATGCCCGCGAGCTGGCGGATCTGGCTGCGGCTGCCCCGCGCGCCCGAGTGGGCCATCATGTAGACGGGGTTGAAGCCCTCGTGGTCGTTCTTGAGCGTCTCCATGAGCTCGTTGGTGATGAGCTCGTTGGTCGTGCTCCACACCTCGATCACCCGGTTGTAGCGCTCCTCGTTGGTGATGTGGCCCTGCAGGTACTGCTTCTGGATCTCGTCGACCTTGGTGTTCGCCTGCTTGATCAGGGCCTTCTTCGCCTCGGGGATGACGATGTCGTCCATGCCGATGGTCGCCCCGAACCGGGTGGCGAACTTAAAACCGAGCTCCTTCACCGCGTCGAGCACCTTCACCGTGACGGCGGGGCCGAGGCGCTGGTAGACGTCGGAGATCAGGACGATCAGCTCCTTCTCGCCGAGGGGTGTGTTGAGGAAGCCGATCTCGGGCGGCAGGGACTCGTTCAGGATGAGGCGGCCCGCGGTGGTCTCCAGCCAGGCCCCGTCCTTCCGCACCTTCACCTTCGCCTGGTAGTCTACCCCGCGCGCGTCCACGGAGAGGAGCACCTCTTCGACCGAGGAGAAGTGCTTGCCCTCGCCCTTCGCGCCGGCTCTCTCCCGGGTGAGGTAGTTGATCCCGAGCACCATGTCCTGGGTGGGCACGGCGATGGGGTTGCCGCTCGCGGGGTTGAGCAGGTTCTTGGAGGAGAGCATCAGCGTCCAGCACTCGGTCTGCGCCTCGGGGGTCAGGGGAACGTGCACGGCCATCTGGTCGCCGTCGAAGTCCGCGTTGTAGGCGTGGCAGACGAGCGGGTGCAGCTTGATGGCCTTGCCTTCGACGAGGATCGGCTCGAAGGCCTGGATGCCGAGCCGGTGCAGGGTCGGGGCCCGGTTCAGCAGCACGGGGTGCTCCTGCACAACCTCCTCGAGGATGGCCCACACCTCGGGGCTCTCCTGCTCGACGAGCGTCTTCGCCTTCTTGATGTTATAGACCACGTCCTTCTGGACGAGCTTGCGCATGATGAAGGGCTTGAACAGCTCGAGGGCCATCTTCGACGGCAGGCCGCACTGGTGCAGCTTGAGGTCGGGCCCGACCACGATGACCGAGCGGCCCGAGTAGTCGACCCGCTTGCCGAGCAGGTTCTGGCGGAACCGGCCCTGCTTGCCCTTCAGCATGTCGTACAGCGACTTCAGCGGCCGGTTGGCCGCGCCCTTCACCACCCGCTTCTTCTTCGAGTTGTCGA
>CAYGXO010000129.1:0-37764 GCA_964353885.1 uncultured Spirochaetaceae bacterium
TGGCGCGCATGGGGGGCCGTCCGCGGCGCCCGCTCACAAGCAGTCGGCCGCAGCCGCCGCGCAGCCCGCACACAAGCCGGCCGAGGCGAAGCCCTCGGCGGCGCCCAGGGCCGTCTCCCCTGGCGCGCATGCCCCCTCTTCCCATGCCGCTCCGCGGGCCGCAGCGCCGCACACGGGAACTCCCCACGCGCCTGCCGCGCGCGCTCCCGAGCAACCGGCGCGCGAAGGACCTCGGATCATCCAGCCCGACAAGCGCTTCGAGCCGCGCCCGTCTGTGAGGGAGTCTGTGCGCGACAAGATGCGCCTGACTCCGCACCCCTATCCGCAGCAGAGACCTTCGGGCGGACCTCCCCGTCCGAGCACGGGTCCCGGACGTTTCGATGGGCGCCCTCCCTTCCGGCCCAGCGCGCCCCGACCCGGCGGTTCCCGCACGGGACCTTCCAGCTCTTCGGGCACCGAGGACAAGAAGCCCCCGGCGAAGAAGTTTTTCTCCAAAGCGAAAAAGAAGATCGAATACCCCAAGCGCAAGCACCTGGAGATCGAGGAGAAGAGCCTCCAAGTCAAGAAGAAGACCGTCCGGCAGTTGAACCCCGTACCCAAGGAGATCGCGATCACCGAGGGGCTCACGGTTTCGGATCTCGCCCGCAAGATGAATCTGAAGGGCTCGGATCTCATTTCGAAGCTGATGGGCATGGGCATGATGGTGACGATCAACCAGCAGATCGACTCCGACACGGCCTCGCTGCTCGCCGCCGAGTACGGGTGCAAAGTGAACGTCGTGTCGCTGTACGACGAGACGGTGATCGAGGAAGAGAAGGACAGGGACGAGGACCTGAGGCCCCGGCCGCCCATCGTCACGATCATGGGGCACGTCGACCACGGCAAGACGAAGCTGCTGGACGCCATCCGCAGCGCGAACGTTGCCGAGGGGGAGTTCGGCGGGATCACCCAGCACATCGGCGCCTATAGCGTCGACCTGCCGCAGGGCAGGATCGTTTTCCTGGACACCCCAGGTCACGAGGCATTCACGATGATGCGCGCGCGCGGCGCCCAGGTCACCGATATCGTCGTGCTGGTCGTCTCGGCGGTGGACGGGGTCATGCCGCAGACAATCGAGGCTGTCAACCACGCCAAGCAGGCCGGCGTGCCGATCATCGTGGCCATCAACAAGGTCGACCTGCCCGAGGCGAATATCGAGCTCGTGAAGAAGCAGCTCACCGAGCAGAGCCTTGCTCCCGAGGAGTGGGGCGGCACGACGATCTACAACGAGGTCTCGGCTCTCAAGAAGACCGGCATCAAGGAGCTGCTGGACAGCATCCTGCTGCAGTCCGAGGTGCTCGAGCTGAAGGCGAGCTACGACTGCCGGGCGTCCGGCATAGTGCTTGAGTCCCGCGTCGACATGGGGCGCGGTATCGTGGGCACCGTCATCCTCCAGAAGGGTACGCTGCGGGCCGGCGATTCCTTCGTCGCAGGCATCTACTCGGGGAAAGTCCGGGCCATCTTCAACGACAAGGGCGAGAAGGTGAGCGAGGCGACCCCCTCGCTTCCCGTCGAGGTCATCGGGTTCACGAGCATCCCCAACGCAAGCGACCCCTTCCAGGCGACCGACACCGAGAAGACGGCGAAGACCATCGGGAGCAAGCGCCAGGAGCTGAAGAAGCTCGAGGTGTCGAAGAACGTCAAGAAGATCACCCTGGATAACCTGTACCAGCAGATCAAGGAAGGCCAGATCCAGGAGCTGAAGATCATCATCAAGGGCGACGTGGCGGGGTCTGTCGAGGCCCTGAAGTCCTCCCTCCAGCGCCTTTCGACGGCGGAGGTCAAGCTGGACGTCATCCAGAGCGCGGCAGGGGCGATCAACGAGGGCGACGTCATGCTCGCATCGGCCTCCAATGCCCTCATCGTGGGCTTCCACGTGCGGCCGAGCGCCGCGGCGCAGAGCCTGGCCGACAGGGAAAAGGTGGAGATCCGCAAGTACAACCTCATCTACGACGCCCTGGAGGACATCCGCTCGGCCATGGAGGGCATGCTGAAGCCCGAGCTGCGCGAGGAGCTGATCGGCACGATCGAGGTGCGCAACACCTTCAAGATCCCGAAGATCGGCATGATCGCCGGCTGCCAGGTCATCTCGGGAAAGGTCCGCCGCGGGGCGGACGCCCGGCTGATCCGGGAAGGCATCGAGGTGTTCAAGGGCAAGATCTCGTCGCTCAAGCGCTTCAAGGACGACGCCCGTGAGGTCGAGGAAGGCTTCGAGTGCGGCATCGGGCTTGAGAGCTTCCACGAGATGGCTGTTGGCGATACGATCGAGATCTACGAGACCAGGGAGCTGGCCAAGAAGCTCGAGGGTGGCCGCGATGGCGGAAACACGGCTCCGTCGAATTGAAAGCCTCCTGCGCGAGGAGATCTGCTCCATGATCTTCATGGGCGAGATCAAGGACCCGCGCATCGAAAAGCTCACGACGGTGACAGAGGTGAATGTCTCGCGCGATCTCGGCCACGCGAAGGTATGGGTTTCGCGTTTCGGCGACCGTGAAGCCGTTGCCAACAGCGTCGAGGCGCTCAACCACGCGGCCGGATATATCCAAGGAGTGCTCTCCAAAAGAGTCTCCCTGCGCACGTTCCCCCGCCTGCATTTTGTCCTTGACGATACCATGGAGAACGCGTTTCGGATCGCGAAAAAGCTCCGGGAAATCTCGAGTTGACGGACGGCATCATCCTGCTCGACAAGCCTCCCGCAGCGACCTCCTTCGAGGCGTTGGGAGAGGTGAAGCGGAAACTCGGCACAAGGAAGGTGGGGCATGCGGGCACGCTTGACCCTTTTGCCGAAGGACTGCTGATAGCCCTGGCAGGAGCCTACACGCGCCTTGCCGGCTTCGCAACAGCCCTCGAGAAGGAATACATCGCGACAGTGCGGTTCGGTGAGGCGACAGACACCCTCGATCCCGAGGGCAAGCGGGTGGCCGAGGGGCCTGTACCCGAGGGCGAGTCACTGCGGGGCGTGCTGGAGGGGTTCGTCGGCGAGATCAGCCAGGTCCCACCCGCTTTCTCCGCCGTGCACGTCGATGGCCGAAGGGCGTACGAGGCGGCACGCAAAGGGGAACAGGTGTCCCTCGCGCCCCGGATCGTGACAATTCACTCGATCCAACTCCTCGATTTCTCGGGCGCCGATGCCGTTCTGCGGGTTTCCTGCTCCCGGGGCACCTATATCCGCTCCCTTGCCCGCGATATCGCCGGACGGCTCGGGACGTGCGCCTATCTGACCCGGCTGCGACGGACGCGCATCGGTCGGTTCGACGTCGAGCAGGCCGTGCAGCCCGCGCTGTTCGACCCAGCCCTCCATCTCCTTCCCGCCGCGCGCTTCCTCTCCATGGCAGGTCTGGGATCTGCCGTGCTGAAGGGGCAGTGGGTCGAGAAGGCGCTTCGCGGAACGCCTCTGAGCGACCTCGCCTTCGAGGAGCCGATCGGAGCCGACGGGACCTTTGGCGCCTTCTCGACCACCGGCAGGCTCATTGCCATGGCCCAGCGCAGCGCGGGCGGCTGGACGTACGCGGCGGTCTTTCCCGAGGGCGGCCGGGCATGACCGTTCTGACGTGGGCGGACTTTGCGGAGCGCCGGGCCCGTTTGGACAAGCCCGTCGCCCTCACGATCGGCGCCTTCGATGGGCTGCATCTCGGCCATCGAAGCCTCATCGCCGCGATCACGGCAGGCCCGCCGGAGATCCTGCCGCTCGTGATCACCTTCAGCCGCAATCCCGCTCTCGTTCTCGGCAGGGGAGAGTTCCCCGGGCTCATCCTGAGCCACCGACAGAAGCTGGAGCGCCTCGCTGCCCTCGGAGTGGGAGCGGTCGCGGTCGTTGACTTTTCCGAGGAATTGAGTAAACTATCGGGAAGAGTTTTCATCGGCCTGTTGAGGGAAAATCTGGTCATCCGGACGATCATCGTCGGATACGACTTCCGTTTCGGAAAGGACCGGGATACGGATGCCGGCGGCCTGGAGCAGATGCTTCGCGGCTCTGGAACGGAGGTCCGCGTAATGGGACCGGTTCTCCATAGAGGGAGCGCGGTCTCGAGCTCCCGCATCAGGAAATCGATCCAGGCGGCATCCTTCGCCGAGGCGCGGGAGATGCTGTCCGTCGACCACTCGCTCGACCTGCGCGGCCTGCCCGTGATGCGGCAGAGCGGTGTGTCGCTGATCCCGAGGAAGGCGATGACCCAGGTGCTGCCCCTGGCGGGTCGATACGCCGTGACGTGCACGGGGGGGGGGACCGACGCCCGGTACAGGGGAGAGTTGACGGTCGAAGAGGATTCGCTGGCGCTCGTATACGCCGAGGGCGCTGAAGGCGCCGAGGGCGCTCAAAGCGCTGGCACCGCGTTCGCGATCTTCGGGCAAGAGACGAGCAAGAGAAACGAAAGGAGTTTCATGGAATGCCGCTGACAAAGCAAATCAAGGAAGAGCAGATCAAGATGTTCGGGAAGAACGAAAAGGATACGGGCGCTACCGAAGTGCAGATCGCCCTGCTCACCAAGCGCGTGGAGGAGCTCACCGAGCACTTCAAGCGCCACCCCAAGGACAACAATTCGCGCCGCGGCCTGCTGAAGGTCGTCGGCCAGAGGCGCCGCCTGCTCGCATACCTTCGCAAGAGGAACCTTGCGAAGTACCGCGAGATCATCGAGCGGCTCAGCCTGCGCAAGTAGACGGACGCAGGGAATACAGAGGAACCACAGATGGTACATCGTGTCACATTGAAAATCGGGGAGGAGGAGCTCGTCCTCGAGACAGGCAAGATGGCGAAGCAGGCTAATGGCGCCGTCTTCGCCCGGCTGGGCGGCTCGGTCGTCCTCGCCACGGCCTGTTGCGCCGAGAACGAGAGGGAAGAGCTCGATTTCATCCCCCTCTCGGTCGACTACATCGAGAAGTACTACGCCGCGGGCAAGATCCCCGGCGGGTTCATCAAACGGGAGGGCAGGCCCAAGGACAAGGAAGTTCTCGTCTCGCGCCTCATCGACAGGCCGATCAGGCCCCTTTTCTCGAAGCTGTTCAAGCGCGAGATCCAGGTCATCCCCATCGCAATCTCGACCGACCTGGTCAATCCACCCGACATCCTGGCTATGAACGCGGCCTCGGCAGCGATCACGCTCTCCGACATCCCCTTCGAGGGTCCGATCGGAGCCGTGCGCATGGGCCACGTGAACGGGGAGTTCGTGGTCAACCCGACTTTCGACCAGATTCCTGAGAGCAGGATCGACATCGTCGTCGCGGGCACTCTCAAGGGCATCACCATGGTGGAGGGCGGCGCACGGCAGGTGCCCGAAGCCCTCATCGTCGAAGCCATCGAGCGGGCCCACGTCACAATTCGTGAGCTGTGCAAGGCCCAGGTCGAGCTCGCGCGCCTTGCGGGCAAGCAGAAGCTGCCCCTTGTCGAGAAACCCTCCACCTTCACCCTGGGCGGCGAGATGAAGGCGTGGGCATTCGCGAAGCTGAGCGAGGCCTGCTTCGTCAAGGGCAAGGAGAACCGCAACAGGGCGATGAAAGCCGTTCGCGAGGAAGCGAAGCTCCACTTCGCCGAGCGCCTGACGGAAGCCGACGCGCGGCCCGTGAAGGCTCTGTTCGAGGACATGGAGCAGGAGATCATGCGCGCCTCGATCGTCGGCAAGGGCGTGCGCACCGACGGCCGCTCCCCCACCGAGATTCGGGCCATCACGTGCGAGATCGACGTGCTGCCCCGCACCCACGGGTCCGCCCTGTTCACGAGGGGAGAGACCCAGGCGCTTGTGGTCACAACGCTGGGCACCGCCCTCGACGAGCAGATCATGGACAACATCGACGGGGACACGCGCAAGAACTTCATGCTGCACTACAACTTCCCGCCCTTCTCGGTCGGCGAGACCGGCCGCCTGGGCTCCCCCGGACGGCGCGAGATCGGCCACGGCCATCTGGCCGAGCGGGCGATCGGCATGGTCCTGCCGAAGAAGGAGAACTTCCCGTACACGATCCGCCTGGTCTCGGAGATCCTCGAATCCAACGGATCCTCCTCGATGGCCTCCGTGTGCGGCAGCACTCTGAGCCTCCTGAACGCGGGTGTGCGCATCGAGAAATCGGTGGCGGGCATCGCGATGGGACTCGTCAAGGAAGGGGAGAAGTTCGTCGTGCTGAGCGACATCCTCGGCGAAGAGGATCACCTCGGCGACATGGACTTCAAGGTCGCGGGTACCGAGGACGGGATCACCGCTCTCCAGATGGACATCAAGATCGAGGGGGTGAGCGCCGAGATCTTGTCGAAGGCGCTCGGCCAGGCCCGCGAGGGCCGGCTGCACATCCTCGGGATCATGAACCAGACCATCGCCCAGCCCCGGAGCGACATCTCCGACTTCGCCCCCAAGGTCATCTCGATCAAGGTGCCGACCGAGAAAATCGGCCTCATCATCGGGCCGGGCGGAAAGAACATCAAGGGGATGAGCGAGAAGTCCGGCTCCACGATCAACATCGACGACGACGGGACCGTCACGATCTACAACCCCCTCAAGGAGGGCGCCGAGAAGGCGCAGAAGATGGTCGAGGCGCTCATCGAGGAGGCCGTGGTCGGAAAAACCTACGTCGGGCCCGTGAAGCGGATCATGGAGTTCGGGGCGTTCGTCGAGATCCTCCCGGGCAAGGAAGGCCTCGTGCACATCTCCAAGCTGGCCGCCCAGCGGGTCGAGAAAGTCGAGGACGTGGTGCATGAGGGAGACGAGCTCACCGTCACCGTCACAGAGATCGACCACATGGGCCGCATCAACCTCGCCACCAAAGAGGCGGTGGAGGCCAACCCCGGCCTTCTGACCGAGCGCTCGGAGCGCCGGCCTCCCCGGCGGGACGGGCCCGACAGGGGCCCAAGAGGCCCGAGGCGCGACGGCGATCGGCCCCGGAGCGGTCCTCGAGACCACGGTTCCTATGACCGCGGCCCGCGGCCTCCTCGGAGAGATGGGTGATCCTCACGGAGAGACTGGCGAGCGGGGCGCTGCTGCTCCTCGAGCCGGTTGACCGCACCGACACCCTCTGCATCGGGTACTGGTTCCTTCACGGCTCCCGGGACGAGCGCCCGGGAGAAGAGGGCCTCTCGCACTTCCTCGAGCACATGCTGTTCAAGGGCACGCAGAAGCGCACCGCCCTCCAGATCGCGCGGGACGTGGACAGGGTGGGAGGCATCATCAACGCCTTCACCGAGAAGGAGGCCACCTGCATCTACGTCATCCTGCCGAAGGAGCACCTGCGCCTCGCCTTTGACGTGCTCTCGGACATGACATCCGGCTCCCTCCTGGACCCTGCTGAAATGGAGAAGGAGAAGTCGGTCATCGTCAACGAGATCCTTTCGGTCGACGATTCCCCCGAGGAGAGGGGCCACGAGCACTTCCTGCGCCGGATGTGGGGCGACCATCCCCTCTCGCGGAAGATCACCGGCGAGGTGGCCGAGGTAAAGCGGATCGACAGGGAGCTGCTGGACGCCTTCTACCGCGGGCGGCTCCTTCCGTCGAACATGATCGTGGCGGTGGCGGGCAACTTCATCCCCGCGCAGGCGAAGGAGCTGGCGGAGGCTGTTTTCCCGCCCGGCCTTCCCCCTGCCGTGCCGCTGTCGCGAACAATACCCTCCTGGACGCGCGATACCTCCGTGGTCCCCGATAAGTTCACGCAGGTCCAGCTCTACGCCGGCACCTCCTACAGCCTCGATCGCGACCTGGGCCACTACTACACCTCCCTTGTCTTCAGCACCGCCTTCGGCGAATCGATGAGCTCGCGGCTGTTTCAGAAACTGCGCGAGGAGCTGGCGCTGTGCTACACGGTGTACTGCTTCCGAGGCTTCTTTTCCGACACGGGCATGTGGACGATCTACGCCAACGCCACTCCCGCGCTGGCCGAGAAGCTCTTGCGGGAGCTGGACCGGGAGCTCGGGCGCCTGCTCGCCCAACCGCTTTCCTCCCGTGAAGTCGCCGACGCGAAGAGCCACCTGGTCGGGAGCATGATCCTGGCCAAGGAGGATATGGAAAACCGCATGAAGCGCCTCGTGCGCCAGCACATGATGATGGACAGGGTGCTGGAGTTCGATGAGTCGGTCGCGGTGCTCGAGAAGGTGAGCGAGGGGGACGTCGAGCGGTTCGTGCGCTTCTACGTGCGGCCCGAGGCGTTCAACCTTCTCGCCTTCGGCAGCAAGGGCCTGCGCAGCCTGAGGGGGTTCGAGTTCTCGTTCGGGAGAAGCTGAGGGAGAAGCCGAGATGGAGGAGCCGGTCATCCATTGCGCGGGCGAGGCGGAGAGCATGCCCGAGTACCAGACAGAGGGCGCCTCGGGAGCGGACGTGCGCGCCCTGTTGGAAGCGGACATCATTATCCAGCCCGGCGCCAGGTCATTGGTGCCCACCGGACTGTACCTGGACATCCCGCGGGGGCTGGAGGCGCAGGTGCGTCCACGCTCGGGGCTGGCCGCCCGCAGCGGAATCACCGTGCTCAACTCCCCGGGGACCATCGACAGCGACTACAGGGGAGAGCTCAAGGTGCTCCTCGTGAACCTCGGGGATGCCGACGCGCGGATCGCCAACGGCGATCGCATCGCGCAAATCGTGATCTGCCCCGTCGTGCGGGCTAGGTTCGCCCGCAGGGAATCGATCAGCGGGACGGGGAGGGGAAGCGGCGGCTTTGGCTCGACGGGCATCTAGACCCATCGCGGCCCTCGCGGCCGCGCTTCTGCTCGTTTCAATGGCCGCGGCCGCTGATCCGGCATCCGGCGGCCCGGCGGCGGAGCTTCTCGCGCAGGCTCGACAGTCCTTTTCCGCGGGCGCATCGGATGCCGCCCTCGCCGCCTTGCGCGCCCTGCGCGCCCGCTATCCCGATTCCCCCTTTGCATCTGAATCACTCGCTCTCGGCGTCGAGGTCTCCCTCTCGATCGGCGACGATTATCTTGCTCGCTCCTATCTGCATAGGCTCCGCGCCGAGGCGCCCGGGTCCGCCGCCGCGTTCCGCGCAGCCCTTCTGATAGCGGAGCGCGAGTATGCGCGCCGCTCCTACGGCGCGGCCCTGGAGTTCTTCGCTCAAGCCGCGGAGAGCGCCGAGGCCGCTACTGGCGCTGAAGGCGCTTTTGGCGCCGTGGGCGCTCAAGGCGCCGTGGAACGGCGCGACTACGATCGCGCGCTCCTTCGCGCGGCGGAGATCACCCTGTACCACGAGAAAGACCCCCGGAATGCCAGGGGGTATTTTCGCAAGATTGAACCTCGAAACCTCGGGCCCGCCGAACGCCCGCTGTACACGACGATGCGCATGCGGCTGGTATGGGACTCGATCTCCGCCGCCGAGTTCGGCCTGGCCGACTCGAACGTGTCGGCCCTCCGCGCGGATGGCGATGACCTGTGGATCGGCACATGGAACGGCGGAGTCGCTCGTCTGTCGGTCTCGTCGGGCCAGAGCGCCGCCTTCCCGTCGCCCGCATTTGCGCGCTCGATCGAGGTCACCGACCGGCGCGTGTGGGTCGCCGCGGCCGACGGCCTGGCATGGTATGGGAAGGCCTCGGCAAGGTGGGGCTTCACCGATGCGTGGAAGGGGCTCGCCGTGGCCGAAGCCGCGGGAGAGCTGTACGCGGGCACCCTCGGAGACGGCCTCCTGCGGCTCGCCGGCGAGGAATGGGAAAGGGTGAGCGACGGAGAGCTTCCGGGAAGGTTCGTCACCTGCATCGCGGGCGGACCCGACGGGGCGAGCGTGCTGGTCGGCACGATGAACCTCGGGCTGATCGTGATCGACGGGGCGAGCGGCAAGATGCGCGGGCTGGACCAGATCGTCCCGGCATTCACAGCGCGAAACGTCACGAGCGTGCTCGCCGACGCCGAGGGCCGGGTCTGGATCGGCACCTATGGCGAGGGCCTTTTCCTCTGGACGCCCAGCGAAGGCTCTGTGCGGCGTTTTTCGCGCGAAACCGGCGAGATCGGGGACAACTGGGTCCTCGCGATGTGCGAGACCCCCCGCGCGCTGTATTTCGGCACTTTCGGCGCCGGGGTGAGCGCATTCGAAAAGTCCCGGGGGACGTGGAGGCGCTTCGGCATCGCCGACGGCCTGGCTTCCCGGGACATCACCGCCATCGCCGCCAGGGCGCCCTACGTGTTCTTCGGCACCCTCGGGGCCGGCGTGAGCGTCTACGACGAGGCAGCGGATGGCGCGGAGTTTTAGGCGGACCTGGTTCTACGTTGGACGGGAGTTCCTCCTGTCCTTTGCCGTGGCCTTCCTGTTCTTCTTCTTCATTTTCTTCGTGAACCAGGTCCTCGTGATGGCCGAGGAGATCTTCTCGCGGAAAGTCCCCTTCTGGGATGTCCTGTGCCTCGTGATCTACTCCCTTCCTTGGGTCGTGGCGCTTTCCTTCCCGCTGGGATCGCTCGTCGGCGCGCTGATGGCCGTCGGCAGGCTGACCACCGACAACGAGGTTCTCGCCCTGGGCGCACTCGGCATCCCCTCCCGGCAGATCCTCGTGCCGCTGCTCGCCCTGGGTCTCGCCTTCACGATGGTCTCGTTCGTCATGAACGACTACTTCATGCCTCTCGGGAACATCCGTTTCGCCGAGATCTATCGTAGAATACTGTACACGAACCCCGGCGTGGAGCTCGAGCCCCGGTCGGTGAAGAGGTACGAGGACACGACGATCGTCACCGGCGACATCGAGGGCACGACGATCAAGGACCTGCTGATCATCGACCGCTCGGCCGAGCGGAACAGGCGGATCATCACGGCGAAGGGCGCCTCCCTCAGCGAGAGCGCGGAGCAGAAGGGCGTGGTCTCCCTCACGCTCGATGAGGTGTTCAGCCAGGTCAGCAATCCGCAGGAGAGGGACCGCTACGAGTACACCCTTTCACGCGAGATGATCTACACGATTCTTCTGAAAAACATTGGAGGCGTGACGATCGGGGGCTTGAACCCCTCCTACCAGAGCTCCGTCGACGTGTGGAGGGAGATCCGAAAGAAATCGGAGGCTCAGGAAGCCGTCCTCGCCCGGCACGACGAGAAGGTGCGCGGCCTCGCCTTCCGTCTCTCGGCGGAGCTTCGCGCCGCGCAGGTGTCCCTCGGCCGGGACCCCTCGCAGCTCCCGCGACACCGCGCGGCGCTTCAGGCCGCCTGGAGGGAGTGGAGCGCGGAAGCGGGGAGGAATGTGGGCGACCAGGGACTCCAATCCTACCTGGTGGAGTTTTACCGCAAGTTCTCCGTGCCCGTGGGCTGCATCATTTTCGCCTTTTTCGCCTTTCCCGTCGGCCTGCGCGCCCGACGCAGCGGCCGTTCGGTCGGGTTCGCCGTCGGCCTGTTCGTCTCGATCGTCTACTGGGGGCTGCTGTATGCAGGCATGACTTTCGGCGTGCGGATGTCGCTTTCCCCCGCGTTCTCGATGTGGTTCCCCGACGCTCTCGTGCTCGCCGCGGGCGTGGTCTTCCTCGCCATGAGGGTGCGCCGATGAGCATCATCCATCGCATGCTCCTTCGCACCTTCCTGCCGCTTTTCCTCGTGGCCATGCTGTTCTTCGTGCTGCTCCTGCAGCTCATGGACGTGTTCTCCGCCATCTGGCGGTATTTCGCCCACGACGTGACGCTGCTCGAGGTCGGCCGCATCGCCCTTCTGTACCTGCCGAAGTGCATAGCCTTCTCGCTGCCCGTCGCATTCCTTTTCGCCATCGCCTACACGCTGGGGCTGTTCTACGCGAACAATGAGCTTTTCGCGATCTTCGGCTCTGGCGTCAGCCTGTACCGCCTCGTGACCCCCTTCCTTCTGCTGGGCGTGCTTCTCAGCGCGGCGGGGTTCCTGTTCGAGGACGCGGTGGTCATCCCGACCTTTCGCCAGAAAAATGAAGCCTACGCCAGAGCGGTCAAGCTCGTCACCTCGCTCAGCCAGTCCAATGTGACGGTGACCAGCCCCGACCAGCGCGTGGTCTACCAGGCCGACTACTACAACGACGCGCAGAAGAGGCTGACGGGGCTGACGGTGGTCGTGCGCGGTCCCGACATGCGCTTCGAGAGCCGGGTGGATGCCGCATATGCGGATTGGGCCGAGGCCCGGTGGGTCCTGCGCGACTGCCGCCTTTTCACGTGGGACCCGGCAACGAAGCTGCTGGCAGAGGAGCGCAGGGCGAGCTACGAGTCCCCGCTCCTCGTCGAGGAGCCCGACACCTTCAAGAAGCTCTCGCGCAGCATCGAGGAAATGAACAGCGAGGAATCCCTGCGCTACGTGGCGAGCATCCGCCGGGCGGGGCTGCCCTTCCGCGCGTCCCTCACGGACTACTACCGCAAGTTCTCCTTCGCCTGCACGCCGCTCATCGTGGCCCTCATCGCAAGCAGCCTCGGAAGCACCTTCCGCAAAAACATCCTGCTCATGAGCCTGCTCGCCGCCCTGGTCATCTCCGTCACCTTCTATGTGGCGCAGATGGTCGCCGCGATCCTCTCGAAGAACGGGTATATCCCGCCCCTGGCGGGCGCCTGGAGCCCGTTTACCCTTTTCCTCGTGCTCGGTTTCATGCTATTCCGAACGGCGCGCACGTAAGGAGACGGAAGGAGGCGGAACGGTATGGATCTGGCTGCAGGCGTCGATTTCGGCGGCTCTTCGGTGAAGGTGGGCCTCGTGGACAGGAAGGGGGGGATCCACGCGCGGGAGACGATCGAGATCGATCCCCGTGCGTCCTTCGAGGCGATCCTCGATCCCGTTGTGCGCGGCCTTCGCCGGCTCGTCGGAACGATCGAGAAGGGCGGCTCCCTGGCCGCCGTGGGCATCGGCACGCCGGGCTTCATCGACACGGCCACCGGGGTGGTCGTGGGCGGCTGCGAGAACCTCCCCCGGCTGCGGGGCAATTCGATCCAGGCCTTCCTCGCCGCTGCGCTCGGCGTGCCCGGCTTCGCCGACAATGATGCCACAGTGGCCGCGGCGGGCGAGCTCCTCTTCGGGGCGGGCAGAAAATACCGCAACTTCGTTCTCATCACCCTGGGCACCGGCATCGGGGGCGGGTTCGTCCTTGACGGCAGAGTGTATCGAGGCGCGCGGGGCTTTGCCGCCGAGATCGGCCACCTCTGCATCGACCCCAACGGCGTGTGGTGCAACTGCGGCAGCAGAGGCTGCCTCGAGCAGTACGCCTCGGGCCCCGCGATGGTTCGGCTATACACCGAGAAGGCGAGGAAGAGGGGGGCGGAGCTTCCCGGCCGGGCGCTCACGCCGAAGGACATCGTCGATCGCGCGAGCGGAGGTGATGCCCTTGCCCGCGACACGATCGAGGAGGTGGGACGATTCATCGCGCAGGCCTTCGGCACGATTCTGAACCTCCTCAATCTCGAGGCCTGCATCGTCGGAGGAGGCATTTCGCAGGCCGGCGAGATCGTGCTGGAGCCGATCCGCAGGCATCTCGGCGATCACTGCTGGCCCCTGATCGCGAGCGGCGTCCAGGTGGTGACTGCGGAGCTGCTGAACGACGCGGGGATCCTCGGCGCGGCGGCGCAGGCCTTCGAGCGCCTGGAGCGCTGATGCCCTTTGCCCTCTCCCTGACCGATGCCGCGAGCGGCGCCCGGCTCGGCTCCCTCGCCCTCGGCCATGGGACCGTTTCCACTCCCTGTTTCATGCCCGTGGGGACCAACGCAACTGTCAAGGCGATGCGCACGGCCGATCTGGAGTCGATCGGGGTCAACCTGATCCTCGGCAACGCCTACCACCTGTACCTGCGCCCTGGCGTCGAGGTTATCGACGGTGCGGGAGGGCTGCACGCCTTCATGGGCTGGCCGCACAACATCCTCACCGACTCCGGCGGCTACCAGGTCTTCTCACTCGCTCCCTTCCGCACTGTGGAAGAGCAGGGGGTCGCCTTCAGGTCGCATATCGACGGCTCCTCCCACAGGCTCGCTCCCGAGGACGTTGTCGCCTTCGAGTGTCTGCTCGGCAGCGACGTGTTGATGCCGCTGGACGTCTGCACGGCGCCGGGGATCACCCGCGCGGAGGCCGAGGAGGCGCTGCGGCTGACGGCTCGCTGGCTCGAGAGGAGCAGGGCGGCCTGGCTCGAAGGCCGCCGCTCGCGCGAGCGGGCCGCGCGGGGCGACCTTTTCGGCATCATGCAGGGCAACTTCTTCAAGGACCTGCGCTCTGAGAGCGCGGCCCGCACGATCGAGTGCGACCTGCCGGGCTACGCGATCGGAGGCCTCTCGGTGGGGGAGGAGTTCGCGGTCTTCCAGGACCTTCTCCACCACAGCGCTGCCCTTCTTCCCGCCGACAAGCCTCGCTACCTGATGGGCATAGGCACCCCTGCCTACATCCTGGAGGCGGTAGGAGCGGGCATCGACATGTTCGACTGCGTCTTCCCGACCCGCACCGCCCGCAATGCCCAGGTCTTCACGGCGGACGGCCCCCTGTCACTGCGAAACGAGAAGTATCGTTTGGATTTCCGGCCGATCGACGAGGAATGCCGCTGCCCGACCTGCGAGGTCCACTCCCGCGCGTACCTGCGCCACCTGTTCAAGGCCCGCGAGATCCAGGCCGCCGTGCTTGCCACCATGCACAATCTCGCCTTTCTCCAGTCCCTCATCCATGGCATACGGAGCGCGATCGCGCGGGGTGTGTTTTCAACTTTCAAGCGGGATTTCCTCGATCGGTATTCCCGGGGACAGGTTTCCGCGGATCGTGCCGACTCTAGAGGAGAGGTGGATTCCCGATGAGGCCCCCCAGATTGGCGCTTCTCGCCGCGATTGCGCTGCTCGCGCCCGCGGCGCTATTCTGCGAAACCGTTTCCCTGCCCGTGCGCATCGTGCGAGCGGCGATGGGCTATCTCGGAGTGCCGTATGCCCACGGAGGCGCCTCGCCCCAGGGTATGGACTGCTCGGGGCTCGTGTTCAGCGTCTACAAGGAGACGGCCGACCTTTCCCTTCCGCGGGGCGTCGACGCCCTTTCAGGCTCGGGGGTGCTCGGAAAGAGCCCCATCCACATCGCCGACCTGCTGTTCTTCGACACCTCGGAGAAGGGCGCTCCCGCAAATCCGTCCCATGTCGGCATCTACGCCGGCAATGACAAGTTCGTGCACGCGGCTTCGGACGGCCCGCGCTCGGGGGTCATCGTCTCCTCCCTCTCGCAGCCATACTACCGCGACCGGTTCCTGGGCGCGAGGCGGGTGGTCCCATGGAGGTCGCCCGAGCTCCTCCTGACCCTGACCGACGATCCCTCGACGAGCGTCCAGGTGAGCCCCTTTGCATCGCGCGAAAACCTCAAGCTCGTGGTCACGAGCGAGATGACCGGTGGCGGCCCCGTCGAGCTGCGCGTGTTGAAAGCAGGCGAGGAGGTGCTCATGCGGCGCATCGCGCCGACCTCAGGCAGGCCGTCCGTGATCTCCATCGTGCCCGACAGGGGAGAGTGGTCGGTGCGGGTGAGCCGTCTGTACCGGGGCCGGGAGCTGCTGAGCGTCGGCTTCACGGTGGAGGAGTGATGGGGGGGAGACCCTCGGGGGCGAGCAGCCCAGCGGCGAGCAGCCCAGCGGCGAGCAGCCGCTCGAGCACGATCCAGACCGTCATCGTCATGCTCTGCACGGCCGGCTCGCGACTGTTCGGATACGTCCGCCAGGCCCTGTTCAGCTATTACTTCGGCGCCTCGGGGGCGGCGGACGCGATGAACGCCGTTTTCAGCATCCCCAACAATCTCAGGAAGCTCTTCGCCGAAGGTGCCTTCTCCTCGGCGTTCATCCCCGTGCTCTCGACGGCGATCGAGGAGGACGCCACGGGTGAGAGGCCGCGCGCCCTCGTGCGCACTCTCGTGGCCTTCCTCCTCCTTGTCCTCCTTCCCCTTGTCGGGCTGAGCCTCGCGTTCCCCCGCCACTTCGTCGAGCTGCTCCTGCGGTTCACCGACCCGCAGAAGATCGACGTGAGCGCCCGTCTCATGCGGTGGATGTTCAACTACATCCTGCTCGTCAGCCTGAGCGCGCTCGCCATGGCGGTGCTGAACTCGCACGGGAAGTTCACCGTTCCCGCGCTGAGCCCTCTGCTGTTCACCGCGGCGACCGTGCTGTCGCTGCTTTTCTTCAATGGGAGGCTCGGCATCCTCGCCATGGGGGTCGGGGTGCTGGCGGGCGGGGTGCTGCAGCTCGCCTTCCAGGTGCCCTCGCTGCGCAGGCAAGGCTACAGGCTGCGGCCGTCCTTCACGTTTCGAAATCCCGATTTCCTGCGCACCGCGAAGCTGTGGGCGCCCTATCTCGCCTCGGCCTCCATTGCCACGATCAACCAGTTCGTCGCAACGCTGTTCGCAAGCGGGCTGGAGGACGGGAGCGTCTCCGCGATCGCCAACTCGGTGATGTTCCTGCAGATCCCCATCGGCATTTTCACGACATCGATCGCCACCGTCGTGTTCCCAAAGATGAGCCGACAGGCCGCGCAGGGCGATAGGCGGGGCCTCGGCGGTTCGGTGTCCTACGGGATTCAATTCCTGATCGTGCTCCTGGTCCCCTCGACGGTTCTCCTCTGCCTGTTCGGTCGAGAGATCATCGCGGCCACGATGCAGCGAGGACGGTTTTTGCCCCAGCACACTCTGATGGCCTCTCGGGCTCTTACGGGCTATGCTGTCGGGTTGTTAGGCATGGGACTGTATACTTTTCTGCAAAAGCTCTTTAATTCCTTGAAGAGTTTCGCCGTGCCCCTCGCAAGCGCTGGGTTCATCGCTGTTGTCGACATCGCCCTCTCGCTGATACTAAAGGAAACACCGCTGCGGGTGAGCGGGCTCGCGTACGCCAATTCGATCGCCTTTACCGCAGGCACCGTTCTCCTTGTCGCGCTCGCCTGGCGCAGGCTGGGAGCTTTCGGGCTCGCCCCGATCCTCTCGATCGCAGGCAAGTCGATCCTGGGCACGCTTCCCATGACGGCGCTTCTCGTGCTCCTGCGGCGCCTCCAACCCGATCTCTGGATGCGGGGCGGGAGCGCTCGGGGCACGCTCATGATCGCCGCTGTAGCGGCAGCCTGCGTTCTCCTCACCTTGCTCTCGTACGCGGCGCTCCGCATCCCCTTCCTCTCGGAGCTGCTGCACAGGAGGAAGCCGGCATGATGCGCCGAAACCTCACTTCCCGCTTCGCTCTCGCGCTCGCTCTCGTTCTCGCTGGGGCGCCTCACCTCGCTGCCGCGCAGGATGCCTCGAAGGACGCCGCGCAGAGCGCCACGCAGGATGCCGCGCAGGCGCGTGAACGCACCCGCCAGGCTCTTCTGTTCGGCATCGACAGCGAGGTGCTCGACATCGTGCAAAAGCTGAAGGCGTCCGGGGAGAGCTCTTTTACCGAGGAGCTTGCCACGATCCTTTCCGAAAAACGGGGCGCCGAGCTGCGCAGGACGATTCTAGAGCTGTTTGCCGACAGGAAGGGCAGAGAGGGCGCGGAAGCGGCCTCCGCGATCCTTCGAGCATGGCAGGATGAGCCGAGCGATGTCGTCGTGGCAGCGGTCGCATACCTTTCGGCTATCGCCGCTGACGGCCGCGCAAGCCTTCTTCTGCCGCTTGCAGAATCGCCCGTTGCCGCGGTCGCGGGATCAGCGATCCGCGCGCTCGGAAAAGCGGGCGATCCCGCGGCTGTTTCCCCGTTGCTGGACATGCTCGCCCGGCCCGACGTCGGTGAAACGGCGAAATCCGACATCGTGCTGGCCCTCGGCGATCTGGGAGATCGCCGAGCCGTGCCGGCGCTCCTGGCCATCGCGAAGAACCGCGACGAGGAGAAGGTGCGAAGGATGTACGCCGCCGATTCCCTCGGCTCACTCGGCGATCCGGCTGCCCTGCCCGCGCTGAGGGAGATGTTCGCCGAAAAAGACGCCCTCATTCGGGCGTATGCAGCCTCGGCCCTTGCACATTTCGATATCGAGGAGGCATTCCCCCTCCTGCTGGCCGGACTGAAGGACGAGAACTGGAGAGTGAGGGCCGAGTGCGCGAAGGCGCTCGCCCGACCGCTGCCCGACGCACGCCGCGAGCAGGCGCTGCCCATCCTCTCGTACAAGGCGGAGATGGATCCAACCCCTCAGGTGAAGATGGAAGCGATACGAGCGCTCGGCGCAATCGGGGGGGAAAAGGCGAGAGCGTTCCTGGTCGGGCTGTACCGGGAAAGGAAAAACGCGCTTGCGGTACGCGAGGAGAGCCTTGCGATCCTCGCACGGACCTCCCTCGACGCTTCAGGCGTCCTCCCGTCCTGCATCGAAGCGGTGCGCATCGTCGTGGCGGAAGAATGGAAGGCCGTCGACCAGAGGGTCCTCGAAATGACCGCTCGGGTGATTTCGGCGGCAACCGGCCCTGAGGTTCGGGACGTGCTGCTGCGATTCGTGGAGAGCGCGAACCCCGTCGTGAGGATCTACGGCGTGCGGGGCATCGCGGGCAACAGGTTCGCGGACCTGCGCGACAGGATACGGCAGATCTCAGAGAAAGACCCCCATCCCGCCGTGCAGCGCGAGGCGGCCAAGGCTCTGGAAAAAATGTAGCCCTCCGCGGTCCGGGGCGCGATCAATCCTCGCGCGCGACCGATCTCATGAGCCTGTTGATCTCCTCCAGAGGCGATACCCACCTGCGGAACCGCAGGGTGAGCTCCTTGCCGCGCGATGTCGTGAAAGGAATCTCCTTCTCCAGGCAATCCGGGAGCGGCCCCGAGAGATCGGGGAAGAGCTCCCCGCGCAGCGGGACGAAGGTGTACCCGCCGTTCTCGTTCCTGATCTCGGCGATCCCCCGCGGGACGGAGACGAGGAAGACGAGGTACGCGGAGAACCCGCCGCCCACGCTTCGCGAGGAACCGGAGGCGATGCGGTGCACATTGCGGAATCCGATATGGGAGTTCTGCAGGCTGACCCGCATCTCGATCTGGGGCGGAAGCGTCGCGGGCTGGATGGGAGGCTTGGGCAGCGCACGGCGCATGCTCATCACCGTAGGACGAGCGCGCCGGTGCGCCTTCGGCGCTACAGCTTCCGTGACCGACAGATGCCTGCGCGCGGAAGGTGCGCTGGACTCCATCAGCGGAACCCTCCGGTGCGCCTTCGGCGCGGCAGGGGGCGGGGCGGTGCCGCGCGCGCTCTTGACGGCGGCGCCCTGAGCAGAGGCGGCACGGCCGCCCGCGATCCGGCTGAAGCCGCTGAGGGATACCTCGTGGAGCTTCGCGCGCATGAAAAGGAACAGCCGCACGAGAAGGTAGATCACGGCGGCGGCAAGCAGGATATACAGCACATAGAGGAACGTGAGACGGGGGAGGGGAAGGCCGCCCTTGCCGGTGTACGTGAAGGACAGGACTCCCGTGGTTGGAGAGATTCGCACGTCGTCCTGGAAAACGAGCTGGACGCTGCGGGCATGCTCGCCCTTGGGGAATGAGATCGGGAGGCGGATGGGCGCTTCGAGAACTGCCTCCGCCCCGGCGGGAACCACGAGCTGGACCTTCTTTTCCAGAAGCTCAACCCCTTCGCTCTGGATGCTCGTGAGCCCGACGAGGATCGTGCTCTGCTTGTCGTTGTTCTTCACCCGGAAGGGAACGACGAACCTGTTGCCGACCTTTCCGAGGTGGGCGGGGAACACGATGTTCGGGAAGCCCATGGCCAGCCCTGTCAGCGCCGTGCCCGTCCCGCTCTTATAGGCGGCGACCTGCACGCCGAGCACCGACGCGATCTCGTCGAGGTAGCTCTTCAGGCCCGCCTCGCCCTTGGCGGGCTGAGGAGGGACCTTGAGGATGCTCACCGTCCATCCCTCGGAGCGTATCGCCGCCGCGGCCTCATCGATCGCCTTCTTCGCCTCCTCCGCACCCCTGTTCGGGCTTCCCGGAGGGGGATCGTGCACGCCGTCGCTGAGCAGCAAGATGCGTTTCGGGTTGGTCTCGGGCAGCTCCTTCGTGTAGGTGTGCAAAAATCGCAGCGCCGCCACGAGATCCGTGTACCGTCCCAAGGGGTGCAGCAGGAGGAGGCGGCCAAAGGCCCTCTCGGCAGCCTCCTGGCTGTTCACCTCGAGGGAAATCTCGACCTCGGGGGAGCTGGAGAACGAGAGCAGATGAAAGGTGTCGCCCCGGTGGAGCTTCGCCGTGAGGAGGTCCTGAATGAGGGAGTTCAGGAGGTCGTCGAAGTAGGGGAACATGCTCTCGGAGGTGTCCACCATGACGACAAGGTCCATGTTCGCGGCTGCCGCGGGGATGCCGAACCCGAGGGCCGCGGCGAGGAGGAGAGCGAGAATCGCCTTGGTTTTCATAGATTTTTTAGATCCGCCTTTTCAATGGTTTCGACAGTGTAATGGAACTCGTTCTGGTTGATCGTGAAGGTGAACTCCTCGCCCGGCTGGTGGTCCCAGAGGGCCATGCCGAGCGGGGAGAGGTACGAGATGACATTTCGGGCGGGATTGGACTCCCACGGCCCAAGGATCACGTACACCTCCTCTTGGCCGGTCTTGAGGTTGCGCAGGCGCGCCCGGGTGCCGAACAGGATCCTGTCGGTTTTCACCTCGTTCTCGTTGAAGATCTGCGCCTGCTGCACCTCCTCCTTCATCCGCGAGGCGGAGACCTTGAGCATCTCCTGCTTCTCGAGGGCGGCCTTGTACTCCGCGTTCTCGCGCAGGTCGCCCTTGCTCATCGCGATCCCGATCTCCTTGGAGTTCTCGGGGATCTCCACGTCGATCAGGCGCTTCAGGTCCTGGCTCTTCCGCTCGAAGCTTGCGCGCGTGACCAGCAGCCCGAGGCTCACCTTCTCGGCCTCCGGCTCCCCGAGGAAATGGAAGTCGGGGTGCTTCTCCTTGATGCGGTGCTTCAGTTGGATCTTGATCGACGGGTCCAGGTCCTTCACGTCGTCGACGAGAGTGTACAGGCGCGTGATCGAGTCCTGGTCGGCGGCCATCAGGAGCTCGAGCAGCTTTCCCTCCTCGAAGAGGAACTCCTGGATCTGGCGGTTCGCCTTGCGGTTGGCGCTCGCGTTCTGCTTGTTGGCGATGTCGCGGTAGGTGATGTCCAGCAGGTGGATGAGGCCGATGTAGACCTTCTCGCGCGAGACCTCCATCCTCTCGAGCCACCGTTCGGCGAGCAGGTTCTTCGCAAACCACACGAATGCCTCGCGCTGCTCGCGGTAGCGTGAGAGGAGCGTGGCGATCATGACGGAGAGAGAATCCCATTGCGCGGCGGCCACGAGCTCATCGACGATCGATTTGTTGGGGAAGAGAAAGAAGAGTCGGGCGAAGATGCCGGGCCAATCGGGGATGAACTTCTTCACCGCCACGAGGAAGTCCCTGCGCAGGTCGGGATCGTCGATGCGCGAGAAGGTTTCCTCGACGTTGTCGATCCTGCCGAAAAGCTCCTCGAAGCTCACCGAGACTCCCGGGGCCACGAAGGGGTACACGGCAAGGATCCTCTGCACGAGCAGCCAGCTCGACACGACGGTCTCCGACACGGCGGTGAACCCCTTCAGGAAGCCCGTGAAGTAGCCGAACATCTCGGCGAACCAGTCCGAGTCCGGCTCGGCCTGGCCGGCCTGCACGAAGTCCTCCAGGGTTTTCGCGCGGTCGAAGAAGCCCTTCTCGGCCTTGAACTTGTTGTAGGTCTTCTCCTCGTACGAGATGGGCTTGTCGCGGACCATGAACTGATCGATTTTGTCGGGGAGGTTGCCGAAGGCGGCGTCCTTCTTGAGTATCGAGCGAGCCTCGGTGTTCCAACGCGACCACTCGCCCGTGGTGAGCACGTCGGGCACGAGCTCGGCCTTGATCTTCTTCATGTCCGCGAGGTTGCCGAAGCTCTTGATGATCGTCTTCAGCGCCCAGGCGGCGTCCGCCTTCACCCGCGCGGCCAGCTCCTCGCGCGTCTTGGTTCGCTTGAGCACCCAGATGTGCTCGGCCGAGAGCACCTCGAGGGCGCTCACGGCCATCTTCAGCGACATGCGGTGCGAGGTCTTGTTGGCGAAATCGATCACGAAGGTGTCGTCCTTGATGCTCGCGATGCGGCCGATGCCCCAGGTGCGGTGGAAGACGTAGTTGCCCGTGTCGAAGGAGATGTGCTTCTCGAAGTCGCCGATGGCCTCGTGGACGCTGCGCCAGTTCTGCGTGAGGTTGGAGATCTTGATGTACTCCTCCAGCTGGCTGTGGGCGGCGAACTTCTCGCGGTAGCACTCGATGATGTCCTTGCGCGCGGCGATGTTCTTCGGGTCGTACGCGAGGATCCGCTTGAGGATCTCGATCGCCGTATCGCACTCTCCGCTCTCGCGGTAGTGCGGGATGAGCGTCGAGAGCAGCGCGGCGGCCCGCTCTCCGTTGATGTTCTTCGCGATGCGCCCCTCGATGTGGAAGAAGAAATCGATGTCCTGCGGGCACAGGGCGATCAGGCGGTCCCACAGCTCCTTGACGCTCGCAAACTGCTTCTTGTTGATGAACCGATGGATGGCCTTCTTGTAGTAGTCGACGGCCGCGTCGGCGTCCCCATCCTGCTCGCGCTTCTCTCCGAGCGCCTTCACGATATCGGCCTCCTCGAAGTCCACGCGGATCAGTCGGTCCCAGATCTCAAGCTTCTTGTCGTCCTCGTTCCTGTTCTCGTAGCAGTCCCCCAGGGTGCGCAGCGCATATTTGTTCTCGCCGAACTCCAGGATCCTGTTGGACAGGTACTCCACGACGTTCCACTTGTGGTTGTCCATGAAAATGCTGATCAGCATGATGAGGTTGGTGTCGTCGACAAGCTCCCGCGAGAGGGCGAGCACGCCCGAGAGGTACAGCGCGATGATGGAGTTGGAGGTGTGCTTCAGGTGCTCGTTCGTGAGCTCCCGCACCTCCTCGGCGATGCCCTCTCCCCGCGCCCTGTCAATGAGCGCATCGAGCTCCTTAAAATTCGAGATCGAGTAGCTGTTGAGCGTCGCCCGGGTCCACTTCTCCTCGTTGAGCAGCTCGGTAATCGTGTTCAGAAGTTCGGTGGCCATCCTGTACTCCTCACGGCATTCTCATGTCGTGTATTCAGCGTGCACCTGGGGGTCAATCTCCCGGATGCGCTCGAGAACCTCGTCGATCCGCCGCCTCGGCTCGCCCGCCATCAGATAGTGGTCGATCAGCCAAAAGTAGCGGGTGAGCAGCCGGGGCCGCACGCGCCGCCCCTGCTCGATTTCCTTCTCCAGCTGGAAGATGGACTGCTTGAGCTTCCCCAGCTCCAGCGGCTTTATCTCCCGCTTCACGGAGAACACGCCCCAGATCGCCCCATACACGGGCATCCACTCGGCGACCTCGGGACCCGAGAGCCCCCTCTGCCGCACCCCGGCAGCCAGACGGGTCGCAAGCGGCGATTCCAGCTCCGCCAGATCTACGCCCTGCGGGTCGATGAAGAAGGCCTCGCGGAAGAAAACCTTCGCCGCGCGCGTCTCGTTCACCAGGGAGTAGCAGTCGGCCAGCTCCGCGAGGATCGCCGCGTTCTCCCGCTTCTCGCGGTTGGCCCTCTCCAGGCAGTCGATCGCCCGCTCGTAGTTGCCGACCCCTTTGCAGCAGCGCCCGAGGCGCAGCAGGACGTCCGGATCGGTGCCGCCGTCCGGCCCGGCCTCCTTCAGGTAGCTTGCCAGGGCGGTGGAGAACACGAACCGCTTGATCGCGAAGAGGCACCGTTCGGGCACGTCGGCCAGTCGTTCGGCAAAGGCGAGGAACTGGCGCCACTGCGCAAGGAGCCGTTCGCCCCGCTCGAAGCCGTCCCGCGGCCCCTCTTCTTCCTCCCGCTCCCGCCAGAACGCCGCGCATTTCAGCGCCGAGGCCGCTCCCGGGTAGGAGACGTCCCGCTCGAGCAACCTTTCCAGCTGCCCGACAGCCTCGGCGAAGGCGCCGTCCTTCAGGTTGAGAGAGACGGCGTTGAGAATCTGGATGCTGGCATCATCCCGGAAAATGAGCTGATCCTCTGCCATAGCGGGAGCGGAGAGAGCGATTCCCGTCCATCACGACCTGCGGGGATTATACATCCCGGTGGGACTCTGGGCAAGCCCCGGCCCATCTGCTATGATCCCGGCGGTATGGCGGCAAAGGTCCTCATCGCCCCCTCGATCCTCTCGGCGAACTTCGGCGCGCTCGCGGAAGCGGTGCGCGCGATCGTCGAGATGGGGGGAGACATGGTCCATCTCGACGTCATGGACGGCGCCTTCGTGCCGAACATCACCTTCGGACCCAAGGCCGTGGCTGACCTTCGTCCCCTCACGAGCCTTCCCTTCGATGCTCACCTCATGATCGCGAGACCGGAGAGCCTCATCGATGCCTTCGCGGAGGCCGGCGCCGACATCGTCACCGTCCACCTGGAGGCGACCACGCACCTTCACCGGGTCCTAGCGGCGATCCGGGCCCTGGGCAAGCGCCCGGGCGTCTCGATCGTGCCCTCCACGCCCGTCGAGGCGCTCGGGGAGGTTCTGCCGATTGTGGACGTCGTGCTGGTGATGACGGTGAATCCCGGCTTCGGCGGCCAGGAGATGATCGACCGGTGCCTGCGCAAGGTCGAGCGCCTCCGCTACCTCAAGGAGCGGGAAGGCTACGGCTACCTGATCGAGGTCGACGGCGGCATCAATCGCGGCACCATCCGCTCAGCCCTCGATGCCGGCGCGGAGCTGATCGTGGCGGGCTCCGCGCTTTTCAACTCGCCGGACCCGAAGGCCGAGGTAGCATTCCTGCGCGGCGGATGGTAAAATGCGGGTATAGTTTGGGTTCGGTCGGGTCGAAAGTCAGGATAGGAGTGAAGAGGCCGATGGCACACCTCAGAAAGGCACCCTTCGTCGCGATCGCGGTCGCCCTCGCCCTGGCCGCGGCCGCTCTGCCCGCCCAGTCCGCAGCCGGGGAAACCACCCTCGCCGACGGGATCGAGCTGTTCAAGAAAGGCCTGTACGAGAGATCAATCCCCGTGTTCAACGCCGTCATCCTCGATCCCGCGGCCGAGGCCTCGAAGCCCGAGGCATACTTCCTGCTCGCAAAGGCGCACATGGCAGTGGGGACCCTCGACGAGGCGGAGCGGGCCCTCGAGATGTACATCGCCAGCTACCCTCAGGCGCCGGACTACCAGGAAGCCCTGTATCAGAAGGGAAGGCTCCTCTATTTGCAGGAGCAGCTCGAGCCGGCCGTGCAGGTCCTCCAGGGCTTCCTCTCCGCCTACCCGAAATCCGCTTTTGTTCCCAACGCTTATTTCTGGGTCGGAGAATCCCTGTACGCCCTCGGAAAGCTCGACCAGGCGCTCACGGTGTTCCGCAAGGTCGTGCGAGACTACCCCGCGAGCTTCAAGGCCGAGGCCGCTCAGTATCGGGCCTCGCTCATCGAGCTTGGCCGCAAAGAGGCGGAGCTCGCGAAGCTGCTGAAATGGAGCCACGAGAACTCCCTGAGGACCATCGAGGAGTTCCAGCGCCGCGAGCAGGCCTACGAGCAGGCGATCGAAACCTACCAGAAGCGGCTTGCAGCCTCCTCGGCGGGCTTGGCAGCAGCCCCTCCCCCCGCACCCGCCGCGCCGAGCGCTGAGCAGTTGGCAGAAATCGCGAGGATCAAGGAGCTGCTCGCGCTGAAAGAGGACGCGCTCGCCCTCAAGGAACAGTATCTGAGCTGGCTGCAGTCCGCAGGGGAGAACGCGAAATGAGAGCGAGAATCCATCGGGCAGTTCTCGCAACTCTCCTCGCCCTCGCGGCTCTGCCTGCGTGGCCCCTTGACCTGACCGAGGGCAGGCTGCGCCTGACGCTGCACGACGGGATCGGGCGGTTCTCCCTTGGATACCTCTCCAATACTCGCGAGAGCGCCTACACGCCCCTGCTGGTCGCGCAGGACCCGCGCACGACCATGCTGAGCCTCGTCGTAGGCAACAAGGTCTACCGGATGGGGGAAGGTTCGGAGTTCGCCGAATCCTCCGAGAAGACCGAGACCGGAGCCCGTTTCATCTGGAAATCCAGCCTCCTCACCGTGAGCGAGGACTTCTCGTTCCTCTCGTCCTCGGCGTCGAGCGCAGCCGACGGCTTGCGCATCGACCTCACGATCCGAAACACCTCCCGCCAGGACCTGAGCGTCGGCGCTCGCTACCTTTTCGACACGTATCTGGGCGAGGCGAGTTTCCAGCACTTCCGCACGAACGTGCTCGCCGACGTCACCAAGGAGCTTACCCTCTCGGGCACGGCGCTCCCCCAGTACTGGGTTTCCCCCCTGTCGAACGATGCCGAGGAGCTGGGCCTGCAGGTGATGACATCGGGCGAGGGAATCAGCGTGCCCGACAGGATCGTCTTCGCGAACTGGAAGCGGCTGAGCGACGCCTCATGGAGCTACACAACCTCGTCGGCGAGGAACTTCAACCTACTCCCGTATTCGGTGAACGACTCTGCCGTCTGCCAGTACTACGAGCCGCGCATGCTTGCCCGGGGAAAGGAAATGACTCTCACGCTCTGCCTGGGCAAGTACAACGCCGCGGGCTTCGCGCTGCGAAAGCCAGAACCCACTGTTGCCCTCGCAGCAGCGGCGCCGGCGACCCCGCCGGCCATCGAAACGCCCCCTCCGGCTCCGCCTGCACCGAGCGCTCCACCGGCGGCAGCGCGGGCGACGCAATCGGACCTGGCAGCAGTGAACGCTCTTCTCTCCCGGATCAACAGCGGCATCGCCGCGCGCGCAGCGGTCACCCCGGCGGACATCGAAGGGATGCGGGCTGCGATCGCGGAGCTGCAGTCCCGCTCATCGAAGGACACGCCAAGCAGCGGCTCGGCGGCCTCCGGCACGACGACCCCCGGAAAGTAGAGGGCGCGCTCCATGCCGAGGAAGAGTCTGGCGGAAGCGAGGAGACTCTTTCGAGCCCGGAAGTTCCCCGAGGTCATCCGCATGCTCGAGCCGGAAGTCTTCCGCAACAGGGAGAGCCACGAGTACTTCTCGCTACTGGGCTTCTCCTGCCTGCACACAGGCGACCTGGGCGGCGCCACCTCCTACATCACTCGAGCGCACCAGCTGAAGCCAGGCGACAGCAACGCCCTTCTCGGTCTCGCGGCGATCCATCTCAAGAAGGCCGAGACCGAAAACGCTCTCAAGCGATGGCTCGAGGTGATCGATGCGCAGCCGAACAATGCGATCGCCCGCAGGGGCATGAACATGCTGCGCAAGGGGCTCACGCGCGACGGCGTGCAGGAGCTGATCGACTCGGGCAGGATTCGGCAGCTGTACCCGCCGCTGCCGGCGCGCCCGCGCGCCGCGTGGATTCTCGCAGGAGTCCTGCTCGCCCTACTCGTCGCGGGATCGATTTTCCTCGCTGTCAGGCTCATGCGCGCCCCCGCCGCCGCGCGCCCCGGCGTCGCGGCAATCGAGATACCGCCCGACCTCCCGCGGCTCACGGAAGACGGAGCAGCAGGCGGCTCTCCGCTCACCGAGCGTCAGGTCCGGCAGAGCTTCCAGAAGGTCAAGAGCGAGCTTCTCGCCTTCCACGACAACCTCGCCGTCCTCGAAGCGAACAGGCTCCTCCTGTCCAATGCGTCGCTGCCGGTCAAGGAGCGGGCCCGTGTGCTGAAGGGGTTCGCCGTGCGCCCGAGCTTCACCACGATTCGCGACTCCTTCCCCTATGCATCTGTCGCCAGAGAACCCACGCTGTACGACGGCTGCGCCGTGAGCTGGAAGGGCAAGCTGGCCAACCTCTCCGTGGGGGAGAAGTCCATCACCTTCGATTTTCTTGTCGGCTACGAGAAGGAGAGGGAGCTCGCGGGGATCGTCCCTGTTTCACTCGATTTCCCCATCCAGCTCGAGAACGGCATCCCCCTCGAGGTGCTCGGAATCATCGCCTCGACCGACGGCCGCATTGCCCTGCGCGGCATCTCGCTTCACCGGCTCAGCCCGTAGGGAAGGGCGTCATGCGCGCGGTCGTGCAGAGGGTGCGGGACTGCGGCGTTCGCGTCGGTGAGCGGACGACGGGCAGCATCTCCCGGGGATTGCTCGTCTACCTCGGGATCGGGAAGAACGACGGCGAGAAGGACGTCAAGGCGATCAGCGAGAAAATCCTCGCCCTGAGGATCTTTCCCGACGAGAACGGGAAGATGAATCTTTCCGTGCGGGAGACCGGGGGCGGCCTGATGGTCGTCTCGCAATTCACGCTGTACGGGGACGTTCGCGACGGGAGGCGGCCGTCGTACACGGCTGCCGCGGAGCCGTCGCAAGCCAGATCGCTCTACGAGGCGGCGCTCGCTGAGCTTCGCGCCTCGGGCATCGAGGTCGCCTCGGGAGAGTTTGCGGCATCCATGGAAGTCTCCTATACGAACCTCGGGCCTGTCACGATACTCATCGATACGGAGAAAACGTTCTGATACGTCCGGCGCTTCTGGCGCCAAAGGCGCTTCAGCCGCCTTCGGTGCGCCGGTTCCGCGCGCTGATCCGTGCGCACTACCGCGACCGCGGCCGAGACCTGCCCTGGAGGAAAGCCCGCACGCCCTACCGGGTCCTTGTCTCGGAGGTCATGCTCCAGCAGACCGGCGTGCAGCGGGTGAAGGAGAAATACCGTCAGTTCTTGCGCACATTCCCGAGCCTCCGCGCACTCGCCGGCGCGGAATATCGAGACGTGCTCTCAGTGTGGAAAGGGCTAGGGTACAATAGACGGGCCTTCAACCTGAAGCGGACGGCCGAGATCATCGTCGCCGAGCACGGGGGCAGGATCCCCCGCGATGTCGACTCGCTCGCCGCCCTGCCGGGCATCGGCAGGGCCACGGCCTGCGCGGTGCTGGCCTACGCCTTCAACGAGCCAGTAGCGTTCATCGAGACGAACATCCGCAGGGTCTTCATTCATTTCTTCTTTGAGGGCTCCGGGACGATCGCGGACACCCAGGTCCTCCCCCTGGTCGAAAAGACTCTCGATCGGAGAAACCCGCGTGAGTGGTACGACGCGCTGATGGACTACGGAGCGCTGCTCAGGAGCGCAGAGAGCGACCCCAACAGGCGGTGGGCGCGCTACAGGCGGCAGCCACCCTTCGCAGGCTCCGTCCGCCAGGCCCGCGGTCTCATCCTCGGGGCGCTGTTGCGAACCGCGCGCACGAGCGAATCCCGTCTGGCAGCCCAAACGGGAGTGAAGGCCGGCCTGTTCGCAAAAGCGCTCGCCCAGCTCGTTTCCGAGGGCTTTGTGGTCGGCGACCGGGGCGGCTACCGCATTACTTCAGTAAGTCCAGTGCGTTGAAGGGGGCGAGCAGGGGCGAGAGGGGCAGCTCTCCGTTCAAACGGTGAACGATCTCGGCCGCCATCCCGATGGAGGGCACCACGCGCAGGCAGGGCAGCCGGGCCGGGGTTTCCGCCGGGCAGGGGAGGGTGTCCGTCACGAGGATGTTGGCGATCAGGCCTTCGTCGCAGAGGGCGCCCAGTTGCTCGAGGGCGGGCGGGGAGAAAACGGGGTGCACGACCGCAATGTTGATGGAGGCGGGCCGGCGCTCCGCGAGAACGCGCACGAGCTTGCACATCGAATCGCCCGTATCGATCATGTCGTCGACGATCCATAGCGTCTTGCCCTCCAGGGGCACGCTCGCGAGGATGTTGATCGTCTCGACCCTGTTCGGCGAGGAATAGTCCCGCTGCTTATGCGAGATCACGATTCCGGTCCCGAAGGAGGAGCCGAATCTTTTCGCCAGAGCCTCACCGCCCGCGTCGACCGCGCAGAACATCCACTCCCGCTTCACGACATCGCGCAGGGTCGCCTTTGTGCGGATGAACTCGCCGCACAACGCCGCCTTCAGAAGGGCATGGGCGGGCAGGTCGTCGACCGCGCAGAGGACAGGATCGATGAATGACTTGGATTTCTCGGAGTGCAGCTGGAAAGTGACGTAGTGGTCGATGCCGAGGCTGGCGAGGATCTTGAAATGGACCCACAGCCCGACCGAGTTCCTTCGGGTCAGCCGATCCGAGCGGCCAGGGCCGCAGTAGGGCTCGAAGAGGGTGATCCGCGCCGCCTGCGCCCGGCGAAGCGCGTCGACGGCATGATAGGTTTCCATCTTCGACTCTTCGACGCTCAATTCCGCGTCGTTTCGCGCCGAGCCGGCGAAAAGAAAGGCGTCGCAGCCCCGCACCGAGCTCCCGAGCTCGGCCTCCATCTCCCCGTCGGCGAACCTCACGACGGAGAGTTCGCCCTCGATGTCCGCGCGAGTCCGCGTCGAATCTCCGCGGCCGGATGCTTCGTCGGAGAGTGGTTCCCGTCCATCGAGCGCTTCGATGACTTTCCGGCAATACCCGGCCATGGCGCGCGTTGAGAATATCTTGAGGGAACCCCGCATTCGCAGACTGTAGCACGAAGCGGGGAGACCGGTCCACGACGCTTCAGGCGTCCACGACGCTTCAGGCGCAGTGCGACGAGCCCCTGCACCTGCGAGCGGCGCGTGGCCGGGCTATCGCATCCCGGCCCTGATGCCGGCTGCCACGAGGCGCGCCCGGTCGATGACGGCTTTCTCCCGAGAAAGCCTGGCCAATTCCAGGCAGGGATCTAGGAAATCGGGCGTGGAGATCCGCTGTGCGGTGCCGAGGAAATCCAGCATGAGGCCCGTCTCATCCGGTGACAGGACCCCTTTGCTCGCTTCCAGCTCCTCGACCAGGGACTTGCCCGCTGCCATGAGGAAGGGGAGGGAGAGCGAGGAATCGAAAAAAGGGAGGATGCGGATGAGCGCACCTTTCAGTTGAGCATCGGCGAAGCTGCCCCACCGGGATTGCGCTTCGAGAAGCTCCTCCTGGTTCGCTTCGAAGCGCTCTCGAAGGCCCGCCTCCCCGTGCCGTTGATCGAAGAGGGATTCGAGCAAGACGCGCAGGAGGTGCTCGCCGCGGTAGGCGCTTTGGAGAGCGAAGCCCGAGAGCAGCACCGCAAGCAGGCCGGCCGCGAGCGGGTCTTTCCTCCTGCCCATTGCGGCGCAGATCTCGAGCTGGGTGTCGAGATCTCCTGTCTGGAAGGCCTCGAGGATCGCGGGATCGAGGCTCCTGTCGCTCGCCTCGACGAACGGACCCCACTCCGAGGCGCGCGAAGCCGCACCCACGCACAGCAGCAGAGCGCAGGCAGCCGCGAGCGTGCGCGGGAGGGCCGGTGCTTCAGGTGCTCTGGACATATGCCCCCTTCCGGATATACTTATCGGAAAGTCGTTCCAAGCGGCAGATCGATTTCACCTGTAGTAGGAGTCAGCAGGAAGAGAGGGTGTCCATGGCGAAGAAAGAGGTCCCGGCGAGCGAGAGCAAATCCCCCGTTGCCGAGGAGAAGGCGCGGGCGCTTGAAGCCACCCGGCTGCAGATCGAGAAGCAGTTCGGCAAGGGCTCGCTCATGAAGCTGGGAGAGGGCACGGGACGCACGGATATCGACATCATCCCGTCCGGTTCGATTCTCCTCGATGCCGCCCTCGGCGTCGGCGGCTATCCGCGGGGACGGGTCATTGAGATCTACGGGCCCGAATCTTCTGGAAAAACGACCCTTGCCCTGCATGCGATTGCCGAGGCGCAGAAGCTGGGCGGCATCGCCGGATTCGTGGATGCCGAGCACGCCCTGGATCCCACCTACGCGAAGAACCTCGGGGTGAACGTGGATGAGCTGTGGGTGTCTCAGCCCGACAACGGCGAGCAGGCCCTCGAGATCGTGGAATCCCTCGTGCGCTCGGGAGCCATGGACATCATCGTCGTCGACTCCGTGGCCGCCCTGACGCCCCGGGCCGAGATCGAGGGCGAGATGGGAGACTCCCACATGGGCCTGCAGGCGCGCCTGATGAGCCAGGCCCTGCGCAAGCTCACCGCCACGATCTCCAAGACCCGCACCTGCCTCATCTTCATCAACCAGATCCGCATGAAGATCGGGGTCATGTTCGGCAATCCCGAGACCACCACCGGCGGGTACGCGCTGAAGTTCTACTCCACCATTCGGCTTGAAATCCGCAAGGTCGAGAGCATCGCCAGGGGCAACGATGAAGTCGTCGGGAACAAAGTCAGGGTGAAGGTGGTCAAGAACAAGATTGCCCCCCCGTTCCGCAAGGCCGAGATGGACATCATGTTCGGCAAGGGCATCTCCGCCAGCGGGAGCCTCCTGGAGGCGGCTATCCAGAACGGTCTCATCGAGAAGGCGGGCAGCTGGTACTCTTACGGGAAGGAGAGGATCGGTCAGGGAGCCGAGAACGCCCGGCTGTTCCTCGAGACCAACGCGGCGATGGGCGTCGAGATCGAGAAAAAGGTCCGCGCGATGCTCTTCCCGAAAAGCGCCGGTGGACAGCCAGGAGCAGCAGCAGAGCCTGCAGCAGCGGAAGACCCTGCTGTGGCACCCACGCCCGCACCCGCACCGGTGCCCGCGGCGCGCACGGCCGCTTCCGCGCAAGCCCGGCAGAAGAGCGCCGTTGCCGCGAGCGCACCAGCAGCAGATGCTGCTGATGCAGAGGGGCCCGAAGGAAAGAAGGAGCTGTTCTAGGGCAGCGCGATGGCAAAAGTCTACATCGCTCTCGGGTCCAATCTTGGCGATCGGCACCGCAATCTTCTTGCAGCGTGGGAGATGGCGGCGGGATTCTGCGGGGAGCAGCGGCTCTCGCGCGTGTACGAGACGGAGCCGATCCACGTTGCCGACCAGCCCAGATTCCTGAACGCGGTTGGCGAGGCGCGGACCGCCCTTCCTCCCCTCGAGCTCCTTGACGCGTTGCTGGCGATCGAGACGTCCCTGGGCCGCGACAGGAAGAGCGAGATTCGCATGGGCCCCCGGCCCATCGACATGGACATTTTGCTCTACGACGATCTGGTCATGGGATCGCCCCGTCTCTGCATTCCCCATCTCCGCATGGCCAACCGCCTTTTCGTGCTCGTCCCCCTGCTGGAGCTCGCCCCGGATCTCGTCGACCCGCGAACGGGCCGGCCCTGGGCCGAGCGCCTGCCCGCTCTCGCGGGGCAGGGTGTTTACTCTTATCACGTGCCGTAGTATACTCCACGGACCATTCGACACCGTGCGCCCGACGCCGCCGGGTCCCCAAGCACTCCAGAGGAAGGGAGAGACGCCTCGTAGCGATGTCCGACGCGAGCGTGAGCGAGAAGCAGCATTTCCATCTCGGCGACTTCGACGGCCCCCTCGACCTCCTGCTTTTCCTCATCAAGAAGTCCGAGGTGAACATCTACGACATCCCCATCGCAGCGATCACCGAGCAGTACCTCGCCTACCTCGGGCTTGCCACTCGGGCCGATCTCGATACGATGACGGAGTTCTACCTCATGGCCTCCACGCTGCTGTATATCAAGAGCAGGATGCTCCTGCCCCTCGAGCTGGACCTGGATGACGAGATCGAGGACCCGCGCAAGGAGCTTGTCGAGAAGCTGATCGAGTACCAGAAGTTCCGCAAGCTCAGCGACCTGATGGCGGACAGGGAAGGGGAGGTGGAGTGGATCATCGAGCGCTCGCAGAGCCAGCGCATCCTCCCATTCGCCGATGACGGGATCTGGGATCAGGTCAGCGTCTGGGACCTTCTGCAGACCTTCTCATCGCTTCTCTCGACGCTCTCCTCCGAGAGGATCATCGACCTGTACGAGGAAGTGAGCGTGAACGAAAAGATCACCCTCGTGGCGGAGCTGCTGGAGCAGAAGGGGGAGTTCCTCTTCACGGACCTCATCCGCAAGCGCTCGGTGCTGGATATCGTCTGCTCGTTTTTCGCGGTGCTGGAGCTCGTGAAGGAACGGACGATCGCCGTGTTCCAGAACAGGCTCTTCGGCGACATCCGCATCAGGGCCCGCCCCCCTGAACGTCAAGCCGCGGCGGAGGAGGCGATTGCGCATGGAGCTGAGTAGGAACGCGGCTCTCGTGGAGGCGGTGCTCCTCCTCGAAAGCGACCCGCTGGAGCTGCGCAAGCTCGCCACGATCATGGCGCTCGCTCCTGAGGAAGCGCAGGCGGCGGTCGAGGAGCTCCGCGCGCACATGGAGAGCGAAGGCCATGGCCTTGCGATCGTCGAGATCGGCGGGGGCTGGACATTCGCTCCCCGCAAGGACCTCTGGGACTCGCTTCGCGAGAGGTACGGGAAAAGCGCCGAGAACAGGCTGTCGAAGGCTGCGCTGGAAACCCTGGCGATCGTCGCGTACTCCCAGCCCATCACCCGGGCCGAGGTCGAGAGCATCCGCGGAGTCTCCGCTGACGGCATGATGAAGCTCCTGCTCGCCAAGAGCTTCATCCGCGAGGTGGGCAAGAAGGACATCCTGGGCAAGCCCGTGCAGTACGGCACGACAAAGGAGTTCCTGAAGGCGTTCCGGCTGGCCACGATCGCGGACCTGCCGAAGCTGGACGGCCTGGAAAGGGAGCGCTTTGAGCAGGAATGATTCGGATGCTCAGGTCCGGCTCCAGGTCTACCTCGCGCGCTGCGGCGTGGGCTCCCGCCGCGGCTGCGACACGCTCATCGCCCACGGGAGGGTCACGGTGAACGGCGTGCCTGTCACGCGCCTTGGGACCAAGGTCGGGCCCCGGGATGCGGTCACTGTCGACGGCAAACCCGTCAAGCCGTCGGCCGGAAAGATCTACATCGCCCTGCACAAGCCGCGCGGCTTCCTGTGCGCGAACTCCGACCCGCAGGGGCGCCCCCTCGCGAGCGAGCTTTTCGCCTCGGCGATCTCCCAACGGCTTTTCCACGTCGGCCGGCTGGATTTTCTTTCCACCGGGCTCATCCTGTACACGAACGACGGGGAGTTCTCGAAGATCGTGACCCACCCCAGCTCGGAGATCGAGAAGGAGTACCTTGTCGAGGCGGCGCGGCCGATCGACGAGGCGATGCTGAAGCAGTACCAGAAGGGGATCCAGGTCGGCGAGATGCGCTACCGGTGCAAGTCATACACGCCGCGAGGCTCTCGCTCGGCGCTGATCACCCTGACGGCGGGCAAGAACCGGGAAATCCGCACCGTCTTCGCCAGCCGCAACATCCGGCTCAAAAGGGTCCACCGTGTCCGCATCGGCACCCTGCACCTGAAAGGACTGCCCACCGGCCATTTCCGCAGACTGACAGAGAGGGAGGTGAGGTGGTTCCTCGCTCATGGTAGTGGCAATTGACGGCCCCGCGGGGGTCGGGAAGAGCAGCGTCGCCCGGCGGAGCGCCGCGGCGGCGGGATTCCAGTACGTCAACTCGGGCAGCTTCTACAGGGCCATCACCCTCGCCGTCCTCGAGGCGGGCGGCCCGCCGGGCGACAGCGCGCGCGTGCTCGCTGTCGCCCGCGAATGCCGCCTGGATCTTCGCGAGAACGGCCTCGAGATGGGCGGCCGCAACGTCGAGGAGGCCCTGCGCGGGGACGCTGTGGAGGCGTGGGTGGCTCCTCATTCCAGCATCCCCGAGGTGCGCGACATCGTGAACGCGATGCTGCGCGGGATCGCCGCAGGACGGAACGTCGTCGTGGAGGGCCGGGACATCGGGACCGTGGTCTTTCCCCGAGCAGAATGCAAGATCTTCCTCGACGCCGACGAGGCGACCCGGGCGGCCCGTCGCCACGCCCAGGGGGTGAGTGGGCTTTCCCCCGCGGGGATACAGAGGGCGATCGCCGAGCGGGACAGGGTTGACAGGACCAAGCCGACGGGCCGTCTGGAGGTCGCCCCGGACGCCCTGTACATCGATACGTCGCACTTGACCATCGAGGAAGTTTGTGAGAGAGTACTGCGGGCGATCCTCGAGAGCAAAAATAATCCGGGAGATATACGCCGACTATGAGCACAGAAGACAAGAAGAAACTCGCTCCTGAAGCCGAGACGGGACTCCAGGAGCAGTACGTCCAGTCCCTTCAGCCGATCGAGGAGGGGCAGATGATCCCCGGCCGGGTCATCGAAATCGACGCGGACTACGTCTACGTCGACGTGGGGTACAAGTCAGAGGGCAAGATCCAGATGAGCGAGTTCGACACGCCGCCCGCCATGGGCGAGAACGTGTACGTGATCCTCATCCGCAAGGAAGGCCGAGAGGGCCAGGTCATCGTCTCCAAGCGCAAGGCGGACGAGAAGATGTTCTGGAAGGACCTGCGGATCGCTTTCGACGAGCACAAGCCGGTCCAGGGGACGATCGCCCACAAGATCAAGGGCGGCTACGAGGTCGACCTCGGCAACGACATTCGCGCGTTCCTCCCGCTGTCCAAGGTGGACGTGAAGCGGCCCAGCGAAACCTCCGACTACGTGGGGGTCAAATCATCCTTCTACGTGGACAGGCTCTATGCGAAGGGCAAAACGAACATCGTGGTCTCGCGCCGCGACTGGCTTGAAGAAGACATCAAGAAGCGGCGCAACGAGTTCTTCGAGCACGTGAAGATCGGTGACGTCGTCGAGGGGATCGTGAAGAGCTTCACCTCCTTCGGCGCCTTCGTGGACCTCGGGGGCTTCGACGGCCTGCTGCACATCAACGACATGAGCTGGGGACACGTCACCAGGCCGAAAGACTTCGTGAAGCTCGGCGAGGCGATCCAGCTCAAAGTGATTCGCCTGGAGGTCCAGGAGGGCCGCATCAACCTCAGCCTGAAGCACTTCACCGAGGACCCGTGGAACCACTTCGAGGAGAAGTACCACGTCGGCGACGTCGTGAAGGGCAAGGTGACCAAGCTGGCCGATTTCGGGGCCTTTATCGAGATCGAGGAGGGCATCGAGGGTCTCGCGCACATCTCCGAGCTGTCCTGGGTGCGCAAGGTCAAGCACCCCCGCGACCTGCTGAAGGTCGGCGACGTTGTCGAGACGAAGATCCTCGGCTACGACATCCAACAGGGCAAGCTCTCGCTCGGCCTGAAGCAGGTGCTGCCCAACCCCTGGGACGAGATCGACGCCCGCTACCCCGTCGGCATGCGCCTGACGCGCAAGGTCGTGCGCGCCAGCCCCTACGCCCTGTTCTTCGACATCGAAGAGGGCATCGAGGGCGTGCTGCACGTCGAGGACATGTCGTGGACCAAGAAGATCCGCAACGCCTCCTCCTTCGCGAAGGTCGAGGACGAGCTGGAGACCATGGTGATCGGGATCGACAGGGAGAGGGCCAAGGTCCAGCTCGGAGTGAAGCAGCTCTCCGAAGACCCCTGGGAGTCGATCGCCCGCGCCTACCCGCGCGGCAGCGTGATCCAGGGGGAGATCACCAACATCACGGACTTCGGCCTCTTCGTGAAGGTCCAGGGCGGCATCGAAGGGCTCATCCACAAGATGAACATCGTCGACGACCGCGTCGAGCCTCTCGAGACCGCACTCGCCAAGTACAAGGTCGGCGACCCCGTGCAGGCCGTGGTCACCGAGTGCAGCCCGTCAAAACAGAAGCTCTCCCTGTCGCTGCGCGACTACGTCAAGCGAGTGCAGCGCGAGGAGCTGGACAAGTACATCCACGACGAGTCCAAGCAGGACACGGTCTCGCTGGGTGATATGCTCAAGGACAAGATCAAGGGCTGATCCGTGGGATGCTGAGATTTGCCGCCGACCGAGAAAAGTTTGAGGTCCTGTTCGACCTCTATGCCCGGATCAACTCGAACTACGCGGACCTGAAGGGACTGCTCACCAGGATCATCGAGTCGGCGACGGAGCTCACCGAGGGGGAGGCGTCGTCGCTGCTTCTCGTCGATCCCGAGACCAACACCCTGTTCTTCGAAATCGCCCTCGGGCCGAAGGGCCCGAGCGTGAAGCAGTTCTCCGTCAACATGGGGGAGGGGATCGCGGGCTGGGTCGCCAAGTACTCCAAACCTCTCCTCGTACCCGATGTCCAGAAAGACAGTCGTTTCTTCAAAGACATCAGCAAAAAAATCAATTTTCAGACGAAATCCATCCTCTGCGTCCCGCTCAGGATAAAAAACAAGACCATCGGGGTGCTCGAGGTCATAAACAAGGTTGAAGGGGTTTCTTTCACGACCGATGACCAGGGACTGCTGGAGACTTTTTCAAACCTCGCCGCTATCGCCATCGAGAACGCGCG
>CAYGXO010000130.1:0-3220 GCA_964353885.1 uncultured Spirochaetaceae bacterium
GGGATCGGCGACGGCGAGCCTGTTGAAGTGGGTGAAGCCGAACATGTTCATGAAGTTCGCCCCCCACGCGTCGTTTGAACGGAAGCGGACATTGCAGTTCAGGAACCATGCCCCGTCGTGCTCGAGCAGGCGGTACCAGAGGGACTGCAGGCAGGGGGGAGGACGGAGAGAAAGCCGGATTCGGCACGAGTGAACCCATAGAGGTCATCAACGTTTTCTTCCGGTGACGGCGTCAAGGTCATGGGCTGACGCGGAACGGCAAGCGGCCTCGGGCACAGTACAAGGGGGTGGCTGCGGGCGCTGTGATCTTCTGCGCCGATACGAACCCGGTTGTCTACTGTTACGCGAAGCGGCGCACCAGCACGACCGCGTTCTGCCCGCCGAAGCCGAACGCGCTTGCCAGGGCCACATCGACCCGCTGCCTTCGCGCGAAGTTGGGCACGTAGTCCAGGTCGCACTCCGGGTCGGGCTCGCTGTAGTTGATCGTGGGAGGCGTCAGGCCGGTTTCGATGCTCTTGAGGCAGCCGATCAGTGCCAGCGCGCCGGCCGCACCCCCTGTGTGGCCGATCATCGACTTGATTGCGCTCACGGCTACCTTGTAGGCATGAGCGCCGAGTGCGTGCTTGATCGCTGCGGTCTCCGCCGCGTCGTTCAGCAGCGTGCCGGTTCCATGGGCGCTGATGTGGTCCACGGAAGTCGGGGCAAGCTCCGCGTCCTCCAGGGCCCGCTGGATGGCAAGGGCCGCGTACTCGCCGCCGGGGGCGGGCGCCGTAAGGTGAAACGCGTCCTCGGTTGCGCCAAAGCCTGCCACCTCGGCATAGATCCGGGCCCCGCGCGCCTGCGCATGCTCCAACTGCTCGAGCACAAGAATACCGCAGCCCTCCCCCCCGGCCGTGCCCTGGCGCCGCGCGTCGAAAGGGCGAACCGCCTTAGCCGGGTCGTCGCCGGCAGGCGCGAGCGCTCCGATCACCCCCATGCCCATCGCATTGAGCGCGGTCACCATGGCATCGGTCCCGCCGCAAACTGCTGCCAGAGCATGACCGTGGTGGACGAGCCAGGCAGCCTCGCCGACCGCATAGGTGCCTGTGGCGCAGGCCTGCACCGGCGTCGTCGTGACTCCGTGCAAGCCGAAGGTGAGCGCGACCTGGCAGGAGGCCATGTTGGCGATGCTCCTGGGCAGGTAGAGTGGATCTATCCGGCTGCGCCCATTCGCCACGAAAGACTGAACCTGATCCTCGATGGTGGAGGTGCCACCGCCGGCCGTCCCGATGTCAACGGCCACTGCCGCTCGATCCACGCTCTCCAGATCGAGGCCGCTGTCCCGCAGGGCCTCGCCGGCCGCTGCCACCGCGAACTGGGCAAAGCGGGCCATCCTGCGCGCAGCCTTCGCGTCCATGTGCTCACGGGGGTCGAAGCCGCGCACCTCGGCGGCAACGTTGAAGGGGAACCCGGCTATATCGAACTGTGTAGTAAATCCGACGCCGGAGCGGCCGGCCATCAGCGCCTCCCAGAATGCCGACACGCTGTTCCCGATCGGGGTGAGAGCGCCCATGCCCGTGACAACGACGCGGTGCGAGCGGTTCGTTTTCATGGATCCCCCTTCAATGGCCGTGCGCCCGCCATCATAACATACTGCGGGGACCCGGAGCTTCCCTCATTTCACTGAGTGAAGTGATAGGAAAATCGATTATTCTCCAAAATAACCATAACCTCTAATAGGTTTTCTCTATCCACAATTCAGCCATCCCAATACACCAGTATTCGCTCACCCGGAAGATCGCACAAGACACCCGAGAGAAAAGTTGCTTTCATACAGGCGTAACGCAGCCTACCAGGCATGAAAAAGCAACCCCCTTCACGAGATCACGGGCTTCCCTACGAACGGCGGAAGAGTTCTCCCCAACTTAACGAAAAGGGTGAAACACTGTGGGGCGCATCAGTTCAGTGAAGCAGGATCCAATCCAGGAGGCTCTCGCCGTTTCTGTCGAAACGGCTGCCGCCCTCGGGGAGGGCGACCGATCTTGATGAGGTGGCGTAGGATCTTCTTCACCTCACCCGGGTCGGTGATCACGGCAAGGATGCGCATTTTTGAACAACAGCGGGGACAGACTAACGGGTCGATTTCGCAGACCTTCGCAATGAGCCTCGCCCATGCAGAGCGGCAAGCGCACTCGGGCACAGTGGCCGTGGAGGGCTGCGGGAGGCGTACAAACCAAAGTATCGAATAAGGCGAACTCCCTGAGGTGGGATGAACAAAGTGGCAGCGGCTATGAAGTCGCGAGCATCCCATACCTTGATGGTATCCCCGATGGCGGGATTGAAGTCGGAGGTGTAGCTCACCGCCCCTTGGGAAGGCAGGTAGGAGAGCTTGTCCACGGAGAGGGGGGCACGGGCGATGTACTGAGCGAGTGCAATGCGCGTTTTGTGATCGTCGCCGTTTATGCGAACTTTATTGTCGACTGAGAAACCGGAATTTTTCCAGCACAAAAGGGTAGAAGCGAAATCCTCGCTGATGAGACCCTTGGAAAGCAAGAGCTTGATAACGGCGCGGCGGAAGGCTTCGGTGAGTTTTTGGGTGTCGTGGATGGGAAGGAAGAGGAATCGCCCGTCGGGGGCGAACCCTCCTTCCAACACCAAAGAGTGCCAGTGGGCGTTCGGTCGCAGGAAATCGCCGAAGGGTTAAACTGCAATGATTGCTGAAGTGGTGAGCAGGAGTTGTTCGTCCAAGTATTCGGCAAACAGGAGGGTACGTTTCTGCGAGCAGGAAGGACAGAGGTAGAAGCCCTTACAGGAAAAAGGAGGAAAATACTCGAGGCGTCATTCTGGATTGCAGCACTGGATACGGGCGATGCCCTTGGTGTAGTCGCCGCAGCTTTCGAATTTGTCGACCACGTGGGAAATACGTTCCAGGCGGAACTTGCCGAAGTCCTTGGCGTAGAGGGAGTCGTAGGCATCGGCGAAAGCGGGGAAATGGTCGTGGAAGATACGTCGCAGGATATTCGCCCCCCGCGGAACATCGGCGATCGATGCGCGCCGGGCGGCGGTCATCGAGGCGAACGCCCGAGATCTGTCGAAGGGACGCAAGGCGGGGCTCTCGAAGCCGGTGCTGGACAGGCTCGCGCTCACCGATGCGCGCATCGACGGGCTGGTCGCGTCGCTGAAGGAGATCGCCGCATTCGAGGACCCAGTGGGCGAGGTCCTCGGGGTGCGAAGGCCCGCC
>CAYGXO010000131.1:0-21499 GCA_964353885.1 uncultured Spirochaetaceae bacterium
GGCTATCCATCGTCGGCTTGGTGGGCTCTTACCCCGCCAACTACCTAATGGACCGCAGGCTCATCCCCAGACGATGCAATTGCACCTTTCACCTCATGGCTCCACCCACAAGGCCTCATGCGGTATTACCCCATGTTTCCATGAGCTATCCCCAATCCAAAGGCAGATCACCTACGTGTTACTCACCCGTGCGCCACTCTCATCCTGTATTGCTACAGAAATCCCGTTCGACTTGCATGCTTAAAACGCGCCGCCAGCGTTCGTTCTGAGCCAGGATCAAACTCTCCATGATATACAACTCAGCCTTGCGGCCGAGTCTTCTATCTTCTCAAAGTTCGGCATGCTCACTCCCGCTATCGCGTCCCAGAGGGACGCGAAGCTGTCGTTCGCACGCCGATTCGCACATCGCGCAAGCGCGATGTGCTGACCCGCTCACTCCAATCTCCCCTTCCCTTCACTGTCAAAGATCACTACGCCTCGTCAAAGGACCAAGAGGCCGCATGACGCGCGCCGCCCTTGGACGATTCTTCCCCCTCACGAAACGATCAGAGGAAAGCTCATTCATCGGGCAAGATGGGGTTATATACCTATTCGACAGACCTGTCAAGTGGGCCGGAAAGAAACTTTTCTGCAATACAACGGGCCAGAAAACGGGTCAGAACACGGACGTCCTACCCTGGGTCCAGAACCTCGCGCACCTTCGAGGCGAGAGGGGCAATCGTGGAAGGCATATGCAGCATCGGGGAGTGCGCGTTTCTGCGAGCAAGCGGCACGGGGATCGGTATCGAGCGGGAGGATCACCCCGGCATGGCAGCTTCGCCTTGACTCCCCGCCGCCCCGTCACTACTATGATGAGCAGGAACAACAGCAGATGGCAAACATGAAGATTGCGGATCCCGGCCTCGCGGAGGCGGGAAAACTTCGGGTGGCGTGGGCCGAGTCCCGCATGCCCGTCCTCATGGCCTTGCGCGCGGAGCACCAGAAGGCGAAGTCGCTGAAGGGCATGCGCGTGGCAGGGTGTCTCCACGTGACAAAAGAAACAGCGGTGCTGGTAAAAACCATCATCGCCGCGGGCGGCGAGGTGTCCTGGTCGGGGTGCAACCCACTGTCCACGCAGGACGACGTAGCCGCCGCCCTCGCGGAGGACGGGATCTCCGTTTATGCCTGGCACGGCCAGAGCCGCGACGAGTTCTACTGGTGCATCGACAAGACACTGGAGTTCAAGCCGACTCTGACTCTCGACGACGGGGCTGACCTCATCTTCCGGGTGCACAGCGCGCGCACGGACCTGGCTCCCGGCATCCTCGGCGGGACCGAAGAGACGACCACCGGCGTGCACAGGCTGCGGGCAATGGGGGAGGCGGGGAAGCTCCTCTACCCCATCATCGCGGTGAACGATGCGGCGACAAAGCGCGACTTCGACAACGTGCACGGCACGGGACAATCGTCGATCGACGGCATCCTGCGAGCCACCTCGATCCTCCTGGCAGGCAAGACCTTCGTCGTGGCCGGCTACGGCCACTGCGGCCGGGGCGTCGCGGTGCGCGCCCGGGGAATGGGCTCCCACGTCGTGGTCTGCGAGGTCGACCCGATCAACGCCCTCCGCGCCGCCATGGACGGATTCACCGTTATGCCCATGGACGAGGCGGCGGCGATCGGCGACGTGTTCATCACTGCCACTGGCGTGAAGGACATCATCGTGAAACTCCACTTCGAGAGAATGAAGGACGGAGCCGTGGTGTGCAACACCGGCCACTACGACTGCGAGATCCGTATCCCCGACCTGGCCTCGCTCGCGAAGAAGGTGACCGAGATCAGACCGAACAACGAGGAGTACCTCATGGCCGACGGCCGCAGGATCTACCTGCTGGCCAAGGGAAGGCTGGTCAACCTCGCGGCCGCGGAGGGCCACCCCTCCGAGGTCATGGACATGTCCTTCGCCAACCAGTTCCTCTCCCTGGTGCGCCTGTCGCGGGAAGGCAGGGGCATGGAGAAGAAGGTGTATACGATCAGCGGAGAGCAGGACCGGCAGATCGCTTCGTTGAAGCTCGCCACCATGGGTATGCGGATCGACAGGCTCACCGGCGAACAGGTCCGCTATCAGACCGACTTCTCGAGCGGGACATGACGGCGTTCGTCACCTGCCGCACATGCGGGCGCTACGTTCCCGCTCAGCAGGTCTTGGGCCGCGGATGGTGCTCCGAGGAGTGCGCGCGCGCCTACTCCACGTGCGTGAACTGCGCATCGGTATTTCTCCGTGGCAAGGGATTCGACGAGGAGCACTGCAGCAGGGAATGCACGGTGAAGTATCAGATCTTCAGGAAATTCGGGCCGGAGCCCGTCACTATCGTCACCGAGGTTTAGGCAGGACATGAAACTCATCTTTCTCGGACCACCGGGCGCCGGCAAGGGCACCCTTGCGGGACTCGCGAGCAGGGAGCTCGCCATCCCCCAGATTTCAACGGGCGACATCTTTCGCGAGGCGATCAAGCGCGGAACGGAGCTTGGGAAGCAAGTGAAGGAGATCGTCGGAAGAGGCGACCTGGTTCCCGACGAGCTCACGGTGAGCCTCGTGAAGGAGCGCCTCGCCGAGCCCGACGCCGCCAAAGGCTATATCCTCGACGGGTTCCCCCGCACGATCCCGCAGGCGGCAGCCCTGGGGGAGTTCCAGATTCTGGACGCGGTGGTGAACTTCACGATCGGCGATGACGTGGTCGTGCAGCGGCTCTCCGGACGGGAGATCTGCAAGACCTGCGGCGCGATCTACCACGTGACCAACATGCCGGCGAAGGTGAAGGGGGTCTGCGATACGTGCGGCGGTCCCCTCTACACGAGGCCCGACGACTCGATCGAGTCCATCACGAACAGGCTCGAAGTCTACAAGAGACAGACTGAGCCGCTGATCGAGTTTTACGCCTCGAAGAATCTCCTGAAGAACATCGATTCCTCGAAGAGCCCCGAGGACACCCTGATCCAGATACGGAAAGTCCTGGGGTACAGCCGGTAGACGCGCCTCAGGGCGACGGAGCGGCAGGAGCTGCCGGCGCCGCGGAGTCTGCGGGCGCCGCAGGGTCCGCAGCCGCGGGAGCAGCAGCGGCTGACGGCAGCAGGTCGCGCTCCTTCAGCGCCGCCTCCACAGCCTCCCTTTCGAGAAGTCCGGGGGACGCGAGGAGCACTCCCGCCGCCTCGCCGTCGCGAAACCCGAGCTCGAGGGACTTCCGCAGCGCAACCAGACCGTTGTCGGGGTCCTCGATCACGGTCAGGAGCAGCCGGGCCTTCCCGAACCACGCGTTGGCCTGCTTGGCATCGCGCTCGAGGATCCTGTCGTACTCCTCCAGCACGCGCGAGAGCTTCCGCTGCCGCTCCAGGGAATCGGCAAGCAGGTAGCGCGCGTCGAGGTCCTCTGGCTTCTTCTGCACGCAGCGGCCGAGGTATTCCTCGGCGCCTGCCGGATCGTCCATCGACAGCAGGAGCGACCCAGCGCCAAAGAGGCCGTCCGAGTCGTCGGGAGCGACGGCGAGCAGCCTGCGAAACCGCTCCAGCGCCTCCTGCTTCCTCTCCAACTTCCATAGGATCAGCGCGCTGTTGTACCAGGCGTCCGCGTTCTCGGGAGCGATCGCGAGGGCCGCGTCGTACTGCGAGAGCGCCTCCGCGTCCCTCCCGGCGAGGTGGTAGGCCCACGCGAGCGTCGCCATGAGGTTTGTATTCACGGGGTCGTCGGCGAGGAGCTTCTTCAGCACCTGCTCCGCCTCCGACGACCTCTTCATCCGCGCAAAGGTCAGAGCAAGGTTGTAGTCCGCCTTCACGAGCCCGGGATCGAAACGCAGGGCGCTGCTGAAGGCATTGATCGCCTTCTCATACTGACCAAGCTCGAAAAACGCGTTGCCGATATTGTAGTACTCCGCGGCGATCTCCCGGATTCGAGGGTCCGAGGCGCACCCGCCCAGCAGGACGAACGCGACGGATGCCGCGAGCAGGACGGCTATGACGAGAGTCTCTGGCGCGCGATGCCTCCGCATGCGGTGATTGTAGTGGAAAGCCGCAAAATGAACAACCGGGCGCGCTCGATGAGGTCCGGGAAGCGACGAAAAGGTTGACAGCGGCATCCCTTCACGGTACGATCAAGGCAGCCTTGAGAGCCCGATCGCGGGGACGCGATCATGGACGCAGGATACAGGATGGCACAAACGCCCGCTGAGAAAAAGCATGTTCACGCTCTGGGCAGGGAAGGAACGGTCACCGCCCTCACCCTGCTCAAGAACTTCTATGACGAGGAGATCTTCACTCGGCTGGTGAAGGAGTTCTACAGCACGGACATCGCCGTGAGCGAGGCCGCTATCCGCGCCTCGGGGTCTCTCGGCAACGAGATCGCGATCCCCCATCTGTACCAGATCATCGAGCGGGGCAGGAAATCGCAGCGCATCGCGGCTGTTCAGGCTCTCACGGCCATCCGCGCCCCCTCCTCGACGGGCATGCTGATCAAGTACTTCAACCACTTCCCCGAGGACGAGCTGCGCGCGGAGATCCTTCGGGCAATCAACACGATCTCGCCGACAAGCCCCCAGGCGCAGGAGCTCGATCAGGCCGTGTACCTCGATCCGCGGCAGAGCGACACGGTGAAGCGGATCGCCGTCGAGGCGCTGGTCGAAGCTGAGAAGCACGCGCTGCTGAAGGACTCTCTGCCCAAGGCCTCCCCTCCCGTGCAGCAGGCGGCCTTCATGAAGATGCTGCAGACGGGGGGACAGGAGGTCCCCGACTTCACGAGCGAGAGCCTCTCGCAGTCCGCGCTGGGCTGCTACCTCTGCCTGTACGCGCTCAAGGCGAAGACTCCCCAGCAGAACTACATCCTGGAGATGCTCCAGAAGGGGCAGAGGCAGACCATCCATTCGTTCCTGCTCTCCCTCGCCCAGTTCCAGGGCCGGCTGCGCTACCCGACGAGGGTGTTCCGCCTGCTCCTGATCATCCCGTACGCCGACACGGAGACCGAGATCCTGATCGGCGACTTTCTCAAGAAGATCGTCGCCGAGAGCAAGAGCGCCTCGCCGCACCTGCTCTCGGAGTTCTCGGTCATCGCCTCGGCTCACCTGGACACGGTGTTCGCGAAAATCCGCAAGAACTTCATCTCCCTCAAGGGGATCACGAACAAGGAAACGCTCCTGGCCACCGTGCTCGCCACGCTCCTCGAAAGGTACGCGACGCCCGCTCTGGTGGCCGACGTCCAGGCCTTCTTCAAGGACGAGGGCTACACGGGCAGGACTCCCCCCCTCGCGCAGCTTCGCGCGCAGATCGCCAGAGCGCCGCGCGAGGACCAGAACAGGCTCGACGCGTGCATCCCCCTGTTCACCCTCACGGAGAAGAAGGACAAGCTCGCCGTCTCCCCGTCGGTGGCGAAGGTCGACCTGAACAGGCCCTTCTACATGCGCAGGCTCAACCGGCTCGTTCGGGTGGCGGGCGCGCTCGAAATCAAGACCACGGGCAAGAAAATCCAGGAGATGCTGGATTTCGCGCGGCAGGAGAAGATCCATTTCCTGGAGGAAACCTGCATCGTCAGCCTCTGCCAATTGCTGACCCGCTCCGTCATCGAGCAGTCGCGGGAGTACTTCAAGGAGCCGGGGCGGAACATCCGCTCGCTCAACGGCTATATCCGGGGCGCGCGCTTCATCCCCGCGAAGATCATGATCGGCCCTCTCCTCCACATCCTCCAGCTGCCGGGGCTCAACGCCCAGTCGCGAGCCCTCATCGTCGACACGATGAAGAACATGGACCTCTCCGGCCTGCCGAAGATCATCCCCCCGCTCCTGAAGACGTTGGATATGAAGGAGATGGACGAGGGGCTGAAGCTCGAGATCGGGGATCTGGTCGCTCGGTTCGCGGATTCCTCAATCAGCCACCAGGCCCTCGATCTCACGGGTCATCACCTGACGGTCGGCCGGCGGGCGGCCATCCGCATCCTGAAGGCTCTGGCGGCGCGAGGCGAGGGAGCGCCGGCGGAGATCGTCACCAACCGCCTGTACCTCCTGCTCGAGGACGCGGAGGGCTCGGTCCGCATCGATGCGCTGCTCGCCTTGCTCGCGATGCGCGACGATTACGCCGCGCAGATCGTGAGCGACAGCGTGGAGGCGGGGGATGCGAAAACCGTGGCGGAAATCCTGAAGGGCATCGACCGCCCGCTCTCGCGCGAAACCTTCTCCCTCGCCCTCGACATGCTCCGTATGGACAGCCCTCCCGTGCAGGAAGCCTTGCGAGCGATTCTCCCCGAGCTTACCCAGGGCAGCCTGGCCGAAGAGCTTCGCCAGAAGCTCCTCGGATCGCTCTCCGCGACAGGCGCGTCCGAGGGGAAGACCAGCCTCGTCGGGACGCTCGCGGCGGTCGAGGCGCCGATGGCGAGCACCCTCGGACAGGCGAAGCTCGAGTTCAAGTTCAAGAGGGAGAATACGCAGGTGCTCACGGTGTTCTTCATCGACATCGCCGGGTACACTGAGAAATCCTCTACGTTGGACATGTCGTCGCTTCTGAAGCTGATCAAGGCCTTCGAGGACATCGTGATCGGCACGATATCCGCCAACAGGGGCACGATCATCAAGAAGATGGGCGACGGGATCCTCGCCGTCTTCAAGCATCCCCTGAATGCCACAGTGGCCGCGATGACGGTCCAGCACAAGATCCAGGAGTATGGCGCCATGCGGGTGGAGCAGGAGAAGTTCCAGGTCCGCATCGGCCTGAACACCGGCCCCGTCATCCGCAAGGACAACGACATCTTCGGTGAAGTCGTGAACGTCGCTTCGCGCATGCAGAGCGCGGGCTCGCCCGGCGACGTGCTCTTGACCGAATCGACCTTCGAGGAGATCCGCGACTATGTCCGCTGCACGAAGCTGGGCGGCATCATGGTGAAAGGGATCAAGGAGGCGATCACGGCATTTTCGCCCGAGGAGATCACGGTCGACCTTGCGAAGGTCCAGGAGGCGGGAGCGGCCACGGAGAAAGGCGCCCTCCGAGATTCCACGCTGGAGAAGCTGAAGGAGACGATCTTCGTGCCCAATTTCCAGGCGCCCGCGGGCAAGGGGGAGGTGGCGGGGCTCTTGAAGGCCACTTTCGGGGAGATATCGAGGGCGATCGAGGACATCGCATCCGATTACCATGAGGAGTACGTTTTCAAGAAGTACCTGCAGGAGAAGTGGAACCAGATCATTGAAAGACTGTAGCGGCGAGTGAGAGCCAGCGACAGCCCAGCGTCGCGAAGCGACGCGGAGGCGAGAGTTGGCGGACACGACAACCGGCCTGCGGGCGACAGCCTCTGAGCGGCCCTACCTATTTGACCTTTTTTCCCCGAGATGGTATAGTTGACGAAATCCCCCAATGTGGGAAGGAGGTATATTGGCCGAGAAGGATCTCAGGATGAACGAGGGAATTCGGGTCCGCGAGGTGCGCCTGATCGACGCGGACGGAAACCAGAAGGGAATCGTGCAGACGTTCGAGGCCCTTCAGATGGCGCGCGACGCGGGGCTCGATCTCGTCGAGATCGCTCCCCAGGCCCAGCCTCCTGTGTGCAAGCTGCTCGATTACGGGAAGTACAAGTTCGAGCTGGAAAAGAAGATTCGCGAATCGCGGAAGCACCAGAAGCAGGTCCGGATCAAGGAGATCCGGATGCAGCCGAAGATCGACGGGCATGATCTCGAGTTCAAGACCCGACACATCCAGGAGTTCCTCGACGAGGGCGACAAAGTCAAAGTGACCGTGAGGTTCCGCGGCCGGGAGCTGGCTCATACCGAGCTGGGCAAGGACGTCCTGGACCGCATCCTCCAGATGCTCGGTGACACGTTCCTTCTCGAGAAACCCGCCCAGATGGAGGGCAGGACGATGTCGCTGCTTCTCAACCCGAAGGGATCGAAGGCCAAGAAAGGATAGACGATGCCGAAGATGAAGACGAAGAAGAGCGCCTCCAAGCGCTACCATATCACGGGAACCGGCAAGGTCCGCTACAAGAAGCAGGGCCTGCGCCATATCCTCACCAAGAAGAACGCGAAAAGGAAGAGACGCCTGCGCCTGTCCGCGACGCTCAGCTCCGTCGAGGGGAAGAGGGTGAAGCAGCTGATGCCGTACGCAAGGACCAAGAGAGGATAGCACACCGCCGCGCGCAGCGTGGCGAACAAGGAGAGATTGATCCATGCCGAGATCGAAGAACGGGACACGAAGGCGGGAACGCCGACACTCGATAATGAAGCAGGCGAAGGGGTACTGGGGCGGACGCAGCCGGCTTTTCAAGACCGCCAAGGAAGCGGTCATGAAGGCCCTTGCCGCCTCCTACCGGGACAGGAAGCGGAGGAAGGGAGATTTCCGCAGGCTCTGGATCACCCGCATCTCCGCCGCCGTCCGGCAGGAAGGCCTCACATACTCGCGCTTCATGCACGGCCTCGCCGAGGCCGATGTCCGCATCAACCGCTTGGCGCTGTCGAACATGGCGATCGAGGATCCCGCCGCCTTCAAGGCCATCATCGAGAAGGCAAAGCAGGCGCTGGCCGCGGAAACCCCCGCGGTCGCTTCAGCGGGGGCTCCGGCGAAATGATCTCACTCGAGCAGATCCGGCTTCTCGAAGGCAAGATCACTCGAGCGATAGAACTCATCCGCGTCCTCAAGGACGAGAACGCGACCCTCCGGCGGGGGCTTGACTCCGCGCAGAAGCGCATGAAGGAGCTCGAAGCGCTCGTCGACGGGTTCAAGGCCGATCAGAAGGAGATCGAATCCGTCATCGTGCGCACGCTCCGCCACCTCGACGACATGGAGGAAGGCTCGGGGGCAGCCGTACGAGTTGCCGCCGCCCCTCCTGCACCGCCTCCCCGCACGGCCGGGACGCCGCTTGATGGTATGGAGAAGCGCGCCGGGCCGCCGCTTAATGGTATAGAGAAGCGCGCCGGGCCGCCGCTTGATGGTATGGAGAAGCGCGCCGGGCCGCCGGATGCGCAAGCAGCCGCCCTACCCGAAGAAGCGGAGAAGCGCGCCGGGCCGCCGCTTGATGGTATGGAGAAGCGCGCCGGGCCGCCGACGAAGGAAGAGCTGGACATCTTCTGAGCCGGCCCAGCCATGGAAAAGCGTCAACTGCGAATCGACGTTTTAGGAACCTCGCTCGTCATCCAGTCCGATGAAAGCGCCGAATACCTGAACCGCCTCGCCGCGCACGTCCGCGCGAAAGTCGAGGAAGTGAAGAGCCGCTACACCTTCGCCGACCCCCTCACGGTGGCCGTGCTCGCCGCCCTCAACATCGCCGATGAAATGTTCAAGGCCCGCGACGGCAGGGAGCCGGCCGGAGGACCCGAGGCGGAGATCGCGACGGTGGCCGAAAAGCTGATCAGCCGCATCGACGACGACCTTCTGTCGTACACTCCCTATTCCGACACCGATACCGAGTCTCCGTCCAGAGAATCGTAGAGACACCCCTCCGAAGCGACGACGCACGCGGCGACCCTGTTGGCAACCTCCGCGCAAGCTCCGGGGCTGAGTCCCCTGATCCGCCCATGGAGGAACCCGGCAGCGAAGGCATCCCCTGCGCCGGTCGTGTCGAGCGCGCGCACCCGGACGCCCGGCACAGAGAGGCTGCGGCCCTCCCAGCCGACGATGCAGCCTTTCTCGCCGATCTTCATGACCACGACAGGCGCGAGGGCGGCCGCGGCGGTCACGCAGTCCTCGTCGCAGGATCCGCCGGTGAGGATGGCGAGCTCGTCCCTGTTGCCGAAGAGCACATCGACGGCGCGGGGGATCCACGAACGGAACGCATCCCCATAGCGGCGGACGGCGAAGGGATCGGCGAGGTCAAAGGCGACGAGAATCCGCCTGCCCTCCCCTCGTGCATGCTCCACGGCGGCCTCCGCCGCCCTCCTCTGGTTGTCTGTGTCCCACAGGTAGCCGGTCAGGTACAGCACGCGCGAGCTGGCCAGGCGCGCGAGATCCAAATCGGCGGGCTGGAACTCGCGGCATGCGCCGAGATGGGTGTTCATCGTCCTCTCGCCGTCAGGAGTCACGAGGATGAGCGAGACGCCCGTGGGCAGGGTCTTCCGCACGAGCGAGGCGACGACCCCTGCGCGCTCCATGCTCCGCTCGAAGTCGTCGCCGGTCTCGTCGCGGCCCACGGCGCCGTTGAATACCGGCGGCTCGACGTCGCAGACGGCGCCGGCAGCGGCGAGCGCGCGGGTGAGCGCGGCGATCCCCCTCGTGGTGTTCGCGGCGCTCCCCCCCGGCGACCTGCGGCTCGCCGAGACGGCGCCGAGGAGAGACTCGACCTCACCGTAGTCGACGAGGTGCATGGCGCCCGGCCGCTTGCCGAAACGCTCGGGGAAGCCGCTCTCCACGTGTGCGATGATGTCCATGAGGGGATTTTCCACGCCGAAGACAGAGAACACAGCCGCACCTCCGAATTGACAGGGGATCGCGCGAGCGCTACAGTACCCTCCAATACTAAGGAAACACGAACCAGATGTCCATCGTCACAAGCCAGCAGCTCGCCCGGTACTTCGAGCAGTACCGGGCGACGGAAGTCACCTTCAATAAGGAGGTCATCGACGCGACGGGCCTCCTCACGCGCAACGTGTACTTGAAGGTCGCCGATCAGCAGTGGCCCTGCATCATCTACGCCTGCTCGCTCAAGGGGGCCAAGGTGATCGCGAGCGTGAAGAACGCGTTCTTCAACTCTCTGCGCCAGTCCAATAGCCACGTGTCGCTGCGCTGCTGCTTCCGGCTGCCCGACAAGACCGACCCCATCTCGTTCTTCGTGCCCAGCCACGCCGCGGGCTTCACGCCGTACAACCCGCAGAACCCCGACGTGCAGATCATCGGCCTGGAGTTCACCCAACGCCCCCCCGACGACCTCATCCTGATCCTTGGCACGCTCCTCGAGGCGAACGCGACCGCGAAACGCCGCAAGGAGGAGCGGATCATCCTCACGGCCGAGAGCCTGAAGAAGCTGGGTCTGGAGTCTCGGGAATCCCTCGTCACGGTGGACGACGTCCCGCGGCGATGCCTCCTGCGCGACCTGTCTTTCAGCGGAGCCAAGGTCCTCGTGGCGGGGGGTGCCCGGGACCTGGACCAGAAGAGCGTCACCCTGCGCATCCTCAAGGGCGAACAGGGGGACGAGATCTCCCTCGCCGGCGCCGTCAAGCGCATCGAGGAGGTGGAGGGGAGGTCCGACATCCTCGCCCTCGGCATCCAATTCACCGCGGAGCCCCCCATAAGCTACAAGATCATCATCAGCGGCTACCTGTCCGCTGCGCGGAAAACAACCACCGGGCCGGCGGCTCCCGCCCCCCGCGGAGGGAACACGACAGGTGGATGACGCGGAGCGTCTGGCGCGCATCGGCTTCGTGTCGATCGCGGGAACCACGCAGAGGCGGATCGGAGACTTCGAGCTGGACCCGGCGATCCTGCTGCCCGTCGAGCTTCTTCCCGGACAAACGACCGTGGGGACGGCCGAGCTGCGCTGGGAGGCGATCGTCACCGGCATCCTCTCCGTTCTCGCCTGCGACGCTGCCCCCGCCAATGCGGAGTACTACAGGCGCTTCGTGCTCGCCGTCAAGCCCGATATCAAGGAAGAGTTCACCCACCTCGGAATTCTGAAGGCGAGGGATGGAGACCACGACCTGGCCATCGAGGTCTTCCGCTCGCTCGAGGGGCTGTTCCCCGACTGTGCCGTCACGAAGATGAACCTCGCCCTGGTCTACGACGGGAAGGCGCGCCGCTGCGAGTCACTCGAGAACCAGAAGCTCGCCGACGAGTTCCAGGGGCTCGCCTTCGAGGCGTACAAGAGGGCGCTCGCAACCGACCCGACCGAACCGACCATCCACTACAATGCGGCCTATTTCTACCTCCACCAGCGCTCCTTCGAGAAGGCGCGGGAGCACCTCGAGGTCTACGCGAAGAGCGGCGACGACGCGAAGAAGGTGCGGGAGGCGAAGCGAATCATCAACGAGATCGACTCGCAGGGGCTTATGGACGGGCTGTTCCAGAAGGCGTTCGACTTCGTCCGCATGGGTCGCGAGGAGCAGGGCATCGAGGCGATCCGCCGCTTCCTCAACGCCCATCCCGCGGTCCCCAATGCCTGGTTCATCCTCGGGTGGGGCCTGCGCAAGCTCGCGCGCTACGCCGAGGGCAGGGACGCCTTCCTGAAGGCGCTCACGGTCGGCGCCGCCCATCCCGACCTGCTCAACGAACTTGCGATTTGCCTCATGGAGCTTGGAGATCTGGGAGAGAGCGAGAAGAGGCTTCGGGAGGCCCTGCGATTGGAGCCGGAGAACACGAAGATCATCTCCAACCTCGGCATCGTCGCGATGAAGAGGGGCAGGCACGAGGAAGCGCGAGGTTTCTTCCGCACGGTGCGGGAAATCGACCCGGAGGACCCCGTGGCCGCAAGGTATCTCAGCGCTTTAGGCGTCCTCGACACCTCAAGCGTCCTCGACGCCTCAAGCGTCCTCGACGCCCCGGACGAAAAAAAATAAAAAACCCCTAAACTTTCAACTCACCCCTGTCGAAAAAAGGACTAAGGGTAACTCCGGTTACCCCCCCGGGGTCCATCCCCTTCCGCCGCTACTCTTGCTATCGGCGCGCCTGGAAGGCCGGTCAAGAGAAATCGGCGGGCGGGTGAAGAAAGTAGGGTTCCGTTTCCAGAGCGCCGGACCGTTGGCCCGGCAGGGATCGGCGTGGGCATGGATGCCCGCGGCCGCAGATACGGTGTTTCAGGGAGGATTCCATGATCATCAATCACAACATGAGCGCGATCTTCGCCGACAGGCAGCTGAAGATGAACAACCTTCAGCTGGACAAGAACATGGAGAAGTTGTCGTCGGGCTTGCGGATCGCGCGCGCGGGGGACGACGCCTCCGGCCTCGCGGTGTCCGAGAAGATGAGGTCCCAGATCCGCGGCCTGCGCCCGGCGAGCAGGAACGCAGAGAACGGAATCTCCTTCATCCAGACCACCGAAGGCTACCTGCAGGAGAGCCAGGACATCATGCAGAGGCTTCGCGAGCTGGCGGTCCAGTCGTCCAACGGGATCTACACCGACGAGGACAGGATGCAGATCCAGGTCGAGGTTTCGGCGCTCGTCGACGAGGTTGACCGCATCGCCTCGCACGCGCAGTTCAACGGCATGAACATGCTGACGGGCAGGGTGGCGCGGCAGACGGGCGAGAACGTCATCACCGCCTCCATGTGGCTGCACATCGGCGCCAACATGGACCAGCGCGTGCAGGTGTTCATCGGCACGATGACCTCCGCGGCGCTCGGCGTGCGCAATGCCGGCAACAAGCAGATCGTCTCGCTCTCAACGCCCGACGGGGCCAACAGGACGATCGGCATCCTCGACGCCGCCCTGAAGCTGGTCAACAAGCAGAGGGCGGACCTCGGCGCCTACCAGAACAGGCTGGAGTACGCGGTGAAGGGGCTTGACATCGGCGCGGAGAACCTCCAGGCCGCCGAGTCGCGCATCCGCGACGCCGACATGGCCTCCGAGATGGTGGAGTACACGAAGAACGCCATCCTCACCCAGTCCGCGACGGCGATGCTGGCGCAGGCCAACACGAAGACCCGCACGGTCTTGCAGCTGCTCCAGTAGGGAAGTAGGCTCTCTCGAGGGGGTCGACGAGACTCCCGGTTTTCGGTTCTTTGAAAACGAACCCTCCTTTCGTGTGTTGAGAAAAGGGAATGACCGCCCCGCTGGCGCTGCCGAAGCGCCGGCGGCGGCGCTCTTTCCTTGTTGTCAGGGGAGACATGGGAACGGTGGGAAGAGGCGCGCGAGCCGCTTCCCAGCAAATCGATCCCCAAACGGCGCCTGGCGGCGCCGGCAACACACTGGGCAGGTTATGCCAGAGGCAGGGATGCCTCTCACACAGTCAAGGAGGGTCACATGATCATCAACCACAACATGAGCGCTCTGTACGCGAACAGGCTGGTCAAGTTCAAGGAGTGGGACCTCAACAAGGACATCGAGAAGCTGTCCTCGGGGCAGCGGATCAACCGCGGAGGCGACGACGCTTCCGGGCTGGCGGTCTCCGAGAAGCTTCGCTCGCAGATCCGCGGCCTGAACCAGGCCGGACGGAACATCGAGAACGGAATCTCCTTCATCCAGACCACCGAGGGCTACCTGCAGGAGACGCACGACATCATCCACAGGGTCCGGGAGCTCGCCGTCCAGTCGGCGAACGGCATCTACACGGACGAGGACAGGATGCAGATTCAGGTCGAGGTCTCCCAGTTGGTGGACGAGGTGAACAGGATCGCGTCCCACGCCCAGTTCAACGGCATGAACATGCTCACCGGCGCCTTCGCCAATCCCGCCCAGGGGGGGACGGACGCCCGGCAGATGTTCTTCCAGATCGGGGCGAACATGGATCAGAGAGAGAGGGTCTTCATCGGCACGATGACGGCGAGGGCTCTCGGGCTCGAGGGGGTGGGAGGATCGGCAAAGTCGATCTCCATCTCCACGCCGGACCAGGCCAACCGGGTGATCGGCATCGTGGACAATGCCATGAAGTCGATCTCGAGGCAGCGCGCCGACCTCGGCGCCTACCAGAACCGGTTTGAAATGGCCGCGAAGGGAGTCGCGGTGGCCGCGGAGAACATGCAGGCCGCCGAATCCCTGATTCGCGATACGGACATGGCCTCGCAGATGGTGGAGTACGTGAAGAATCAGATCCTGATGCAATCCAGCACGGCGATGCTGGCGCAGGCGAACCTGAAGCCCAGGTCCGTCCTGCAGCTACTCGCCTAGGCCGGAAGGTCAGGTCATACCGTTCCCAACGGGAGAGGTCACTGGACGTCGCCTCTTCCGATGCGTGTGCGGGGAAAGGGAGGTCGCGCCCTCCCCTCCCCTTCTCTTGCAGCGCGCGGAGCGCGCTGCCGCCGAAGGGCGTCAAGCTTTGTACAGGGAGGTACACCTATGGGTATGGAGATACCGGGAATCCTCAAGACGAGTCCCGTCGCGGACATGCTGCTGAAGGAGCCGCGCCCGGTCGCCGAACGAGCCCCCCGGCCGCAGGAGGGGACGAGACCCCCGAGCAGGGAGGAGATCGAGAGCCAGGCCAAGGCCCTCGAGAAGACCTTCCTCGCGTTCAACCGCAGGGTGAAACTCGCCGTCAACGAAGAGATCAACCAGATCATCATCAAGGTGGTCGACAGCGAAACCGATAAGGTAATCAAGGAGATCCCCGCCGAGGAGATCCAGCATCTGATCGCCAGGATCAAGGAGGCCATCGGGCTTCTGGTCGACGAAAAGATCTGACGCCGACGCCTCGGGAGGGGTATACTGAGGATACATGTCCGACCTCACCATCCCGGGCGTCTCCAGCAAGTACAACACCCAGAAGGTCATCGACGCCCTGATGGAGGTCGAGAAGGCGCCCCTGAAGCGGATGCAGACGGAGGTCGTCTCCGATCAGCAGAAGAGGACGGCCTGGCAGGACATCAGCCGGCGCATGTCGGGCCTGCGCGACAGCGCGCGCTCCCTGTACAGCTTCCAGAACCCCTTCATGGACAGGATCGCAGCCTCTTCGGACGAGAAGGTGCTCACCGCCACGGCCGCGCGAGAGGCGCTCGAGGAGACAAAGGGGGTCCTCGTCCGCAGCATCGCCACCCCCGACCGCTTCCTCTCGCGCCCGCTGCCGCGGGACTTCGCCGTCGATGCCGGGGACTACGTGTTTCGGGTGGGCGACAAGGAAGCGCGCTTCGCCTACAGGGGGGGATCGCTTTCCGATTTCGTGAGCACCCTCAATTCGCGCGCCGGCTCGCTCGTGTCAGCCCGGCTCGTGAACGACACCAAGAGCACTCAGGTTCTCCTGGTCGAGGGCAAGGCGACGGGCGCCGCCAACCGTCTGACCTTCCTCGAGAAGGCCGCCGAGCTCGCCGTGAAGGCTGGAATGCTTGAGAGGTCGCTCACGGCCTCCCGTCGGCTCCCGCTGGACCAGAAGGCCGTCGCGGCATGGGAGAAGCCCCTGGCGGCCGACTCGTACACACTGAAGGACGGCTCGCTCAGCCTGAGCCCTGGCGCCGAGCTGAAGATCCCCGTCCGCCCCTCCCTCCCGCTGAATGCGAACATGGTCCTCGAGATGTCCGTGCGCACGGAGAAGATGCCCGAGGCGGCCGTCGCCGGAGTGAAACCTCCCCCCGGCCCCGCCATTCCCCAAACAGGATCCGTCGAGTTCAAGGGGATCACGATACAGAGCGACCCGTCGCTCACCCCGCTTCCCGAGTGGCAGCCGCCGAAGCCGCCCGAGAAGGTGAGCGATATGCAGGTGCTGTTCATCGAAGGCGACGGAAAGCTCGTCGCGCTTCCCGAGATCGGCGATTCGGCGGACTTCCAGAAGATCCAGGTTCCGCTTGGCGACCTCGCCGGCAGCCTCGACGCGATCGACCTGCGCAACCGCAACACCCACAGGCGGATCGACGTCAAGGACATCTCCGTCTACGACAGGACGCAGCGGGGAGACTTCGTGCCGACAAAGGCCCTCGCCGAGGCCGGCGACGCCGTGCTGGAGATGGATGGCATCGAGGTGCGCCGCGCGTCGAACGCGATCGATGACCTGATCCCCGGCGTGACCTTCACCCTGCGGGGCGCGAGCGCCGCGCCGGTCGAGCTCACCATCAAGCGGGACGTTGAGAACATCTCCAAGCAGATCATCGGGCTGGTCGGCGCCTACGACCGCATCATCACCGATGTCGACGTGCTGACGCGCAAGGACCCCTCGGTCATCGAAGCGGCAGGCTACCTCTCGGATGAGGAGAAGAAAAAGGCCGCGGATTCCCTAGGGCTGCTCTTCGGCGACCTGTCGCTCCAGCAGCTGAAGAGCTCCCTGCAGACCATCATGATGAACCCCTACCCCACGTCCAAGGGGCGGGACCTCGCGCTGGCGGCCCAGATCGGCATCGCGACCGACGTGCGGGCCCCGGGGTCCGCGACGATCGACAAGACGAAGCTGCGGGGATACCTCGAGGTGGACGAGGCGAAGCTCACCTCGGCGATCGAGCGGTTCCCCGAGGCGGTGAAGGAGCTGTTCGGCAATGACACCGACGGCGACCTTGCGGTGAACGCGGGCCTCGCCTACTCCCTCGAGGCGCTTCTGCGCCCCTACGTTTCGACCGGCGGCATCTTTCCTGCCAAGGTGACGAACCTCGACAGGGCCATCACGGACAAGAACAGGCAGATCGCCGACTACAACAAGCACCTCGATGACTACCAGGCGCAGTTGAAGAGAAAGTACGGCCAGATGGAGGGCGCCCTGGGGACCCTCGAGAAGAGCTCGCAGACGATTCAGAACTTCAACAAGCAGTCCGGGCAATAGGAGAGAGCGCAGTGCTTCTGAAGATCAACGGCCAACGGGTGCCCTACACCCTCGAGAAGGAGGCGCGCCTCTCCGAGGTCGTCCAGGGCGTGAGCGACTGGCTCGGGGGATCCGGGCTTCTAGTCACCGGCATCCACATGGGCGAGAGCGACCTTCTCGTTGCCCCCCGCGAGGGATGGGAGTCGACGGCCCTCGACGCCGTGCCCGAGCTGGACTTCCAGGTCCGACGCACGGGCGACCTGCGCATCGAGCACTGGGAAACGTTCACGGTCTGGCTCGAGATGCTCGAGCAGGAGGTGAAGGCCCCGGGCCCCGGCCTCGAGGAGCTTCTCGCCGGCCTCGATCAGACCCTCTCCGATGCCGCCCACAATCCCTTCGAGAAACCGGACGCCCCGACGGCCGACCGCCTGGCAGCGGCCTTCCGGGGGCAGTCCTCCGCCGAGGTGCGTCGATGGCCCGTTGAGCGCAGAAACGAGACCGTGGCCCTTATCGCCGAGATGCGGGCGAAGCTGGCCTCGCGCATCCGCGAGGCGTCGCGGCCCCAGGAAGCCCTCGCGACGTGCGTCGAGGGGTTGCGCGCGTCGACCGCCCAACTGGCGGAGGTGCCCGTAGCCCTCGCCACCGGGCGCGACAGGCAGGCGATGGAGAGCATTGTGGGAATCGCCGACCTCATCGAGACGCTCATTGCACTGGTGCCGTTCCTGCCTCCCGACCCGGAGCGGGGGAGGCTGTTCGGAGAGCTGAACGGGGTTTTCCGCGACCTGATCGCCGCCTTCGACGCCAAGGACACGGTCCTGATCGGCGACCTGATCGAGTACGAGGCGGCGCCACGCATCGGGGCGCTGGTCCCGCTGCTGGAAAGGCACGCCACATGATCCTTCTGGCAACGATGGACTACAAGCTGATCGGCGGCGGCGATCAGAACACGCTCCTGTACTTCGGCATCGCGATCGGGGCCGTCGTCGTTCTCATCCTGGTCGGGACGATCGTGAGCAGGGCGCGCAGGCCGCGCACGGCGGCCGAGGCAGCCACGTACTCGAGCGCCCTCTTCCGGCGGACGGGCAGATCCATGGGCCTGCCCGCCGCGCACGTCGAGGCTCTGGAGAACCTCGTGCGGATCACCAAGGTGAAGCAGCCCTTCCTCGTCTTCACGAGCGCGGGCATGCTCGACGACGTGTTGAGGAAGGGGCTCTACTCAATCGATGCCGCCCGCGAGATCTCCGGCGAGGAACGGGAGCGCAGGAAGGCGCTGCTGTTCCAGATCAAGCAGCTCATCGAGGGAAACGCGCGAAAGGGCGCCGTCCTGCGCTCCTCCACCCTGCTGAAACCCGGACAGCTCCTCACCGTGTCCCCCGGCGGCGGGGGGCATTTCGCGAGCAAGGTCATCTCGAACATGAAGGACTTCCTCACGATCTCGGCGCCGGCCGGCGCGGCGGGGGTCGAGATGCGCTGGATGCGGGGCACGCCCCTCGCCGTCTACCTGTGGCGCGAGAACGACGCCGGCTACACCTTCCAGTCGAAGGTGCTGGGCTACGACACGGTGAAGGGGCTCTCGTGCGTGCTCATCCAGCACTCGAAGACGCTGCGGCGCGAGCAGAGGAGGAAGGCGCGGCGCAAGCAGATCATGCGGGCATGCTTCTCGTATCCCATCAAGATCGTCGAGAGCGGCTCCGCGCGAAAGCCCGAGCGGAAGGCATCCGTCGAGCAGAACCTGCGCACCCTCGGGACCGTCGTCGACCTATCGGCGGGAGGCTGCGCGATCCAGACGCTCAGCCCCTTCGACAAGGGCAAGCTGATCATGGTCGAGTTCGACATCGACAGGAAGGCGCCCATCCGCTCGTTCGGCAAGGTGATGAGCGTGCACAGGCGCAAGGGCCGCGGCGGCATCATGCACGTCAAGTTCACAGGCGTCACCCGCCAGTACCTGAACAGGATCTGCTCGTTCGTCTACGACTTTTCGCGGCCCGTCGAGGCCGCTCAGGCTGCCACCGGACGGTCCGTCACTGTGCGCCCGCACTGAGCGCCTGCACTGAGCGCCCGCGTTGACGCAGAGTGGGGATTCCTCTATCCTCAGAAGCCGATGAGCATCGAAGCCTCCACTCCCGCGATCCGCCATTACGCTTCGAGCGAGGAAACCGTGGCGGCCGGCGAGCGTCTGGCCGCGCGCCTGGGTCCCGGCAGCGTCGTGCTGCTGATCGGACCCCTTGGCGCGGGCAAGACCACCCTCGCGAAGGGCATCGCCCGCGGGCTGGGGGTGAGCGAGGAGGTCATCAGCCCGACCTATACCATCGTCTCCGAGTACAGCGGCCGCCTGCCGCTGCACCACGTGGACCTCTACAGGATCGAGGGACGCGAGCAGATCGAGAACCTCGGCCTCGACGACTTCCTCTGGGGCGAGGGGGTGAGCCTCGTCGAATGGGGCGAGAAGATCGAGGGACAGATCGACCTGCCCCACCTCCGCGTCACCCTTCGCATCGCCGCCGGCGGAGGAAGGGACATTGCCGTGGAGGAACGCTCCGGCGGGGGCCCAGGCTCGTGAAAGCCTCGGCAAAAGCGCTCGCCATCGACACGGCGACCGACGTGCTCGCGATCGCGGCGGTGAACGGCGAGGCGCGGATCTCGCTCGCCCTGCGCAAGGGACTGCAGCATTCCCCCACCCTCGTGCCCCTCCTGGAGCGCCTGCTCGCCGAAATCTCCTTGCCCGTGAAGGACCTCGACCTGATCGCCTGCTCCGTCGGCCCCGGCTCCTTCACCGGCATCAGGATAGGGCTCGCGACCGCGCAGGGAATCGGGCTGGCGACCGGGGTTCCCCTCGTCGGTGTATCGACTCTCGACGCGCTCGCGAGACCCTTCCAGTCGCGCGCGGGCGATGTGGTCGCGGTCCTTGACGCCCGCAAGGGCAAGGTATACGCGGCATCCTACCGCGGCGCGAAGCGGACGTCCGGCTACCTCGACCTGAGCCCCGCCGAGCTTCACGCGGCCCTCGAGGCGGCCGACGATCCGCTGCTGGTGGGGCCCGACGCGGAGCGAATCGGGGAGATGGCATTCCCGGGCGGCAGAATTCCCTGCTCGACCCTTTTCGATCCCGCCGCTCTGCTCGCCATTGGAATGGAGAGCTTCGCTCGGGACGGAGCGGACCCGTCGGGGCCGCATCCCCTGTATCTTCGGAAGAGCGAGGCGGAGATCGAGAGCGAGAGGAAGCGATGAGCGACGAGGGCGACTACGGCCGTTTGGAAGAAGCCGTCGAGGTGGAAGACCTCGAGGAGAGCCCTGCCACTCCTCGCCAGGAGCCCGCTCTGCTCGACTCCCCCGAATACCAGGTCTGGACGCGCTGCTCCCTGGGCGACCGGGTGCCCAGCCTCTTTCTCGACAGGAGCCTGAAAATCCTGCGCGCGAACGAGAGCTTCTGTAAAATGTTCGGCTGCGAATCCCAGTTCCCCGGCCTGTACTTCACCCAGTTCTACACCGCGTTCTTCGATCCGAAGAAAAGCGCGGAGCTGTTCCGGGCCGTGCTCTCGCCGAAGACGGGCTACACGTGGAACGGGCGCGTTGAGAAACTGGGCATGGACCAGCTGCTGAACGTGTCGAAGATCTGGATCCTGCCGTTGTTTGCTCCGGGGGGCGACACGAGCGGTGAGGCCGCCGCCGCAAGCGGGGCTCCCCAGGCCTACAGCGCCATGTGCCTGGACATGACCACCGAGTACCGGGACCTGCTCCAGAACACCTTCATGAGCCTTCTCGGAGCCGCCCGACTGAAGGACAACGACACGGGCAATCACATCGAGCGGGTCAACCGCTATGCGCGGATCCTGGCCGAGGACCTCGTCGGCCGGCGCGACTCACCCCAAGTGGACAAGCAGTTCATTGCCAGCATCGGCCTGGTGGCGGCGCTGCACGACGTGGGGAAAATCGGGACCCCCGACGACATCCTGAACAAGGCCGGACCGCTCGAGACCTGGGAGTGGGACGTGATGAAGCAGCACACCACGAACGGCGCCTACATCCTGTCCACCTACCCCAACCCCATGGCGCGCGAGATCGCCCTTCGCCACCACGAGCGCTGGGACGGCACGGGCTATCCCCACGCGCTCAGCGAGGAGCTCATCCCCCTTTCGGCGAGGATCGTGGCCGTTGCGGATGTCTACGATGCGCTGCGGATGCGCCGCACCTACAAGGAGCCCTTCACC
>CAYGXO010000132.1:0-20502 GCA_964353885.1 uncultured Spirochaetaceae bacterium
CTCCAGGGCCATCTTCGAGGGCAGCCCGCACTGGTGCAGCTTGAGCTCGGGACCGACCACGATGACGGACCGCCCCGAGTAGTCCACGCGCTTTCCCAGCAGGTTTTGGCGGAACCGGCCCTGCTTGCCCTTCAGCATGTCCGACAGGGACTTCAGCGGCCTGTTGGCCGCTCCCTTCACGACGCGCTTCTTCTTGGAGTTGTCGAAGAGCGCATCGACCGCTTCCTGCAGCATCCGCTTCTCGTTCCTGATGATGATGTCGGGGGCGTTGAGGGCGAGAAGCCTCTTCAGGCGATTGTTCCTGTTGATGACCCGGCGGTACAGATCGTTGAGGTCCGAGGTTGCGAAGCGCCCGCCATCCAGCTGCACCATGGGCCGCAGCTCGGGGGGAATGACCGGGATCACCTCGAGGATCATCCAATCCGGCTTGTTGTTCGACGCCCGGAACTTCTCGATCAGCTCGATGCGCTTGAGAAGCCTCTTGTCCGCCTTGGCGCCCTTCGCGATCATCTTGTCGCGCAGCTCCTCGGCCAGCGTGTCGATGTCCATGCTCTCGAGCAGGGTGCGGATCGCCTCGGCGCCCATTCCCGCGGTGAAGGACATGCCGTAGCGCTCCCGCGCCTCGAGGTACTCCTCCTCGGCGAGAATCTGGTTTCTCTTCAGCTCGGTGTCGCCCGGGTCGATGACGATGTACTTCTCATAGAACAGGATCGAGCGCAGCGCCGCGATCTGCAGGTCGAGGAAAAGCCCGATGCGCGAGGGCACCGAGCGGTAGTACCAGATGTGGGCGACGGGGGCGGCCAGCTCGATATGGCCCATGCGCTCGCGGCGGACCTTGAAGTGGGTGACTTCAACCCCGCAGCGGTCGCAGATCACCCCCTTGTAGCGGATGCTCTTGAACTTGCCGCAGTAGCACTCCCACTCCTTGGTGGTGCCGAAGATCCGCTCGCAGAACAAGCCGTCCTTTTCGGGACGCAGCGTTCGGTAGTTGATCGTCTCGGGCTTCTTCACCTCGCCGTACGACCACGCGCGGACTTGGTCCGGCGAGGCGAGGCGTATCAGTATATGGTCGAAGTCCTGCAAGTCTCTCATCGCGTATCCTTCCCAGCGCGCCGACGTTGTCGGCGCGCGAAGGTGCGCTCGCGGAAGCGCATCGCGGAGCGATGCGCGGCAGCGGCGCACCCGTGCAATAGGCTAGAACCTCGACATCTGCCTGTCGATGAGCTCTTCATCCCTCTCCGTGAGGGCGATCTGCTTGTTCTTCGCGTCGAAGATGTTCACGTCGAGGGCGAGGCCGCGCATCTCCTGCACGAGGACATTGAACGACTCGGGGATGGCGGGATTCGTGGAGATCTCGCCCTTCACGATGCTCTCGTAGATCTTGGCGCGGCCCATCATGTCGTCGCTCTTGATGGTGAGCAGCTCCTGCAGCGTGTTGGAAGCCCCGTAGGCTTCCAGCGCCCAGACCTCCATCTCGCCGAGCCTCTGGCCGCCGAACTGCGCCTTGCCCCCCAGCGGCTGCTGAGTGACCAGCGAGTAGGGCCCCGTCGAGCGGGCGTGCATCTTGTCGTCCACGAGGTGGTGGAGCTTGAGGATGTAGATCACGCCGACGGTGACCTGGTTCTCGAAAGGCTCGCCCGAATGCCCGTCCAGCAGGGTGACCTTCGAGCTCGTCGGCAGCTTCGCTTCCTTCAGCTTGGCCTCGATCATCTCGTTGGAGGCGGACTGGAACACGGGTGTCGAGTACCACTCGTCCAGCACCTCCCCCGCCCATCCCAGCTCGGTCTCCATGATCTGGCCGAGGTTCATCCGCGAGGGAACCCCCAGGGGGTTGAGCACCACGTCGATCGGGGTGCCGTCCTCCATGTAGGGCATCTCCTCCACCGGCAGCACCCGGGCGACAACGCCCTTGTTGCCGTGTCGGCCGGCGAGCTTGTCGCCCTCCTGGAGCTTGCGCTTGGCCGCGATGAGGACCTTCACGACCTCCTCGACGCCCGGGTCCAGTTCGTCGCCATTGGCGCGCTTCAGGCGCTGCACGTCAATGATCGTCCCCTCCACTCCATGGGGGACGCGCAGGGAGGTGTCGCGCACCTCCTTCGCCTTCTCACCGAAGATCGAGTTGAGCAGCTTGAACTCGGGTGTGGAGTCGGTCTCGCTCTTCGGGGTCACCTTGCCCACGAGGATGGAGCCGGCCTTCACGGTGGCCCCCACCCTGATGATGCCCTCCTCTTCCAGCTGCTCGAAGGCGTGCTCGTTCGTGTTGGGAATGTCTCGGGTGATCTTCTCGGGGCCCAGCTTGGTCTCGCGCACGTCGACGGAGAACTCTTTGATGTGGATGGAGCTGAACGCGTCGGCCTGCACGACGGCCTCGGAGACGAGGATCGCGTCCTCGTAGTTGTACCCGTTCCAGGGCATGAAGGCGCACAACAGGTTCCTGCCCAAGGCGAGCTCCCCCTGGTATGTCGCCGGTCCATCGGCGATGACCTCGCCGGCCTCCACATGCGCATCGAGGGACACGATGGGCTTCTGCGTGTAGCAGGTGTCCTGGTTCGTGCGCTGGTACTTCAGCAGGGGGTAGACGTCGGTTTCTCGCTTGGCCTCGTCGGGCTTGATCCTGATCTCGACAGAGGTGACGTATGTGACGGTCCCCGCGCGCCGGGCGATGCCCACCACGCCGGAGTCGTAGGCGGTCTTCCCCTCCATTCCCGTCCCAACTCGAGGCGGCTCGGGAGAAATAAGGGGAACAGCCTGGCGCTGCATGTTGGAGCCCATGAGGGCCCTGTTGGCATCATCGTGCTCGAGGAAGGGAATGAGCGAGGCGGACACGGAGATGATCTGCTTGGGCGAGACGTCCATGTACTGGATGTCCTCGGGAGGCCGGGCGATGTAGTCGCCGCCCTTTCGCACGGAGATCTGCTTCTCGAGGAACTCGCCCTTTGGCGACAGCTGCGCATTCGCCTGCGCGATGTAGTAGCGCTCCTCGTCCATGGCCGACAGGTACTCGATTTCCGTGGAGACCTTCCCGTGCTTCACCTTGCGGTACGGGGTCTCGAGGAAACCATACTCGTTCACCCGCGTGTAGTTGGCGAGGGACACGATGAGCCCGATGTTCGGTCCCTCGGGGGTCTCGATCGGGCACATCCGTCCGTAGTGCGTGTAGTGCACGTCGCGCACCTCGAAGCCCGCCCGATCGCGCGAGAGGCCGCCGGGGCCCAGCGCGTTCAGCCTGCGTTTGTGGGTGAGCTCAGCCAGAGGATTCACCTGATCCATGAACTGGGAGAGCTGGCTGGAGCCGAAGAACTCCTTGATCGTGGCCACGATCGGCTTGATGGAGAGGAGGTCTTGCGGCTTGATCGTGTCGGCTTCCTTCAGCGACATCCTCTCTTTGGCGATCCTCTCCATGCGGGTGAAGGCGACTTTCAGCTGGTTGGTGAGCAGCTCCCCGACAGAGCGCACGCGCCTGTTGCCGAGGTGGTCGATGTCGTCGACGTTCATCTCGCCGATGTAGACCTTGATCAGCCAGGTCATCGTATTGATGATGTCGTCCTTGATCAGCGTGTGGGTCTTCACCTGCTCGGAGTAGTCGAACTTCTTGTTCAGCTTGTAGCGGCCCACCCGGCCCAGGTCGTAGCGGCGGGAGGAGAAGAACATCGAGTGCAGGTCCTTCTCGGCGTTCTCGATCGTGATGGGCTCGCCGGGCTTGATGATCGAATAGACCCGCAGGATCGCGTCGTCCTTGGAGATCTCGTCCTGCTCGGGCGTGTCCTTCGTGAACTTCAGGTCCTCGCGCTCGAAGCAGTTGAGGATGATGGGGGAGTGCAGGGATTGCGCGTGCTCGAAGTCGATGAGGGCGATCTCCTTCACCCCCGCGTGCACAAGCTCCTCCACGTCGTGCGGGTGCACCTTGTCCCCCGCGCGGTACAGCGTCTTCTGCCCCTCCCCGTCCTTCACGACGACGGCGCGCGCGAAGTTCCGCCCGACAAGACGCTCCTTGTCCTCGCGGCTGTCGGCGACCTTCGCCTTCTGAATCTTGTAGAACAGCTCGATGATCGATTCGCGCGTCTCGTAGCCCAGGGCGCGCAGGAAGATCGTGGCGAGGATCCTCTTCTTCCTGTCGATCTTGGCGTAGATCAGCTCCTTCTTCTGGTCGATCTCGAACTCGAGCCACGAGCCGCGGTAGGGGATGATGCGCGAGGAGAACACGCCCTTCTCGTGGCTGAAGATGACGCCGGGCGACCTGTGGATCTGGCTCACGACGACGCGCTCGGCGCCGTTCACCACGAAGGTTCCCTTGTCCGTCATGATGGGGATGTCCCCCATGTAGATTTCTTTCTGGCGGATCTCGCCCGTGTTGAGGAAGATGAGGTTGATCTTCGCCTTCAGGGGGATGGCGTAGGTCAGCCCCTTCTGCTTGCACTCCTGCTCGCCGAACTTGATGTTCTTCTCGTCGAGGCTGAACCCGCAGTACTCGAGAAGCATGTCGCCGTTGGGGCTCTCGATCGGGAAGGTGGACTGAAACACCTCTTCCAGTCCCTGGCGCGCCGGCGGCTCGCCTTTCTGGAGGATCTTGCGCTGGAGGAACCTCTCGTACGAAGAGATCTGGATGTCGACGAGGTTCGGCACCTCCATGACATCCTCGTATCCTCTGCCGAAAAGTATCCTCTTGATCTTCTTCGTCTTATCGAGCATCACTGCCCCCCTGACACGAAGGAGACCACCGGGGCGTACCACCCCGGTGGCTCGTTCATGAGTCGATTCGCCGCTCGGCCAGAGGCCCGCGCGTTACTGGATCTCAACGACCCCGCCGGCCGCTTCGAGCTGTCCCTTGATCTTCGCCGCGTCTTCCTTGGACACATTCTCCTTGAGCGTCTTGTTGCCCGCCTCCACAAGATCCTTCGCTTCCTTGAGCCCGAGACCCGTGATCGCCCGCACTTCCTTGATGACGGGGATCTTCTTCGCGTCGTCGAAGCTCTTGAGCACGACCGTGAACTCGGTCTTCTCCTCGACGGCAGCGGCCGCGGGGCCCGCCGCGGGACCGGCTGCTGCCGCGACGGGCGCGGCTGCAGTGACCCCGAACTTCTCCTCCATCGACTTGACGAGCTCGGAGACCTCGAGGACCGTCATGCCGGCGATCGCTTCGAGAATCTGATCCTTCGTGAGTGATGCCATTTATCTTCTCCCTTCCTTCGTTAGAGTTCAAAAGCGGCCCAGCTGGCAGTATGTGCGAAGACTGGTGCCGCGAAATCCCTATTGAGCGGCCTGAGGGGCCGATTCCACCGGCGCTTCAGGAGACCTCTTCTTCTTCTCCGCGAGGGCGGCGAGTGTGCGCACCAGCTTCGAGGAGACTCCGTTCATGCACGACATGAGGTTCACGAGGGGCGCGTTCATCGTGCCCATCAGGGAGGCGAGCAGCTGCATCCTGCCCGGCAGGCGCGAGAGAGCCTCGATGTCCTTTGGACTGGCGAGCTTTCCCCCGATCACCCCGCCCTTGATGCCCAGGGGGGCGCCGCGGGTGAAGTCGACCATCACCTTGGCCGCCGGTCCCGGGTCCCTGCCCAGGAAGGCGAGCGCCGTCGGGCCCTCGAGCATGCTCGAGGCGTCGGGCAGGCCGACCTCCCTCATCGCGATGCGGGCGAGGGAGTTGCGCACCACCCTGTAGGCCGTCTCCTTCTCGCCGAGCTTCGCGCGCAGCTCCGTCATCTGGGGGAAGCTCATCCCGCGGAAGTCCGAGAAGATGAGGTCGGAGGAGGCGCCGAAGAACCCCTTCAGCTTCGCCACCGCCTCCTGCTTCTTCGCCTGTATCTTCTTCACAGTCTGTGCCATTGTGCTCACCCTCCTATGCAACGAAGGTCTTGTCCTTGGGGGACAGCCGGATGCCGGGGCCCATCGTGGAGGACAGGACGATCGAGTGGACGTAGTCCCCCTTCAGGTCCGAGGGGCGGCGCCTGATGACCTCCGAGATGAAGGCCACCGCGTTGTCGCGGATCTGCTCCTTCTCCATGGACAGCTTCGCCACGGCCAGGTGCACGACGCCTCCCTTGTCGGCCCGGTACTCCACGCGGCCCTTCTTCAGCTCCTCGAGGGCTTCCTTGACGTTGAAGGTGACGGTCTGGGTCTTCGGGTTGGGCATGAGCCCGCGCCGGCCGAGGATCTGGCCCAGCTTTCCCACGTCCTTCATCATGTCGGGGGTCGCCACCGCGATGTCGAAGTCCAGCCACCCGCCCTTGATCTTCTCGATGAGGTCCGCGTCGCCCACGTAGGCGGCGCCGGCCTTTCGGGCCTCCTCCGCCTTGTCGCCCTTGGCGAAGACGAGGATCTTCTTGTCCTTGCCGAATAGGTGCGGCAGCGCCATCACGTCGCGGATGGTGTGCTTGCTCTTGATGTTGAGCTTCATCGAGACCTCGACGGTCTCGTCGAACTTGGCGTACGCGAGCTCCTTCACCAGCTCAACGGCCCTCTCGAGAGGATAGGTCTCCGCGGCGTCGTACTTGGCGAGGGAGGCCCGATATTTCTTTCCGCGCGCCATGGCCTACCCCTCCACCGTCACGCCCATGCTCCGGGCGGTTCCCGCGATGATCTTCATCGCGGCCTCGATGTCCTTCGCCGTGAGGTCGGGCATCTTCTGCTCGGCAATGGCCCGCAGCTTGTCGCGGGTGAGCGCGCCGACCTTGGTCTTGTTCGGCTCGCCGCTGCCCTTCTCGATGCCCAGCGCCTTCCTGATCAGGACGGCCGCCGGCGGGGTCTTTGTGATGAAGGTGAAGCTCTTGTCCGTGTAGATCGTGATGACCACCGGAATGAGCACTCCTTCTTCCTGCTTCTTGGTCCTGTCGTTGAACTGCTGGCAGAACTGCGCCGCCTGCACGCCGTGGGGTCCGAGGGCCGGTCCGACCGGCGGAGCCGGCGTCGCCTTCCCCGCGGGCACCTGCAGCTTGACAATGGCCTTGACTGTCTTTTTCGCCATTCCCTTCTCTCCTCCGTGGTGCAATCGCCCTTCCCCCGGCGCGCAACGCGCGCATTTTTCCCTGGCGCGCAGCGCGCCGCCATGGGCAGGAAGAGCTCCCAATCATCCCCGCGCTCCGTCGCGCAGGGCCTCAAGAGGCTCTGGAAAAAATCAGATCTTCTCGACCTGGAGAAAGTCCACTTCGACGGGGGTGGAGCGGCCGAAAATTCCCACCATCACGCGAAGCTTCCCCTTCTCCGTGTTGACCTCCTCGATGTTTCCCGTGAACGAATCGAACGGTCCATCGATGATCCGCACCATCTCGCCTGCCGAGAAGCTCTGCCGGGGCTTGAGCACCCTGTCCGCCTTGATCTCACCGGCCTTTTGGAGTATTCCCCGGGCCTCGTCCTGCGAGATGGGCGCTGGCTTCTGGTTCCTGTTGGATCCCACAAAACCCGTCACGCCGGGCACCTTGCGGATCTCCTGGCAGATCTCCTTCCAGCCCTGGTCGGGGAGGTCCATCTCGACCATGATATAGCCGGGGAGGAACTTCTTCGTGGACACCTTCTTGCGGCCGTCCTTGATCTCGACGACCTCCTCTGAAGGCACCTTCACATCGAACACATGGTCCTTCAGGGTCCCCCTGTCGACCAGCATGCGCACGTGCTTCTGAACCTTGTTCTCGTACCCCGAGTAGGTATGGACGACGTACCAGGCCTTCGCCACGCGTGCCTCTCGTCAAAAAATCCAGTCGACGAGCGTGACAAGCACGACGTCGACCAGTCCGAGAAGGAGGGCAATGATCAGCGTGGAGACCAGGACCACCTTGGTGGAGGCGAGGGCGTCTTCCCGGCTGGGCCACGTGACCTTCTTCAGCTCCGCGAAGCTCTCTTGAAAGAACAGGATTATCTTCTTCATATCCTCCGTCCCTCGGATGCCCCTTTTCCCGATCAGGCCAGGCAGGACTCGAACCCGCAACATCCGGTTTTGGAGACCGGCGCTCTACCATTAGAGCTACTGGCCTATGGATGAACCCCTACTTTACCTTCGTTTCCTTGTGGAGGGTGTGCTTCCTGTCCCACTTGCAGTACTTGTTCAGCTCAAGCTTCCCCTGCAGGTTCTTGCGGTTCTTCGTCGTCGTATAGTTTCGCCGATCGCACTCGGTGCACTGCAGCGCGACCAGCTCGAGGTTTTTCGCCTTGCCCTTTGCCATGCGTACGTCTCCTGCCGGTCGGATGGGACAGAGTACCCCCTCCGGACCCTGATGTCGGTTGAATCGCAAATTTATATACAGAGCCAGGACAATGTCAAGGGGTACAGCAAAATTGTCCCTCTCGGCCCGGATCGGTCGATTCGAGCCCTCGACCGGATTTGAACCGGTGACCCCGTCCTTACCAAGGACGTGCTCTACCAACTGAGCTACAAGGGCGGCGTTCGGATACTACCGCAAGGCGCGCGGCAAGGTCAAGTGCGCCTGAAGAACAGCAGGAGGGACTGGCCGTACTCCCGCCTGTCGGCCAGCTCGAAACCCGACCTCTCGGTCGAGAGCTGCTCGGCCCTATGGAGGTGAATCAGTGCGAGGCCCCCGGGCGCCAGGTGCGGGCCGGCGCCCACCGCATCGAGCACGGCCCCCTTGTCGGGGAAATCGAAGGGCGGATCGAGAAACACGATCTCGAAGGCGCGTTCGCTCGAGCGCAGGAATCTCTCGGCGGGCATCACCCGCAGCTCGATCGCGCTCTCGACGAACGAGATGTTTCTGAGGATCGTCGCCTTCTTGCGCGGGTCTTTCTCGACCAGGACGACGGGGTCGGCCCCGCGCGAGGCTGCCTCAATGCCAATGACCCCCGTTCCCGAGAACAGGTCGAGGAAAGACACCCCAGAAAGGTCTCCTAGGATCGAGAAAAGCGAAGCCCGCATCCTGTCCATGGACGGCCGGATGATTCCCGGCGGACAGAGGATGTTCCGCCCGCGATACAGCCCCCCCGTGATCCGCATGTCAGCCTCCATCCACGGCCGGCTCGATCCGGCCATTCTCCGCAGGCCCTTCTCCCGCTCTCGCCACAATGGCGTTTTCAGGCGCGAGCAGACCGGGATCCTGCGCGAGAAGGCCTTTCGCGTCCTCGCGCGCTTCGAGGAGCACCTGTCCGTCAACGAGCAGGTCGGCGATCCGGAAACCCAGAAAGCCGCTTTGCCGCACGCCCAGCAGCTCCCCCGGGCCCCGCAGGCGCATGTCGCGCTCCGCGATACAGAAACCGTCGGTCGTCTCCATCATGATCTTCAGCCTCTCGATGCCCTCGGGAGTCAGATCGCGGCCGTAGACGAGGAAAGCGTAGGACTGCTCGGCCGCCCGGCCCACTCTTCCTCGCAGCTGGTGCAGCGTCGAAAGACCGAACCGCTCCGCGTGCTCCACGACCATGCAGGTGGCGTTCGCCACGTCCACGCCCACCTCTACCACGCTCGTTGCGACCAGGACGCGGGTCCTGCCCGCCGCGAAATCGGCCATGGCACGCAGCTTCTGCTCCTCGGGCACCCGAGAGTGGATCAAGGCGACCGGCAGATCGGGGTAGACCTTCTCCTTCAAGGCTCGGAAGGCGGACTCCGCATCCTTGACGGCCAGAGCTTCCGATTCGCCGATCAGAGGGTAGACAAAATAGGCCTGCCGCCCCCTCTCGAGCTCCCGACGCACCCTCCTGTAGACCTTCTCCTCGTTGCCTTCCCTCGCGAGGTGCGTGACGACGGGCATTCGGCCTTCGGGCATCGTCCTGATCGTCGACACGTCCAGGTCGCCGAACGCCGTGAGGGCGAGGGTGCGCGGAATCGGAGTGGCCGTCATGAGAAGGAGGTCGGGAGCCTCGCCCTTCTGAAGCATCGCGATGCGCTGCAGGACGCCGAACTTGTGCTGCTCGTCGACGATCACGAAGCCGAGCGCGCGGAAGGAGACATCCTCGGAGAAAAGCGCGTGCGTCCCGAACAGCAGGTCGATCTCCCCCCGCCGCAGAGCCGCGAGCAGCAGCGCCCGCGGCTCTCCCGAGACCGAGCCCGACAGGAAGGCGATGCGCACGCCAAGAGGCTCGAGCAGGAGAGCCGCGTTCTCCGCGTGCTGCCGCGCCAAGAGCTCGGTGGGAGCGGCGAAGGCGGCCTGTTCCCCCGCCGCGATCACCAGAAGCGCGCCGAGCAGGGCGACGAGGGTCTTGCCGCACCCGACGTCTCCCTGAAGCAGGCGCGCCATCGGCGCCTCCGAGGCGAGGTCCTGGCCGATCTCGGCGAGCGCGGCATTCTGATCCGTGGTGAGCCGGAACGGCAGACGGGCGATGAGCCTCTGCTGGAGCCCGGCGTCCAGTCCGGGTCGCCTCGGGCGAACAGCGGCCAGCAGCCTCCTGCGGCGGAGAACCTTGATCTCGAAGAGGAACAGCTCCTCGTAGGCGAGGGCCCGGCGGCTCCGCTCCGCCTCCTCGAGGGTCTCGGGAAAATGCAGGCGCGCGAGCGCGGCGCTCTTCTCGGGCAGGCCGCGCCGGCGGACGATCGCGGCAGGGATCTCGCCGTCGACGCGGGGGCCGTGCTCGTCGAGGGCATGCCGCATGAGCCTACGCAGCGCGGCCTGGGTGAGGCCCTCGGTCAGCGGGTAGACGGGAAGGATCCTGCCGAACGCCGAGGGGCGCTCGCTCCACGGCTCCAGCTCGAAATCCGCGCACTGGATCTCGCCGCGTCGCCGGCGGAAGCTCCCCCAGATGAAAAACTTCCGTCCCGCGGCGAGGACCCTGCCCAGGTAGGGACGGCCAAAGCAGAGGAGGCTTGCCTCGGAGCTGCCGTCGGCCACGACGACCTTCGGCGCGCTCGCGCGGCCCCACCCCATCGGTGAGCGGGAAACGACTTGCGCGACGACGACGGCCTTGTCCGTTCGGGGCGCCTCTGCGAGGAGCGCGACGCTCCTCCTGTCCTCGTACCCTCGCGGAAGGAGCAGGAGAAGGTCCCTGACGCGCTTCACGCCCAGGCGCGCAAGCCGCCCCGCCAGCGCTGGGCCGACGCCGCGAAGCGAGGAGATCTCACCGGTGATCTCGCCGAGGAACATGCGCCCCTAGATCGGGAGGGACTGGAACAGCGCGACGATCCGCCGAATCAGCAGCTCCCCGAGCAACCAGGCGACGAAGAGCATTCCGACGGTGAGTAGGAGGCACTGCGTGTAGCCCACCCGCCTGCCGAGTCGCAGCAGCCTCATCACGAAGGCAACGACGGGCTGCACGATGAGGTCGACGACCTTCCAGATGCCCGCCCCGGAGGCCGAGCGGAAGAGGATGGGGATCATGCGGATGAGACCGACGATGAGAAACAGCAGGAGCAGGAACCGAGCCCCCGACCAGACGGCGGAAAGCACGGAGGCGAGGAAGAAGCCCATCGTGATCCGGCCATAGAACAGCAGGCCGTTCACCAGGTCGAGGGCCACGACCAGAACCAGCAGGGCGGCGATGGGGGAGAAGTCGAAGATGCCCCTGCGCAGGAATCCGATGCGGGCGAAGAGGCCGAGGTACGGATCTGTGGCCGCGCGCAGCAGCTCCCCCGGCTTGCCGAAGCCGCCTCGGGAGAACCATGAGAGCAGGATGCGCAGGGACAGGAGAAGCAGGTAGGCGATGAGCAGCCCGTTCAAGATCGAGAGCGCGATCAGCACGGCGGACCTCCTATGCGAAAAACGTAGAGGGGACCAGCTTCTCCACGAGGGAGATCATGGACTTGTTGATCCGCTCCAGCTCGTCGGCCGTCAGGCCCGAGCCGAAGGCGACCTTCTCGCGCCAATCGGGCGTCAGGATATCAGCGGGTCCGTGAGCGTCGGAATCGATGACGAGCGGCGCGCCCGCCTCGCGGGCGAGGCTCACGAGCCTGCCGTTGCCCAGGCCATGGTTGAACCGGCTGGAAACCTCGAGGTGCACGCCGCATTCCGCCGCGAGGCGCACCTCCTCGTCGGAGATCAGCCCCGGGTGAGCGAGGATGTCCACGCCCGCCTCAATGCCCGCCCTGTTGGTCCCGCGGGCCACGGGCTCGCAGAGCGTCTCGCCATGCAGCACGACGAGCCGGGCTCCAAGCTGGCGCGCGCGGCGCACGAGGCCGCCGATCTGTCCCGGGGGCACGTGCGTGAGCTCGACCCCCGGGATGACGCGGATCTTCAGGTAGGGTTGGGTTTCCCGAGCGAATTTCACCACCGCGGAGACCAGTTCGTCGAGATTGGCGGCGTCCGCGTGGTCGGTGATTCCTATCGCGCGGTAGCCCGCCTGCTCGGCCCGCCGAACGAGCTCCGCGGCGCCGAGAGAGCCATCGCTCGCAAAGGTGTGGGTGTGCAGGTCGATCATCGAACGCCGCCCTCGGGACCCGAGAGCACGCGGAAGTAGCGCGACTCGCGGGAGATCCCGTCAGAGGAGACGATCCGCGTGAAGGCGCGGCGCACCTGCGCCTCCTCGGCCTCGTCGACGAGGACGAAAAGGTCCGAGGGGAGGGACTTGTCCTCCCATTTCTGGTGCACGCTCTCGATGTTGATTCCATCCTCCGCGCAGATGCCGGTCACCAGGGCCCAGATGCCCGGCCTGTTCGCCGTGACGAAGTGGAAATAGTAGCGGCAGCGCATCGATTCCACCGGGTGCAGCATGGGGCAGGGGGCGACCGGCTCGCGCTGCCGGGGGGTCGAGCGCGTCACGATGGTCCGCAAGAGATCCCCCAGATCGGAGGCCACCGAGGAGGCCGTCGGGTTCCCCCCCGCTCCCCTCGCCTCGTAGACCGACGGGCCCAGGAAGTCCGCGTCCACCATGACGGCGTTGAACTCGCCGCGGACCGCGGCCAGGGGATGGTCGAGCGGCACCAGGGCCGGAAAAACGGTCACCAGCGGCCTGCCGTCGATCAGCCTGGCCTGGGCGATGAGCTTGAAGACGAAGCCGGCCGAAAGGCAGAACTCGATGTCCCGGGGGCTCACCGAGGAGATCCCCTCGCAGAGAATTGTGCGCGAATCGACCCAGCAGCCGAAAGCAATGCTCGCGAGGAGGCTGATCTTCTGCGCCGCGTCTCCGCCGTTCACATCGAGGGACGGGTCGGCCTCGGCGAAGCCCTTCTGCTGCGCCTGTCGCAGGGCTTCCTCATAGGGCAGCTTCTCCTCGGTCATGCGGGTGAGGATATAGTTGGTGGTGCCGTTCACGATCCCCACGATGCTGGCCACCCGGTTGCCGAGCAGGCTCTCGCGCAGCACCTTGACGATCGGGATTCCCCCGCACACCGAGGCCTCGAACTTCAGCTCCACCCCCTTCTCGCGGGCCAGGTTGAACAGCTCCGCCCCGTGCAGGGCGAGCAGGGCCTTGTTCGCCGTGATCACGTGCTTGCCGCGGGAGAGGGCCTCGCGGATGAGGGCGAGGGGCACGTCGATGCCGCCGACCATCTCGACGATGATCTGGACGCTCGCGTCATCGAGGATCTCGCGGTAGCCCTCGACCAGGGGCGCAGCCGCGCCGACTGTCCTCTTCTTCGAGGGGTCGCGCACACCCACAAATGCAACCTCGATGCGGGCGCCGATGCGCCGCGCGAACGAGTCGGCGTTACGCGAGAGCAGCTCGAAGAAGCTCGAGCCGACGGTGCCCAGGCCCACCAGGGCGATCCTCACTGTTTCCATACGTCCTCCACCTGGGGATAGGCCCGCACGCGCTCCAGCACGGACTCGCAGTCCGTGACTCGAATCTGCACCGACGCGGCCACAACAGTCTCCGCGCCGCCGTCGCCGCCGCCCACGTGGAAGAACAAGCCGCACCCTCCCCTGTTGTCAAGCAGGTACTCCCGCATCTGGTGCAGGCTCTCCTCGCTGCCCACCTCGCCGCGCAGGCGGATATGGATCTCCGCCGCGGGCTTCTGCGGGAGCGAGCCGGGCTCCATGATGTCGTCGACCTTCACCTTCGGTTCCCCCCTCGTGGTATCGATCTTTCCCACGACGCCGACAACGGCGTCGTTGGCGATCAGTCCGCGTCGCGCCTCGTACAGATCGGAAAACACGATGCACTCGATGGATCCGCGGCGATCCTCGATCTGCGCGAAGGCCATCGCGCGGCCGTTCCTCGTGCGGATCTCCCGCACGTCGCGCAGGATGCCCACCAGAGCGCACGAGCGCTCGTTCGAGAGCGTTTCCTTCTTCGAGAGGTCGATGGTGACCTGGCGCTCGATGATCTCGCGGTACGGATCGAGCGGGTGGCCCGAAAAGAAGAAGCCCAGGTTCTCCTTTTCGCTCGCGAGAAGCTGCGCCGGGGGCCACTCGGGCATCCTCTCCATCTCCTCCGCGGCGGGGGAGGCGGCGGAGGAGGCCTCGAACAGCGAGGCTTGGCCGATCCTCTTCTCCTCCCTGTTCTTCGCTGCGGCCTCCATGACCCGGGGGAGGTTGTGCATCAGAGTCGCGCGGGTCTCGCCAAGAGAGACGAAGGCCCCCGTGATGATGAGGCTCTCCACGACCTTCCTGTTCACCAGGCGCGCGTCGATGCGCTCGAAGAAGTCGCGGAAGCTCGCGAACCGCCCGTTCGCCTCGCGCTCCTCGACGATCGCCTCGACGGCTCCGGCGCCGACATTCTTGATCCCGACGAGGCCGAAGACGATGCGCCCGTCCCGGACGGTGAACTCCTTGCCCGAGAGGTTGACGTCCGGGGGCAGCACCTCGATGCCCATCTCGCGCGCCTCGTGGATCAGCGCGGCCAGACGGTCGGTGTCGTTCATGTCGTTTGTGCAGGTGGCGGCGAGGAACTCCGCCGGGTGGTTCGCCTTGAGGTAGATCGTGTGGTAGGCGAGCACCGCGTAGGCGGCCCCGTGGCTCTTGTTGAACCCATATCCCGAGAAGGCGAACAGGAGCTCGAAGATGTGCTCGGCGGTCGGGCGGGAGTAGCCCCGGGCGAGCGAGCCCGCGAGGAACTTCTCCTTCATCTTCAGCATCTCTTCTGGCTTCTTCTTCCCCATGGCCCGGCGTAGGATGTCGGCCTGGCCGAGGCTGAAGCCGGCCACCACCTGGGCCATCTGCATGACCTGCTCCTGGTAGACCGGCACGCCGTAGGTCTCCTTGAGCACCGGCTCCAGCTCGGGCAGCGGGTACACGATGGGCTTTCTGCCCAGCTTCGAGTCGACGTAGGCATCGATGTGGTCCATGGCGCCCGGTCGGTACAGGGACACGAGAGCGATGAGGTCCTCGATCCTGTTGGGCTGGGCCTGCTTGAGCAGGCTCTGCATGCCCGAGCTTTCGAACTGGAACGCGCCCGTGCTCCTGCCCTCGCAGAACATGCGGAACGTCGGGGGATCGTCCTCGGGGATCGTCGCGAGCTCGATCGGCACCCCCTTCTTGCGGATCAGGGCCATGGCATCGGTGATCACTGTGAGGGTCTTCAGGCCGAGGAAGTCCATCTTCACCAGGCCGCAGTCTTCCAGGTAGTCCATCGTGTACTGCGTCGAGACCGCACCCGTCTTCGGGTCGCGGTACAGCGGCACGTAGCGAGTGAGCGGCTCGCGCCCGATCACGATGCCGGCCGCGTGCGTCGAGGCATGGCGGTGCAGGCCTTCCAGCTTGAGGCTGGTTTCGATCAGCTCGCGGTGCGTGCCGCCCTTCTTGGCGATCTCCTCCAGCCGGGGGCTCTCCTCCAGCGCCTTCGCCAGCTCCGTCTTGGGCCCCTCGGGGATGAGCTTGGCGATCGCGTCGGCCTCCTCGTAGGGAACGTCGAGCACCCGGGCCACGTCACGGATGACCGCGCGCGCCTTGAGCTTGCCGAAAGTGATGATCTGGCCGACCTTGTCCTCGCCGTACTTCTTCGTGACGTACGCGATGACCTCGTCGCGCCTGCGGTGACCGAAGTCGATGTCGAAATCGGGCATCGACACGCGCTCTGGATTGAGGAACCTCTCGAACAGCAGCCCGTACTTCAGGGGATCGACGTCGGTGATCCTCAGGCAGTAGGCCACCAGCGACCCGACGCCCGATCCCCGGCCGGGCCCGACGTCGATCCCGTTCTGCCGGGCGAAGTGGATGAAGTCCCAGACGATGAGGTAGTAGCCGGTGAACCCCATCGAGGTGATGACCGAAAGCTCGTACTCGAACCTCTCGGCCACCTCACGCGGGATGGGGGCGTACCTCTCGGCGAGACCCCGGCGGGCGAGCTCGGTGAGGTAGCTATCGGGGGTGTGGCCCGACGGCACGTCGTAGACCGGGAACTGGGGCTTCAGCGCGGGGATCTCGAGATTGCAGGACTCCGCGATTCTGACCGTGTTTTCGAGAGCCTGCGGCGCATCGGAGAAAAGCCGGGCCATCTCGTCGCCCGATTTGAAGTAGAACTCGGGGAACTCGAACTTCATCCTCTTGCCCTCGGACACCTTCTTGCCCGTGCCGATGCAGATCAGGATGTCCTGGGCGCGCGCGTCTGCCCGTTCCGTGTAGTGGATGTCATTTGTCGCCGCCAGCGGGATGCCCGTCTCGCGGGAAAGCCTGACCAGCTCCGCGTTCACCGTCTTCTGCTCGGGAATCCCGTGGTCCTGCACCTCGAGGTAGAAGCCGTCCTGGCCGAAAAGGTCGCGGTAGTACAGGGCCCTGCTTCTGGCCTCCGCGGGGCGGCCGTCCAGGATAGCGCCCGGAATATCCCCCGCGAGGCAGGCGCTGAGCGCGATCAGCCCGCCGCAGTGCTTCTCGAGAAGCTCATCGTCCACCCGGGGCTTGTAGTAGAAGCCCTCGGTGTAGGCTAGGGAGGAGAGAGTGAGCAGGTTGCGGTACCCCTCGATGCTGCGCGCGAGCAGCACGAGATGGGAGTGGCGGGACCCTTTCTCGCCCGCGGATTTGTCGTGCCGGGAGCCCGGCGCCCGGTAGACTTCGCAGCCGATGACGGGAACGATCCCCTTTTTCCTGCACTCGTTGTAGAACGGGAGGACGCCGAACATGTTGCCGTGGTCCGTCAGGGCGAGCCGGGGCATGCCAAAGGCCTTGGCCCGGGCGACGAGCGCCTCGATCGATGAGGCGCCGTCCAGGAGAGAGAAATCGGAGTGGCAATGGAGATGCACGAACGGCGTCACGGGCGGGATCCCCCCCCAAAGGATCGCGCCATGATACCCGGGGAGGCGTCGGTCTGTAAATACGTGCTCTCCCGTGATACGCTGGCCGTGCGGACTATCCGGACACGAGGAGGCAATCATGGCATTGTACGCGGGCAGAAAGTGGACGCGCCAGGAGCTCGTCTCGCGCATCGGAGACCCGGCGCAGGTGGCCGGCGCGCGGGGGTCGATCCTCACCGACGGCAAGGCGGACGGGGTTCGCGCGATCGAAGTGTCCACGGGGAGCGGATTCTCGTTCACCGTCCTGCCCGGCAGGGGCATGGACATCGCGTTCGCCTCGCACAAGGGGAAGGCTCTCTCGTTCGTCTCGGGCACCGGCATCACCTCCCCGGCCTACTACGAGGAACAGGGCGCGGCGTGGCTGAGGACCTTCTACGCGGGACTGCTCACGACGTGCGGAATCACCAACTGCGGCGCCCCCAGCGTCGACCAGGGCAAGCCCTTCGGCCTGCACGGCCGCATGGCCAATGCCGCCGCGGAGAACCTCTCGGTCCAGCAGGACTGGGAAGGCGACGAGTATGAGATCCGCCTCGCCGGCACGATCCGCGAGACGACCGCCATGTTCGAAAACATGAGCCTGGCGCGCCGCATCGAGACGCGGCTCGGCGCGAAGGGCTTCCGGCTCATCGACACCGTCACGAACAGGGGCTTCGAGCCCCAGCCGCTGATGCTGTTGTACCACTTCAACTACGGCTTTCCCCTGCTTTCACCGAGCGCGCGGATCGTCGGCCCGATCAGGAAGACCGAGCCGCGCGACGAGGAGGCGCGGAAGGGGGCGGGCGTCGAGGAATGCCTGCGATTCCCCGAGCCCGTCGCAGGGTACAGGGAGAAGGTTTTCTTCCACGCCACGGCGGCGGACCCGAAAGGGCGGACCTTCATCGCCCTGGTCAACAGGGACGTCGGGGACGGGACCCCGCTCGGCATCGTCGCCCGCTGGAACGCCAAGGAGCTGCCCCACCTGACGGAGTGGAAGATGCCCTGCCGAGGCTTCTACGTGCTGGGCCTGGAGCCGGGCACCGTGCAGCCCATCGGCCGCGGACCGCTTCGCGAGAAGGGGATGCTTCCCCTGCTGGGAGGCCAGGAGTCGCGCTCGATCACGATAGACTTCGAGGTGCTGGACAGCGCCGCCGAGCTGGATGCGGTCGAGGCGGAGGCTGCTCGGGCGCTTTCGGTCTGAGCCGGGCGGGCGGAGACCGCCGCCCGCTACGGAGCGCGGCGAAACCGGCGGCAGATGTCTGACACCGCCGCGACGACCCTCTCCACCTCCTCATCCCTCATCGATGGGTACAGAGGCAGGCTGACGCACGCGCGATAGCACTCCAGCGCGACAGGGAAGTCTTCTGGCCGAAAGCCGTATGTCTCCCTGTAGTAGGACATCAGGTGCAGGGGGATGAAGTGCACGGAGACACCGATGCCCCTCGCCTGCAGCTCCTCAACGAACCTGTCGCGGCCGATCGAGAGCGCCTCCCCGCGCAGCCGCACGATGAAGAGGTGCCAGGCATGTCCGTCAGCGGCCGGTGGAGAGACCAGCTCGTCCATGCCGCGGAAGGCCTCCAGGTAGCGCCGGGCGATGAGCCTCCGCCGCTCGAGCAGGGCCTCGGCCTTGGTGAGCTGGACCCTGCCGATCGCGGCGGCCATGTCGGTGAGGTTGTACTTGAAGCCCGGCGCCACCACGTCGTACTCCCACGACGCCGCGGCCGAGGTGTAGCGGTTCCAGATGTCGCGGTCGATCCCATGCAGGCGCATCTGCCGGATGCGGCGGGCGATGTCGTCCCTGTCGGTGACGACCATGCCGCCCTCCCCCGTGGTGATGGGTTTCGTGGCGTAGAAGGAGTAGACCCCCGCGTCGCCGAACGTCCCGACGAACCTCCCCCCGCTTCGAATGGGGAAGGCATGCGCGGCGTCCTCCACGACGGGGACCCCGAACTCTCGGGAGAGCTCTCCAATCGCCTCCATGTCGCAGGGCAGGCCCGCAACGTGAACGGGAATCATCGCCGAGACGCGGCCGCCGGCCTTTCGCCGGTCCCCCAGCGCGCGCCGCAGGGCTGCGGGATCGATGTTGAGCGTCTCCCTGTCGATGTCGACGAAGAGCGGATCCGCGCCCATGTAGCGGATGACCTCGGCCGTTGCCGCGAAGGTGTATGGCGTCGTGATCACCTCGGTACCGGGCCCGACTCCGAGTGCATCCAGGCAGAGGTGCAGCCCTGCCGTGGCCGAGCACAGTGCAAGGGCGTGCCGGCAGCCCGCGAACCGCGCGAACTCCTGCTCGAAACGGGCGGCCACTTCTCCGGTTGTGAGCCAGCCGCTGCGCATGACGGCCAGGACGGCTTGCTCCTCCTCCCTGCCGAGGCTGGGCCGGGCAAAGGGGACGGGAGGAAATGCGCCTACGGCGCCGGGGGGGAGGTCTCTGGGCTCGTTCACGGCCTGCTCCTCAGAACTCCGGCTCCTCGTGCATGGGCCCGATGCCGGGGATGACCTCCTCGAGCACCGCGCGAAGGGCGCGCCTGCTGCGGAACAGCGACGGTTGCTGCGGGTCATGGAAGCAGATCGGCCTCAGGCGCTCGAGGACCGGGACGATCCTGCCATTGATCAGGGTCTTTCTCTTGAGCTTCAGGATCTTCGGATGCTCGGTGAGCTCGGGCAACTCGGTGTCGGCGTGCAGCTTTTCCACCAGCTTCTCTCCCGTGCGCAGGCCCGTGAAGGCGATGCGGATGTCCTCGTGCGGCTCGTAGCCGTAGAAACGAATCATCTGCTCGGCCATCTCACGTATCGAGACGCTCTCGCCCATGTCCAGCAGGTACACCTCGCCGCCCGATCCGACGCCGCCCGCCTTGAGCACGAGCGAGGATGCCTCGGGGATGGTCATGAAGAACCGCCGGGTCTGCGGATCGGTGACAGTGACAGGGCCTCCCTTCAGGATCTGCCGCCGGAACAAGGGCAGGATGCTTCCGCGCGAGCCCAGGACATTGCCGAAGCGCACCACCAGGAAATGGCGGCCGCTTTTCCCCTCGCGCAGGACGATCTCCTCGGCGAGGAGCTTGGAGGCGCCGTAGACGCTGTGCGGCTCCACGGCCTTGTCGGTTGAAATGAGGACGAACCTCTCGACGCCGGCCTTCCGGGCGGCCTCCACGACGTTCCTTGTTCCGAATACGTTGTTCTTTACCGCCTCGACTGGGTTGGCCTCCATGAGGGGCACGTGCTTGTGCGCAGCGGTGTGGAACACGACGCTCGCCCGGGTGCGGGGCAGTATGAAATGCATGTAGTCCGCATCCTGGACCTCGCCGATGATGGGAACGAGCGTCGCCTTCTCGCCGACCCCCTCCTCCTGGAGCAGGCGCGGCTCCTGCTCGAACTGGTAGATGCCGTCCTCGACCGCGCCGAACAGGTACAGCCTCCTCGCTCCCCCTCCCAGGAGCTGCCGGCAGAGCTCCGACCCGATGCTCCCGCCCGCCCCCGTCACGAGCACCCTGCGGCCG
>CAYGXO010000133.1:0-2791 GCA_964353885.1 uncultured Spirochaetaceae bacterium
TACCCCCAACATTCCGTGGAGTTGAGGGGCGGCGGCCAGATCCTGCTGCCGCAATAGAATCTCGACCAGCACGCCGAAAACGCTCAACGTGGGCGGCGTCAGACCTTCGGGCCGATGCTCAGGTAGCCCCGACCGCCTTTCCGGGTCGGCAGAGCCTCAGCCCTTCCGAAAATGCTCTCATGTCGTCCCCATGTCATCCCACGCAAGTACACGACGGAACACGCTGGCATTACCGAAACCGGATGAACGCAGAATCAACGGGTTAGCATGGATTGTCACGCACTGGAACTCCCCTCAACGCCTTCGATTCCCGTTAGCGCTGCCAGTTCAGTCTGGGAGCGTCGCCATTGGCGGCTCTCACACCAACTGAACCGTACACGCCCCGACCGTTGAGAGATGGACGGCGCGCCCCCGCAAAACGCCGCGAATCATAGCCCCCCAGCGATTCTTGCGGCTAGCCTGGATTTCCACGGAAGGGAAATCCCATAAGGGACTTGCCTCCACGAGCCCCCAATTGGGCCGTTCGAACGTCTTCGGGGCAACAGATCCTTAGTACATTGGTGCTCTGTTGACCATCATTTCCGTATCCTACAGCACATCTCCTGCGACTGCAAGAAACCGCAAGCTTGTGCCTCTGCGTCACTGAGATGCCGTGTTTCAAAGGCTCGAATGCTTCTCGCCGTGGAATCTAAAAAACATGGTTGACATGAAAGGTTTTACATGATACCATTACATTGTGGCTCTAGGAGCACCAAAGGATATAAGCGAATGCCGCCGCTTCTTCGAGCAGCCTCGCCACCCGCGACACCGCCTGTATGAGGCCCTCCGCGCCTACTTCCTCGAGGGCCGCCTCCCCAAAGAAGTTGCCCGGGCCTTTGGTTACTCGGCCGGCTACTTCCACCTCCTGTGCCATCACTTCCGCCGCGACCCGGACCCGGCCTTCTTTGTTCCTCCCCGCTTCGGCCCGCGATCCCAGCCCAAGAAGTCCGCGGCTCGCGACCTCATCATCGGTTTACGGAAACAGAACCACTCGGTCTATGAGATCAGCCAGACCCTCAAGGAGCGAAATTGCCCGCTGAGTCCGACCGCGGTGCGGGAGGTGCTGAAAGAGGAAGGATTCGCCGCGCTGCCGCGGCGCCTCGATGAAGAACGCCCGGATTACCCGCGCCCCACCATCGAACCGGTGGCCGACGTGCGGGAGTTCTCTCTGGCTCCCCACACTTTTTCGACCCGCTGCGGCGGACTGTTTCTGTTCGTCCCGGATCTGGTGCGTCTCGGCCTCAGTCGACTGGCTGCCGCGGCGCGCCTTCCCGGTTCCAAGCTGATCCCCGCCGAACATGCCCTGCGCGCCTGCCTGGCGCTGAAGCTCTGGTCGCTGGAGCGCAAGAGCCACGTCATGGCGCTGGTCGCCGACCAAGGCTTGGCGCTCTTCGCCGGGCTCAATACCATCCCGAAGAAGAGCTATTTCTTGGAATATTCCTCGCGCCTGGACCACACCCAAACGACGCGGCTGCTGGCCAGTTGGCACGAGCACCTGACCGATAGCCGGCTGTTTCCCGGCGACTCTTTCAATCTCGATTTCCACTCCGTCCCTTACTACGGCGAGGACCCGCTGGTGGAGCGTCATTACGTGTCGCAACGCAGCCGCCGCCAGCCGAGCATCCTCGTGTTTCTGGCGCAAGATGCGGACGGGCGCGCCTTCTGTTACTCCAATGCCGACATCCGCAAAGGAGAGGAGTCCGACGAGATCTTCCGGTTCCTGGAATTCTGGAAGCGCGTTCGCGGCAACTATCCCCGCCACCTGGTGTTCGATTCGCGGCTGACCACCTACGCCAACCTGGCGCGGCTGGACCATCTGGGGATCGCCTTCATCACCCTGCGCCGGCGGTCGCCCAAGCTATTGAAGGAAATCGTCCTGCTGCCCCGCTCGGCGTGGAAGGTCATCGAACTGGATGTTCCCACCCGGAAATACCGCACGCCCCGCGTCTACGAGCAAACGGTCCGCTTGGCGGGGCGGGACTTCCGCCAGTTTTTCGTCCAGGATCTCGGGCATGACGAGCCTACCATCCTGCTCAGCAACCAGCACCGGGTATCCGCCAAACCGCTCATTACCCGCTACGCCCACCGGATGCTGATTGAAAACGCCCTTTCCGACGCCGTGCGGTTCTTCCACATGGATGCGCTCTCTTCGGCCGTGGGGCTAAAGGTAGACTTTGACATGGCGTTGTTGGTGATCGCCAGCGGCCTGTACCGGCTGCTGGCACAAAGGATGCGGGGATACACGGATGCGTATGCCCGGCAGATCTTCCGCGATCTGATCGACATGCCCGCTGACGTCACCATCACCGACACGCAGGTGCAGGTCAGCTTCCATCGCCGGGCGCACCTGCCCATCATTCTCGGTTCCGGCCTGATGGAGCATCCAGTCAATGTGCCCTGGTGGCATGGGCTATCCTTGCGTCTGACCACGTAGCATGAGCCGCAACGGCCTCGCGCTTAGGTGAATGGTTGTCCGTGGAAATCCAGGCTAGCCGTCGTCATCGGCGGGATCGTGGTTCTTACGATCATCGGCAGCCTGTTGCCCGATACGCCAAAGAAGCCGGGCGGCGAGGGGATAATGGCTCACCTCATGGCCGAGAAGTTCATCAGCCGGATCTTCCATGCGCCCGGAAGCGCGATTTCGCTGGGAAGCTGCTGATCTAACTGGGGTTGGCTGATGAGTCGGAGCAGTCCGCTCCTGACTACACTTTGCCTTGTGGCAGGCTGACGTCAAGCGCCTTCAGGATCTCTC
>CAYGXO010000134.1:0-2362 GCA_964353885.1 uncultured Spirochaetaceae bacterium
CCCGGCCGATAGCTGGAAGTGTTGATGAGATACCAAAGGCCGGGATGACTTGAGAACCGGATGTGTAGCGGTCAGATGGAACGTGGTCTATTCATGCAGTTGTCTCCTTTGATTGGGCCGCAGATTGACTGACAACGACCGTTGACCTCCACAAAGACGTACGGTCCTCTGCCTGTCTCTATGCAAGCGGCATACCGCGCCGTTAGGGCTTAGCCCAACTTCGCCAACCTTTGGGCGGTAGCTTTTTTTTTCGCCGGGCTCCGGTGGGCTTTTTCGCGGGTTCTGGGAAGGTGCGGGCCAGGCGGAAGGCCCAAAGGCGATGTAGTGAAGACCTGCCCGGTTGATGAGGCCCGTGCGAGCCCGACAATGGGGGCATGTACATCCGTCCCTGCTATCGCGTGAAGGATGGCAAGCGGCACGCCTATTGGGCGTTGGTGGAGTCGTTTCGCACCGAGCGCGGGCCGCGGCAGCGAGTGGTGGCGTACCTGGGCCAGATGGACGAGGAAGGTCGTCTGGGCGTGGAGCGGGCGGCGGAGGGGCAGAGCGATATCCAGCGGCGTTTCGGGCAGGACGGCCCTCCGCAGTGGGTGATGGTGGATGCCCAGAGGATTCGCGTGGAGCGGTGTCTGGAGTTCGGCGGCCCCTGGCTGGGCCGGGAACTGTTGCGGCAGTTGGGGCTGGTGGAGTTCCTGGCCGGCGTCTTGCCGGCGGGGCAGGAGCAGATTCCCTGGTCGGTGATGGCGGAGGTGTTGATCTTGTCGCGCTTCTGCCAGCCTTCCAGCGAGCTGTACATTGCCGAGCACTTCTACCGTCAGACGGCGATGGAGGACTTGATGGGCGTCTCGGAGCGGAAGGTCAACGAACAACGTCTGTACCGGGCGATGGATCACCTGTTGCCGCACAAGGAGGCGCTGGAGACCCATTTGAAGAACCGCATGGGAGAATTATTCCAGTTGGAATACGACCTGCTTCTCTATGACGTGACCAGCACGTACTTCGAGGGCCAAGCGGCGGGCAACCCGCAGGCCATGCGTGGCTACAGTCGCGATCATCGGCCAGACTGCAAACAGGTGTGCATTGGTCTGGTGGTCAGCCGCTGCGGGATGCCGCTGGGGTATGAAGTGTTCGCGGGCAACCGCAACGACGTGACCACGCTTCAGGAGATCGTCGCCACGATGGAAGCCCGCTACGGCAAGGCCCAGCGGATCTGGGTGGTGGACCGGGGCATGGTCAGTCAAGAGAACATGGAGTTCCTCAGGAAAGACAGCCGTCGTTACATCGTCGGAACGCCCAAGAGCCTGCTGCGGCAGTTCCAGCGGCAGTTGCTCCAGGAGGACTGGCAGACGATCCACCAGGAGTTGGAGGTCAAGCTGTGCCCCTCGCCGGACGGGCTGGAGACGTTCATCTTGTGCCGCAGCGGGTCGCGCCGGGACAAGGAGAAGGCGATGCACCAGCGGTTCGCCCAGCGGATCGAGCAGGGGCTCTTGAATCTCCAGGCCGCATGCATTCGACAGAAGGAAAGCCCGGTGACCATCGCCCAGCGGCTGGGGCGGCTGATGGGGCGGAACTCGCGGGCGGCCGGAGGATTCCAGACGGAGGTCCAGACGGCCTCCGACGGCTCAGCCTGGCTGGATTGGTCCAAGCTGAAGGATTGGCAGGATTGGGCGTCGCTGAGCGAAGGCTGCTACATCCTACGGAGCAATGTGTCAGATTGGACCGGTGAAGAACTGTGGAAGGCATACATCCAACTGACGGAAGCGGAGGGAGCATTCCGCATACAGAAGAGCGACCTGAGCCTCCGGCCGGTCTGGCACCAAAAGGAGGATCGCGTGCAAGGGCACATCCTGGTGTGCTTCCTGGCCTACGTGTTGTGGAAGGCCCTGGGTCAACTGTGCCGGCGGGCCGGCCTGGGAGATGAGCCCCGCAAGGTCCTGGACGAACTGGGCCGCCTGCGCGTGGTTGACGTAGTGATCCCGACACGGTCGGAGGCCACGATCCGCAAGCGTTGCGTCACGCGTCCGACGGACCACCAGGCGATCCTGCTCCAGCGCCTGGGGCTCCACCTGCCCTCCCGGTTGGACCTGGCCGACGAGAACCAAGACGAGATGTAGTGAAGACCGGGGCCGGTTTTGAACGTAAAATAAGGACTTACGGCGATTGTTGGCGAAGTTGGGCTAAACGAAGACAGGCCTGACCCCATTCTCGCGGCATCCCTTCGTCGAGTTGCATTTCCCCGCGCGCGCATCGTACGTTCCACGCGAACGGCGGAGGCACGACGACGATGGTCTACCGAATACGGTATCGCGCGGCCCAGGCGCCCCACAGCGGCGAAGTGGTAGTGGAGGCCAACAGCCCCAATGAG
>CAYGXO010000135.1:0-2185 GCA_964353885.1 uncultured Spirochaetaceae bacterium
CGAACCACAGCGGGAACGACTTGCAGTAGACGATCTGGTCGGGGCATAGCGGCCCGCCGGCGGCCATCTGGGCACCGTCCGGCGCACACGCCAGGCGAAGCGCCGCCGCGGAATCGTCGAACCGCAGGTGGCGCAGGCGCAGGTCCCCGTCGGCCAGGTGCCTCCCGAGCGGCCCGCCGTACGCCGGCTCGCGCAGGCCCGCCGACCGCAGCCGCTCGTAGCGGCGGTCCCACTGGGCCAACGTGATCTGTCGGGGCCGGCGGCTCATGCTAGTGTAGTGAGTCAATCTGTTTGCACATTATCCAGGACGGCTCTGGCCCGGCGGACTTTCGCGAGAATGTCCTCGACCTTGGCCGTCCAGACGAAGGAACGCGGGTTCTGATTGTGATGGTCAATGTAACCCATGATGGCCTGGATCAACTGCTTCACGCTCGTGAAGACGCCTCGCCGGATGCGCTTGTCCGTGATCTCTCGGAACCATCGCTCCACCAGGTTCATCCACGAGCTGCTGGTCGGGATGAAGTGCATGTGGAAGCGGGGATGCCGCCCCAGCCAGCTCTGCACCTTTGGATGCTTGTGCGTGTGGTAGTTGTCTGCGATCAGGTGCAGATCCAACTCCGGCGGTGTCTGCTGATCAATCATCTTCAGGAACTTGATCCATTCCTGGTGCCTGTGCCGCTCCATGCACGTCCCGATCAGCTTGCCTTCCGCCACCTCCAGAGCCGCAAACAGGGTGGTCGTGCCGTTGCGCTTGTAGTCATGCGTCATCGTTCCGCAGCGGCCTTTCTTGATCGGCAGGCCCGGTTGAGTGCGGTCCAAGGCCTGAATCTGGCTCTTTTCATCTACGCACAGCACCAAGGCGTGCTCGGGCGGATTGAGGTACAGCCCCACCACGTCGATCAACTTCTCCACAAAACGCGGGTCATTACTCAGCTTGAATCCACGGGTCAGGTGTGGCTTGAGGTTATTGGCTCTCCAGACGCGAGAGATCATCGACTGGGTGGTGCCGATCGCCTCCGCCAGCGTCCGCGTACTCCAATGAGTGGCGTTGGGCGGAAGGCTCCGTGTTGTCATCTCCACGATCTTCCGGGCCAGCGCCGTGCGGATGGTCGGCGGACGCCCGCCGCGAGGAAGGTCCTTTTCGATCCCGCGCAGGCCGTCCCGGGCAAATCGCTTTCGCCATCGCCCGACCTTGCCGGGATCCATCTGAAGGTCCGCGGCGATCTGCCAGTTCTCCCGGCCCTCCGCAGCCAGCAGGACGATCTTCGCCCGCTGCATAAGGCGCACCGGTGTCCGATGTCCTCGCGCCCAGCCATCCAGGATCTTTCGCTGTTCGTCCGTCACCATGATCTTCGGAGCGACTCGCATTGGTCGTACCCTCTTCCTATGAAAGAGGAAACGCAACGCGACGCGATAAATTGCATTATTTATGACTCACTACACTAGGAAGCAGGGGCCCCCCGCCGCGATGGATGGCGGCGGGGACCCCTGGCCGTGGCACCCGGGTTCCGGGCTACCGGCTACTGGCTACTGGCTACCGGGCAGTGGCGCCTAGGTGCGCAAGCCCATACAGAGATAGGTGCGTCCCCATTTTAGGGAGTGCTGCAATGGTCAGGACATGGATGGTGGGCGTGATCGGCGTGTTGGTTCTTGGGGGTGTGGCATTTTGCGGCACGACTCGGCCGGGCGGCGCCCCGCAAGGGGCGCCCACTTCCCAGAGGGCAGCCGCCGACGAGGGCACGCTGGGCGACATGGCCGTCAGCCCGTCGCCCTTCTCGCCGGCGCTGAGCCCGCTCAAAGGGCTTGTGGAGGCGAAGAAGCCCCTCGCAGAACCCCAAGTGGAGAGGATCAGATCCGCTTGCCGTGCCTGTGGTAAGACGGAGTGTGGGGTCTGGGTAACCGTGCAGGATGGGAGGGCTGTAAAGATTGAAGGTGACGACGATTGCCTCACCAGCGAGGGAAGCATCTGCTCTAAAGCCTTTGCGTCTTTCCAGGCGCTCTATCATCCTGACCGTCTGAAGTATCCCCTGAAGAGGACGAAGCCGAAGGGCGAAGACCCAGGCTGGGTGCGCATCTCTTGGGACGAAGCCCTAGATACAACAGCAAAGAAGCTGCTGGAAATCAAGGATAAATATGGAGCGGAAAGTATTTTCGGATTCGCCGGTACGGGTCGGCAGTATGGCGG